>NZ_AFHI01000033.1 GCF_000217935.1 Rheinheimera sp. A13L
CCTGACCACCGTAGTGCTTAGCAAGTACGTTAGTGATAGCAGCAGTTAAAGTAGTTTTACCGTGGTCAACGTGACCGATGGTGCCTACGTTAACGTGCGGTTTATTACGTTCGAATTTAGCCTTAGCCATTTTAATTACCTTCTGTTAAATAGATCCAACTTAAAGTGGACCAAATTAAGTGATTAATCGTTACTACCAGTACTACTACGAGCTGCAATAATTGCTTCAGTCACGTTGTTTGGTGCTTCCATATACTTCAATGGTTCCATTGAATAAGAAGCACGGCCCTGGGTCAATGAACGCATGCTGGTTGCATAACCAAACATTTCGGACAAAGGAACCTGAGCGTCAACGATCTTGATACCACCAGGAGCATCTTCCATACCGTTGATGATACCGCGACGACGGTTTAAGTCACCTACGATGTCACCCATGAAGTCTTCCGGTGTTACCACTTCAACTTTCATGACGGGTTCAAGGATCACTGGCTTAGCTTGCAGTGCGCCTTTTCTGAAGCCCATAGAGGCGGCAACTTTGAACGCCATTTCGTTTGAGTCCACATCGTGGTATGAACCATCGAATACGGTAACTTTCACGTCAATGACCGGGTAACCAGCAAGGATACCGTTTTTCATCTGTTCGATAATGCCTTTGTCGATAGCAGGAATGTATTCTTTTGGAATCACACCACCAACGACAGCGTTAACGAACTCATAGCCTTTGCCTTCTTCCTGAGGTTCGATTTTCAGCCAGCAATGACCAAATTGACCGCGACCACCAGATTGACGAACAAATTTACCTTCAACTTCAGTGCTGGCGCGAATAGTTTCGCGATAAGCGACCTGAGGTTTACCAACGTTAGCTTCCACTTTGAATTCGCGTTTCATACGATCCACGATGATTTCCAAGTGCAGCTCACCCATACCAGAAATAATAGTCTGGCTGGTTTCTTCGTCGGTGTGAACACGGAAAGATGGATCTTCTGCAGCAAGTTTGCTCAGAGCGACACCCATGCGTTCCTGGTCAGCTTTGGTTTTTGGTTCCACTGCAACAGAAATTACCGGCTCCGGGAATTCCATACGTTCCAGCGTAATGATGTGGTCAGGGTCACATAAAGTGTCACCTGTAGTCACATCTTTAAAACCTATACCGGCAGCAATATCACCAGCACGAACTTCTTTGATTTCCTGACGGTCATTGGCATGCATCTGAACGATACGGCCAATACGCTCTTTCTTGTGTTTTACCGGGTTATAAACGCTGTCACCAGAGTTAATCACGCCAGAGTAGCAACGGAAAAAGGTCAATGTGCCAACAAATGGGTCAGTTGCGATTTTAAACGCAAGAGCCGCAAATGGCGCATCGTCATCAGCGTGGCGTAAGCCTTCTGATTCATCTTCGTTAATACCCTTGATCGCTTTGACTTCAGTCGGTGATGGTAAGTATTCAATCACAGCATCAAGCATAGCCTGAACGCCTTTGTTTTTGAATGCAGAACCACAAAGCACAAGAACAACTTCGTTAGAAAGAGTACGTTGACGCAAGGCCGAACGGATTTCGTCTTCAGTCAGCTCACCGCCTTCCAAATAACGTTCCATCAGCTCTTCATTGGCTTCAGCTGCTGCTTCAACCATGTTTGCACGCCACTCTTCACACTCAGCCAGCATATCCGCGGGGATCTCTTCGTACGTGAAGGTCATACCCTGGTCAGCTTCGTTCCAGTTGATTGCTTTCATTTTTAACAAGTCAACCACGCCACGGAAGTTCTCTTCAGAACCAATAGGTAACTGAATAGGCACTATGGTGTGATTCAGACGGTCACGGGCTTGCTTTACAACACGCAGGAAGTTAGCGCCAGTGCGGTCCATCTTGTTAACAAAGATCAAACGTGGAACTTCGTATTTATTTGCCTGACGCCATACTGTTTCGGTCTGAGGCTGAACGCCTGAAGAACCACACAATACGACAACAGCACCATCCAGAACACGCAGGGAACGTTCTACTTCAATAGTGAAGTCAACGTGCCCCGGTGTATCGATGATGTTTACACGATGTTGAGGGAACTGGCCCTGCATACCACGCCAAAAGGTCGTAGTAGCAGCGGAAGTGATAGTGATACCACGTTCCTGCTCCTGTTCCATCCAATCCATCGTGGCGGCGCCGTCATGAACTTCACCGATCTTGTGAGACAAGCCGGTATAGAACAAAACTCGTTCAGTTGTCGTGGTTTTACCCGCGTCAACGTGAGCACAAATACCAATGTTCCGGTAAAGCTCAATAGGAGTTGTACGTGCCACAATCGAATCCTCTTAAAAAGGTCTGTCTTACCAGCGGAAATGCGCGAAAGCTTTGTTCGCTTCAGCCATACGGTGAACGTCTTCACGTTTCTTAACAGCAGAACCTTTATTCTCAACGGCATCCAGCATTTCACCAGCTAAACGCTGGGCCATTGATTTCTCACCACGTTTACGGGCAGCTTCAACCAACCAACGCATAGCTAAAGCGTTACGACGAACCTGACGAACTTCACATGGAACCTGGTAAGTAGAACCACCCACACGGCGTGATTTAACTTCAACAGTAGGACGAATGTTGTCTAATGCAACTTCGAACAGATCCAGCTCTGGTTTTTTAGATTTTGTCGCAGCGATGTCTAATGCGCCGTATACAATTGATTCAGCTGTAGATTTTTTACCGTCGATCATTACGACGTTTACGAACTTGGCAAGTAATTCACTTCCGAACTTAGGATCTGGAAGGATTTTACGTTGACCTATGACGCGTCTTCTTGGCATTCGAAACTCCGATTGCTTCAGGGGATTCCAAAACTTTTAATGAAAAAAGTTACTTAGTTTGGCCTTACTTAACGGAGTTAAGTTATTTGTTCTTAGGCCGCTTGGCGCCGTATTTAGAACGGCCTTGCTTACGATCTTTAACGCCTGCACAGTCTAAAGTGCCGCGTACGGTGTGATAACGCACACCTGGAAGGTCTTTTACCCGGCCGCCACGGATCAGAACAACACTGTGTTCCTGTAAGTTGTGGCCTTCACCGCCGATGTAAGAAGTAACTTCGAATCCGTTAGTTAAACGAACACGGCATACTTTACGTAATGCAGAGTTAGGCTTCTTAGGTGTGGTGGTGTATACGCGGGTACAAACACCACGCTTCTGTGGGCAAGCCTCGAGCGCCGGCACGGTGCTCTTAGAGACCACCTGGCTGCGCGGCTTACGCACTAGCTGGTTGATTGTTGCCATTAAATACTCCTGGTTAATAACTACCTATAAACGTGAAAATTCCGCACCCAAATTTGGGGCTGCGGAATTCTACTGGTCAACCTTTGACCTGTCAAGGAACAAAAAGGGATGGTCATTTGCTGGCGACCATCCCAATCTGCGGCTTCGGCTTATTCGTCGTTGCCAGACAAGTCCATATTCAGAGCATCAGTCAGAGCTTGTTCAGCACTTTCTGCACTCATCGCCGGTTCAGCGACTTCGCCATTGGCGACACGTTGACGCTGACGGATACGGTTTTGGTGATACGCAAAACCAGTACCTGCCGGGATCAAACGGCCGACAATTACGTTTTCTTTCAGGCCACGCAGCTCGTCGAATTTTCCGCCGACTGCAGCTTCTGTTAATACGCGCGTTGTTTCCTGGAACGACGCAGCAGAAATGAAAGAGTCCGTTGACAGTGATGCTTTGGTAATACCTAACAACGACCGCTCGTACTTCGCAGGGATTTTACCTGCTGCTTCCAGTTCAGCGTTTGCAATATTAACGCGTGACACTTCCGCCATTTCACCTTCTAAGAACTCGCTGCTGCCCGGGTGAATGATTAAACATTTACGCAGCATTTGGCGAATAATAGTTTCGATGTGCTTGTCGTTAATTTTAACGCCTTGCAGACGGTATACATCCTGTACTTCGTTCACGATGTAACTGGCTACATGGTGGATACCACGTAAGCGCAGGATATCGTGTGGTGACTCTGGACCTTCGGAGATCACTTCACCTTTCTCGATACGTTCACCTTCAAACACGTTCACCTGACGCCATTTCGGGATCATCTCTTCATGAGAATCACCTTGCTCTGGTGTAATAACCAGACGACGTTTGCCTTTGGTTTCTTTACCGAAGCTGATGACACCAGAGATTTCCGCCAGTATGGCAGGATCTTTTGGCTTACGGGCTTCGAACAAGTCGGCTACGCGTGGCAGACCACCCGTGATGTCGCGTGTTTTCGAGCTTTCTTGTGGAATACGAGCTAATACAGCACCGGCTTTTACATTCGAACCATCAGTCACTTCGATAGTGGTGAAGCTCGGTAAGCGGATTTCCTGTAATGCACCGTCGTCCATTTCTAAAATTAACTTAGGTTCTTTCGCATTGGCCTTGGACAGGTCTTTTACCACAGTACGGGTTAAACCAGTCAGGTCGTCCTGCTGAACTTCAGTGTTGGTATCATCGATATCGCTGTGCGATACCTTGGCACCACGTTCTACGATAATTGGGTGAGAGTGCGGATCCCAGCTTGCGACGATCTGGCCAGAAACGATTTTTGCATTGTCGTCTGTGGCTAAAATAGAACCGTATGGCAGCTTGTAACGCTCTTTCTCACGACCCATGTCGTCGAACACTGTGACTTCGGCTGAACGTGAAGTGATAACAATTTTGTTGTCACTGTTACGTACGAACTTCGCATTGTGTAACTTCAGGATACCTGAGTTCTTCACCTGTACGCTGTTCTCAGCTGATGACCGCGATGCAGCACCACCGATGTGGAATGTACGCATCGTTAACTGTGTACCTGGCTCACCGATGGACTGAGCAGCGATAACGCCTACAGCTTCACCAGCGTTGATGATATGGCCACGGGCCAAATCACGACCATAACACTTGGCACAAACACCAAAGTTGGTCTGACAGGTAATTACAGAACGAACATAGACTTCGTCAATCGAGTTCTTCTCAATCGCATCACACAGCTTCTCGTCTAACATGGTGCCGTCTTCAACCAGCACTTCGCCAGTTGCAGGAACTACCACGTCGCCGATCACAACACGACCTAATACGCGCTCACGCAGACCTTCTACAACGTCACCACCTTCAATCAGCGGCTTCATCATGATGCCTTCTGTTGAGCCACAGTCAGATTCAGTAACCACTAAATCCTGTGCAACGTCAACCAGACGACGAGTCAGGTAACCAGAGTTTGCTGTTTTTAACGCTGTATCCGCCAAACCTTTACGAGCACCGTGAGTAGAGATGAAGTACTGAAGTACGCTCAGACCTTCACGGAAGTTCGCTGTAATTGGCGTTTCGATGATTGAACCATCTGGTTTCGCCATCAGACCACGCATACCGGCTAACTGACGGATCTGAGCTGGTGAGCCCCGTGCGCCAGAGTCGGCCATCATATAAACAGAGTTAAATGACGGTTGAGTGACTGTGTTGCCATCGCGATCTACAACTGACTCTTTCGATAAGTTGTCCATCATCGCCTTAGATAAGGCTTCGTTGGCAGTTGACCAAATGTCGATAACTTTGTTGTACTTTTCACCGGCCGTTACTAAACCTTGTTGGAACTGGTCCTGGATCTCTGCGACTTCAGCTTCTGCAGCAGAAATGATATCAACCTTGGCTGCCGGGATGACCATATCGTCAATACCAACAGAGACACCAGACAACATGGCGTAATGGAAACCTGTGTACATGATCTGATCCGCTAAAATAACGGTATTTTTCAGACCAATACGACGGTAAGAGCCGTTCAGTAAACGTGAAATCTGTTTCTTACCCATAGCCTGGTTGATTGAATCAAAGGCTAAGCCTTCCGGCATGATGGAGTACAGAATGGCACGGCCTACTGTAGTGTCGCGTACACGAGTATCTGAAGAACGGGTGCCGTCTTCGGCAATAGTCACTTCAGTGATACGTACTTTGACACGGGCGTGTAAGCTGGCAACACCGGCACGGAATGCTTTTTCAGCTTCCTTGGCATGTTTGAAGATCATGCCTTCGCCTTTAGCGTTTACCGCGTCACGCGTCATGTAATACAGACCCAATACAACGTCCTGTGAAGGAACTATGATGGGTTCACCGTTGGCTGGCGACAGAACGTTGTTCGTCGACATCATCAGCGCACGGGCTTCTAACTGAGCTTCAATGGTCAGAGGCACGTGAACGGCCATCTGGTCACCGTCGAAGTCGGCGTTGTATGCAGCACACACCAATGGGTGTAACTGGATAGCCTTACCTTCGATCAGTACAGGTTCGAATGCCTGAATACCTAAACGGTGAAGTGTAGGAGCACGGTTTAACAGTACCGGGTGTTCACGGATCACATCGTCCAGAACGTCCCATACAGCGCCTTCTTCACGTTCAACCATCTTTTTAGCCGCTTTAATAGTAGTGGCTAAACCGCGGGCTTCTAACTTACCGTAGATGAAAGGCTTGAATAACTCTAAAGCCATTTTCTTTGGTAAACCGCACTGATGCAGACGTAAAGTAGGACCTACTGTGATTACAGAACGGCCTGAGTAGTCAACACGCTTACCTAACAAGTTCTGACGGAAACGACCTTGTTTACCTTTGATCATATCGGCCAAAGATTTCAGAGGACGCTTGTTCGAACCCGTGATAGCGCGACCGCGACGACCGTTGTCTAACAACGCATCCACAGCTTCCTGCAACATACGCTTTTCGTTACGTACGATGATATCAGGAGCTGACAGGTCTAAAAGACGCTTCAGACGGTTGTTACGGTTGATCACACGGCGGTATAAATCGTTCAGATCAGAAGTGGCAAAACGGCCACCGTCTAATGGAACTAAAGGACGCAGATCTGGTGGCAGTACTGGCAGTACTGTCATGATCATCCACTCTGGCTTGTTACCAGAAGTGTGGAATGCTTCCATCAGTTTCAGACGTTTGCTGATTTTCTTGCGCTTTGTCTCTGAGTTGATAGTTGGCAACTCTTCACGCATTTGTTTGATTTCCGTCGCAAGTTCAATGCCACGTAAAATGTCCAGAATTGCTTCTGCACCCATTTTGGCTTCAAACTCATCGCCGTGCTCTTCCAGCACGTCCAGATATTCTTCTTCAGTCAGCATCTGACGACGCTCTAAAGAAGTCATGCCTGGTTCGGTCACAACATAAGATTCAAAATACAGTACACGTTCGATATCACGTAATGTCATATCTAACAGCAAACCAATACGGCTTGGCAGTGATTTCAGGAACCAAATGTGGGCTGTTGGGCTGGCCAGTTCAATGTGACCCATACGCTCACGACGTACTTTAGTCAGAGTGACTTCAACACCACATTTTTCACAGATCACACCACGGTGCTTTAAGCGTTTGTATTTACCACACAGACACTCATAGTCTTTTACCGGGCCAAAAATCCGTGCACAAAACAAACCATCGCGCTCTGGCTTGAAGGTACGGTAGTTGATCGTCTCAGGCTTTTTCACTTCACCAAAAGACCATGAACGGATCATGTCTGGTGAAGAAAGGCCGATACGGATCACATCGAACTCTTCAGTTTTAGTTTGTTGTTTCAGAAACTTTAATAAGTCTTTCACCTTTGCTCTCCTGTAAGAGGTTAACCAGCAAGGGGCGGCGTACCGCCCCGGACAATTCGATTAGTTTTCCTAACCGGGGTTATTCCTCTTCCAATTCGATGTTGATACCGAGTGAACGGATCTCTTTCATCAATACGTTGAAAGATTCTGGCATGCCTGGTTCCATGCGGTGGTCGCCATCCACGATGTTTTTATACATCTTGGTACGGCCATTCACGTCATCAGACTTGACTGTTAACATCTCTTGCAGCGTGTATGCTGCGCCGTATGCTTCCAGAGCCCACACTTCCATCTCACCGAAACGCTGACCACCAAACTGAGCTTTACCGCCCAATGGTTGTTGAGTAACCAGACTGTACGAACCAGTAGAACGGGCGTGCATCTTGTCGTCAACCAAGTGGTTCAGTTTCAGCATGTACATGTAGCCAACAGTAACCTTACGTTCGAAGGTATTGCCGGTACGACCATCGTACAATGTGATCTGACCGCTGGTCGGTAAGTCACCTAAAGTTAACAGCTCTTTGATTTCGCTTTCTTTGGCGCCATCAAACACTGGAGTAGCTACAGGTAAACCTTTACGCAGGTTTTCTGCTAAACGACGCACTTCGTCATCTGTGAAGCTGGCGATATCAACGTTTTGACGTGACTCGCCCAGCTCGTAGACCTTTTTCAGGAAGGCACGGATTTCCGCAACTTCTTTCTGGTCTTTGATCATGCCGTCAATCTTGTCACCTATACCACGGGCCGCTAAGCCTAAGTGAGTTTCAAGGATCTGACCGATGTTCATACGAGACGGTACACCCAGCGGGTTCAGTACGATATCAACCGGCTGACCTTTTTCGTCATATGGCATGTCTTCAACTGGAACAATGGTAGAAACCACACCCTTGTTACCGTGACGACCGGCCATCTTGTCACCAGGCTGGATACGACGTTTCACAGCTAAGTACACTTTAACAATCTTCAGAACGCCTGGAGCTAAATCGTCACCCTGAACAATCTTGCGACGTTTGGCTTCGAATTTCTTATCGTATTCAATACGGATTTCTTCGTACTGAGCCGCTAATTGTTCCAGATCGTTTTGCTTATCTTCATCAGCCAGGCTGTAGCCTAACAACGCATCACCACGTAAGCCGTTCAGCTTAGTGCGGTCAACGCCTGTGCTTTCAACCAGATTGCGGGCACGTGAGAAGATACCTTCTTCAAGGATACGGAATTCTTCATTCAGGTCTTTCTTCGCCTGTTTGACTTCCATTTCTTCGATTTCACGGGCACGTTTGTCTTTTTCAACGCCATCACGGGTGAAGACCTGAACGTCGATAACTGTACCAGTTACAGAGTTAGGCACACGTAATGAGCTGTCTTTTACGTCAGAAGCTTTTTCACCGAAGATAGCGCGTAACAGTTTTTCTTCCGGAGTCAGCTGGCTTTCACCTTTAGGTGTCACCTTACCTACCAGAATGTCGCCGCCTTTCACTTCAGCACCAATGTAAACGATACCGGCTTCGTCCAGCTTAGATAAAGCAGACTCACCTACGTTTGGAATATCGGCAGTGATTTCTTCAGGCCCTAACTTGGTATCACGAGCGATACAGCTCAGTTCCTGAATGTGAATAGTAGTTAAGCGATCTTCCTGTACTAAACGCTCGGATAACAAGATCGAATCTTCGAAGTTGTAACCGTTCCACGGCATGAATGCCACGCGTAAGTTTTGACCTAAAGCCAGTTCACCTAAGTCCGTAGACGGACCATCGGCCAGTACGTCACCACGTTCAATCGGCTCACCATGGTTTACACATGGACGCTGGTTGATACAGGTGTTCTGGTTAGAACGGGTGTATTTAGTCAGGTTGTAGATGTCGATACCGGCTTCACCGGCCACCATTTCTTCTTCGTGTACTTTAATTACGATACGGCTGGCGTCGACATAGTCAACAGTACCACCACGTTTCGCAACAACAGTTACACCAGAGTCTTTGGCTACAACACGTTCTACACCAGTACCTACTAACGGCTTATCAGCACGTAATGTAGGAACGGCCTGACGTTGCATGTTTGAACCCATTAATGCACGGTTAGCGTCATCGTGTTCCAGGAACGGGATCAGAGCAGCAGCAACAGATACGATCTGCTGTGGTGCAACGTCCATATACTGAACCTTATCGGCCGGCATTAAGGTGAATTCGTTTTTGTAACGGCACGGTACTAAATCTTCAACCAAACGGTTTTCTGCGCTTAACTCGGCGTTCGCCTGAGCGATAACAAAGTTACCTTCTTCAATCGCAGATAAGAAATCGACTTCGTCAGTCACAATACCATCTTCAATGCGACGGTAAGGTGTTTCGAGGAAACCGTATTCGTTGGTTTGAGCAAACATAGACAGCGAGTTGATCAAACCGATGTTTGGACCTTCTGGCGTCTCGATTGGACAAACACGACCGTAGTGTGTTGGGTGAACGTCACGTACTTCGAAGCCTGCGCGCTCACGGGTCAAACCGCCCGGGCCTAACGCAGAAATACGACGTTTGTGCGTTACTTCTGATAGTGGGTTGTTCTGGTCCATAAACTGAGACAGCTGGCTTGAACCAAAGAACTCTTTCACCGCAGCAGAAATAGGCTTAGCGTTGATCAGATCCTGTGGCATCACAGCGTCCAGATCACCTAATGACAGGCGCTCTTTTACTGCACGTTCCACACGAACTAAACCAACACGGAATTGGTTTTCAGCCATTTCACCCACAGAACGGATACGTCTGTTACCTAAGTGGTCGATATCGTCCACTTCGCCTTTACCGTTACGAATGTCGATTAAGACCTTCATAACAGCCAGGATATCGTCTTTGGATAAAACGCCTACGCCTTTACCTTCTTCGAAGTTAACACGACGGTTAAACTTCATACGACCTACAGTAGATAAGTCATAACGGTCTTCAGAGAAGAACAGGTTTTCAAATAAAGTTTCAGCAGCTTCACGCGTTGGTGGCTCGCCTGGACGCATCATACGGTAGATTTCTACCAATGCTTCCATGCGGTTGCTGCTTGGATCGATCCGGATGGTTTCAGAAATATATGAACCTTGGTCCAAATCGTTAATGTAAAGAGTTTCGAAACTTTCGTAGCCCGCTTTTGCTAGTTTTGCTAACAGCTCCAGTGTGAGCTCTGCGTTCGCCTCGGCAATAATCTCTCCGGTTGAACGGTCAGCGTAATTTTTTGATAAAACGCGGCCTACGACATATTCATGTGGAACTTCCATCAGTGTCATGCCAGTTTTTTCTAACTGACGCACATGACGGGCAGTAATACGACGACCAGCTTCTACGATCACTTCGCCATCGTTGTCTTTGATATCAAAAGCAGCTGTTTCACCACGTAAGCGGTTTGCCACCACTTCCATCAACAGTTTGCCGTCTTTAATTTCAAAACGGGTGCTTTCGAAGAAAGTACTTAAAATTTCTTCAGTACTTAAGCTCAGCGCACGTAATAAAATAGTGGCTGGCAATTTGCGGCGACGATCGATACGCACGAACAGGTTATCTTTGGCATCGAACTCAAAGTCTAACCATGAACCACGGTAAGGGATCACGCGAGCATTGTATAAAACCTTGCCTGAGGAGTGAGTCTTGCCACGGTCGTGGTCAAAGAATACGCCCGGGCTACGGTGCAGCTGAGAAACGATAACACGTTCAGTACCATTGATTACAAAAGTACCGTTTTCAGTCATCAACGGGATTTCGCCCATATAGACTTCTTGTTCACGGATATCTTTGATTGTACCTGGTACTTCTTTATCAAATAACACCATGCGCAGTTTGACACGCAGCGGAGCTGAGTAAGTCACACCACGAATTTGGCACTCTTTGACGTCAAAAACCGGCTCGCCAATGCGGTAGCTGACATATTGCAGCTCGGCACTACCTGAGTAGCTTTTAATTGGGAATACAGAACGGAATGCAGCTTCTAAGCCGTATCCACCTTCTGGATCAGGTTCGATAAATTTGCTGAACGATTCAATTTGAATCGACAACAGATATGGCACATCCAGCACTTGTGGACGTTTGCCGAAGTCCTTACGGATACGTTTCTTTTCAGAATAAGAGTAAGTCATGGGGTTCCTCAGCTAGCTGATTTTTTACCCTACCTACCCTCTAGGGGCGGCTTGAATGTCGCCGACATGGCAACATTAGGGTGGGGAAAATCAATGTCCCACAGCGCAAAAAGGCCGGTGGTTATTTCACCACCAGCCTAGCCTGAAATCAGGCGTATAATCTAGAAAAATCTAGATTATTTAACTTCAACAGTAGCACCAGCTTCTTCTAACTCTTTCTTCAGAGCTTCAGCTTCGGCTTTAGAAACTGCTTCTTTAATTGCAGCTGGAGCAGCTTCAACTAAATCTTTAGCTTCTTTCAGGCCTAAACCAGTAGCGCCGCGAACAGCTTTGATTACTGATACTTTGTTAGCGCCAACAGCTGCCAGAATTACGTTGAATTCTGTTTGTTCTTCAACAGCAGCAGCTGGACCAGCAGCAACTGCAACAGCAGCAGCAGCAGAAACGCCGAATTTTTCTTCCATAGCGCTAACTAATTCTACAACTTCCATTACAGACATTGCAGCGATAGCATCTAAGATTTGATCTTTAGTAACTGACATTGCTCAGATTCCTAAATTAAGGGGACGTATCCCGTATTAAACTTTAATTCCAAACAAAACGTAAAATTACGTTGTTTAGGCTTGTTTTTGGTCGCGAACTGCGGCGATGGTACGTACCAATTTGCCGGCTGCTGCTTCTTTCATAGTGCTCATTAAACGTGCAATAGCTTCGTTGTATGTTGGCAACGATGCTAAAACGTCAATGCTTACTGTGGCGCCATTGAAGGCTGCGCCTTTCAGCTCAAACTTAGCATTGTCTTTCGCGAAATCTTTGAAGATACGCGCTGCAGCACCTGGGTGCTCTTTAGAGAATGCAATCAGTGTTGGGCCAACGAACGCGTTGCTTAAACACTCGAACTCGGTGCCAGCTACTGCACGGCGTACCAGCGTATTACGGACAACTTTCATCCATACGCCAGCTTCACGGGCCTGCTTACGCAGATCAGTGATTTTGCCTACAGTAACACCGCGAGCGTCTGCAACTACCGCAGATAAAGCACCTATGGCAGCTTCCTGAACTTCAGCAACGATCGCTTTTTTGTCATCAAGCTTAATAGCCATTGGCTCTTAACTCCTGGTTCTTCCAGACGGTATTGTCTGGTTGCCTACACAACGTTAAGCAGTAAAAAATACTGTTTAACGCGCGATTTACGGTGAGAGCCAGATTGATAGGAATCTTTCTGGGGCTAACACCGTCTGCGTAGGTTGTGCTTTTAAGCCACGCCTTTTAAAAAAATTTGCGGCACCTACGGTCTTGGACGGAAGCCGAAAACTTTGTAAACAAAGCCCGGCTTCTACCCGAATTTTTGAGCGCGAGATTATAAAATAACCACGCGCTCCTGTAAAGCAGCTATTTCAGAGGACTGAATTAGATTTTGGCGTCTAAAGAAGCCTGGTCTAAAACGATACCTGCGCCGTGAGTAGTAGAAATGGTCACTTTCTTGATGAAAACGCCTTTTGCTACAGATGGCTTAGCACGCTTTAATGCAACTAACAGAGACTCGATGTTCTCTTTCAGTTTGTCAGTGTCGAAGTTAACCTTACCAACTGTAGAATGGATGATACCATTCTTGTCGTTACGGTAACGAACCTGACCAGCTTTAGCGTTTTTCACTGCTTCAGCAACGTTTGGAGTCACTGTGCCAGTTTTAGGGTTAGGCATTAAACCACGTGGGCCTAAGATCTGACCTAACATACCAACAACACGCATTGCGTCTGGAGAAGCGATAACAACATCAAAGTTCATCTCGCCTTTCTTAACTAATTCAGCTAAGTCTTCCATACCCACGATGTCAGCGCCTGCAGCTTTAGCAGCTTCAGCGTTAGCACCCTGAGTGAACACAGCAACACGTACAGTGCGGCCGGTACCGTGTGGTAACACAGTAGCGCCACGAACGTTTTGATCTGACTTACGTGCGTCGATACCCAGGTTGATGGCAACATCAACTGATTCAACGAACTTGCCAGCTGTTAATTCTTTTAATAACGCAACTGCGTCATTGATCGCGTATTCACGAGTAGAATCTACTTTTGAACGGATTAATTTAGCACGCTTTGATAATTTAGCCATTGATTAACCCTCCACCACTAAGCCCATTGAACGGGCAGTACCAGCAATAGTGCTCAGTGCTGCTTCGTCAGTACCCGCTGTTAAATCAGCACGTTTGATCTTAACGATCTCTTCCAGCTGAGCAACAGTTACTTTACCCACTTTCTGGGTATTAGGACGGCCTGAACCACCTTTTAAACCAGCTGCTTTCAATAATAAGAAAGAAGCAGGTGGGGTGCGGGTTTCAAATGTAAATGAGCGGTCGCTGTATACAGTGATCACTACTGGAATAGGCATGCCTTTTTCCAGTGACTCTGTACGGGCGTTGAAGCCTTTACAGAATTCCATGATGTTCACACCGTGTTGACCCAATGCTGGACCAACTGGTGGCGACGGGTTTGCCATACCAGCTTTAACTTGTAATTTTACAAGTGCCGTGACTTTCTTTGCCATGTTTCACCTCAATTTAGGGTATGCGCCTCGTAAGTGCGAGGACACTTACTCAAACGGCTCCCCTGACGTTAAAAAAGGCCGCGATTATATTTTAATCAGCGGCCCGTTACAAACTATTTCTGCTTAGGCTTTTTCGACCTGGCCAAATTCCAGTTCAACAGGAGTAGAACGACCGAAAATCAACACGGACACCTTCACGCGGCTTTTCTCGTAATCTACTTCTTCTACTACGCCGTTAAAGTCAGCAAATGGACCTTCAGTCACACGTACCACTTCACCTGCTTCAAACAGAGTCTTAGGCTTCGGCTTATCAGCGTTGTCCTGCAGACGGTTCAGAATAGTGTCAGCTTCTTTCTGGCTGATAGGTGCCGGACGGTCTGAAGTACCACCGATAAAACCTAATACACGTGGCACGCTTTTCACTAAGTGCCATGCTTCTTCACACATTTCCATCTGCACTAAAACGTAGCCAGGGAAAAATTTGCGTTCAGACTTACGTTTCTGACCAGCGCGCATTTCAACAACTTCTTCAGTTGGAACCAGCACTTCGCCAAACTTGTCTTCCATTTGTTGGATCTTGATATGCTCACGCAATGAAGTCGCTACGCGCTGTTCAAAACCCGAAAAAGCCTGAACTACATACCAACGCATTTTTCCTGACATAACTTAGATCCCCAGACCTGTGATAAATGATACAAGGCTTAATAAAATTGAATCTAAGCCCCAAAGTAATAATGCAACAATCAAGGTTGCAACCATTACAATAATAGTGGTTTGCATTGTTTCCTGACGGGTTGGCCATACAACTTTGCGAACTTCAGTTCTGGCTTCTTTCGCAAACTCAATAAATGCAGAGCCCTTGCTGGTTTTGGCTGCAATAAAAGCCGCCAAACCGACTAAAACCACTATGCTTGCAGCTTTTTCAACTGCAGAAAACTCATATATATAGTTTGCTGCGACCATCAGGGTCAGCAGAACTAAGACGCCCAGCCATTTCACTAAATCTAAGCCGCCTTTTGGGGTTTCACTCGTTGCATTCATGCTTTAACTCACTTTCCCATGGCTTGTTGGTACAAGCTACTACTTCGACTAACGTGCAAAACACCTTAGCGCCTAATATAAGTGGCAGGGGCGGAGGGATTCGAACCCCCAACCATCGGTTTTGGAGACCGCTGTTCTACCAATTGGAACTACGCCCCTACAGAAAATTGCATCAACCGCTAAAGCAGTCCCGCAAAAATAGCCGCTCATTATACTGTCTTAGACGACTAAAACAAGATAAGGATCCGACTTGAAACTATTTAATCAGAGTTAGCTGTGCAGAACTCAAGCCTGTTGTTGTTAATTTTCCGGCTAAAGCTAACAAAGCATCATCATTAAATACTACCTATATAGCCAAAGTAATTGGAGTTGCAGGGAGGCGGCAAGTGATTGAGACGCCAGGAGCATAGTTTCCTATGTGACTGGTGCGAAACCACGCAGCCAACAAAGCTGCAGCTTCAAGTAAGAAGGCTATATAAAAAAGGGCCCCTTTGGAGCCCTTTTCAAGTTCTGGTAATTACGCCAGTACTTTAGATACTACACCAGCACCTACTGTGCGGCCACCTTCACGGATTGCGAAGCGTAAACCTTCGTCCATCGCGATTGGGTTGATCAGTTCAACAACAAACTTCAGGTTGTCGCCTGGCATTACCATCTCTACGCCTTCTGGCAGTTCTACTGAACCAGTTACGTCTGTGGTACGGAAGTAGAACTGTGGACGGTAACCTTTGAAGAATGGAGTATGACGACCACCTTCTTCTTTAGATAATACGTACACTTCGCCTTCGAACTTAGTGTGTGGCTTGATTGAACCTGGCTTCGCTAATACCTGACCACGTTCTACGTCTTCACGCTTAGTACCACGTAACAACGCACCGATGTTCTCGCCTGCACGACCTTCGTCTAACAGTTTACGGAACATTTCTA
>NZ_AFHI01000032.1 GCF_000217935.1 Rheinheimera sp. A13L
GTAAGGCGGTAGTTGGGAGAAAAGTAAAGACGTTAGACCAGACCACTAAAAACAAATTGCACAGAGGTAGCACAGACAAAAAGTGAATCAGAAGATGTAACGTAAGTGCTTGATAAATGGTGGCCCCACCTGGACTTGAACCAGGGACCTGCCGATTATGAGTCGGATGCTCTAACCAACTGAGCTATAGGGCCATTTAAAATGTGCTTTAACTTAATGAGTCCAAGGGCTGAACTCTTTAAAGCGCAGGCAGTATAAGAAGTTTTTCTGCTGTTGTCACCGCTTCGTGACATGCTCTTTGTACTGATTGCTGGTTTTTTATCCGCTTCCATAAAAATCTTTGCCACTAAGCTAAGGTTTATGGGGAAGATACAAACCTAAGCGACGCTTTAGTTGGTAGCAGCTGCCGGCTACTGTCCGTTTGCTTGTGATTAATAACTCCTGACAGGGGAAGCTGAAAACTAATCTTGGTTGCTACCCCATTGTCAGAATGAGGCTATTTATATCCAGAGCCGTTCATAGAGATTCTACCTGTGGACAGAAAGATAGTTGAAATAACAGCTTTCTTTAATTCTGAATCAGCGTGTTTTCCGCCACATCAATACGCTGTCTAAATATGCACTAAGTTATTGGAGGAATACGGTGGTTATACAAGATTGGCGACTGAAGACATAAGCCTTGAACTAAAAAGGTTTTAGTCTGTTAACAGTTGTACTTTTATCTGGAGAGCCGCCTGCTCGTTGTGTAAAACACTCAACCAGTGCTAACACACATAAGCTGGCATTTAGTGTCATTTGGCTCTGTGTTTTTTGATCAACTAAATTTCCTGCTAAATAAAAGTGTTAAGTTTTTTCACTGAAAATATGCGGTGCTAGTTTTTGCTTAATTCTTTTTTGTGTAGTAAATTTATTGTTAATTATTTAGGTGGGTGTGGGTGGTCGCCGTTAACTAAAGGCCCCAACTATGGCTCAAGGATCATTTAGTTCCAACGCAGTGCATTATCAAAGTAATCAACCCTTGGGCTTTAGGGGGGGATTACGACTTTCCCCTGCGTCTGTTCCACGGTTTACTTCTTCTCCCGTCGGTGACAGAGTTATCAGCTTAGTTGCAGAAACTGGCTGCAAAATTCAGGCAGTGCTTTTATTACTCAGGTTGTTACTGTCCAGTTCTGAATTAACAGTCCTATCGTCTATACCACACCGTGCCTACGACTTGATTCAACAGACCAGACTCAGGTCTGTACCTTTTATTTATCAGTGTTTTGGCACCTATCAAGATGAGATAGTAAAGAACGCTCTGCATTTTGTGCTGCCAAACGAAATTGAAATGTCGTTTTCTATTCAGGAACCAGCTTACAAGATAGAAGTACAGCTGGGATCCCTGTATGTCTGTGCTCACAATAAGCTAGTGCCGCTGCAGTCCGGCATGTTGTGAAGCGCTGACATGGTCCTCGATACCAAAGCATAAAGCTATGGTTATTCGAGCTAATACCAAGCCTGAGTGGCAGGCTTTAACTTATTCAAGGAGAAACACACATGAACATACTAGATACTAAACAGATTGCAGTTGTTTCTGGCGGAGAATTTTACAGTGGACCTAATCTTGCTGCTGCATCCCGGTTTGCTGGTGCTCTTGGGTTTTTAGCAGGATCTTTCCAGGCTGGATATACAGCAGGACAATGGCTGAACCAGAATACGCCCATCCAGCGCTGGATTAGTGAAGCGCTATACTAAAGAACCTGGCTGGCAATAGTGCTGCTGTTGCCAGCTATTTTCCGAGACAGGAGAAAAATCATGGATATTAAGACGTTTTCTCATTTTTCCTATAAAAGCCTAAAAATATTGTTTATCTTTCTGGTTCTTCTGTATGCGTTGTATTCACCCTGGCTTTATAGCAGTGCAGATCCTCAGCGCTATTACCTGTTTGCATTTGCATTGCTGATGCTTGCTTTGCTGTTTGAATTACATCTGGCCAACTTGCGTTTTGCTGAGTTTATTCGACAGCCTCTACGCTGGAAATCGCCAACAGGTTTTTTGTATCTGTCCGCTTTCTTATGTTTTGGCTGGGGCTTATGGGGGCTTGGTTGATCTCTGGTCAAAGGATTGATATAGGTACGACAGTTGGAGGAAATTCATCAGGTAAACCGGAATAATCTGGAAATACAACATGTTCTTCTGGTTTGAAGCTGCGGATAGGGTATAGGCTATAAATCTTTAAGCATGCAGACTCTGGTAGATCAAAAATAAGAAGGCACCTTGCGGTGCCTTCTTATTGATACGTCGTAAATGCAGAAGCATATTTTCCGCGAAAAAAATCTACTCGTCGAGGAAGCTTTTTAATACTTCTGAACGGGAAGGGTGGCGTAGTTTACGTAGCGCTTTGGCTTCGATTTGACGGATACGTTCCCGTGTTACGTCAAATTGTTTGCCCACTTCTTCCAATGTATGGTCGGTATTCATATCGATACCAAAACGCATACGCAGTACTTTTGCTTCACGGGCTGTTAAACCGGCCAACACTTCGTTGGTGGCGGCTTTTAAGCTTTCCATGGTGGCTGAGTCCAGCGGCGATTCTGAAGTGCTGTCTTCGATAAAATCACCTAAATGCGAATCTTCATCATCACCTATTGGTGTTTCCATGGAGATTGGCTCTTTGGCTATTTTCAGCACTTTACGGATCTTGTCTTCCGGCATGCCCATACGTTCGGACAATTCTTCCGGAGACGGCTCACGACCCATTTCCTGCAACATCTGACGTGAAATACGGTTCAGTTTGTTGATGGTTTCAATCATATGCACAGGGATCCGGATAGTACGGGCCTGGTCAGCGATTGAACGGGTGATTGCCTGACGGATCCACCATGTAGCATAAGTTGAAAACTTATAACCACGACGGTATTCAAACTTGTCGACAGCTTTCATCAAGCCGATGTTACCTTCCTGAATTAAATCAAGGAATTGTAAGCCACGGTTGGTGTACTTTTTCGCGATAGAAATAACCAGACGTAAGTTCGCCTCAACCATTTCTTTTTTCGCACGACGGGCCTTGGCTTCACCAATCGACATGCGACGGTTGATATCTTTAATTTTAAAGATCGAAAGGCCGGTCTCTTCTTCAATTTTTTTCAGCTTCTCAACGCTGCGGAACAAATCGTCACGCATCTCACCCAGCTTGGCTGAATAAGGTTTGCCTGCAGCGATTTCGGCGTCGATCCATGCCGTTGAGTTTTCGTTGCCGCTGAAAGACTTCATAAAGTTTTTCTTTGGCATTTTTGCGTACTCAACGCAGTTCTTCATCACAATACGTTCCTGGACGCGCACGCGGTCCATCATTTCACGCATGTTTTTGACCAGACGGTCGAACTGTTTTGGTACTAAACGGAAGCAACGGAAAACTTCGCTCAGTTTTTCAATTTCTTCTTTGGTGGTCGGGTGTTCACGGCCATTTTTAACGATAGAGTTACGGGTTACTTCGTACTGAGTACGGAGTTCACCAAACTTCTCGCGGGCCATTTCCGGATCCGGGCCAGTGTCTGCTTCTTCGTCAGAGTCTTCAGACTCTTCGTCGTCACCAGAGATATCAGCGTCTTCATCGGCCAGTTCTTCTTCTGGCACATCAGAACCAATATGAGTGGCCGTTGGGGCCATATCATCCACTTCGTTTGGATCGATAAAAGCGGTGACAATGTCACTTAAGCGAATTTCTTCGGCTTCGAATTTATCCCACTGTTCTAACAGGTAGGTGATGGCTTCAGGGTATTCAGCCACAGAGGTCTGAACCTGATTGATACCATCTTCAATCCGCTTGGCGATGTCGATTTCGCCTTCACGGGTTAACAGCTCTACAGTGCCCATTTCGCGCATATACATGCGGACCGGATCTGTAGTGCGACCTAACTCTTTATCCACACTGACTAAAGCCTGAGCGGCTTCTTCTGCGGCGTCTTCATCCGGCGCAGCGTCAGACATGATCAGGTCATCGGCATCTGGTGCTGTTTCAAACACCTGAATACCCATGTCATTGATCATACGGATAATGTCTTCGATCTGATCGGAGTCAATAATATCTTGTGGAAGATGATCATTAACTTCAGCAAAGGTCAAATAACCTTGCTCTTTACCCTTTAAGATCAGGAGTTTTAGTTGCGACTGAGGATTATGCTCCATAGAGGCTGTTCTTCCACCCAAATAGTTAGTTCAAAAATGCGAATTAGCGATTATAACAAAGCGCGGCTTTTCTAGCCACCGCGCAATGACGGCTTACTCACGGTTATTTGCTTTTAAAAGCTTTTAACAGCAACACAAATTCGTGTTTCTCCGCCGTGGTCAGTTGCTGCAATGTATCTTTGCGTTGCAATTCTTCCAGACGTTGGCCCAGATACTGATCTTCTATAGACCTGAATGTATCCAGAAATTCTTTGGTTAGCTGCTCTTCGGCAACCTGATGGTCCCATAAAGCCAGTTTTACCAGTATGTTGTATTCGGGCGTATCGCGCCAATGCTCCAGCAATTGAGCTGTGGTCAGTTCAGGCTGAGCTAATAAAGTGTCCTGTATCGTCAGTAATAACTGAATTCCAGGTAAATTCGCTTGCGCCAGTTCAGGAGCCAGTGGCATCACTTTGGCGAGCGCAGGGTATTGCAATAACAATGCTATAGCCCGTCGCATCGGCGTAATTTTTGTGCTCACAGGAGCTTTGCTTTGCACCTTAGTCTGGTTTCTTGCCGCCGTATTTTGCTGCGACGATTTACCAACCAAAGATCCTAAAGTTTCAAACAAGGCATCGCGGTAAAACTCACTTGGAATTTGTTTAATCAGCTCATTACCTTTGACCCATAAAGCGGACTTTCCGGCATCGCTTTTTAAATCTAACTCTTTGGCCAGATGGTCAAATAAATACTGACCTAAAGGCATGGCCTGTTCCAGACGGTTTAAAAAGGCCTCTTTGCCTTCTTTTTGCACCAGGGAATCTGGGTCTTCGCCGTCCGGTAAAAATACAAAATTCAGTTCCACGCCGTCTTTTAAATGCGGTAAAGCACTTTGTAAGGCACGCCATGCGGCGTCACGGCCTGCTCTGTCGCCGTCATAACAGCAAGTGACAGTGCTGGTCAGACGAAATAACGTATGCATGTGATCTGGGGTCGTTGCGGTGCCTAAACAAGCCACCGCAAAAGATATTCCTTGCTCGGCCAGACCCACGACGTCCATATAACCTTCAACAATCAGCACACGATTCAGCCTGTCCTGGCTTTGTCTGGCTTCGTACAAGCCATAAAGTTCACGGCCTTTATGGAAAAGCCGGGTCTCAGGTGAGTTTAGATACTTAGGCGTACCTTCACCTATCACCCTGCCGCCAAAACCTATCACTCTGCCGCGTTTATCCCTGATGGGAAACATCAGCCGGTCGCGGAAAAAATCGTATTCACGACCCTGATCATTACGACTAATCAGCTTAATTTCGAATAACTGATCGCGCGCTGAACGGGAAGCCCCTAACTGCTTTAACACAAAATCCCAGCTGTCAGGTGCGTAGCCTATGCCGTATTTTGTTGCTGTGGCCTCTGAAATACCACGTTTCTGTAAATAATCTGCAGCGTGCAGCTGTTGTTTCAGCTGTTGCTGATACAAATCTGCCGCTTTTTGCATCTGGCTGTAGTCGTCGGCCTGAGCCTGCGGATACTGCTTACCACTGCCTTGTTCGCGTGGTATCTCTAAATGATGCTGTTTAGCCAGTTCTTCAATGGCTTCTACAAATTCAAGCTGTTCGTACGCCATCATAAAACTAATGGCATTGCCGTGAGCGCCACAACCAAAGCAATGATAAAACTGTTTGTCGCTACTTACGGTAAAAGAAGGGGATTTTTCGTTATGGAAAGGGCAACAAGCCTGGTAATTCTTACCGGCCTTTTTTAACGGAACTCTGTGATCGATCAGTTCCACTATATCTGTACGAGCTAATAAGTCGTCGATAAAGTGTCTGGGGATTTGTCCTGCCACCTTTTTCCTTTTTACTTGTATTCAGAAAAAGACAAGCCGTGCTAAGGGCACGGCGTGCAGTAGTTCAGCTAGAAGCTTAACTCAAACGAGCTTTAATAACCTGACTTAAAACGGCCATATCAGTACGGCCTTGAACCTGTGGCTTTAAGTGGGCCATAACTTTCGCCATGTCCTGCATTCCAGAGGCTGCAACAGCAGTAATAGCGTGTTGCACTAAATCATCCAGCTCAGCCTGAGATAAGGCTTGTGGCAAAAACTGTTCTACGATTACGATTTCTGCTAATTCAATATCAGCTAAATCTTGCCGACCTGCTGCACTGTACTGACTGGCAGATTCTTTACGCTGTTTTACCATTTTGGTAAGCACAGGAAGAATATTGGTGTCATCAGGCACCATCTGCAAGTCAATTTGACGTTGTTTGATTTCAGCTAAAGCTAAACGAATAGTGCCGAGACGCAATTTGTCTTTGGCACGCATTGCGTCTTTTTGGGCTTCTTGCAGCTGTTCTAACAATGCCATAGGTCAGGCAATAATCTTAGTAAAGCTTGATGCGACGAGCGTTTTCGCGAGAAAGCTTTTTCATGTGACGCTTAACAGCGGCAGCTTTCTTACGCTTACGAACCCAAGTTGGCTTCTCGAAAAACTCTTTAGAGCGTACATCAGCTAATACGCCAGCTTTTTCACAAGAGCGCTTGAAACGACGTAAAGCTACGTCAAATGGTTCGTTTTCTTTTACTTTAACAACAGGCATTAAATTCTCACCTCGGTCAACTCTGGTTAGTGTCTAACCAATACGATTAAAAATGGTGCGGCATTTTACTCAAAAGCCAGCCCCAATGTAAAGCAATAAGTGTTGTACTGGTGATGATGCTCAGATCTCAGTACAATTCGCCGCGTAGCATATAGGTAAGGGGAGTAAAATGCGAGTACTTGGCATAGAAACATCTTGTGATGAAACAGGCATCGCTGTGTACGATGAAGAGCGGGGTCTGTTAAGTCATGTGTTATACAGCCAGATCCCTTTGCATGCAGATTATGGTGGTGTAGTGCCTGAACTGGCCTCGCGTGATCATATCCGTAAAACCTTGCCGCTTATACAACAAGCGTTAAAGGAAGCGGGTTGCGAGGCGTCCGACATAGACGGTGTGGCTTATACAGCAGGCCCTGGTTTAGCCGGTGCTTTGTTAGTGGGCGCTTCGATAGGCCGTAGTTTAGCCTTCGCCTGGGGTAAACCAGCTTTGGCCGTACATCATATGGAAGGCCATTTATTGGCGCCTATGCTGGAAGAAAACCCACCGGAGTTTCCTTTTATTGCGTTATTGGTATCAGGCGGTCATACCCAGTTAGTACGGGTGGATGGTATAGGCCAGTATCAGTTATTGGGCGAATCTGTCGATGATGCCGCAGGTGAAGCTTTTGATAAAACAGCCAAATTAATGGGGTTGGAGTATCCGGGCGGGCCTTTGCTTGCCAAATTAGCGACTCAGGGGCAGGCCGATAAATATGCCTTTCCTCGTCCTATGACAGACAGACCAGGCTTAAATTTCAGTTTCAGTGGTCTCAAAACTGCAGCTGCGAATGTGATTGCAGCTGAAGGCAAAAGCCCAGAAGTGCAGGCAAACATAGCAGCTTCATTCCAGCAGGCTGTGGTCGATACGCTGGTATTAAAATGTCGTCGTGCTTTAAAAGAGCAGCGCTTAAAACGTTTAGTAGTGGCAGGTGGCGTCAGCGCCAATACCTCATTACGTGAACAGCTGGAAGTTTTACTGAAAAGTTTAAAAGGCGAAGTCTATTATCCACGCAAAGAATTCTGCACCGACAACGGCGCCATGATTGCTTTTGCAGGCTTTCAGCGTTTAAGAGCAGGGCAGCAGCAGGATTTAACTATAGGTGTGACACCACGTTGGCCTATGGAGCAACTGCCTGCCTTATAATTAATTGGGGTCTTTAATTATTCTTGTTCGGGATCCTGAGGTTTGGTTTTGCGGTTTTTATGCCAGACCTTAGTTTCCTGATTGTTCCAAAGCCGGATGATATTGTCTTTATGACGGATAATAATCAGCAGGCTCAGCATAGACACAGGAATGGTATACAAAGGTTTGATAAACCAGGTGAAAATAGGTGCCAGGGCCACAGTGACAATAGCGGCCAGTGACGAATAGCCAGTAGCCCCGATCAGCATCATCCAGGTAGAAATCAGTAAACCTGCTAAATCCAGGCCTATAGGCATCATACTGCCAAAAGCTGTGGCTACTGCTTTACCGCCTTTAAAACCAAAAAACACCGGGAATATATGACCTAAACAGGCACAGACCGCAATCATGCCCAGATAAAAAGCTTCGACACCTAAAAAATAAGAACCCCAGACCGGAATAGTGCCCTTGAGCACATCAAAGGCCAGAACCATAGAAGCCGGCACAGCGCCGCCTAAACGTAATACGTTGGTGGCGCCCGGATTACATGAACCATGATTACGTGGGTCGGGCAGCCTGAATATCTGACTGACCAGAATGGCAGACGAGATTGAGCCGCTTAGGTAAGCGAGCAGCATCAAAATCGCTATGGTCACTGTCATGGATTAAGGTTCCTCAGTCCGGCAAAGTAGGCTAAAATCGGCCTCTGTCTACAAGGCGTTCAGAATATAGGCTTTTTTAATCTTTGCCTATCCGACCAGCCTACCTGAAACAAGTCTTTAACAAAAGCGGAAATCTATGACGGATATAGTTTTTATCAGGCAACTCAAGGTTCAGACCGTAATAGGTGTCTTCGAGTGGGAAAAAGCCATACAACAAACGCTGGAGTTTGATTTGGAGCTCTCTACCGATATCCGCCAGGCCGCCGCAACCGACGATTTACAATACACTGTCGATTACAGTGCTGTGTGTGCAGCTATTATTGATCTGTGTCAGCAACCCCATGAATTGATTGAAACTGTGGCTGAAAAAGTGGCAGCTATGGTACTGGAAAAATTTCCGACTAAAGCTGTGAAAGTAACTATCGCCAAGCCTGCAGCTGTGCCTGCTGCTGCCAGTGTTGGCGTATCTATATCGCGTGGAAACTGGTAATGGCACTGATTTATATCAGTATTGGCAGCAATATAGAGCGTGATCTACATATCAGCGCTGCCTATCTGGAACTATCGGCTTTGTTTGGTGAAATTCGCTGCTCTGCTGTGTATGAAAGTGAAGCCGTAGGGTTTGATGGTGATGCTTTTTATAATCTGGTGGCAGAAGCCAACACCGATTTATCTGTGGCTGAATGTGTGGCTGCTTTTAAAGCCATAGAGCAAAAATATGGCCGGCCAGCTAAGTCGCCTAAATTTTGTGGCAAACGGCTGGACCTGGATTTGCTGACCTACGATCAACTGGTGTGCAAAGCGCCTGTTGAATTGCCGCGCGATGAAATTACTAAAAACGCTTTTGTATTATTGCCTTTATCTGAACTGGCACCAGAGCAAACTCATCCGCTGACAGGTCAAAGCTATCAGCAGATGTGGCAAGCGTATCAAGAGCCACAAAAGTTGTGGCAAGTGGCCTTTAACTGGCCGGATGCTGCTCTTGCCACTGCTGTTTTGCCGTCGAAATAGCTTCAAGCCGGGCTTTGGCTACTTCCAGTTTAATGGCTTCACCTTTTAAACCCAGCGCCACTATAGCTTTCACATCAATAGCGCGAGCTGCACTGGCAAGCTGACGTAAATAGTCAGCTTGTGGGTAAGGGGCCTGTTCAAAGCCAGTGCGACCTCGTAAATCAGCTATGGCGCACTGTAGTAATAAATCCAGGCGTTCAGGTTTGCGCCATAAGTCTATGCCATCAAAGAGTTTTTGTACTGTGGCCGGGCGAAGCTCAACAGCTTTGTGCAGCAACTGATGATACTCACAGGCCAATAAAGCCAAATCACGACAATCGTTTGGTACTCTAATACGGCTGCAAAGCTCTTGCACTAAAGGCAAACCGCTGTGCTCATGCCCATGATGTTTGGGCCATAAAGCCGGATCGGTAATGCCTTTACCCACATCATGGCAAAGTGCGGCAAAACGTACATCCAGCCGCTCTGATAATAAAGCCGCTTGTTTGAGCACTAACATGCAGTGAATGCCTGTGTCTATTTCCGGATGCCACTTTTCTGGATTTGGCACTCCCCACAGCTGATCCAGTTCCGGCATTAATACTTTTAAGGCACCACAGCTGTGCAGTAACTCAAAATAAGCTTGTGGGTCTTGTTCTGTTAAAGCCCGGGCGGTTTCCTGCCATACCCGCTCTGCGGTTAAATGCTCCAGCTCACCGCTGTTGCTCAGTTGTGTCATTAACTGCAAAGTTTCAGCTGCAACAGTAAAACCTAAATGAAAATAGCGGGCGTAAAAACGCGCCACCCTTAATACCCGTAGTGGGTCTTCACTAAAAGCGGGGGAGACATGACGAAGGACTCTGGCTTTGATATCGGCCACACCGCCATAAGGGTCGTGTAATTCACCTGACTCATCTTTGGCAATGGCATTAATGGTTAAATCACGGCGTTGTAAGTCCTGCTCTAAGGTGACATCTTCTGCAAAATAACAGGCAAAACCTGTGTAGCCCTGGCCTTGTTTACGTTCGATGCGGGCCAAAGCATATTCTTGTTTGGTTTTAGGATGTAAAAATACCGGGAAGTCTTTGCCCACAGCCTGATAGCCCAAAGCCAGCAATTGCTCTGGTGTAGCGCCTGTGACCAGCCAGTCCTGATCTAATGCCGGGTAACCCAGCAGCTCGTCGCGAACAGCTCCGCCTACAAGATAAATTCTCAATGTATTCCTGCTCCTGCTACAAGATAAATTTTCAATGCTTTCCCGCTCCCGATTTTTTTGCCATTATAACGCCTTGCTTACAATTGTCGCCCTAACTCAGCAGCGGGAACCTTATGTACACCGGATTTTTCGGTTTAACCAGTCAGCCTTTTTCTATAGCGCCGAACCCTGACTTTCTATTTTTAAGTCCTCGTCACGCTGAAGCTTTGGCACATTTGCGTTATGGCTTAGGTGAGGCCGGTGGTTTTGTGCTGCTGACCGGCGAAGTGGGTACTGGCAAAACTACAGTATCACGTTGTTTATTGCAGGAACTGACTGATAAAACCGAAGTGGCTTTTATCTTAAACCCAACTTTAAACGAGCTGGAACTGCTGGCCGCTATTTGTGATCAGTTAAAAATTCGCTACAAAAAATCCGACGCCAGCTTAAAAATGCTGACCGACAAAATTACCAACCGTCTGACGAAAAACCATCAGGCCGGTAAAAACACCATTTTGATTATCGATGAAGCTCAGCATTTACAGCCCGCTGTGCTCGAACAGCTGCGCTTATTAACAAACTTAGAAACCAATACCAAAAAGCTGTTGCAGGTGATTTTAATAGGTCAGCCAGAGCTACAGCAGTTATTGCAGCGTCAGGATTTACGTCAGTTAGCACAACGTATCACGGCCCGTTATCACTTAATGCCGTTGACTGAACAGGAAGTGCAGCAATACATCAGTTACCGTTTGCAGGTGGCTGGTTGCAGTCGGCCTGTGTTTACCGCTTCTGCTGTGAAAAAATTATTTTTATTATCAGGTGGTATTCCGCGCCTACTCAATTTAATCTGCGACCGCGCTATGTTAGGGGGTTATAGTCAGCAAAAGGCATTAATTGATGCTGGCCTGATCAGTCAGGCTGCTTCAGAAGTGCTGGCGATTAAACCTCAACCAGTGAAAGCGGCCTGGCCAGTTTGGTTATGGCCACTGTTAACTCTGGTGGCGTTAGGGGCTGGTGCAGGGCTGTCTGCATTATTGTGGTAAAAGACAGAGCAGGGGACCCGTCATGTCGTTATTAATGGATGCGTTAAAGCAACAACAGCAAGTTCCGGTGGCAGCAGAACAGACTGCATCAGGCCTTGGCTGGCGTATTGTTGCTTTAATTTTATTAGTGGTTTTAGGTTTAGTTTTGGGTTTTTTTGTGGGGCAGTATCAATTCAACAAAAAAGAGCCAACTGCTGTTGTTGAGGCTGCTCCTGTGGTTCAGGCAGCACCTGTTATTGCTAACGCGGCAGATATTGCCATGGAATTGCAACTGGCGGCGGATTTGTTAAAACCAGCAGAGCCAGTGCAACTGGAAGAAGTACCAGAAGACGAAGCACAGTTAGTGGTTTCAGCCAGACGAGGCGAGAGAGTGTTGGGACGTTCCACAGATGAAGACTTTGTTGATTTTGAACAAATGCAGGAAGCAGATCTGCAAGATGACTTAACCCCTGTGGACGAGCTCTTACCTGCAGCAGAGCTGGAGCAATCTGACGTATCGGCAGAGCTGCGTGGAAAATTTGAATCAGCTTTGGCAGCTGCTGATAGCTCGCAGCTACGTCAACAACAGATTAATTACCACGATGCTCCGGCACAGGATATTAATCAGTTGGATGATCTGTTGCAGCGCCAGTTACCTTCCCTGCGTTTTGAAGCTCATGTCTATGCTACTGATGCTAAACAGCGCTGGATTAAAGTGAATGGCAAAGACTTACAACAAGGTCAGTGGGTAACGGCTGATATTCAGGTCAAAGAGATATTGCCACAGTATGTGGTACTGCAATTTAATCAGACTCAGTTTAGTGTCGAAGCCTTAGCTGACTGGAGTTACAGGTAAAGTTTTTACCTCACTCCAGCACTGACTGGCGGAAAAAGCGAATGAGATCAATGCCAAAATCTTCTGGCATAACAGCTCCTTCAATTTCAATATCTGTTTTGCTGCTGGCCAGATCGACAATAGAGATTTCGATATAGCGTCTGAATTTGCAGTTATAAAATACCTTGAGTACAGGGCGCAACGGGTCCTGCTCATTGGCTTTGAGCACTATGGCCAGCTTCTGATTGCTCAGTTTGACCAGGGTTCCAACCGGATGTATGCCTATAGCTTTAATAAACTGAGCCACAAGCGCCGGATCAAAACTTTGTGGTGATTCACGTCTTAGAATTTTCAGCGCCGAAATACCGGTTTGGCCTTCTTTGTAGCAACGTTGTGCGGTAATTGCGTCGTACGTATCGACTATCGAAATCATCCGGCCATACAGCGAAATTTGCTGATCAGCTAAACCATAGGGATAACCTTTGCCATCCAGCCGTTCATGATGCACCGCAGCCACATCAATACTGATCGGGCTTAAGCCTGGTATTTTTTCCAGAATTTCTTTGCTGTACACCACATGGCGGCGCATTTCGCCAAATTCTTCTGCAGTCAGTTTGCCGGGTTTATTCAGTATGCTGTCCGGTACCAGAATTTTGCCTATATCGTGTAATAAAGCACCTGTGGCCAGCTGCTGGATCAGTTCTTCATCAAACTTCATTTGTTTGGCAAAAATGGTCATCAGAATAGAGACATTGACCGAGTGTTCCAGCAGATAAGCATCTTTTTCCCGAATGCGGCTGATACAGAGCAAAGCATCCTGATTACGAAATACCGAGTCGATAAAACCTGTAGCGCAGTCCTGAAAGGGCTGCAGGTTTAACTCACGGCCTGCCTGAATATCGGCAAACGCTTTTTTCTGTAAACCTTTGGCTTGCTGATACAAGGTATTGGCTTGCCCCAATTCCTGTTCAAAACTGACCTTTTCACGTGTTTTTCCGCTGGCGGTTGCCACAGGCTCTGCTGGCGGCGCAACTTCAACTTTGGGTTGTTCCAGAGTTTTACTCAGGTCGACGACCAGTTCCAACACACCTTTTTTCTTCAACTGCTCGATCACAGCCGCAGTTCTGGCCCAGCCCTGAGTTTTAATTTCTACATTGCCTTTTTGCTTATGCACAGACAGCACATACATGCCGGGCTGTAATTCGGCAATGCTAAGAACTTTAAGCTGAGCTGGAGCTGTCATAGGCGGACTCTGAATAAATTTCCGTGATCCGGAAATCTATTGATAAGTGAAAATACGATAAAAATGATAGCTCATTATGCAGTGAAAAAAAAGCCCGCAACATAGCGGGCCCTTATTTAATTAGCTTTTGCTTAAGTTTTAACCCAGGTTATCAGTCATCGTCATCAAAGATGCATTACCACCTGCTGCAGTGGTATTGATAGTGACTGTTTTTTCTGTCACTAAACGGTGTAACAACTGGTGATCAGCCGGGCTGGTCACCAAAGCCGTAATGGCACCATCACGGGCAGCTATCCACTGTCCTGACAAAGCTTTTAACGGGTTAGTGCCTTCAATCACAGCTGTTGCCACTACAGGATGGGCTAACAGCGCTTTTAAGCTATGTAACTTCACCCAGTGGAACAAGTTCGCAGGTAAACCGGCTTGCAGTAACAACTTACGACAGGTATCCATTTCTGCTTGCTGAGCTTCGCCTGCTGTACTGACAACCGCATTCCCTGACACCAGAGCAGTGATCAAAGCCAGCATCCAGTGCTGGAAGCTGCTGTGTTCGCTGCGAATAAGCGCTACTACACCTTTGGCTTCCAGATGCAGCTGATTCGATTCGCCCGTAGGTCCTGGTAAGGTAATGGGCTGTGCTAAATCCTTTTCCAATAACATCAGCTGTTCACGGGCTGCTGTGATCACGTCGTTTAAGTCGTGTTCCTGCTCTGATACCAGTTTGTTACCTGCCAGCTGAGCGATAAAACGACGTAACACAGAACCCCTATTGGTCACATTTTGATTCAGCCATGCCACCTGAGCCACAGCCATATGTTGTATTTGCGTATTGAGCTGAGCGTCAAAACCGCTGGCCGCTTCTAACTGCTGCTGCACAGCAGCATCTAAAGCAGGAGCCTGTAATTCATGTTCTTTCACCAGACGGCTTAAGTAGAAAGGGCCACCGGCTTTAGGGCCAGTACCAGATAAACCACGGCCACCAAAAGGCTGCACACCCACTACAGCACCAATCATATTGCGGTTGACGTAGATATTACCTGCTTTGATTTCGCTGGCGACTTTCATGGTCGTTTGTGCAATACGGCTATGGATCCCCATAGTCAGGCCATAACCAGTGGCATTGATTTGCTGTATCACTTTATCCAGCTCTTCCGCTTTAAAGCGGATGATATGCACCACAGGGCCAAAAACTTCGCGCTCCAGCAGATTCAGGCTGCTGATTTCATACAAACGTGGCGCAAAGAAAAAGTGATCGCCGGCTGCTGGCGCATCACAGACATAATGCAAAGTGGCTTTGCCTTCCAGATACTGCACATGCTGGTTTAAGCGCTCTAAAGCTTTGGTATCAATCACAGGACCTAAGTCAGTACTTAACCAGGCCGGATCGCCTACATGCAGCTCTTTCATGGCGCCTTTGATCATCGTAATGATCTTATCGGCCACATCTTCCTGCAGGAACAGCACACGAAGGGCAGAACAACGTTGACCAGCACTTTGGAAGCCAGAAGAGATCACATCATCAACCACTTGCTCAGGCAGAGCGGTAGAATCCACAATCATGCAGTTCTGACCACCGGTTTCCGCTATTAGAGGCACTGGCTCACCACCACGTTCAGCCAGTTTGCGGGCAATCCAGGCACCAGTTTCAGTAGAACCTGTAAACATCACGGCCTGAATACGGGTGTCAGGCACTATATGCTCACCGACCTGACGACCAGGCGCTATGACCAGCTGCACCACATGTTCAGGGAAACCAACAGCTTTCATCAGTTCGACTGTGCGTACTGCAATTAAGCTGGTTTGTTCGGCAGGCTTAGCTACTACTGTATTACCTGCCACTAAGGCTGCGCTGACCTGACCTAAGAAAATAGCTAAAGGGAAGTTCCATGGGCTGATACAAAGCACTACACCACGGGCCTCTGCAGATTGCAGGTTCTTTGTGGCTTCATGGGCATAATAACGGCAGAAATCCACAGCTTCACGTACTTCAGCCATGCTGTCGCCTACGGTTTTACCCGCTTCTTTAATACATAAAGCCAGTAATTCATCGCGATGTAGTTCCAGCTGATCGGCCAGCTTCAGCAGAAGTGCAGCTCGTTCAGTCACAGCAGTGGCTGACCAGGCAGGGAAAGCAGCTTCAGCCAAAGTAACAGTTTGTTCCATCTGAGCACTGTTGCTGTGATAGTGGAAACCTATCACTTCTTTGGTATTGGCCGGGTTGGTCACTGCAGCAGCGCCTGCCGGTACTTCAATCTGGCTGACAGAAGCGAGCCATGTGTCCATGGCCGCACGCATAGCCGTCATCTGATCGATATCAGTAAAGTCTTGCCCTTTAGAGTTCAGGCGGGACGCTCCGTACAGCTGGTCAGGTAACGGAATAGAGTTATTACGTTTTTTGCTCCAGGCACGCACTGTTTCTACCGGATCTTTGAGTAAAGACTCAACCGGAATATTTTCGTCGACAATGTTGTTTACAAAAGAGCTGTTGGCACCGTTTTCTAATAAACGACGCACTAAATAGGCCAGCAGATCAGAGTGTTCACCTACAGGGGCGTAAATACGGCAAGGCACTTTGTCATCGGCTACAACCTGATCATAAAGCGCATCACCCATACCGTGTAAACGCTGGAACTCATAACCAGAACGGTCGGGTGCCATTTCTAAAATAGTGGCCACTGTATAAGCATTATGAGTAGCGAACATAGGGTACATACTGTCGCGGTATTCCAGCATCTTTTTAGCACAAGCCTGATAAGACACATCGGTAGAGGGCTTACGGCTAAACACCGGGAAGTCACTTAAACCTTCGGCCTGACTGACTTTTACTTCAGTATCCCAGTAAGCGCCTTTCACCAGACGTACCATCATTTTACGGCCAACTTTCACCGTCAGTTCACGCAGCCATTCAATCACAAACAAACCACGTTTGGAGTACGCCTGTACTGCTAAACCAAAACCTTCCCAGCCTGTTAATTCAGGATCGGAAAACACTGCTTCAATCAGATCCAAAGACAGATCTAAACGATCGGCCTCTTCGGCATCCACAGTAAAGCTGATGTCATAGGCTTTGGCGGCTAACGCCAGTTGTTTTAAACGAGGCACTAATTCGTTGATCACTCTGTCGCGATGAGTAAATTCGTAGCGTGGGTGAATGGCCGATAATTTGACTGAAATGCCAGGGCTTTTTAACGGACCACGTTTTTTCGCTGCAGTGCCTATGACTTTAATCGCCATCATGTAGCTGTCGAAATAACGGTTGGCGTCGTCCATAGTGCGGGCGCCTTCACCCAGCATATCGTAGGAATAAGTAAAACCTTTGCTTTCCAGCTCTACTGCGCGTTCTACGGCTTTTTCAATGCTGGTGCCCATCACAAACTGGGTGCCCATAATTTGCATGGCATAACGCACGGCCTGACGGATCACCGGCTCGCCCATACGGCCACAAGTACGTTTTAATAAACCAAACTGAGCTTTTTTCTGATCGTCGCTGTAATTCACCAGTTTGCCGGTCAGCAATAAACCCCAGGCCGAGATATTCACGAATAAAGATTCGCTGTTGCCCAAGTGCGAGCTCCAGTCACCGTTGGATAACTTGTCGCGAATCAGCAGGTCGGCTGTGTGTTTATCTGGCACACGTAATAAGGCTTCGGCTAAACACATCAGCACTAAACCTTCTTCGGTCGACAACGAGAACTCGTTCAGCAGCGCATCTACGCCGCCTTTACCCACCTGAGCTTCACGGATATTCACCACCAACTGACGGGCTTTTTCCCAGGCACGGCTGCGTGCTGCAGGGCCAATATCCGCAATAGGTAATAAGTTGTTGAGTACCTGATCTTCATCAGCACGGTAGTGGTCGCGCATGGTTTGACGAATAGCATGACTGGTGGTCAATTGGCCTTGGAATAACATAGGGTTTTAATCCAGTGAAGTGAAAAAAATTATGCTGCATTTTATTGAAAGCGCAGCCCTATTTGGTGGTTTCTTTTTCAAACTAACCTTATATAATTCGGTTTATAAATCATAAAACCAGAAAAAATACTGCCATGACTCAAAGTGCCAAAGGCCGGTTGCCTGACCGTATCGACATGACAATTCTAGACACGCTACAAAAAGATGGCCGTATTTCTAATGTCGAATTAGCGAAAAAGGTCAACTTAAGCCCCAGCCCTTGTATAGACAGGGTTCGCAAGCTGGAGCAGGACGGTTTTATTGAGGGGTATGGCGCCCGTTTAAACGCCAGTAAACTGGGTTTTGGCACTGCCGCTTTCATTCAGGTGACCCTGGACAGAACCACAGGCGCTGTCTTTGATCAGTTTCGTGATGCGGTGGTGAAAATTCCGCAAGTGGCAGAATGCCATATGGTGGCCGGTGGTTTTGATTATCTGTTAAAACTACGCTTATCCAGTATGGAAGCGTATCGCGGTGTATTGGGTTTGATTGTGGATTTGCCTGGGGTATTACAGACTCATACTTATGTGGTGATTGAGCAGGTAAAACAGGATGCGGGTTTGCCTTTAAAGTTGGCTACGGCGCCGGAGGTTAAAACCGATTAATTGTTGTTATCCGGTAAGGTGCGGATTGGACCGTATCGGCTCATCAGATCCGCGGGTGAA
>NZ_AFHI01000031.1 GCF_000217935.1 Rheinheimera sp. A13L
AGCGTATTCAGTTAAACCTAAATCGGCCAATATTTTGTCCAGATGAGCATAAGCTTCTTTTGTTGGGCCAGGATAATCGCCGCCTATAGGCACATTACCTATATAGCCTATGTCTTTTGTCCCTTCAGGCGTACAGAAAAACGCAGCCAGAACTAAAGCGCGAAAGCGGCTGAAGGCTGTGGCTATGCGCTTAAACTGAGGCGGAGTTTCGGCTCTGTCATAAGCAATATCGTCCATAATGGCTTTTTTCTGGGTGTTAGTAAGCACAACAAAGGTTTTGTCAAAACGCATCTGAGCTTCATCGTCTATCCAGGCCAGAGCCGACAAAATAGTCACTCTGTCTTGCTGTTGGCGCTCATAAGGGGCGCTGACCCATTCATCCACCACTGCTGGTACATGTACTTCAGAAGCGCTGGGCACACTGCCTTCCCGCGGCACCAGAATATCCGACAACACAGCCACTAAGCTCAGTTGAGCCTGAGTTAAGGTTAAAGGCCATGGCGATTCTGGCGGCAGAATTAAGTTTGGATCTTTGCCATAGCCTGTTGCTGTGACAGGAGCTAACTTCAGCTCTGGCCAATGTTCAGTACTGGCTTTTGCTACGCCTGCTCCTGCATCAGTTTTACTGACTGGCGCACTGTCGCAGCCCGTTAAAGCTGCAGGTAATAAAGCGCTGGCTGCTAAGGCCATCATTAGTTTTAACGAATCACGTCTTGTTATACCTGATTTGTACTGCATCTCTTGCTGATCCACACTCTTGTCTTGATGCTGAGCCATCAGATCGCTCCTTGTTTTAGCTGAGCTGAAAGCCAGGACGAATTACGCATGGCCAGCGTCATAATGGTCAAAGTGCAGTTTTTGTGGGGGTTAGATGCAAAGACACCACCATCCATCACAAAGAGGTTAGGGCAGTCCCAGCTCTGTCCCCATTGGTTGGTGACTGAGTCTTTTGGCGATGCGCCCATACGGGTGGTGCCTACTTCATGGATAATTTCACCGCCTTTTAAAATGGCTTGCTCTGGTGATGGCAACTCCCCCAGAGTAACCCCCATTTCGGCAAATATAGCTTTGGCGGTTTTCAGCCCATGTTCCACTTGTTTCAGCTCGTGTTCCGACCATTTCCAGTGAAAACGTGCAACAGGAATACCCCATTTGTCTTTCACTTCAGGATCTATATCCATATAACAAAACTCGTTAGGCACCATTTCTCCGCGCAGGGCAAAACCTACATAAGCACCGTAGTTCTGTTTCACCTGACGTTTTAATTCAAGGCCATAGCCTTGCACATTACCTTCTACACCAGCTCCTGGTTCACGGAAGCGGGCACCAATTTCAAAGTGATAACCCCGGGGGAAATCCAGCTCTTTACGCTCCTGAGCTTTATGGCCCCACCATGGAATAAATAAATGATTGGCGGTATGGCCATCTTCGTTATAAGCCGGGCGACCTTGCAAGGCTGGCACCATAGCGCCGATATTGGCACCAGTGGAGTCCATCAGGTTTTTACCAACCTGTCCGGAGGAATTGGCCAGACCATTTGGAAATTGTGCTGATTTGGAATTTAACAGCAAACGGGCTGATTCGCAGGCACTGGCGGCTAATATCACTACTTTGGCTTTGAGTTGGTGTTCAGCGGAGGTTTTTTTATCCACATAGGTTACACCTGTCACTTTGCCGTTTTCGTCAGTATCGACAGATTTCACCATCGCATCAGTGATCACCTGCAAATTGCCTGTAGCTCTGGCCATAGGAATAAGCGAAGTAGTAGTTTGAAAGGCGGCACCAATAGAGCAGCCATGGCCACAAGGAGTGGCATAAAAACAAGCGGCTCTGTTATCTAAAGGCCTGGTTAATACGGCGCGGTGCATAGGCGCCGAAGCTATGCCTAACTTATTTGCTGCGGCAGCTATTAAAAGCTCAGTTATACGTGGCTTAGGCGGCGGTTGTAATATGCCATCGGATGAAGGCGGCATATCATCCAGCCCGGTATTGGTGCCACAGACGCCAACTAAAGCTTCGGTTTTATCGTACCAGGGCGCAATGTCGTCGTAGTCAAAAGGCCAGTCTGCGCCTAAACCGTCACGGCTTTTGCCTTTAAAATCATGTTCACTAAAGCGTAAAGAATAGCGGCCCCAGTGATTGGTACGGCCACCTAACATACGGGAGCGCCACCACAAAAATTCAGAACCATCAGCTGCTGTATAAGGCTCGTCTGGTACTTGCCAGCCGCCGTCTACTGTGGCGTCGTAAAAACCAAAGTCTTTATCTTTATTGCCCGCGCCCATCAAGGGGGCTTCACCGTTGCGTTTAAACATAGGGGTTTCAGTTTTTGGGTCGTAATCCCGCCCGGCTTCTAGCATCAGCACTTTATGTCCTGCTTTTGTCAGCTCATAAGCCGCCATGGAACCACCGGCGCCGGACCCCACCACCAGCACTTCAACGTCAAAATCTTTCATCAGTTCAGCTCTTTTATTTTGATATTTTTGAACCAGACCTTATCGCCATGATCCTGTAACCCTATATGACCTGCTTTGGCTTTGGCAAAACCAGGCCAGCTGGCAAACTTGCTGTTAGCAATCAGACTGTTCCATTCATCGCTGCCTATAGTCACTTTTGCCGTTTGCACGTCGTTTTGCCAGACAGTTAAGGCCGAGTGTTCCAAACGAATTTTAGTAGTGTTCCATTCACCGGCTTTTTTATGAGAAGCCACAGGGGAGGCAATCATGTCGTACAAAGAACCTGAGAGGTGAGTGTCGAGCTTGTTGTCCGGGTGGCGCTCGTTATCCAGAATTTGAATTTCCGGCGCGTGGGAATAAATGTATTTACCTTTTTCATCAGCCAGAATAAGAATGCCGCTGTTGCCTACTTCCGAAATTTTCCAGTCGAGTGTCAGTTCAAAGTTGCTGTAACTTTTTTTACTGATTAAGTCACCACCGCCACCTGCAGTCAGAGCTATAGCGCTATCTTCAATTTGCCACTTCTCGTTCACTGTCGGCTGTTTAAAAGTGCGCCACTGCGACATATCTGCGCCGTTAAACAACAACTGCCAGCCCTCTGCTTTTTCCTGTGCTGTCAGTTGATTGTCGGCAGCGAAGGCGGGCAGGCTCATAGCAGAAATAAGAGTAAATGCTGCTAAGGCGTTATTTTTTATAGATAAAATCAAGTTGTTACTCCTGCTGTTTGTTTAATGCTCTGCGGGCATTATTTTCTGATTTAGCTTGCTGTAATCGGTTTCATTGTTGCTCTATAAAAGCAAGTATCGGCAACAGAAAGCAAGCTCTGTTTTTATTTTTTGAGTTGCAACAGCGGTTGCATGCGCTGAGTTGTGGCTCTGTTGCCGCCGCAGAAATTATGTCGCAAATTTACAAGGCAAAAGCTGTAGCTAGTGTCAGACTTTGTAAAGTTTTTTCAAGGAGAGTTCTGATGCCTAAGTTAGTCCGTTTTATGCTGCCTTTATTGGTGTGCCTGGCCTTTTCCGGTTGGGCCCAATCACCTGACTCTAAGATGTTGCCTGACTATAAAACAGTGCAGTTGCAACAATTTCAAACCCTTCAGCCTTTTAGCCTTAACAAACTGGATCAGAATAAACCCACTTATATCAAGTTTTGGGCCAGTTGGTGTCAGCCTTGTATGGAGCAAATGCCGCATTTTGAAAAGCTCTATCAAGACTATGGCGATAAATTGAATTTTGTGGCCGTGAACATTAATATCAACGAAAAACGTCAGGAGATCAGCAAGGTGCAGCAGCGCTTTGGGCTCACTATGCCAATTTATCTGGACCAGCAGGGGCAGTTGGCTTTGGCTATGGGTTTAGTGGGCACACCTTATTCGGTGTTGTTAAACCCTAAAGGCGAAAAGCTGTACAGCTCCCATGAATCAGACTCTGTATTGGATGGTTTTATCAGTCGACTGGCGTTAGGCCAGCAGTTACCTGCAGAAATGGCCACCTCAGAGTTGAGTGATGCGGCCCAACAAAAGCTGTTAGCTAAGTATCAAACCGGTGAACAACTGGTGTTTTTTACTGCCACCTGGTGTGACTGGTATCTGGCTGAGTCCAGACCTGAAATGGCAAAACAATGTAAGGATGCCCAGGCAGGCTTAAACCAACTGGCGGCTTTGTTACCGCAAAAAAACTGGAGTGGGGTGGTAAATCATTTATGGACAGACGACAAAGCCTTGGCTGAATTTAATGCTTTGTATCAGATGAAAGTCCCTTTTCAGATTGATAGTTACGGTGTGTTATTTCAACATTTTAACGTGCGCACTATTCCTGTGCTGCTGAAACTAAAAGATGGCAAAAAAGTAGCTGAAATCAGTGATTTTTCAAATCCGCAGCAGTTAGTTAAGCAACTGCAGTAAGGTGGATTAAGTTGCAGGTGACACAGATGCTATGCCCCCTTTGCTTAGTGGAAAACCTTTCTATTTAAACACTGAATTCAAAAACTTAATCATGTCATCTAAAGTGGGGGTGGTTAAGTCCTTTACTTTAGTCCACTCACTATCTTTATATATTTTTACAAAAACATGCATTTGTGGCTGATACCAAGCCAATTCGGCGTAACAGACTTTTGTGCGAAAAAGCGTTCAGCAGATAAATAAATTGTGAAAGGGCTTCGCCTGATTGGGCTGGGCGCTTGGATTGGGAAATAGTGGAAGGAGCAGATTAAGCCAGCTGAAATAAAGAAATACTGTAGGGGGCGGGCTTGCCCGACCCGCATCTCTATCTTAGAAAACGCGAATCTTAATGTTGGTAGCGCGCCAATTGCCGACTTTCGCTGCACATATGGGCTAATACACAGTGTTATTTGCTTTATGAAGAAAACAGGCACGCTTTGACCAATTAAACAGGCACATTTATTTGTTGCTGAAGAAAGAAAAAGACTCTAATTTAGTAACTTAAAGTGGGCCAGCTTAAAAATAACAGGCAAGAAAAAAGTAATAATGTGCCAGCACGCTTTGGGCTGCAGCTAGCCGTAATTGATTGTAATCCATTATTTTTTATCAATAGTTTAACGCCGCCGTGTCATCTGGTAGTACCTGGGAAAACGTGCCAGTACAATATACAAATCTTAGAACAAAAAAGCAGCACTGTCGTAGAAGTGTCGTATAGTTGTCACCCTTTTATCGCTGTTTAGTCGTAAAAGTTTCCTGACTTTTGGTAGAGCATGAAGTTGCCTCACCAACAAATAGATTATGGATATGTATGAAAATAAATGCAGGATTGGTTCTTGAGCTTCGGAACAGGCAATCATGGTCACAAGAAGAATTGGCTTTGGCTGCCGGTGTAAACCTGAGAACCATACAACGTATTGAGAAAGAGGCCTCAGCATCGTTGCAAACTAAAAAGGCTTTAGCTGCTGCGTTTGACATACCTATTTCTGATCTAGAACCTCAGGAAATACTAAAGATGAAAAAGTATGAATATAAAACGCTTGAAATTCAAAGCAAAGAGGGCTTCCTGTCTGGTCTAAAAAAGCAGGCATTACCAGATTTTGAGGCAATCTTAAATAAAGAAGGCCAAGACGGCTGGCTGTTAATTCAAATTCTAAGCCCTGAGTTAGCCCAAGGCGTTTGGTCAGGTAAAACAGGTAATTTGCTTGCTCTGTTGCAACGTGAGGTAACAGAGTAAGTTCTAACAAAGTGCGGCCCCTGTGACGCTCACAAATTCGCGTACATCCGCACGGCGTTATGTTGGAGCAGTGTATTGGTCGCTCGTATTAAGACAATCAGTTTCGCGGTGTTAGTAGCCGCATTAATCATTACGATGGCATTAATGCTAGCCAATGTTGAGTTTTATGGGCTTCTCAGCGTTTACATATTTTTGGTTTTGTGGAGCTTACAAAAGGTCTTTTTGTGGTATGTAGGTGATGATTTTGGAATCGCAGTGCAGCTTAAAATTAAAAAAGATGCCCCAAAAGTGATACGTCTTCTCGGGCTTATGTTTGTTTGCTTCGTTTTTTACACAGCAGTTAAAGGGCTATTTGAGCATGTTTCAACATAACAATCGCCATCAAAAACGCGCCAGTTGGGCGCTAGACTCGCAACACGTTGCTCGCCTTTGTGGCGGACGTTAAGCATAAATCATGGAGACATAAAGTAAGTGCAATCATCTCACTCAGTAATAATTCTTCTTCTAGTAGCAAACTTAGTTGCAACTGTATGGTTTGGCCTGAATGAAGGTCCTGCTTCCCAACCAACACAAGCTGCAAAGGCAGCGGTGCATGAATTACCATCGGTTGTAAATTCTGAGGTAAGGGGTCAACTATACGATGATTTCGCGAAAGCATTTAACGCCGCAGATTATGATGCTTTATATAATATGTTTGGTCCTGCAGCAAAGGCTCAATTTACAAAAGAGTCAGCAAAAACTGAATTTCAGAAATTAACCAAGTTTTTCCACTCTGTCGAAAGCGGTGGATTCACTCACTCAGAGCTATCAGGAACACAGGGTAATACAAATATTTATGTTTTGTATTATGCGGTTAAGTTATCGGAAAGTAGTGAATTTGGTACATCAGGCATTTTAAAAATAACGATTGCAGTACAAGGCGGTGAGTACCAGGTTTATGGAATCAGGCTCAACGCAGGGTAATGCTTAACAAGGCCAGCCAGAGGGACCAAAAAACCGCCGCTTCGTTCTGGTTTTTCGGCCCCTGCTGGCGGGCGTTATCTAACAAGAGGCAGATTAAAGTGAGTAAAGCCCTAATCATCATTGGCTGTTTAGTTCTTTTATATGCTATTGCAGCCTTCGCTGTAGATTTTTTGCCTGTTGATGGATTTCAATCATCATCTGATAATGCCTACTTGAAAGTCGTTCCTACTGGTGAAAACTCATTCGATTGGACGCAATTTAGGTTTCCCGCATTAGCTATAGGGACAGTGTTAATTGCCATCGGCATGTTTGCCGGTGGTAAAAACTAGCATGTTATATAACAAGCCAGTCACAAACGGCCACTGCGTGGCCTGGACGTCAACCGCTGCGCGGGGTTCGGCCTTGCTGCGGGCGTTATAAACCACAGGAGAGTTCGTTTGAATATTAATGCTACGTTGCTCGGCGAGTTTATCGCATTATTCGCATTAATCATGGGCGCAGTGTGTTATTACCTGGGCCGTCGTAAAACCCAAACGCCAGTGCTGGCAGGTTTGCTCGGTGTGGTGCTTTCAATCATTCCACCGTTTGGCTTAGTTTATCTGGTGATACTCGTGCTTAAAAAAGATGTAGGTTCAACATCGGCGGCAGTAAGTGGGTAAGATGGTTTATAACAAGCAAAGGCAGTCGACGCTTACCGCGCAGCTGATTTGAGCGTATATGCAGATAGCAAAAACTAAGCGAGAAATGGAATGGAAGAAGAATTAAATAGCATCAGAAAAGAATTGATAAAGACCCAAATCATTGGTGCACCTGGAATGATATTGGTTGGACTTGGCTTGTATGGCGTCTTTGGTGCGAAAGGCAATGCTTTTCACCCGTTCCTCAATGATCTCAACAACTGCTACACCATTCTTGCAGTTGGCGGTGCTATAGCGGTATGGGAAGCCATAAAGGTTGCTCAGCTTGTGAAAAGACAATCAAAGCTACACAAGCAGCAAAACAGATAACAAGCCGCAGTAATGAGTCCCGTTGGTTGCAGGGACAAAACGCTGCGCTTATTTGTCCGCCACAGTGCGGGTTGCTATGTGCCCAAAGCTGATAAAGAGATATTGACTTGAGAGAACAGCTTAGGAAAAAGATCATTGAAGTTTGTGATCAGACAATTGATAAGAAGGGAGCTAATGAAAACTTTTAGTCTGTTTGCCTCGATACACTTATTTTTTGTGTGCACCGCCTGGGCACATACTTCAGCTGTCGATATCCATGCCGCTGTTGATACTCAACTGCGCGCTAATGAACAAAAACACGGAATTCCCGGGCAGGCCGTGCTTGTGCTTCACAACAGCAATATTCTGTACCGCAATGCCACCGGCACTACTGAGATCGATGGCAGCACATTGATCACGCCGAAGACGGTTTTTCCTGTCTATTCAGTCAGCAAGCTATTCGCTATCAGCCTCGTTATGCAATTACAGGAGGAAGGAAAGCTTGATATTTCTGCTCCTGCCTCCCGTTATGTCGATAATCTGCCGCAGTCCTGGCGTACTATCCGTATCGATCAGTTTTTAAACCATGTTTCGGGCGTGCCTGAATATTTCGACAGTAATGATTTTTCGCGGCCGTTTCCGCCCAGCGTGGAAGCCGTTTTTGCGAACTTAAAAGATGTGCCTGTATCTGCACCGGGCGAGCGAACACGCTACACCAATACCAATAATCTGGTGGTCGCGGCTGTCCTTGAGTCTGTCACGCGGACGCCATACCGCACACTGGTGCACCAGCGGATCATTGAAGCGCTTGATCTTCAGGAGACGTGGCTTAAACTCGCCGACGTCCCCAAGGCTCGCCTTGTTAAAAGCTACAGGGCGAAGGAGGGCAAAACTGTGCCTGATCTGTCAATCGCGTGGCCGGATTACAGCATCGCGCACGGAGGTGCTTACATGACTCTGGACGATGCAGGCAAATTTATGTCCGCCGTAGCGCATGGACGTCTTGTTTCAAAGGCGGAGCTAAAGCGTCTTTGGCAGCCCTATCAGTTCGCTAACGGTGATCTTGGCTTTTTTGCAGCAGGTTGGGACTATGGCAGGTCAGGTCGCTGGCACCAGGTTGGCCACGACGGCGGCACCAAGGTGAGGGTGCGTATCCTGTTTGATAAGGATCTTGATGATCATTACGTCGTCATCTATCTGACGAACGGTAATAAAGATGGAGTCTGGTCGAGTACGCTTGTCGATTCGGTCCAGACGCTGATAGTGCCGAAATAGCTGTCGCATGACAAAGTTGAGACCCCAACATTTAGTTCAACAGGACCTGGGGTCAGTAGAGGCGAGCTTAGCAGGTAAGGCCCGTGGCCGCGTCGCTTCGCAAGCAACTTTTGGGCAGGTTTCATATAGTGGGGCACGATAAAAGACCTGACACTGAGAGTTTCAATTCAACCCAAGAGAGTAACTGATGACTGATAAAATTCCTGGCTTGCAAGACTGGCTAGGTTACAAAGACGATATTGATTCCCGCTTTGCCTTTGAGATCTTCTTTGACAAAACGCGTGCAGAACTGCAACCCCTGTTCAAACGAAATGTGATTGAGCGTACCGATGAACTGCGGTTTATGCCAGTTAGAGCTTTTCAGTATTATATTTTTGCGTTGCGTGACTACATCGTTGATGAGCATTACAGTTCCGGCGACAGCGATTGTGCCGTCGATTGTTATTTTAGTCTGGTTCAAGAGAAACTTGATGTTGCCCCAGACGCTATTTTACCGGTGATGGAGCTGTTGTTGCCTTCGCTGCATTTTATTGCCAGCAATGTTGCAGCTTATAAGATCAATGAAGATATCTATGGTTCCATTTCACAACGGCTGCAAACTCTGTTACAGCGCTATCGGCAATTACGCTGCTGATCTGGTAGTACTGCACACCTCGCTAAGTGAATAAAATCACAGAACGAGGTACCAATGACAGCTCTAAAGAAATTCAAGACCTCATTTTCCAACGAGCAAGGCTAACGTCCGCTTCGCTCTTTGCTTCCACTTAGTACCAATATTTCTCGCACCCAACACCTGGCCTGTTAGCCTGGTTTTTCTGTTCAGAACCTAGTCTGCACCATCCTTTTTCTTCGCTGGCAAAGTGGTTTTTTGTTTTACTTCTTCGGTTAACTCATTCAGTAATTCATCAGCCGGGGCTCGGGTTTCGTCTACTTTTTTATTGGCTTTATCTTTGGCCCACTGTTTAGCTTCTTTTTCTAAAGTGGCTTTGTCTTTGATGGTGGTGAAAGGTTTCTTCTGATTGGCGTCAGCCCGGGCTTTGGCATCTTCAGCGTATTGTTTCGCTGCTTTTAATTCTTCTGCTGACTTGCCGGTAAATTGCTTGAACATATCTTCTTCAGTCAGCATGGCTTCCTGTTTCATTTCGGTAAAACGTTGTTTTGGCTGACTTAACAGATCGGTTTTGCCTTCTTCCACTTTTTGTCTGATTTCTTCCAGCGGATCCATGGCTTTTTGCTTCAGGTTTTCTTCCAGCGCATTTTGCACTGAACCTCCTGCTAAACCTGTTTCAACAAAACCAGTTTGTTCTTCAGACAAGCCCAATCCCTGGCCTATTTTGCCTGCAGCTGCGGCCACAGCTTTTTGTTTTAACTTTTCAGGGCTGGTGTAATCGACCAGCTCTTTTGGCCAACTGGGTATGATTTTACCTGCAGCACCTTCAACAACCTGATGGAAAATCTCGGTTTTTCCGCCCGACACTAACAAAATAGCCATTTGGTTATGATCGGAGTTCCAGACAAAACCTGCCTTTTCAGCCAGATGAGGCAAAGGTGAGTGTTCTGATACCACAAAAAACAACGGGCCTTGTTGCTGTATGGCGGTCGCGGTATTTAATAAAGTGACTGCGGTGCGGTAATTACTTTCCCCCATTAATGCCACCATAGGGTCGCGGATCAACGGGTTTTCAAACAGATTGACATCAAGCGGGTTAAAGCCAACCAAAGGGCGCATTAATTCACCAAGAAGCTGTGCCTGCGAAGTCATTAATAAGGCTGGAGCAATACAACCTGTTAATAACAAACTACACAACATCACTTTGATTTTTGACCACAACTTCATAGCAGGCTCCACACCCAACAACCACATTGGTTAATTAATGTGCGCAGGCTAGCAGAAGTCTGTCATTACGGATAGATAGCTGACTGGCAGCTGAACAAAAATAAGTAAAAGCCCGAAAAACGGGCTTTTACTTGAGATGTTTATAAACTCTGAACGTATTGAAATAACGCCTTGAGGATATTCATTTTTTTCACATCATCACCGGCTTCATGTGCCAGATTCTCCAGCGCTAACCCAAATTCTTCAAAGGTCAAATTAGGTTTATCCAGGCCATGCGTCAGTTTGTCGCTGCGATAGCGTTGCCAGCGTTGTTGCTCCTGATCGGTCAGGCTTTGAGGGTAATTACGGGCACGATATAAAAACAGCAGTTGATTTAGTCTGTCTTCACTAAAAAGCACAGGGTTAGAGGCCAATTGGTCGGCGCTCATCAGGTGTAGCTGCTCCATGCGCTGTTTATCTTCATTCGAGACAAAACCGTTGTACAGCTGATAATCCGGATTGGTTTCTACTGTGTAATCAGTTGGCAGCTGATACAGCTCCATCACCTTCGGCTGAATAGCAGAGCGGTTTTGCCGCAGCCAGTCCAGATGCTGCAAACAAGCTGCTCTGTCTATGCCCAAATCGGCAGCGCGTTGCTCCGACAAGGTTTTAGCAGGGGATAACACAGGGCATTTATTAATATGGATCAGCTTTAAGCCAAGCCGCTGTTGGTCTTCATCTAAATCAGCGGTTTTGGTATACAAGAGTTGCTGCAAGCAAGCTAAATCCAGCTCCAGCAAAGGTTTAGGGTCGGCTTGCAGGTTGTAGCAAATCACGGCGTTTTTATTGGTCGGATGCGGCGCTAACGGCACTATCCAGCTAACACAACCCTGAATAGCTGGGAAACGGCCCGACACATGCACCAGCGGTGTTAAATTGACTAAATCAAATAATTTGCTGACTTCAGTTTTTTTGCGTAAATCCAGCAGGTACTGAAACAGCTTAGGTTGTTTTTCTTTCACCAGTTTGGCAATGGCGATAGTGGCGTACACATCAGACAAAGCATCGTGTGCACGTTGATGCGACAAGCCATTGGCTTTGGTTAAATCTTCTAATTTAAAGCTTGGGCTGCCATCGGCTTTTTCTGGCCAGACGATGCCTTCAGGGCGCAGCGCATAACAGGCGCGCACTATGTCGATTAAATCCCATCTGCTGTTGCCATGCTGCGATTCGCGGCCATAAGGCTCATAGAAGTTACGGTACAAGCTGTAACGCGTGACCTCATCATCAAAACGTAAGCTGTTGTAACCCAACACACAGGTATTCGGCTGGCTGAATTTTTCCAGAATACGGCGGCAAAATTCGGTTTCAGGCAAACCTTTTTGATTACACAGCTGTGGCGTCAGCCCAGTGATCAGAGCAGCTACCGGATGAGGCAAATAATCGTTAGCCAACTGGCAATACCACATATCGGGTTCACCAATAGGGTTTAAATCCAAATCGGTGCGAATACCACCAAACTGGGCCGGGCGGTTCTTTTTTTGGATCAGCCCCCCAGGTCTCGTAGTCATAAAAATAAAAGCTGGCCTGTGGTGTTGCCTGTGATGGTGATGATTGGCTCAAAACAGTGGCATCCATAAATGCGAAGACAAAGAGCGGGCAGTGTAGCACTGGTGCGTAAAGGCGTCGATTGGGTTTGCTGATAGTTCTGGGATAGTGATGTCGGGAATTAATCTTCGAGTGTAAATCAGAGCATTCCTATGCCCTGATCGCAGAATTTACTATTTAATTCAGATATTAAGTGAATGAAAAGGTGGTTCCTGTATGAATTGTGAAGAAAAAGCACTGGTATGTGTATCCGATAGAGATGAGCTGATACTCAGGCTACCCAAATCTTATGTCAAGGCTATGCAACTTAGGGCAGGAACCTCTTTGCATGTGTCACTTCAGAATAATCGGTTGAGTCTGAGTCGCGAAGAACCTATTCCAAAGCTTACTCAAAACAAGCGTCACACTCAGCATATGTTAACTACCCAAGAATCTCATTGGTTATCAAAGATATTCAATGAGTAGCCCGATTTAGCCAATTTTAACTTTTCAGGAGATATTTTATGAAGAAAACCTTTATAGCACTGGCGCTTTTTAGTGTTGCTGCCGGAGCACAAGCTTCAGACACAAGCTGTCAGTCAGTGACAGAAAATGAAATAACCTCATTGTTCCAGCAATGGAACAAAGGTTTAAAAGCAAAAGATCCGGAATTGATGGCCGACTTCTACGCTGAGGACGCTGTGTTACTGCCTACACTGTCAAATGAGATGCGTACTAATCATGCCGAAATCGCCGATTACTTTAGCTACTTTTTGAAGAAAGGGCCTCAAGGTGAGATTAATGAACGAGTTGTTGTATTGGGTTGCAACAAAGCAACTGATACGGGTATTTATACCTTTAGCTTCGCTGATGGCTCCAAGGCTCAGGCTCGTTATACCTATGTTTATCGCTTTGCGGACAACAAGTGGCTGATCAGTCATCATCATTCTTCTGTGATGCCAGAGTAGTAAAAGCGTCTTGGTAAATCGCTGTTTAACAAGCGATTAATGCGATAAAAAAAGGAAATTCGGTTTTCCTTTTTTATACCTGATTATAAGGTTTTCTTTAAACACCTCCTTTGGCAAATTTAATTGATGTTGCCTGCGCTACCAGCTAATATCCTTTTACTAACTTATAGCTTGACTAAATTTTAATATGGAAAGCATGGTATGTTGCCAATCTTTGTAGCTGTAGTTGATGATCATCCTTTCTTAAGACTCGCCGTAAAAAATGTTCTGGAACAACATAACTTTAAGGTGGTGGCAGAAGCCGATAACGGTGTAGACGCTGTTGCTCTCCCCCGTAAAGAAGAATTCAAGTTAATGATCCTTGATTTGGGCATACCACAGCTGGATGGCCTGGAGGTTATTCGCAGATTGGCTCAGCGCCATCCTGAAGTTTGTATTATTGTCTTAACAGCCCAGGAGCCTGCTATTTATGCCGTACGTTGCGCTGAAGCAGGGGCCCATGGCATTTTATCTAAATCTCAGGAGCTGAATAAATTAGTCGACATGGCCCACAAAGTTCTTCGGGGTCAGAAAGTATTTCCCCAATCTGAGTATTATGGCGAACGACTTGCCGAATCCGAATCTGAACTGCTGGCAAGTCTCAGTAACAGAGAACTGCAAATTTTAAATTTGTTGTGTAAAGGCAAAGCGAACAAAGATATAGCGGATGAAATCTCTATCAGCTTTAAAACCGTAAGTACTCATAAGACAAATCTGCTGGTGAAATTGGGGTTAAGCAGCATGATAGAACTCGTTGATTTCGCTCGTAGAAACGGCCTAAATGGATGATTAAAACCTTAGTATGGCTGGTTTTTTTTAGCTGTTTTTGCCTCTCGGCGCAGGAAGAACAGCATATTTTTTCCCGTAGTAATACGGAAAACATTCGTATTACCCTGTCAGAGCATGAGACTGAGTGGCGTAGTCAACGCCAACAAGTCGTCTTTGGTGCTTTGTCCTTTGAACATCCTCCTTTTATGATGCGTGCCAACAGTTCTGAATTTGAGGGACTAACTGCAGATTATTTAGGCTTGATGTCTCATGCGCTGAACATCGATATAAAAATCAAAACTTTTTCTAATAAGCAGCAGCTTATTGACGCTCTGATCAATAACGACATAGATTTTTTTAGTTATGCGGGCTTAAGTGACCTTGGTATTGATGCTATAGCTGCTTCTGATGCTTATGCGGATGACATTCCGGTTTTATTGTCTTCTGCAGAGGAAAGTACGGTCGCAGCAAAAGATGTTCGTTTGTCCTTTTCTGTTCATTATGTTCATGCTGAAAAACTAAAAGAAGTGTTTCCAAATGCTCAGTTGAAGGGATTTGACAGCCCAAGCCAAGCCATTGAGGCGGTCGCTTTCGGGCAGGCAGACCATTATCTGGGTAATATCATCAGCACTCATTATTTGATCCATTCAAACCATTTTAATGAGCTTCAGATTGCTAATTTCACTCCGCTTTCCTCTGGTTCCTTTAATTTTTACAGCAGAAGTAAGGATGATACATTTTTAGGCCTGATTAACAAAGTTCTGCGGGTTATCCCTAACAAACAGAAACAAGACATCTTAAAACGCTGGAGTGCAGGCCGAACGCTGCACATGCTGGACCAATCCCTTCAGTTGTCAGACGACGAACGCAAATATTTAGCAAACAATCCTGTCGCAACCATTGCCTATATCCCTAAACAGGCTCCTTTTACCATGGGCGATGATCCAGCCAAGGTGCAAGGCATAGTAAAGTCATTAACTGAAGTTATTCAGACGAAAACCGGTTTGCAGTTTGAGTGGAAACAAGTTGAATCGCTAAGAGAGCTGACCAATAGCCTGGAAAGTGGGGCAGTCGATATTGCTGCGGTGTTAGCCCCAACAGAGCAACGAGACAAAACCTTACTCTTTACCCGTCCTTATCTGGTGACTTCTTATGCGTTGATTACAAAAATAAAAGCAGATAAAGAGAATACAAAACTCGAAGACCTTTCAGGCAAACGCATTGCGGTGCTGAAGTCTCACGCGGTAAAGGCGTTCATACAACAAAACTACCCAAAAGTTATTGTGGTTCCGGTCGATACTGCCGAGCAAGCCTTTGAGGCGGTGAGCTCAGGCGATGTGGATGCAACAGCGAATGATTTAATTACCGCCAGATACCACATCAATAGGTTTTATAAAAATACCTTACAGGTTAGCTCCAGTTTTCTTCAGTCAGAGTCTCGTTTTACATTTTCGGTACCTAAACAAAAGCCGGTACTTTCCAGTATTTTAGATAAAGCGTTACTCAGTGTACCGCCTGACCAGCTGGCTTTACTTTCGTCTGATTGGTTAAATCGCGCTGATGAGGAAGTACGTTTTTGGCAAGATTATCAAAATGAAATCATCAGAATTGCGTTGTTGTTGCTCCTCGTCATTTCTGCCTTTACCTTCTGGAATTTTTATTTAAGACACCAGGTTCGTGAACGCCAACGATTACTTGAAGCTTTACAAAGTGCAAAAGATGAAGCCGAACAGGCCAACAAAGCCAAGACCTTTTTCCTTGCCAATATGAGCCATGAAATTCGCACACCTTTACATGCAGTGATAGGAACTCTGGAGCTGGCCAGGTTAAAAGCCCTGGAAAAAATATGGGATTTTAATGCGGTCGATATAGCCTATCAGTCAGCTCTGGGCTTACGGGAGCTCATCGGCGATATTCTCGACATAGCAAAAATAGAGGCAGGCAAGCTGGAGCTTTTTCCTACCCCTGCAGATTTAATCAGTCACACCGAACGTGTTTATAAAATATTTGTTGGGTTAGCCAAGCAAAAATCTATTTATTTACAGCTAGATATTGATGAAAGGCTAAGGCATGAAACTGTTTTAATTGATTTAGACAGATTTCGACAGATACTTGCCAATCTGTTAAGTAATGCTGTGAAATTTACCGAATTGGGTGGCGTAACGCTTTCACTCAGGCTGGCCGAACAATCGGCAGAGCTGTTAAACATCGAGTTAGTCGTTACCGACACCGGATGTGGTATCGATCAGCACGAATTACAACAATTAATGAAACCTTTTGTCCAGGCGTCATCTGCTCGCAGAACCACAGCCAAAGGTACAGGATTGGGGCTGAGTATTTGTCTGGCTATTGTCAAACATATGGATGGTAAAATCGAGCTTAAAAGTGCAGTCGGTGAAGGAACCTCAGTGCGGGTTTTATTAAGCCTGAAACGAACTGAATTGCTTGCTGAACCTATAGCAACGGACAACATTGAAGAGGACAGGGTGGTTGAGCCATTGCGAATTCTTGTTGTTGATGACCATGACGTCAACAGAATGCTATTGGTTCGTATGGTCGAATATTGTCAACACCACGTCAAAGCCTGTGGCGATGGCAAACAAGCCCTGGAACTGTTGCAAAAGCACCATTTTGATTTAGTGATCACTGACTGCAATATGCCCGTTATGGATGGCTATCAGCTAACGTCTGCGATACGTCTTGACCCGATTCTAAAAGATATACCGGTATTTGGACTGACAGCCAGCGCTGAAAATAAAGAGCGCCAACGTTGCCTTCATGCCGGAATGAATGAGTGTTTATTTAAACCTATAGGCATCGCTGAGTTACAACAGGTGTTTAAAGCCTATCTGAAATCACAACCGAGCGTTTTTTCGGTCGAGAAACTAAAGCACCTTGCGGGGGGTGACGATAGCTTTTTTAACTTGATGCTGCAGGAAATGTGCAAGAGTAATGAAGTCGATCAAAAGCAGTTGCAACAGGCTGTGGATAAAGGCGACACAGCGGCCATCATATCGTTGGCACACAAAATCAAAGGCGCGGCTCTTATCATTGATGCGTCAGCTATTGTGGAGAGTTGTTTAAAAATAGAACATGCCCCAGAAGAACAATGTGTCGAATTAGCGGCCTTGTTGATTAAGCATTTGTCTGAGTTCAATCATTCTGTTTCGGCTATGTTGCCAGATTAACCGAACTAGGGACGGTATATATGCAAAATTTAAGTGTACTTATTGTCGAAGATTGCGTAATTCAACGTTTATACGCAACCCGTTTGCTTCATCAGCTCGCCATTACAGATATTTCTTATGCCGCCAACGGCGAGCAGGCGTTAGAGCGATTAGCCGCCAAAGTAGCTGATGTTGTTCTGGTCGACCTGGAAATGGGAGTAATGAATGGCATCGAATTACTTCGGCATATAGCGCGGCAAAAACTTTGTTCTAAAGTCATTATCGCCAGTGCGAAAGACCCGTTGTTACTCACCAGCGTAACAACAATGGCGGAGGCCGATGGTTTGACGATACTGGGCACCCTGAGTAAGCCAATCAGCATAGACCTTCTTACACTTTGCCTAAAAAAGGCGCAACATCAGCAGGTTACAAAACAAGATAGCCACCCTGTTTTTAACATCAGCTCAGAAATGCTACGACGAGCTATGGAATCTGACCAATTTACTCTGGTTTATCAGCCGATAGTGCCTGCCAATCAAAGCACGCCTGTTGCTGCCGAAGTATTAGCCCGCTGGACTCATCCTGAGTTGGGGCCTGTCTCTCCCGATCAATTTATTGAAGCCGCAGAGCGTTTTCATCTGATTGAACCTTTGTCTTTAATGTTGCTTCAACAAGCATTAAGTCAGTTAAAGCTATGGAATCGTCAGGGGGTATTTGTCAATTTATCCTTTAATCTTTCAGCCTTATCTTTACCTGATACTCTTTTTATGAACCGAATTATGCAAATAGCGCAAGAGCAGGAGATTTCGGCCGATCAGCTTATGTTTGAAGTCACAGAGAGCGCAGACTTCACTGATCTTGCAAGCTCTATCGAAAATCTGGCTAGTTTGCGGCTACGTGGGTTTTCTATTGCTATTGATGACTACGGCACAGGCTATGCAAACACTCAACAATTGCTTCGGGTACCAGCAAACAGATTAAAGCTCGACCGCAGTATGGTCAGTAATGTAACTGAAGGCTCACAACAGTTTGTGATCCTGGCGAATACCATACAAATGGCAAAACAGCTTGGATTATCCGTGGTTGCAGAAGGCATAGAAACACAAGCCGAAGCCGATGCTTTAACTGCGCTGGGAGTGGAATACCAACAAGGTTATTATCATTCCAGACCTTTGGATGCAGAAGCCTTGATCCAGTATTTACAACAGTAAGCAACAATGTCACCTTACTGACGTAGAGGTTTAGTCGCTGTTAAACCAGACGTTAACCTACATTAGCGGCTGCAAAAATGTGCTTTGGTTTTTTTTAATGTCCGGATCATAAACCGAACTTTTGTGAACTCAGATCCAGCCACTTTTACTCACGCCTTTGCAATGAATAACAGATTTATCCGATATTATGCTCAATTCCATTTCCTTAAAATCGGCCTTAGTCGCCAGTATAACTTTGGCTTGCTTGCCGAAGTTTTACTTTTTTATTTAAGGAGCTTAATCATGCTTAAAAAAATTATGTTCTTGACTGCTACTGTTGCACTAACAGCCTGTGGTGGAAGTTCAGACTCGATCTCCGTACCAAATCCTGGTTCAGGAGGTGATATTAATTATCCAAAGCTTATTGTCGGCACTATCAATGCCATATCAGACCAAAATGTCACAGTGAACGATTATTCGTGGCCAACAGAGCATGTCGTTGTGCAGTACGGAGATAATATGTTGTCGCAACATATGCTAACCGAGGGGGCCGCAGTTCGTGTTTATACTGATGGAAAGAAACTTTCAACTATAGAACTGAATCCAACCATTGCTGGTGAAGCAAGTAAAGTCGAATCCGGCAGCATGACAGTTGCTGGCGTTACTATGAATTACGACACTATTGCTAACGATATTCGTAATGGTGATTATGTTCTTGTCAGCACCAATAAATACAGTGATGTGATTGATGTAACCGCTGTCACAAAATTGAGTTCAGCACCTCTGTATAGCGAAATAGAAGGCCGTATTAGTGAAATAACACCTGAATCTTCTACTTTTGTTATTAACGGTATTCTGATTGATTATAGCGGTGCTGTGATTGAAGACGGCCCTGTTAGTGCGGGGGCCTGGGTAGAAATCTTTGGCCAATTTGAAGGGCATGTGTTCATTGCTTATGAGGTAGATGTGGAGGGCTACAGCAATAGTAATGATATAGAAATTGAAGGAGTAGTGACCTGGGTTGACCCACAACAGGTTGCGTTTGAGCTTAATAATCATATCGCCTTGGAAGTGAATCCACAGACAAGGTTTAAAGATGGCATACAGCGTGACTTAGCTGTAGGCAAAGTGATTGATGTCAAAATCAAGAACACAAATGGTAGCAGTCTGGTTTCAGAAATAGATTTCCAATATGAAATGATCCCTCCTGTTAGCGGCAAACCGCAGAATTACGAGTTATTTGGTAGAGCCAGTTACAGTAACTCAGTTCTGATTATTAATGGTTTTACTTTTAAATTGGACCCTCAAACCCGGTTTGATGATGGCTTAACACTTGGGCAGTTAGATGGGGCAGAGCTTGAGATTGAAGGTGTATTTCGAGACGGAGCTTATTGGGTTCGGGAAATTGAACGCAAAGACCATGACCGCGAAGTGTCGCTTGAAGGCTTAGTAGAAAATGGTGGTATTTGGGGGTATTCAGCTTCAGATCGTTCTTTGGAGCATTTTGAAGGCCTGTGGGTCGAATTGGAATGTTTTTTCGATGGACTTTCACTTTCACAATGCCAAATTGATTAAATTGAATTAAATTCTGCTCTATGTGACAGTTACTTATTTTACATTTGTTGCTGTCACATTCGGTTTAACCACCCCGTTTTAGTTTTTTGAAGTGAACACTACCCCATAACGAATTCTAATTCAGCTTTCTGATTTGCCATCTGGCCATAGTGCGCAACAAATAGTGGTGTAGTAACCCAGAATGATAAATGGGGATAAGTTCAACACTTTGTTAGTTAGTGAAAATATAT
>NZ_AFHI01000030.1 GCF_000217935.1 Rheinheimera sp. A13L
CTAATAACGGCAGGACAGGCTTTATTCCGACCTTCGGCTTTCGCCTGATACATAGCATGGTCTGCCAGTGTCAACAAATGTTCGGCCTTAGCACCAGGATAGACAGTGATATAACCCAAGCTGGCGCTGAGTTCTATTGGATTGTTTTGCCAAATCAACTGGCAGCCTGACAAAGTCATGCGAATTTTTTCGGCTATCATAGGCAGTTCTGACGCAGACACTCCGGGGAAGACCAATAAAAATTCTTCGCCACCATAACGGCTGACCAGATCCTGAGTCCGCACCACAGAAGATAAAGTGGTAGCGCAGCGGCGCAAAGCGGCATCACCAGCGTCATGCCCCAAGCTGTCATTAATCAGTTTAAAATGGTCTAAATCCAGCAAAATCAGGCTGTAGCTTTGTTGTTGTTTCTGCCATTGTTCGTGCATTTCCTGCAACTTTTTTAATGCAGCTCTTCTGTTCCATAAGCCTGTTAACTGATCCCGCTCGGCAAACTGGCGGATTTTAGCAACCAATCGAGCTAAAGCGCCTCCTACCATCATTATATTTATGGCCAGGGTCAGGATGACATAAGACCACAATAAGGGCATAGCTTCGTCTGTATAAGTAGCAACAAAAACATCAGCCTGAGTGTCAGGCCACAGCAGGATCAGTGTGCGGCTGAAAAAAATAATGGTCATAACAAACAATGGAGTTGACATCAGGCAAGCGGCAGGAAAACCAAAGTCCTTTTGTATAGCCTGAAAGTTATTGCGGCTGGCTGAAAACGAAAACAAAGTGGCGGTGATGGAAAACACCACGCCCAGAAAAACTGGATGAAGTTGGTGCAATTGGCCTGCGAGCATCAATACTGCGCTGAGCAACAAAATCAGGCAATCGCGTTTTACACTTGATTGCAGCTTAAACAACTGCTGAATACCCCAGCCAATCAGCATAAAGCTGCTAAGCATGGCGATATCGGCAAGAAACCAGTTTAATAAATTGGCGTCTGGGGTGCGTAAGGTCAGTAAATAAATACCACTACCTAATGCCAGATTGGCAGCAAAAAACCGAAAACTGGCTTTGGGCGCGACACGCAGTGGATGGGCCATTAAACACCAGGCTATACCGGCAACTAACGCCAATAACCAGATAAATGACAGCAGTAACTCTGATGGTGGATGATCAATCATAAATTTTTAGTTCTGTCCGGCGGGCAATAAAATCACTTTATTGAACGCTTTACGTCATCTGCACGAAGCAGTATAAAAATTCAGCTTAATACATCCTGACAGCTGAGAAGAGGTTTGTATACAGCCACTTAACCAAGGTTTTGTAACTGGTCTGACATTATAGAGGTAATTAGTGCACTGTCGTAGCTGAATATCCAATTCAGCCAGCTAAGCACGCAGAAGCTTATGACTTTATTCAGTTTTTTTGTTGCACAAAATAGCTGATCTGAGCACGTGGATTTAAATAAGCAAACACCTCTGGCGGCAGGGCTTTAGGTTTAACCACTTTTTCAATCGACAGCTTATTGGCTTCCAAAGTCACTATAGCGGCTTCAAGGCGGGGAACATCGGCATCATAAATCAGCACATTGGGGTAGAGCATAGAGTCTGAGTTTACCGCCATCACTATACCCACTCTTTTGTCTGACAGCAGCACTACTGTACCCGGTGGATAAATTCCCATCATTTTAATCATGACTTTCATTTCCAGATCGCCAAGTTTGCCTTTCATGGTTTTATACATCAGGGATAAAGCATGGTGAGGCGAACGGGCCTGTGACATATCAAGCGGATGGCAGAGGTTATCAAATTCATTCACTACAGCAACAATACGGGCCAGCTTATTAATTTGCGCTGCTTTTAAAGCCGCCGGATAACCACTGCCATCCAGATACTCGTGATGTTGTTCTACTATAGCTTTGGCTTGTGCTGGAAATTGCTGGGTCAAGCCCAGCAACTCAAGGCCAAGTTTGGGATGAAGTTTCAGAAAATTCAGCTCAGGAGGGGTTAACGCTGTAGTTTTACGTAAAATCTGGCTGGGGATCTTCAGTTTACCTATGTCATGGAACATAGCACCTAAACCTGTCCACTTCACTTCATCTGCGCTGTACTTTAAGTTTTTTGCCAGCATCATCGCCAGAATAGAGACGTTTAATACATGAAAGTACATAGATTCCTGTTCTTTGCCTGCCTGTGAGATCAGGTGCAGAACCAAAGCGTCTTCACTCAAAATAGTATCGGCCAGATTGCTAATCAACTGGCTGGCATCTTCAATGGCATTCAGTGGACGGCCTTGTACTTTGGTCATCAGATTACGTACTTGCGCCATGGACTGGGCAAAGGCTTTTTCAGTTTTTTGCAGCTCGCGTCTGTGGGCTTTGGCTTGCTCTATACGTTGTTCTTTTTCCAGCTGCATTTCATTGCGCAGTTGTAAATCTTCAATGTCCTGACTGACAGAGGTTTCGTTATGATCGGCCACAGGCTCATCCACAACTGAACTGCGCTCCGGATAAAAATACACATAGTCCAGTTCTAACGACAAAATAATCCGCAGTTGCTGCGCAGACTCCACCACCAGTTTGTTGGTCAGAAATGGATGTTTCATCCAGCCGACCGGCAGCTTAATGGCATAACCCAGCTTGATATCTTTTGGTGCTATTTTCACTGGCACTTGAGCTGTAACCTCTGCTGTGGATCTAATTCAGGTTTAATGCGAGCCGCTTTATAATCAAGAATACAATGAAAGGCAATACGAAGTTACAGTTTTTATCAATTACATGAGCTGGCACAATAGATGCTTATATTTTCGACTTCTTTTTACCATTTTAGTGGTCAGCCCTTAAGATGACAGAGCAATTAAGGTATAGCAGGCATTTTCTGCTATCGCAGTGGGATGAAGGTCGGCAGCAGCAACTTGCAGAAAAAAAGTGTTATTAGTGGGCTTGGGTGGAGTGGGCTCTGCTGCTGCACCTTATCTGGTTAGCTCTGGTCTTGGGCACTTAACTCTGGTTGATTTTGACCAGGTAAGCTTAAGTAACTTACCAAGGCAACTGTTGTATCGGGATGCCGATCTGGGTTTAGACAAAGTGCAGGTAGCGCAGCAAAAACTGCAGCTGTTGAATCCGGCCTGTAGCCTGCAAAGTTGGTCAGTCAAAGCCCGTGTTATGCCCACCCGTTGTTTCATGCCGTCTGAAATTTCGGCCGGTCTTTTGTCCAGTGCGTGGCTCATATACACCAGTTCCGGATTGTGTTCCAGCCAGTCACTGATTTCTGCTTTGTTTTTAGATAGCTGTTTTACCGCATGATCAATGTTTTGATACACAGCCAGGGCAATCCACTGCGGGACGGCAATCGTCATGCTAGTGTACGCTCCTTGTGCTGGCCTGATAAAGGCCAGTTAGACTTTGCTCAGGAAAAGCCGGACTAAACAATTGATCAGTACTAGTGAACAGCACTAGAGCTGCAAAAATACACGCCTTGTAACAATTTTGTTGCAAGGCGTTTTTGTTTTTCGATTAGTCTTAAACTTTTACTTTGCTTTTCTCCTTCCTTTTGGTCTGGAAGAAAGAGCAAGGCAAAACTTTGATTACAAATTGGCAGGGAGTGAGTATGAAGTTAAAACAGTCAGCTTTGGCGCTGATGCTTGGGCTGATGATCAGTTCAGCGCAGGCGACAGAAGCTAGAGATATTCAAAGCTTTACGCTTAAAAATGGCATGAAAATTCTGGTGCTGGAAGATGCATCTATTCCTAACGCCAACAGCTATTTATTCTGGAAAGTAGGCTCGCGCAACGAATATCCGGGCATTACAGGGATTTCGCACTTTTTTGAACATATGATGTTTAACGGCGCTAAAAAGTATGGTCCAAAGATGTTTGACCAAACCATGGAAGCCGCAGGTGGCGCCAATAATGCGTACACCACCGAAGATTTAACCGTCTATACCAACTGGTTTCCGGCCAATGTACTGGAGACCATTTTTGATTTGGAAGCAGATCGCATCGCCCATCTGGATATCAACGCCAAAATGGTCGAAAGCGAAAGAGGTGTGGTGACGTCTGAGCGCTCAACAGGCCTTGAAAACTCTAACTTTCAAACTATGCATGAAGAACTCAAAGGTGTGGCGTTTCGTGCACATCCATACAGCTGGCCAGTGATTGGGCATGAATCCGATATCAAAGCCTGGACTTTGCATGATTTAAAACGTTTTCATAAAACCTACTACGCGCCGAATAATGCAGTGATGGTAGTTGCAGGAGATGTGAAGTTAGCTGAAGTGAAAAGGTTGGCTGAGCAGTATTTTGCACCTATTCCCTCTCAACCAGAGCCTGAAGCTGTGCGTACTGTAGAGCCTGAGCAAAAAGGCGAGCGTCGGGTTTATGTGCAAAAAGCTTCAGTCAGCAGCCCAAATATACTCTTAGGTTTTCATATTCCGGCCAGCTCCAGTCCGGATTATTATGCGCTGGATTTACTGAATTCTATTCTGAGTCAGGGCAACAGTTCACGTTTGTATCAGGGCCTGGTGGACAAAGAACTGGCGGTGGATGTGTTTAGTTATTTACCTATGTCTTTTGACCCTAACTTGTTTTATACGATGGCCATCGCCAGTCCAGGCGTAAAAGCAGCTGAACTCGAAGCTGCTTTGATTGCAGTGATCAATAAAGTAGCCAAAGAAGGTGTGAGTCAGGAGGAGCTGGAAAAAGCCAAAAACCAGAAGCTGATGCAGTTTTACCGTGAAATGGAAACTATCAATGGCAAAGCCGATATTATTGGCACCTATGAGTTGTATTTTGGCAGCTATCAGAAGCTGTTTGATGCACCGAAAGAGTATCAAAAAGTGACAGCTGCTGATATTCAGCGGGTTGCACAAAGTTATCTGAAAAAATCCAACCGCACTGTTGCTGTGCTGGACTCTGCTGAGGATAAAGATCTATGAACCATATAATGAAAGCCCCAAAAGTAGTGGCATTGGCGCTGCTGAGCTCTTTTGTATTTGCCTTGCCGGTGATGGCAGATCAGAAAAACACCCCAGGCAGCTTCCAGTTACCAGCCTACGAGCAATTGAAACTGGACAATGGCTTAACTGTATTTTTATTACCCCAGCATGAAGTACCGTTAATTACAGTGCAGGCCACAGTACGAGCAGGTGCCGTCAACGACAAAGTGGCAGGTTTAGCCCAACTGACCAGTCAGGCGTTATTATTGGGTGCTGGTGGTAAAAGTAAGGCGCAAATTGAACAACTGGTCGACTTTTTAGGGGCCAGTTTACACAGTGATGGCTCTATGGAAGGTTCCAGTCTGCGTGCTGATTTTATGGCGAAAGACACAGAACAAATGCTCGCTGTATTTCACCAGGTTCTGACCCAGCCTGCTTTTGACGCAGCAGAGTTTGAGAAGTTAAAAGCACGTCAGGTTGCCGCCGTTGCTCAGGCCAAAGAAAGTCCACGTATGGTGATCGACCAGTACTTTAATAAACTGGTATTTGGCGCTCACCCTTATGGTAATGCGGTCTCAGGCACCGCAGCTTCATTGCAAAGCATCAGTCAGCAGCAGGTCAAAAGCTTCCATCAAAGTTATTATCAACCGGGCAATACGGCGATAAGCATAGTGGGCGACTTTAAAGCAGAAGTGATGAAAGCGCAGTTGCAAAAGTTGTTTGCCAACTGGAAAAACGGCGAAGCAGTGCAACAGCCTGATTTAACGGCGGAATTGCCAAAAGCAGAAAAAGCCAAAGTCTTGCTGGTAAATAAAGCCGATGCGATAGAAACCACTTTTAGTTTTGGTGGTATCGCCATTAAACAGGACAACCCTGATTATGTGGGTATCAGTGTGGTGAACACAGTGTTAGGTGGCCGTTTTACTTCCTGGCTGAACGACGAGCTGAGGGTCAATTCAGGTTTAACTTATGGGGCTGGCTCTGGTTTTGATCGCTATTCAGCCAGCGGTACTTTTAGTATCGGCAGTTTTACCAAAACCGAAAGCACTCAGGCTGCTGTGGATTTAGCTTTGAAAACCTATCAGCGTTTGTGGGACAAAGGCATAGACCAGGTTACTCTGGATTCAGCCAAAGCTTATGTGAAAGGCCAATTTCCACCGCGTTTTGAAACCAATACTGCTTTAGCTGGTTTGTTAGGTGATATGTATCTGTATGGTTTTAACCAGGACTTTATCAACAGCTTCCAAAGCAAAGTGGATCAACTGACAGTGGCTGAAAGCAAACGCCTGATTAATAGCTATTTCCCAAAAAATCAGCTGCAATTTGTGCTGGTCGGCAAGGCTGAAGCCATTAAAGACATTGCCAAAACTTATGGCGAAGTGACACAAGTAGAAATCACAGCAGATAGTTTTTGATCTAAAGCTATGGCCCTGCCGCTGTGCAGGGCCTTATACTCCGGGTATTCCTTCGTTAAATAAGTACAGCGCTTGAAGTCTCAATTCAAACTGCTCAGTCTGGTGCTCAGCCTTTGCTTGTTATGCTCCTGCAGCCCACAGGGCAGCTCTGCTTTTTCTCAGCATATTTATATCTGGCAGCGACTCTGGACTGCCGAACACAGTGTGGCTTTGGCACAAAGCAAAACAGATTTCACTGTACTGAGGGTGCTGGCTTTGCAGCTGCATCAGGCCAAAGCTGGCCCTGTCTGGACAGAAGCGAAAGTCGATTTACCTCTGCTTGCTGCCGATGGACGGCCTGTGCATCTGGTGGTGCGCCTTGATGGTCAGTTAAAACAATTGCCAAAAGATTTATTGCAGCAAAAACTCACAATGCTGCTGCAGTTATGGCAACAGCAGGGCGTGAAGGTCACTCAACTGGAGCTGGATTATGATTGCGCCAGCAGCCAGCTTGCCGCTTATGCTGGCTGGCTCAAAGAGTTACGGCAGCTATTGCCTCAGACTCTTGCTGTGGCTATTACCGCTTTACCGGACTGGTTAGGTAAGCCGGGTTGGCTTGAATTGCAGCAGCAGGTGGATCAACTGACCTTACAAGTGCATTCTGTATTATCACCAGAGCAGGGGTTGTTTCAGCCACAACTTGCCAAAAGCTGGGCTCAACAATTAGCGGGGCAAGCAAAGAAGCCCTTTTATATTGCCGTACCTTCGTATCATTCAGCGTTATTGCAACAAGAACAGGGCTGGCTGGTTGAAAGTGAGCAACCATTACAAAGTCAGGCCAAACGGCAGGAATTATGGCTGGATGCGGTAGCTGTGCAGGACTTTAGTCTGTGGCTGCAGCAACAACACTGGCCGTTGCTGCAAGGACTGGTCTGGTTTCGACTGCCTTTGCCATCCGACAAGCGCAGTTGGTCCTATTCCCAATTACAGGCGGTTAGTGTGGGTAAAACGCTAACAGCTGACTTGAAGATGAGTGTGCAAGGCGAAGCACCACAACTTGAGCTGGTGGCAGAAAACCATGGCTTTGTGGCAGCGCCATTACCGACACAGATCAACTTGTCTGGCCGCTTATGCAGTGCTGCGGATGCGGTATCAGGCTACAAGCTCAACTTTTCAAAAGACAAAAGTCAGCTGCAGTTTGTTTTAACCAAAGCTGAAACTGTAGTACAACCCCGTCAACGGCTGGTGTTGGGCTGGGCTTCCTGTCAGAACTTAACCCTTTCCGCATTTAAAGGATAATTTTATGCTGAAATTTAACAGAGCCCTATTGATAAGCAGCCTGGTTTTGACAGGCAGCACTTTGGCCTGTGGCCCTGATTTTCCAATGATGCTGAGTTCAGACAGAGCTCAGACCTTTGCTGAACTGACTGAACCGGTATTTTTAGTGGAAGTTCAGGCTTTGGCCTCCACTGTGCCTGATTTTTCTGCTGTGGCTGCAAAGTCTGACGCTACTGTATTTGCCGACAGTTATGATTATCAGAACGAGCGGTGGCTTAGTGCCACTGAACAAGCTGAGCAGCAGTTGCTCAGTAAAGAACAGGCCTTGATAGTGCAGCAGATGCGGCAAAGCGCGACTGTGCAGCAAGCTTTAACTGAGGGGGAAGCCTTGCCAGCAGAGCTGCGTTTTTACACTGCAGCTGCTGTAGCTTTTGCACAACAAGACTACCAGCAAGCTATTGAATTATTTCGTCAGGTGCTGGCTTTGCCTTTGGAGCAACAGCAGCAAAGACGCAGCTGGGCTTTGTATTCACTGAGCCGGGTTTTACTACGGCAATACGATGTGGATCACAGAGCCGAAGTGGCAACTTTGTATCAGCAGTTACAGCAGGAAGTAGCTGCTGGCCTTGCCGACCCTTTGCAACTGGCTGTGGCCAGTTTAGGCGAGCAGGCGAGGCTTGCGAAACAACAAGGTGACTGGGCGACAGCTATAGCTTTGTATGCAGCGCAAAGCCACTGGAGCGAGAGTGGCCGCGCTTCTTTGTTGTGGTTAAGTAAAGAATTGGCCGCTATGCCGGATCAGGAGTTAATGCCGCTAGTGCAAATTCCTGCTGTGTCGGCTTTATTAAGCCGCTACCTGATGACGCAGTTCAGTGCTTTAAGTTATATGGATCCAGACCAGTTACAACGTTTGCTTGTTGTGCTGAATCAGGTACCGGATATTCAGCTGCACAATGCAACACAGCTGGCCGTGGCCGCTTACCAGCAAGGTCAGTTTGCATTGGTCGAGCAGTTAGTACCTCTTTTGGATCAAACGGCTTTGGCCTTTACGTTGCGGGCAAAAATGGCATTAAAAGCAGGGGACACAGCTAAGGCTGCAGAGTTTTATGCCAAAGCCAGTAAATCTTTTGCCCCGGAGTTCACCCAAACCAAAGTAATGCCGGTGCAGCAAGACTACTACAGCAAAGTTTCAATCGAAGACTTACAAACCCAGCACTATTGTCGTATCCAGGCCGAACACGGCATCCTGGAATTAAGTCGTGGCGATTATTTACAGGCCATTTCTCTGCTGACGGCTGCCGGTATGGAGTATTGGCAGGATACGGCTTATATCGCAGAGCGGGTACTGACGCTGGACGAGCTGATCAATTTTGTGGCTCTGCATCCTGTCACGGCAGTACCAGAGAAAAGCCAGTGGCATTATTTTGGTGATACGCCGGTAGAAGTGTTATTGCATCACTTAACAGCCAGACGCTTAATGAGGGCAGGTGAATACCAGCAAGCACAAGCCTATTTTGTTGACCCCGAGTTAAAGCAACTGGCAAAGCGTTATCAGAGCTATGCAGAAGCAGCGCAAAGCAGCTGGACTGACAATGCTAAAGCTGAAGCTTTGTTTGAACAGGCAAAGCTAGCCAGAGTGCATGGGCTCGAGTTATTAGGTTTTGAACTGGCGCCGGATTATCAGGTGTTTTATGGTCAGTTTGAGCCTTACGAAGACGAAACGAAAGAACCCACTTTGCCTCTGGCAGAGTTACAGCGTTTAGGCAGTTCAGCGTCAAAATACAACAGCAGATTTCATTACCGGCACTTTGCTGCTGATCTGTCTGCACAAGCGGCAGAGCTGGTGCCACAGAACAGTCAGGCTTTTGCGGCAACTTTGTGTCATTCGACAAAATGGCTGTTAATACGCCAATCTGAACTGGCCCAAGCTTTTTATCAAAAGTATCTGCAACATGGGCCTTATGTTAGCTGGGGGGCTGAATTCGGTCAAAACTGCCCTGAACCTGATTTTGTCGCAGCTAAGCAACGACAGTGGGATAACCTGCAATTACAGCTCAGACAAATGCTGCGGCCTTTTAAGTGGGGCTTGCTGGCTTTGTTAGTGGCCGGATTTGGTGTTATAGGATGGTTTGGTGTCAAAAGACTAAAAAGGGCTTAGGTAATTCGCAGAGCTTTTTGTAGTAAAAGCTCTGTTTTCTTATATGGTCTGGTTTGAAGCAAAAGGAAAATTAAAACAGTATAAAAGAAAAAACCCAGCCGAAGCTGGGTTCCAATTTATGGCAGGGGTACAGGGATTCGAACCCCAGAATGGCGGGATCAAAACCCGCTGCCTTACCGCTTGGCTATACCCCTGCAGAACTGTTGTAGCTAAAATTGTGTAATTTGATGATTACACTGCCACTTCAATTAAATGGCAGGGGTACAGGGATTCGAACCCCAGAATGGCGGGATCAAAACCCGCTGCCTTACCGCTTGGCTATACCCCTGCAGAAACTGCAGAATTCTTACTTGCTTGGTGCGGAAAGAGAGACTCGAACTCTCACGCCTCGCGGCGCTGGAACCTAAATCCAGTGCGTCTACCAATTTCGCCATTTCCGCAAACACTGGACGAACAAATTAAGTGGTGGCTACAGCGGGAATCGAACCTGCGACCCCAGCATTATGAGTGCTGTGCTCTAACCAGCTGAGCTATGTAGCCACTATGTCTTAGTTGTCCTAAGCAAGTGGCGCGTATTATGCTCATCAGGCTTTTTTGCGTCAACCGTTTTTTTGCCACATCTTTATCTATTCGGTTTGTTTGCTGGTTTTCTATGCAAGTTGATGTCAACACAACCAGTTTTTTCGCTTTTTCCGCTCTGTACTTGGGCTTATACGACTGATGGGGTAGTATCGGTTTGTTATTAAAACTAAAAAAGAAACTCCGCAGCTATGGAGTCAGTAGAAGGAAAACCCATGTCGACAGATGTAAAACAGGCCCGTTGGCCAAGGCAAATCCCCTTTATTATTGCCAGTGAAGCTTGTGAGCGTTTCAGCTTTTACGGTATGCGCAATATTTTAACGCCCTTTTTAATGACAGCTTTGCTGTTATCTATACCTGAAGAAATGCGCGCCTCTATGGCGAAAGAAGTATTTCACTCCTTTGTGATTGGTGTTTACTTTTTCCCTTTATTAGGCGGCTGGTTAGCTGACCGTTATCTTGGCAAATACAACACCATTTTATGGCTGAGTATTGTGTACTGTATTGGCCATTTGTTTTTGGCCTTGTTCGAAACCAGCAAAGAAGGCTTTTACACTGGCTTGTTTTTAATAGCGCTGGGGTCGGGCGGCATTAAACCTTTGGTTTCGGCCTTTATGGGCGACCAGTTTGACCAGAGTAATAAAAAGCTGGCGCAAAAAGCCTTTGATATCTTTTATTTCACTATTAACTTCGGCTCCTTTTTTGCGTCTTTGCTGATGCCACTGACCTTAAAGCACTTTGGTGCTGCAGTGGCCTTCGGTATACCAGGCATTCTGATGGCTTTAGCCACCTTGTTTTTCTGGCTCGGCCGCAAACGTTATGTGCATATAGCACCAGAGCCTAAAAACCCACATAGTTTTTTAAAAGTAGTGAAAACTGCTTTATTCGCTAAAGAACAAGGCAAAGCCAATGCTGGTCTTTATCTGGCTTTGGTGGGTTTTGCTTTGGCGATTTTTAGTTTAAGCCAAACCCCAACTTTAGGTTTTGTTGCAGCTTTTTGTTTAGCTTTAGTGCTGGTGATGGGTTTTGGTGGAGCAGGTGCTGCTATTCAACTGGAAAGAGCACGGGGTGTTCACCCTGATATAGCCGTAGATGGTGTGCGTTCAGTGCTGCGTATTTTAATTTTGTTTGCTTTGGTTACACCTTTCTGGTCTTTGTTTGATCAAAAAGCCTCGACCTGGATTTTACAAGCCAATGATATGAGCAAACCTGACTGGTTTGAACCTGCCATGATGCAGGCATTAAACCCGCTGCTGGTGATGCTGCTGATCCCTTTTAACCATATGGTGCTGTACCCGCTGTTGGAGCGTTGTGGTGTGCGTATTACAGCGCTGCGCCGTATGGGCGCCGGTATTGCATTTGCGGGCTTAAGCTGGATTGTGATTGGTTCAGTGCAACTGGCGATGGACGGCGGCACTGTAATGTCTATTGTCTGGCAGGTATTGCCTTATGCGCTGCTGACTTTTGGTGAAGTATTGGTTTCGGCCACAGGCTTAGAGTTTGCTTACAGTCAGGCACCAGCCGCCATGAAAGGCACCATTACCAGCTTCTGGCAGTTGTCGGTCACAGTAGGTAACTTATGGGTGCTGCTGGCCAATAGCAGCATTCGCAGTGAAACTGTATTGTCGCAAGTCGAAGCAACAGGATTGTCGGAAACCGCCTTTTTAATGTTTTTCTTTGCGGGCTTTGCCTTAGTGGCGGCTGCAGTTTTTGCGCTTTATGCCCGAAGTTATACCATGTTGGATAACTACAGGGCCGCATAATAGGCTTGCCTATCCGCAGAATAGAACTGCGGCTTAGATTTATGCTGTTTTAAATGGAAGCCACTTTTGTGGCTTCCATGCTTTTGGGCTAAATAATGGTCTTGCGTGTGCGAAGGTGATTAAAATTGTCCTGCACATAAGTAGTTTTGATCTTCACCAACTGCTGATAGCTGTCACCAAAATAGATTTCAGTGGGGATTGCAGGGTCTTTAAAACTAATAAAAGCGCCATGAGTGCCTTCAATAGTGGCAGAGCGACCTGTGTCTATCCAGTCCATAGCACGATTAACGTCCACATAAACCAGGTTATCTTGCTGTTCTATTTTTTTCTGGATGTCTTCATTCCACCAGGTTTGATACTGAATAGTGTATTGGCATTGGCGATAAGGGAATGCGATCTGCGGCAGCTTTTGGCTCTGCTGATAAAACTCTCCTTGAATAGCCCCTAAGGTCACATAGCTAAATAACCCTTGCTGCTCGTTTTCAAACTGCAACAGCGTTGAGGTCAGGGAATGCAGAAGTTGCTGATAACCCTGTTCAGAAAGCCCGGTTTGATCGACAAAACGCGAGGTGATTTTATGTGGCGCCGGAGCGTCGTAATCCGGTGTAAAAGGAGTTCCCCCCAATGCTAAGGTGCCAGTTTGACCAAGCCTGCGACTGACATCGTAAAGTGAGTTTCTGCCCCAGTTACCCATCAGTTGATGATTGTATTTATCGTCATATCCGGCGCCACTGGCAGGGTGTATGGTGATTTGTGGTGCTGAGACTTGTGGGAAATACAGCTTAATAAAACCCAGTAGTTCAGTCTCACTCCCTTCCCAGTAGCCATACATTAAGCAGTGGTGGAAAAGCTGAGTGACATCATAGTTTCCTTCCGGGGCAGGGATGGCGTTGATTTTAAGATTTGTACCAAGCAGTTGCGCTGTGTTCTGTGACGCTATGGCTTTCTCCCAATTTTTTAACACTGTCAAAGTGGTTTCATTGGATTGAGGTGTGCAGTAGTTATGCCGGGTCTGTGCTTGTACAGGTCTATTCCATTCGATTTCAAAACGATGGATTTCTTTTGGCAGTTCAAAGGTTTGTAGTTTTAGCTCTGTGACAATACCGTAACTCATGCCACCACCACCGCGCAGTGCCCACAGCAGTTGTGGGTGCTCGGTTTCACTGACATTCACCTTAGATCCGTCACCAAGGATCACTGTGGCACCTGTTAAATACTCACAGCACATACCATGTTTTCGCGTCCATGGCCCCCAGCCTCCTCCCTGAACAAAACCTGCAAGGCCAACTGTGGCACAGGTTCCGTGGGCAATCATACGATCTTTTTCAGCCAGCTTGGGAGTCAGTTGATAGAAGCGATAACCAGCGCCAATACTGGCTACGCCTTTGTCATCTAATGAGAAGGTTTTAATGCCTGTCACATCAATGAGTACCACATTATCGCCGCTGCATTCGCCTGCATGATCATGACCACCAGCGCGGACTCGAATGGGAAGGTTGTACTCTATGGCTGTTTTGTAGGCCTGCTGCACTTCTTCAGTGGATTCGCACATCACAATAATAAAAGGGTGATACTGGTAACGGGTATTAAAAATTAAGCTTTCTGCCTGATAGTTATTTAATCCGGGTAAAACAGTAGGATGATTATCCTGAGCTGTAAGCAAACGCTCTGCCGGGAAGCCTTTTTCAACCATATCCTGACGAAATAACGCCGCGTTATGCAGGGCTACAGCGTAAACAGCCAGCACTCCCCATCGTTGGGTTTCTGGATTCGGTTGTATTGCCTTAGTTTCTGTTGTTGTTTCATTTCGCTGACTCATTAAACACTCCTTTTTTCCGTTTTAGATAAATCAGAGCCCTCAGCCACTTGAGGCAGCAGGGTGCAATAAGCTGATAAGCCCAGAGGATATAACCCGCTCTGTCAGCCAATAAATTGGTGGTGTTGTGTCGTTCCTGATTTTAAGGTGCCAAAAAACAAGCCACTTAGTTCCCGAAAACAGAGGTATTTGATGTAAAACAGATTTACCTTAAAGAGAAACTTTTTCAACTGTTTTTAAGAGAAATGCCAAATAAAGTGCAGTTTTTATCAGAAAGTAAAAGGTGAAGGGGGGGAATTTGAATTAAAAGATGAACAGGAGTTGCGGCTTAGTGTTTTGTTCCAGTCATGCCAAATGACCCGCAAGATTTAAGGTCTGTTCTTCAACACTTAACTCAGCTTCACCAGACTGACCTCAAGTACATGTTCAATTTTTTGTTTTTTTCCGCTCCAGACGTATTTGTAGTGTCCGGCCTGAACAGGAATACTGACGGCTTTAGGCTTAAAGGCGGCAATACATTGCCCGCCCAGGTGGCGAACACTGTTGTATACCAAGCCATTACTGCCTGTGGTTCTTAATGTTTTTGCAAACTGCTGTGAGGCTGCGTAATCATTGCTGTGCAGATGGCTGAATTCAGCACCGCGAATATCGTGCAGAGGTAAAACTACTTTATTGATATAGCAGCGCATGGTCAGCTCGGTGTCTGGCTCATGGGTGGCGGCTAAAAATTGCTCCCGATGATAAATAGTTTCTGCAAAGGCTGTGGCTAAGCTGTTTGCAGCGTAGTACACACCATAAGCTGTGCCATCGCTGAATCGGGTTGCAGCCCTGATATGAGTAAAAGCGGCCATCACAGGAGAGCTGCCAGGCCCTGAAATACGATCTTCTAAAGGCACCAGCGCTAAATCACCAGCTTGCTGACGCAGCCTGTCATTAGTGAGCGATTCCAGCGCAAATACTATGTCCAGATCTGCCGGGTTGGTGACTTCTTCAAATAAGTTGATCGGCGGAAAATGACTGGGAACCAGTCGGTATAATTTTTCCCAGTCAGGCAGGCAAGTTTTAACCTCGTTGTGCATCAAGATACCTGCGCATATCACTTAAATGCATCACGCTGCCTTTAAGCATAAAATCTAAAGCTGTTTCATTGTTAAAGGCTGCATTGGGTTTCTGTGGCCAGGCATCTGCTTGCTCGCGGCTGGCAAATAAAATACCCAAAGCTTTGTAAATCCCCATAACGTAGGAGATCCGTTCCAATGTGTCGGGCGACAAACTGGCTATTTTGCCTTTCTTCCAGTTATAAAAAGTGGATTCAGCGGGTTTACCCAGTAACACCATTTGGTCTTTGGCTTTCACCTGCCAGGCGTTCATGATGTTAAAAAACACGCTAAGCGCAACCTGAGCCGTTTTCTCTGGATCTTGCTGTAATACCGCCTCTGTATTTGCCGACATCATGGCTCTCCGCTATTTCTTTAGTTAAAGAGTACTTCATAATTGGAGTTTATTCAATTTTTGCTATTATTTTGTAGTTAATGGGCATGCAGTGATTGAGCGCATGGATCTGGGCTATCTGGGGCAATTTTCAGAAAAGTCAGGCTTTGGCAACTGCAGGACGCAAATCATCGACCAGACGTTTTCTGCTACTACGCTCATACTCGGCGGGTGAAAAAGGCATGCTGGAGATAGCGTAGTCGTCAATCAGTTGAAGAAGCTCGCTTTTGGACATAGCTTCAGGTGACGGATTGCTGCCGTTTTCTGTTAGCTCTGTCAGTTTATGCTGCAGTACTTCCTTTTGGGCTATGTTGGTTCCGCTGGATGGATCGGCAATACAAAGGCCAAAGGTTCCATTCAAAAAGTAGGGCAGGAAGTCCTGGATCTTTTTTTCAATAATTTCAGGCTCTTTGAAGTAGTCCTGTAAGCCAAGCTCCAGCTCATGGCTTAATACTGAGAACACTGCATCACGTTCTTGGCCCGGCGCGGCCTGATCTGCAATTTTGACCCATCTGCTGCATTCGGCACGAAAGTAATCGCCATAAATAGATTCTTCAGTTTCAATAACCCCAAAAACTGCTGAGCTTATAGTGTTTCCATCGCATATGTACGTCGGTTGTGGGATGGCTTTGGCCACAATAAGCTCATCCAGACGTTCGATGGTGATGCCCAAAAGTGATACGAAGGTTGGCTTATCAACGAAGTGTTTTTGCAAGTAGGTTTTTAACGGCACGGGGTACTCCGAACTATGAGGATAAGGGTTTTTCGCCATAAATTATGGCTGTGGTGTTCTGCAAAAATTACGAAGTTTCATATGAGCTTAGATGCATACATCTGCAAAACTTCGCATCAATAGTACTGAGGTGTAGATGATTTTGAAACTTGAGATTTATTCAAAAACTCTTGGGGCAAGACGCAAGACCTGACCCCAAAAATTGACCCCAAAAATTCTCCAAAATAACCCTTTTTGTCATCACCTGCAGGTTAGATCAATTTGTTCATATCGACTTCATAACCCGCTTTTTTAAGCTCTTTCGCTAATTGAAGCTGCCAAGCATCACTGTGATCTATAGGTGTATACACTACACCAGATATGTCATTCGGCAATTCCAAATCACCTTGAACAAGCGCACAAACACGATTTCTAGCTAGAGCCCCAATCAAGTAACCATGCTCAAATATTACGTTTTGCCGTGCGCGAGGCCTCAATTGTAGATCAGTCCCTGCTTTCGACCCGGTATCACAGGCGGTATAAAGCACAACGCCAAATCCCACATTTGAATACTCTTCTATTTTTTCAATAATTGTGGCACCTGAGCTCGCTTGTTCATGCAGGATAATAGGTTCAAAACCCAATTTTTCAATGAAACGCGCAACTTTGACTTTAACCTCCTCATTATGGCCATGAACTACAAATACCTGATTCAGGTTACCCAACGGTTTTTCAACTACCTTTGACTTGGATTCGCTTTTAGGGGGAATTCTTAAGCACGTGGCTAGTGCAGAAAGAATTAGGTTTCTCTGCTCATCGAAAGTATCCCTGTAATTCCCATCTAATCGATCTCGTTCAAAACGTGAATAAACTTTCCATGGAGCGCTTGATTCACCGTAATTCGATAAAATGTAGTCTTCACATTCTGCAATCCACGCTTGCATAGCAATACTTGCACGACTGTAAGTGCCACTTTCTACCGTGTATTTATTATTATCGAACGTGTATTGTTTTGCTTCTTCTATCAAAGAGTTAACTTTCTGGTTATTAACCACGAGACCCACCTTACATTTAGTAACGTTCGCTTGATAAGACAAAGAATACGCTAAAAATCGCTTTAATTTACAATTGGTTAGCTAAATTTGTATGGTTGTGGTGGCAACTCATACCCCCGCAAGACCTTACCCTTAGGGTTATAGTATTTACTTCAAAAAATCTGGCGGCAATACGCAAAACTTGACCCTCAGGGATTCCGGTTTCTGATAATAGCAATTCTATCTAAGTAATATCTGTTATTGCTTAGCTCAAGCGCATCTGTGAGAAGTTTTGTCGTTGCTAGTTTTGTATCCGGGGACTTTTCGAAATCAGTTTTTACTTCGTGTTCATCCAACATAATATGGATAGCCATCGCACAAAGGAATGAGGGTTTAGTCTGAGTGGCTATAGAAAGTAGTAAAATTTGCTGAAATTGTGGAGCTTGTTTGTAGTGCTCAAAAATGGTTTGGAGTCCATAAGCTAACGGAATTACTCTTGTAGCTACATGATGAAAAAAGCTTGCCTGTGTAGCATCTTTAGGTGTAATTACCTCTCCGCACTTTTCTTGTATATATGTGTTTGCGGAACTATTGAAGTTAAAGTGCATGTTGATGCTTTTACCCGCAACGGGGAAACTTATGTCTTTTTCTTCTTCTGCTACGGCGTTAATCGAAGATATAAAGCGGTGAATTAGGTCAAATTTAAGAGAAAAATCAGTTAGTTGTTTTTGCTCATTCATTATTGCGTTAGAAATTTGTAGTTCAGTCTTTGAGTCATTCAGTGCTTGCTCGTTCTGCATGAGAGCTTTGTTGCTTTGCTCCAAAGCTATTTGATTCTGTGTAAGTGCCTTTTGAGTCTGGTGTATTGAAATCACGATAAAGATGATAGTGATAAGTCCTATGACCGGGTTGAGCATGCCACCGAAGAAATCACCAATTTGTCCCCATTCTGCCTGTGTTCCGTTAAAAATGCACCGGAGATTTAGTTCGTTGCTAGAAGTGTTAGGAGCGTAGGTGCTTGTTTCACAGTGAGCAAAGCGAGCGTAGTACAATGCTGCCAAGCCTACAATTAGTAGCATGGGAACGCCTGTAATCCAATAAAACCATTGAGGCATGTTTACATTTTCAACTGACTTTTTTGGGGGCGTGTTTTCAGTCATCCTGTCTCACCTTTGAGCTCATCTCAACTTAAGTTACTGGTTTTTATAACGATGAAAAGCCTTTAATGAATTTTAATATATAGGCTACGTCTGGTACCACAAGCACAGCTTTACCTAAAAACAAAACGTTTTCAACCGTCTATGCTGATAATGGAAGATAAGGCGGTGCCTCAATATAAATACTAAAGTGTGATCAGGTGTTTTGCTGCTAAGGGGGAGGGACATTGGGATTAACAACCAAACTCAACCCAACAAAAAACCGGACTAAAAAGTCCGGTTTTCAAAGATAACGTAAAACTTTAGCGTTAAACGTTAAACAAGAAATGCATGACGTCACCGTCTTTACAGACGTAGGTTTTACCTTCAACACGCAGTTTGCCTGCTTCTTTGGCACCGGCTTCACCTTTACAGGCGATAAAGTCGTCGTATGACACCACTTGAGCGCGGATAAAACCACGTTCGAAGTCGGTGTGGATCACGCCAGCTGCTTGTGGTGCTGTGGCGCCAACCGGAATAGTCCAGGCGCGCACTTCTTTTACACCAGCAGTGAAGTAAGTGTGCAGGTTCAGCAGTGAATAACCACCACGGATGACGCGGTTTAAGCCCGGTTCTTCTAAGCCCATAGACTCCAAGAATTCAGCTTTTTCCTCGTCTTCCAGCTCAGCAATTTCAGATTCAATAGCAGCACAGATAGACACCACAATAGCGCCTTCTTTGGCAGCTATGGCTTTGACTACGTCTAAGTGTGGGTTATTTTCAAAACCATCTTCCAGTACGTTGGCGATGTACATAGTAGGTTTGATGGTCAGGAAGTTCATGTACGACACCAGCGCTTTTTCGTCGTCGCTTAAGTCCAGCTGACGTAAAGTTAAGCCTGATTCTAAGTGTTTTTTCACTTTTTCCAGCACTTCCATTTCAGCTTTAGCGTCTTTATCACCAGCTTTGGCTTTTTTGCTGACACGGAAGATAGCTTTGTCGGCGCTGTCCATATCGGATAAGACCAGTTCCATATTGATGGTATCGATATCGTCAGCCGGATCAATTTTGCCTGCAACGTGGATGATATTTTCATCATCAAAACAACGTACTACGTGACCGATAGCGTCGGTTTCACGGATATTGGCCAGGAATTTATTACCTAAACCTTCACCTTTAGAAGCGCCTTTTACCAAACCTGCAATATCGACGAATTCCATGGTCGTTGGCAGTATACGTTGTGGTTTTACAATGTCGGCCAGTTGCTGTAAACGCAAATCAGGCACAGGCACCACACCGGTATTTGGTTCGATAGTACAAAACGGGAAGTTAGCCGCTTCAATACCAGCTTTTGTCAGTGCGTTGAACAGAGTGGATTTACCTACGTTTGGTAAACCAACGATGCCACATTTAAAACCCATGGGTGTATCCTTTGTGCTTAGACGGCAAAGCCGTGCTGTTTGCGAACCGGACGCGCTTAAACTTTTGTTTAAGCAGCGCTGAAACTATGTAACCTGTGCTGTGCTTTAATTAAGCCATCGCTTAACCAGAGCTCAAAACAACGCATCGATTCATCCAGAGCTTCGTCGATCAGCTTCTGTTCGGATTGCGGTGCTTTGCCCAGCACATAACCTGTGACTAAATCTTTGTGGCCAGGATGGCCAATACCCAGTCGCAGGCGATAAAAATTGGCATTATTGCCGAGTTTACTGGTGATGTCTTTTAAACCATTGTGACCGGCATGACCGCCACCCAGTTTAAATTTAGCTACGCCGGGCGCTATCGCCATTTCGTCGTGAGCCACCAGAATGTTTTCGGGTAAAAGTTTATAGAACTGCGCCATAGCTGCAACGGCTTTGCCACTTAAATTCATGTACGTAGTGGGAACCAGCAGTTTATATTCCTGACCTTGGGTGACAAATTTACCAGTCAGGCCAAAAAACTTAGAGTCAGGACGAAGAGAAACGTTATAGCGGCGGGCAAGTTGTTCTACAAACCATTGACCTGCGTTGTGGCGGGTCTGGCTGTATTCTGGGCCTGGATTACCCAGGCCCACAATTAACTGAATTGCTTCAGTCATTACTCAGCTGTGTCTTCGTCTGCTTTGCCAGCAGGCTTGTTCACAGATACAACGGCTTGGTCATGACCAGCGCCTTTGGCTAACTCAGTGATAGTTACGCCAGCAGGAACTTTGATGTCTGACAAGTGCAGAGTTACGCCTACTTCAACGTCTGCTAAATCCACTTCAATGAATTCTGGCAGGTTCTGTGGTAACACAGTGATAGCCAGTTCGTTGATGTGGTGAGCAACTACGCCGCCTTTCTTAGTTGCAGCAGCTTCGTTGATGAAGTGTACTGGAACTACAGTGTGTAACTCGTGGCCAGCTTCTACGCGTTGGAAGTCAACGTGCATAACTTTTGGCTTGAACGGGTGACGTTGCATAGCTTTAACGATAGTTTTCACTTCTTCACCGCCAACAACGATAGTCAGGATGTGAGTGTAGAAACCTTCGTTAGCCTGAGCTTGTAACAATTTAGAGTGATCTAAAGTGATAGACAGAGCTTCTTGATGACCACCGTAAATGATAGCTGGTACTTTGTCTGCGTGACGTAGGCGGCGGCTCGCACCTTTCCCTAAATCAGAGCGGACTTCTGCATTTAACGTGTAAATGGCGTTTGACATGGTATTCTCCAAAAATTAATAGACCCTGAGTTCCGCGACCTGACCCCAGGAAGAAGCTTTTTCGGTGGGTGAAGTGAACTTCAGCCGACGCAAAAAAGCGCGCTATGGTATCACTGGAGCCTTAAGGCTGCAAATGAAAGCTATAAGCGTCGCAACAATTTTCCAGCCTCCACCAGAGGCTGAGGCGTGATATCGGCGAAATGCCAAACTGTTGGCATTTCGAAAGACCGCTATCACCCCAACAGTTGCGACATACCGTCCTTCCATGGACATCGCCGTAACAGTGCTCCTGCAGTTACGGCATACCGTCCTTCCATGGACATAAAAAAAGGCACCGAGCGG
>NZ_AFHI01000029.1 GCF_000217935.1 Rheinheimera sp. A13L
CCTGGCCGCCGTAATGCTTAGCCAGTACGTTAGTGATAGCAGCAGTTAAAGTAGTTTTACCGTGGTCAACGTGACCGATGGTGCCTACGTTAACGTGCGGTTTATTACGTTCGAATTTAGCCTTAGCCATAAATGGACCCTTTTTAACAAACGGCGGTTGTATGAAATAAGTGTTTTTGGTTGTATAACAAGAGAGGCTTTTAAGATGGTGCTGATACCCAGAATCGAACTGGGGACCTCATCCTTACCAAGGATGCGCTCTACCGCCTGAGCTATATCAGCAACTTGATCTGTTTGGAGCGGGCAGCGGGAATCGAACCCGCATCATCAGCTTGGAAGGCTGAGGTAATAGCCATTATACGATGCCCGCGGCCTACTCGTAGCTATTGCACTGAAAATGGTGGAGGGGGAAGGATTCGAACCTTCGAAGGCAGTGCCGGCAGATTTACAGTCTGATCCCTTTGGCCACTCGGGAACCCCTCCACTATACTAATGGTGCCGCTTATCCGAGTCGAACGGATGACCTACTGATTACAAGTCAGTTGCTCTACCAACTGAGCTAAAGCGGCACTACGTCAGTGGGTGCGAATTCTAGTGGAATGCCCCACCCCACGCAACAGGAAATAAAAAAAACTTATAAATTCTGGCCTGAATGCTCAATAAGTACACAAAATGCTCAATTCGGCTGAATATAACGGGCTAATCCCTGAAAGATCAGTTGAGATTCAAGCTGAATGGGCAGATCCGCTAGGTATTTTTGTAAAAGCAACGCATCACCACCGGTTAAAATAATCAGCTGTGTTGGCTTAATTGCCCATGCCTGCCGAATAGCTCCCACTAAGGCAGCAATAGCGCCCTGATACAAAGCTGTGGCTGTATCGGTAGCGGGCGACAACTGCTCTGTTTCAAGTTCTGCTGAAAATACTTTGGCGGTTTTACTTAATACAGCTTCCTGCTGCAGTTTTTGCCCGGCTAAAATCCAGCCGCCCTGATGTGTTCCTGTGCTATTTAACCAATCAATAGTTAAAGCAGTGCCCGCGTCTGCTATTAACAGCTCGGTATTGGGGTATAACTCTGCTGCTGCAACCAACGCCAACCAGCGGTCCACCCCCAATAAATGCGGCTGCTGATAACTATTAGTCACGCCAAAAGCCTGAGCTTCACTGCGAATTTGAATAAAAGGGATAGCAGAAGGGATCTGTTGGCGTATTGCCAATACCCTGTCGTCCGCCGCCACGCTAGCGCAATACACTGCATTTATTGATGACCACTGTTCTGCAGTGATGTTTTCCAGCTGTATTTCCGTAAGGGTGCCGACATCATGTAAACGGGCTTTGCTGCGGCTATTGCCTATATCCAGTAATAATTCCATCAAAGCACCTTTCTTAAGCTCAGTTCACCGCCATAAAAGCTTTGCTTTTGGCCGTTGATATCCAGCACCAGCCCGCCCTGCGCATCGACACCAGCACAAAAGCCTGTGATGGTTTGACTGCCACTGGATAAAGTCACCTGCTCCCCGGCAAATTGATCCAACAGATTAAAAGCCTGCACATAACCGGCAAACCCCTGTTGACTGAACTGCTGTAATTCCAGCACCAGTTGATGCTGCAACAAAGCCACCAGCAAATTTCGATCGATGTGCTGGCCTAAAGCCGAGGTTAAATCAGCCCAGGGTTGATCGACGGCTTTATCAGTCTGATCCGGCATCCTGATATTTAAGCCCAAACCTATTACCACATCACACTGGGCATGAGTCTGACCCGCCAGTTCAACTAAAATGCCACCTAGTTTTTTATGCTCAAGGTATAAATCATTGGGCCATTTTAACCGCACCGGCAATTGCCATTGCTGTTGCAGCACTTTAGCGACTGCCAGCCCTACCACTAAACTTAAGCCCATAGCGGCCTGAACGCCTTGCTCCAGTTGCCAGTACATCGAAAAATACAAATTGCAGCCAAAAGGTGAAAACCACTGCTTACCCCGTCGGCCCCGGCCAGCGGTCTGTGCTTCTGCCACCAGCACAGCGCCTTTTTCAAGCACTACCCCATCTTTAAGCTTTTGCATCAACTGGCTGTTGGTGGAATCTGTTACAGACTGCACCCAAACCGGCGCCTGTTGTTGCTGTCGTTGTTTAATCAGCGCCGCATCAAGCAATTGCACAGGCTGGGCCAAACGATAGCCTTTGCCTTTAATTTTGTATAAATCCAGACCATAGTGCTGCAATTGCTCTAAGTGTTTGGCCACAGCAGTGCGACTGATACCCAGTTGTTCACCCAGCCATTGGCCAGAACACAAAGTACCATCGGCTAAATAGTGCACCAGTTGCCGCTGTACAATCAGGCTATGGGGTAAAGTTTTACGCTGTTCACTGGTCAAGTAAGCGCACCTCAGGTTCCAGCTGAACCGCAAATTGTGTCAGGACTTTTTGCTGGATCAGGGCAATCATCTGTTGTAAATCTGCGGCTGTGCCCCGGCCAAAATTCACCAGCACCAGCGCTTGTTTTTCATAACAGCCGACATCGCCAATACGCTGACCTTTTAGACCTGTTTGCTCTATCAGCCAACCAGCCGCCAATTTGACCTGACCATTAGCTTGTGGATAAAACGGCATTTCAGGATAACGGCTTTGTATAGCGTCAAACACAGACTGGCTGACCACAGGGTTTTTAAAAAAGCTGCCACAGTTAGGTAATACGGCCGGGTCTGGTAATTTGGACTGACGCACCGCAATTACGGCATCTGCTACTTCAGTAACACTACTGTGCTGATTTAAATGCTCCAGGCCTTTGTAGCCTAATTTCGGCTGGCCCTGCTTTTTCAGCGTCAACCCCACAGCCACAATCAGCCCCTGACCGGCAAGCAGGCTTTTAAACAGACTGTCACGGTAGGCAAAACCACAGTCGTTTTTAGTTAAACGCTGCACTTCACGGCTTTGCCAGTGAAAAAAGTCGACATAATCACAGCAATCCGCCAGCTCGACACCATAAGCGCCAATATTTTGCACCGGAGCAGCACCCACGCTGCCGGGGATTAAGGACAGGTTTTCTAATCCCCACCAGCCCTGAGCGACTGTCCAGTTGACCAGTTGATGCCAGTTATCCCCTGCTTCTATATGCAGTTGCACTTGTTGCTCGTCTTCTGACAGCACAATCCGGCTTTTGGCTAAATAACGTAAAACAGTGCGGTTTTGATCAGTCAGGAAAATACTGTTGCTACCCTCGCCCAATACCAAAGGCGGGACTACAGGCTGATAAGTCATTAGTTCAGCCAATGAGTCCAACTCGACCAATTCGGCAAGTTGTGTATCCAATGCAAAAGTGGAATAGGATTTAGCAGAGAGCTGCTGTAACAGACGCATAAAAGCACCAAAAAACCAAAGTGTGCTTATTCTACTGAATCCAGAGCAGCAGACCAAAAAAATCTCAGTGTTGGACAGGAAAAAACGCCATTAACCCAAAGCGAAATTTATGGCATCATGGCACCAGACAGGTCCAACCAGAGAGTTTTATGTTACATCACACTTTTATTAAAGTCCGGGGATATCACCTTGATGGTTATCAGCACGTCAATAACGCCCGCTACTTAGAATTTCTGGAGGAGGCCCGCTGGGGTTATCTGGAACAACATGGCGATATCGAACATTTTGAACAACTGGGTCTGGCCTGGGTGATCGTCAATATCAATATTAACTACAGAGCTCAGGCCACCATGGGCCAGCAACTGCGTATTGATACCGAATTCAGCGCTATTAATACCAAAAGCTCTGTCATTCACCAGAAAATCTGGCTGGATGGTACTGACATTTTAGTGGCCGACGCCAATATTACTTTTGTTTGTCTGGATAAAAGTACCGGCCGGGCTGTAGTGATTGAAGGCGATTTAAAGCAGCGTCTTGAGCCTCGCCTGACAAACCAAATCGACATCTGAATCACAACAGGAAAAGCCAGTCCTTTGGCTTTTTATTGATTACACCAACTCGTATCCGTTAATACGGGCTGCTGCATGTATAGAGACTCGCTTTACTGCTACCCCTAATATGGACTGGTTGGTGTATAGAAACTAGCTTTACTGCCATCCAGACTGATACGGGTTGGCACTATAGACGTAGTGTTATTGATCAGGTTGTACTGATCGCCGCTCACCAGTTTATACCGCAGCAGGTTATTGACCTTCACAGGTAAACCACAGCTGGTTTGAGCATATTGAGTTTGAGCATCTGATCTCAGAACATACACTTCATTGGTTCCATCCACTATGCCCTGACCCGCACTGTTTACAAACAACGACGTCGCTTCTGAAATAGCAACTACACGGCTGGCAGCTCCCACTTTGGCCTGGAATACCATAGAGCGGCCCATGCGGTCACGCTGACGGAAGTGGGTATCATTAATCACCCCTTGCATCGCAGGGAAGTTCAGGAAACCTGTACTGATATTGATAGTTTCATGGCAGAAATCTGTCACTGCTTCAGCACTGATAGCACCAGCTACACCATCCGGGTCATAAATATGCTGACTCAACACATGGTCGCCAGCCGAAGTACCACCCACTACACCGCCTTTGTCATACACATGCTGAATAGCAGCCTGAACCTTAGTACCTTGCCAGGCGTTCAGATAAGCCGACTGATCACCACCTGCCAGCCAGACAAACTCAGCCGAACGGATAGCCCAGTCCACATAATCCATATTGGCTTTGGTCACTGTATCCACAATAATAGTTTCGACAGAAGCTGCATTGGTTAAACCCTGCAGATAACTGTTGTACGCATTGGTGCCCGCAGTACGCAGAACAACAATATTGCCGCCCTGAATATGGGGTCCGACTCTTAAGCTAAAGGCATTGTCCACATCTGCACCACCGCCCATCAACAACAGAGCCGGATTGGATAAAGTGACACAAGTGTCAGTGGCCGAGCCTGTGATATAGCTGGTTAAATTGCTGGGTTTTGACGGCCGGGCACCATAGTTACAGCCTCCTGTTGGCGGAGGATTTTCACCACCACCGCCACCCGTACTACCGACAAAGTTTGCAGTCAGCTGATAAGTGCCTGTCCCACTATAACGGGTCACTTTGATGTAATGCCGCCCTGCCGGAGACGCGGTATAAGTACCAGTTTCCGGATTAGCACTGCTTTGGCCCGACATAATGTAGCTACCGGAGCTGCGATACAAAAACCAGTCAAAGTCTTTGCCTGAGCCATGACTTAAACTGACATTGATATCTCCGGTTGCTGTGGTATCAAAATAATACCAGTCCACATCCGAACTACTGCCTATGCTGGCGGCTACTGTTGTGCCACTGCATAAAGCACCATCGGCCTTGCTTTCAGTATTATTATTTTCGCTTTCTTGTTGCAAACAGGCGAAGCTGTGGCTGCTGAATAGCAACGCCAACACGCCTAAGAGAGGTGCTTTCATTTTTATTTTCCTGCTTCTTTTTATGATTTTAAAACGGCCAAAGGCCATGGTTTTACAGGCAGCCGCAAAGCTACATATAAAATTCGGTCAGATTAATTGCGGATATTTATTCGTCGAACCACTCGGATAAGTGGTAATCAGTGGAGCACGCATGCAGATTTGCCGGAGCTGCTGTCCGGGCAAATGTGATAAAGCAAGCGTGAATTGAAGTCATAAAAGGTCAAAACTAAATAAGCGATGTCACTTAATATTTATGCATTTGCTTTTTCTGTCAAGGCGAAATTTTATACTCTTGTTAAGTTCCTTTCATAGAGCTGGTCACTGACCGCAAAACTCATGACAACACTATCTTGGTGTGCAAAGCTAAGTCGTTGTTTAATAGGAGAGTCATCAAAGTGGATATCATTAGTTGGGAACAATTTGCAGTTGTTGAGTTGCGCACGGGCACAGTGATCGAAGTGACAGATTTTCCGGAAGCACGAAAGCCAGCTTACAAACTCAAAGTAGATTTTGGCCCTGACATCGGAGTGAAACAATCCAGTGCTCAAATCACAGCGCTGTACAGCAAAGAACAATTGCTGGGCAAACAAGTGATTGGGGTAGTCAACTTCCCCACTAAACAAATAGGTCCTTTTCGCTCCGAATGCCTGATCACAGGATTTTATCGGCCTGATGGTGCTGTGGTTTTGGCTGTACCGGAACAAGCTGTACAGAATGGCAGCAAATTAGCATAACAAAATATTTACCTAAAGCCTGATTGCGGATAACATTCTGCGGCTATTTCATTAGGTGCCTAGGAACAACGGATGTTAAAAAAAGTATTCACCTTTGCAGCTTTACTGCTCCCTCTCTACTGTCATGCAGATCTGTTTCAGGCAATTAAGGCCTACAAATCGCAAAACTATGTCGAAGCCAAGGCGGAATTCGAACAGCTCGTTGACTCAGGAAATTCCGGAGCAGCCTATTTTTTGGCACTGATGGCACTTCATACTGAAGCTGAACAACAAGATCTGGTGCGTGCTTACGCCTACTTTTCTTTGGCAGTACATTTAGGCGAGCAAAGTGCGTTAAATGACATCCATAGGTTAGAAGCTGAGTTGTCAGAAAGCCAGAAACAGCAAGCCGCAGACTTATACCACCAACTCCAAAAACACAGTTTGCCCGGATACACAGCAAACGAATTTGAGCAGCCTGCATGGGATAATGTGCGGCAACGCCTTAAAACTGTAGCGCCTCAATATCCACTGACTCTTGCACGCAAAGGTTTGCCTGGATTTACTAAATCCCGTTTTGTGGTAGATAAGGCTGGAAATGTGGTTTACGTCAAAACTATATACAGCGTTCCGGAAGACAGCTCTTTTGCTAAAGTGACAGAAAATGCACTGATGGAATGGAAATTCGGTCAGGCCAGCGATATTTCAATACACAAGATACAAATTGATTTCGGCATAACAGTGGCAGGTAAAGACTTCCCACATCTGGAGAAAGAACGGAAATCATCCATGGTCAAGGCTCTGGCTGAATCAGACTGGAAAGCAGCTTTTGCCGGGCGTGCTGTCTCTCAGCTAAATACCGCCACCTTACTAAGCTATCTGATGAATGAACGGAACTTCTACGCTGTATCCGGAGCCGCAGTAGTTACACCACCAACTATGGCTGATATCGATTCGATCGCTTACGTAAAACCCGGACAGGGAAGGAAAATGCCTGCATTTCCGGGCAAAGCTCTGGTACAGGTGAATGCGGATCAGAAGATAGAAAAAATAGAAAGCAACTTAACTCCACTCCCTTTAGCCAAAGGCCAAAGCCTGCCCGACCTGGAACCACGCTATTACCGGATCAGCCCATTTAACCTGCATCATGGTACTCAAAAACCACCTATGTTTGCAGAAGACCAAATGTATCTTGAAGCTCTGATTGCCGTACCAGCTGAGTGGACTCCAACCTTTTGGCTGGATCAGGCTGCCCGCAATGGCGTATTGGCAGCGCAACGGGCCCGGGCTTTGGATCAGCCTTACTGGTCAGAATACTTAAAGAGAAAAAACGATGCAGATGCCTTAGGTTGGTATGCCATTGAGCTGCTCAGCGAAAACAAATTAGCAGAAGCAAAAATAGCTTTGGCCACAGCTAAAAATGTGGGCTTCAAAAGTACCAGGGCGCTGGACGCCTTATTCCAATAAAGCTTTAGCCCATACCTCCAGCTTTTGCTCTTTGCTTTGACTGGCATGAGCAGGGCTGCTGGATGGCAGTTGAATATACTCTATCTCAGTGCGGTGTTTCAAAAGCGGCAGCAGATGGCGTCTAAACTCTTCTGCTGCTTTGGCACCGTTAAAACAAATCTTTAGGATCTGCGGTTCAGCATCAAGCAAGTGCGGTATCGCATTACAAATCACGCTGCTTTTTTTAATGGCACTATCCAGGCTGCCCGCTCTTTCGCAGTGGGCGATCACATCCCATAAAGCTATACCTTGCTCTGTCAGTAACTGGCAACGCTGCTGGTAATCAAGTTCTGTCGGTATAGCAAACAGCTGCTGCATAAAAGGCCAGAATAAATTGCGCGGATGAGCGTAATAACGTTGCTCAGTAAGCGAAGCTGCGCCAGGCATACTACCCAGCAACAAGATACGAGGCCTGGCACCAAGGATTGGTGCCAGGCCTGTTAATAACTCAGGATACATGTCAGGAAACTTTTAAACCCGGCTGATACTGCATCGCCTTTTGCCAGGCCAGCTCAGCTTGCATAGGTTCGCCGTCTTGCTCGGCACAATAGGCCAAAGTTGCATAAAGCACTGCGTCTTCCTTGTGATCACGTAACCAGTGCTGCAGTTGTTTACGCAGCAATACCACATGACGTTTTAACGGAATTTGTCTCAGCACAGGCCATACCAATGGCAAGTCACTATAAGCCAGATTATCAACCAGCAACTTTTCAGCCTGCTCTACCTGACCCGCTTTAACTTTAGCCCAAACTCTCCCCAGTACAGCGGCCATCGACTTCCGTTCTTTCGACGGCAAAGCCAGCCAATAATCACTGCTTTCGTCAAACACACCCTGAGCTGCCAGATTACGGATGGCCTGCGGGTAAATCTGATAACGCTGCGCTTGCCACTGCACTTTGGTAAACCATTTTTGCTCTATGGCTTTAAGCACAGTATGAAAGACTTCAATGTTATGGCCGCCAGCCAGCAATGACTGGAAATACAACGGAGCTAATAAAGGTGCATCAGCAGGCAACAGCATATGAGGTTGCAATAACTCCATAGCCGCTTTAGCCTGATTCTGACGTAGCAATAAATCTGCTTTGACATAACAACTCTGAGCCTGGGTTGCATCCAGTTGCTCAGCAAGCTGCATAGCTTTGGTCGCATGTCCGGCCTGCAACGCAGCGTAACAAGCCATACTCTGGCGCAGTATAGTGAATTCAGGCATAGCGTCAGAGCGATCAAAATACTGCTCAGCATCCTGAAAACGGCCCGCCGCCAAAGCCAAAGCCGCTTGTTCAAAAGCTAAACGGGCTTTGCGTTGCTGACGACCACGAAAGGGGTTTAAGGTCCAGTTACGAAAACCTAACAAGGGTCGCAGAATACGTAAAGTCAACCACAACACACTCAGGCTCAACAACAGAATGATGACAAAACCTATCAGCGTCATTTCCACTGTCCATGGACCCAGCACCAGCATCAGGTAACCCGGATTCTGCGTCAGCCAGGGCCCCACCCACATGGCAGCAGCCAGCAGTAAAACCACTATCAGCAAACGGATCATTGGCTGCTCTCCACCATGCTTTGACGCATCACCTGATCAAGCACAGCTGTGGATCCCAGTGCAGCAGGAGCAGGAAAAGCCACAGCTAAACCAGCCAGTTGTACCAGCTGTTCAGATGCAGAACTAACCTGTGGATCTGCAGCAGCAAAATAACGCTGCAAGGTATCCATCGCCTGCTGCAATGCAGCCTGATACAGCTCTGGCTGATATTTCATGGCTGCCAGCTCGGCCAGTAACAACTGCTGTTGTAAGGTGTTACGTAAACTCAGTTGCTGACCCGCAGATAACACCGACAAATCTTCTGGTTGAGTCGGGCGCACGTGCACCAATGAACTCCAGAACGAATTCCAGTGGTAGATCAGAGTGGCTTGCCAGTCAGCCTCTGCCGCGATTGCTACAACTGGTGTTTCATCAAGTACCCGCTCACTTTGGCGCAAAGGTAAATTATTCACAGTTTTGCGTAAGCTGGTTAAAGCCAGCTGAATTTTGGCTAAATCCGGCACTGTGCTTTTTTGCAGTTCAGCTAAATCCGTTTGGATCGCCTGACGCAACGGCTGCATGCTGCTGTCTTGTAACAACGCCAGTTGCTGTTCAGCACCTTGCAATAAACGTAATGCAGCTGGCATATCTTGTTCTAACCAGATTTTTTGTCCGGCCAATTGCAATAGCTGCTGAAGTTGCCATAACTGCCAGGTGCGGCCATTGCTTAATTGCTTTTTGCTCTCCAGTTGCAACTGCACTAAAGCCTGTTGCTGCTGCAGATCCTGAGTTTCCTGCTGTTTTTGCTGATCAACAACCAGCGCCAGCTGCTGCTGCACCTGATCGGTCAGTTGTTGCAGTTGCTGCTTAGCTTGCTCAGTTTGTTGCTGTTGCTGCTGTTGAAGTTGCAGCTGTTGTTGCTGCACTGCTGTCCATTGTGGCCACAACCACCAGACCGCAGCGGCTATAGCGGCAACCAACACAATATTTAATAATAAAGAAAACCAGGCGACAGCCCGGCCGGTTTTAGCCGGCTTTGGGTTTTCACTTTTTGGACTTTCATTTTTTACCGGTTCTTTTTTAACCGGCTCATGTGGAAGTGGAGATTCAGAGGCGGTAACAGCCACCGGGGTATCAGTCATGACAAGTTCCTCTTAACTGGCAAATAGCATCCAGTAACGCCTGATCATTGGCACTGGCTGACAAATAAATACGGGATCCGTCGATCCCAAGTTCTATAGCGGCTTCTTTCATCCGCGGGCTGACCATTATCCATAACTGTTGCTGTAACCAGCTATGTTGCTCTTTGGGCAATAAATCAAAAATAAGCTGTAAAATTTCGTTGCTGGTCACCACAATACATTGAATATGTTGCTGATGCCACTGGTCTGACAAGCCTTGCCCATCGAGCGGCAAAGGTACTCTGCGATAACTTTGCAGGTAATGAATATGAGCGCCCCGTTCCACTAAGCCTTTTTTGATCAGCTCACGGCCAGCGTTTCCCCGCACTATCACAATATGTTTGCCAGCTACATCCTGCAGCTGCGGTAAAGCCAATAAGCCTTCACTGCGCTGATCTTGCGGGACTATAACAGAGCGGCCACTGCATTTTTCCAGCACTGTGGCTGTAGTGGTACCTACAGCTATTAAAGGTGCAGTGATTTTTTTGCAATCGTATTGCTGCTGCAGGCAGCTAACCGCACTGACACTGACAAAAATAACCTGATCGGCCTGCTCCAGCAGAGTGCCTGCTTTGGCTTTTAATGGCACTAACTGAGTGGTGATCAAAGGTTGATATAAATACGGAATCTCCAGTTCATCTAAACTGGCCAGCAACTGATCCGCCTTGCCCGCTGGTCTGGTGATCAGTACCGGGCTTAGTGGATCCAGCAGTGGAATCGTCACGCCAATCAGGCCTGACGGTAGACCGCATCTAAAATGCGATCTGCGCCTAACGCCAATAACTGTTCCGCCAGCTGCATTCCTAACTGCTCGGCTTGTTCTGCAGAGCCTTTGATTTCTGAACGTAAAATTTCAGAACCATCCAGTTGTCCAACTAAACCACGCAACCAAAGCTCATTTTGCTCCAATACAGCAAAAGCACCAATAGGTACCTGACAACCGCCCTGCAACTTACGATTCATTGCCCGTTCGGCCAGCACACAAATGCGGGTTTCTTTATGTTCCAGCGGGGCTAACAGTTGTTGCACCACTAAATCGTCTGTGCGGCATTCAATACCTACAGCACCCTGACCATTGGCCGGTAAACTGGTGCCAACTTCCAGGAAGCTGGCGATGCGTGCCTCAAAACCTAAACGTATTAAACCAGCCGCAGCCAGAATAATGGCATCAAACTCACCTGCATCGAGTTTCGCCAGCCGAGTGTTGACGTTGCCACGTAAGTCTTTAATTTGTAAATCCGGCCTGATGGCTTTGATTTGACACTGACGGCGTAGGCTGGAGGTTCCGACTACAGCCCCTTGCGGTAAATCAGCCAGTTGTTGGTAGCTAGTGGAGACAAAAGCGTCACGCGGGTCTTCACGCTGGCAAATGGTATGCAGCATCAAACCTTCAGGAAAATCGACAGGCACATCTTTCATACTGTGCACTGCTATATCAGCACGACCTTCCAGCATGGCGGTTTCTAACTCTTTTACGAACAAACCTTTACCACCAATTTTGGCTAAAGGTGTATCCAGAATTTTATCGCCCTGAGTCGACATAGGCACCAGCTCAACTCGCAAACCAGGGTGAGCGGCTTCCAGTTCGGCTTTAACAAAATTGGCTTGCCACAAGGCTAAAGCACTTTTACGGGTGGCAATACGAACAAGCTGCATAGGAACTCCTTAAACCGGAAAAAACAACACCAGCACAGAGAAATAAAAACTGGTTTGTCTGAAAATGCCGCTTAGTATATACCCAAACTCACCGCAGCGGCAGGGCTTGTCCCTGTCCGTCTACCCTGGAATACAACGTCAGAGCCAACAAAGCTGCAGTTGCAAGGACCAATGGTATTTTATTGATAATGAAAATGATGACTGAATAATAAGTTCTGCTGTGGATCCAGAATTTCGACCCGCCATTCCCCCTTTTGACTGCTGTCGAATTCTTTTCTGCTGTAGGTACGCCAATAATCCAGTTTGACCGGCAGTTTAATCCGGGTCATCAGCTTGCCTTCGTAATACCACAAATGTTCAATGCTCTGGCCATTTAAACCTTTGATTTCAGAATACAAAGCCAGCTGCGGTACAGCTGTGGCATCAATCTGTTCACCTAAACTGCGGGCTTTAGCTGAAGGGGACTCGTTCGTCAGCAATGCCAGCCTTAATACACCTGAATCGGCCATAAATAAGGGGGCACCTGTATCCACTTCAACTACGGCAGTTTCAGCAACCACTGGCTGTTCTGCTGCACTGTTATATTCCACTACAGCAGCTTCTGCAGGTTTTGTTGCACTAGCCACGACCCCGGTTTCAGCCGCTTCAGTTTTAACCTGTTCGGGTTCGGGGTTTTGTGGTACAGCTTCCAGCACCAGCTCTGGAGTCGCAACGTCAATAGATTCAGATGTCATGACAACAGGAGCCGTGGCAGCCACAGGTGTCAGCTCAATATCAGCAGAATCCAGATGTAACCAGCCATACAACAACAAAGCCGCAGCACAAAGTGTCAGAGCAGCACCGCTAATACGGCGCCAGTGCCACTGTTGCTCTGTTGTTGGTTCTGGCAAATCACCAGGCGTCGCAGCTGCAGCGCCCAGACTGACCCGAACCACCAGTTTTTCCTGTACTGTTGTCACTTTTTTTTCCACTTTAAAGTGCTGGTAATTGCTGCTGAATAAAACGACTGACATCAGCAATTTGTTGTGGGCAAACACTATGGCCCATTCGGTACTCGGCCCAATTGACATTAAAGCCAGCAAATTTCAGTGCGTTAAAAGCCGCCTGACCTGCGCTGTAAGGCACCACTTCATCATGAGTACCATGATTCACCAGCACAGCTGTGCTTTTATTGGCCGTGGTCATTTCTTCTTTCAGCTTGCCTGGCACAGCCATATAAGTGGAAAGCGCCATCACACCGGCCAGTTTATAAGACAGGCGGGGTAATAAATGTAGCGCAATAACGCCACCCTGACTAAAACCTGCCAATAAAATGCGATTAGCCGCAATGCCCTGCTCTATCAGTTTGTCGATTAGGGCTGTTACTGCAGCCGCAGATTCACGCACACCTGTTTCATCTGCTCTGTCGTTTAAATCCCAGGTTTTAATATCGTACCAACCGCGCATTTGCATGCCGCCATTAATAGTAATAGGGCGTACAGGAGCGTGGGGAAATAAAAACCGGATGCCCGACGTTTTTGGCAAACGTAATTCTGGCACTATAGGTGCAAAACCATCACCCGAATCACCTAAACCATGCAACCAGATCACAGCAGCATCAGCCTGACCTGCAGGTTTTACATCTACAAAAGGAAGTAACGCCATTCTATTTCTCTATCATTCAGGAATTATCAGTAAGTACCACGTCTTGACCAGACTGCTTGCTAAAGGCATCAGAAATTAATGCCCAGAACTCAGCACCTGTTCTGTTATCAATCCAGACACTGTTTTTTAATTCAAAATGGTGGCCGTTAAATTTAGTCGCTACCCAGAGCTGATGCAGTGGAGGCTGCTTATTAATAATCACCTTACTGCCGTCAGGAAAGCTGATACTTAACAAGCCACCGTGCGACTCATAATCCAAATCCAGGTCCAATGCTTCGATAGCGTCTTCCACCGCAAGCAGCACCTGATCGGTCAGTTCGTCATATTCTACGTCATTCATCGGTTTCACCTGTTTGCTTTTGCTGTTAAGGATGCGATTATAGAGCGCAAAATAATTAATGAAATAAAAACCATGAATACAAAGCGACAAAGACTGGTGTGCATCCTGTTGCTCAGCCAATGGTTACTGGCCTGTGGCCAAAAAGGTCCTTTAACATTGCCTCAAACCCCACAACCTAATAAGGCGCAGCCAGAACAAGTCGCGCCAGCCGATCAGCCAGTAGTTTCAAAGGAACAGTAGTGGATTACTTTAATTATCAGGATCAGAACTTATTTGCCGAAGATGTTGCATTAGCCGATATTGCTGCAGAATTTGGCACGCCAACTTATGTCTATTCCCGCGCTACCATTGAGCGCCATTACAAAGCTTTTGCTGAAGCTGCACCAGGCCGTGACTTATTAGTCTGTTACGCCGTTAAAGCCAACAGCAATATAGCGCTGTTAAACCTGCTGGCCCGCCTTGGCAGTGGTTTTGATATTGTGTCTGAAGGTGAATTACGCCGTGTGCTGCAAGCAGGTGGCGACGCGAAAAAAGTGGTGTTCTCGGGCGTAGGTAAATCTGTTACTGAAATTGAGTATGCACTGCAAACCGGTATCAAGTGTTTTAACGTGGAATCTATTCCTGAGCTGGAACGTATTCAGCAAGTAGCCAGCCGATTGAATATCATTGCGCCTATCTCTATTCGCGTGAACCCGGATATTGACGCCAAAACCCATCCTTATATTTCTACCGGCTTAAAAGCCAATAAGTTTGGCATTGATATTAACGACGCTGTGGCCATGTATCAGCAAGCGGATGCCGCTTCGCATTTAAAAGTTTGTGGTGTGGATTGTCATATAGGCTCACAACTGACTGAAACTCAGCCGTTTTTAGATGCCTTAGATAAGTTACTGGCCTTGATAGACAAATTAGCCACGCTAGGTATCCACTTAAGTCATATTGATATTGGTGGCGGTTTAGGTGTGCCTTACGACGGTGAAACTCCGCCACATCCTGCCGAATACGCCGCCAAAGTAGTAGAAAAGCTGGAGGCTTATCCACAGTTATCCATTATTTTTGAACCAGGCCGCGCCATTATGGCCAATGCCGGTGTACTGCTGACCAAAGTAGAGTATTTAAAACCTGGTCAGGAAAAACATTTTGCTATTGTTGATGCGGCCATGAACGACTTAATTCGCCCGGCGCTTTACAGTGCATGGCAAGCCATTATTGCTGTGCAGCAAAAGCCGCATATTCCAGCCGTGACTTACGATGTGGTAGGTCCGGTCTGTGAAACTGGCGATTTCCTTGGTAAAGATCGTGCTTTAGCGCTGGAACCAGGTGATTTATTGGTGGTGCGCTCAGCCGGCGCTTATGGTTTTACCATGAGTTCCAACTACAACAGCAGACCCAGAGCCGCAGAAGTGCTGGTGGATGGTGACCGCAGCTATTTAGTCCGCCAGCGTGAACAATGGCAGGACCTGTGGCGCGGTGAACAGTTGGTACCCTGAATGATCCCAGACAATAAATTTAAAGATCGTCCCCACCAAAGCTTAGTGCATTTCTCAAAAATGCACGGTTTGGGCAATGACTTTATGGTGATAGACGCGGTCAGCCAGAATGTGTTTTTAACCAAAGAACAAATCAAAAAGCTGGCCGACCGTAACTTTGGGGTAGGTTTTGACCAGCTACTGATGGTGGAACCGCCTTATGATCCGGATCTGGACTTTCATTACCGTATCTTTAATGCCGACGGTTCTGAAGTAGAACAATGTGGTAACGGCGCGCGCTGTTTTGCCAAGTTTGTCCGGCATAAAGGCCTGACCAATAAATACAAAATTGCCGTCAGCACCAAGTCGGGCAAAATCACTTTGTATATAGAGCAGGATGGTCAGGTGACTGTCAATATGGGCGTGCCGCAGTTTGATCCGGCCAAAGTGCCTTTTAAAGCACAAAAACAAGAGCTGAACTATATTTTGCACAGCGAAGACGCTACCACTTTATGTGGTGTGGTTTCGATGGGTAACCCACATGCAGTGATACTGGTGGATGATATTCAGACTGCTCCTGTGCATCAGTGGGGACCGGTTTTTGAAAATCACGAACGTTTCCCTGAGCGCGCCAATATAGGTTTTATGCAGGTATTGTCGCCTTCTCATGTCAAATTAAGAGTATGGGAACGGGGCGCTGGCGAAACTATGGCCTGTGGCACCGGCGCTTGCGCTGCTGCAGTCATTGGTCAGATGCAGAAAAAATTACAAACCCAGGTAAGGGTAGATTTACCGGGCGGTTCTTTGCAGATCCGCTGGCAAGGGCCTGGCCAACCCGTCAAAATGACTGGACCAGCCGAACATGTTTTTGATGGACAATTATTCTTATGAGCGACCTTCCTCTCGATACAGCACTGGTAAACCCTGAACTGGCAGAAGCCAGCCTGATTGTTGATTATCTGTATGATCATCCTGAGTTTTTCCTGCAACATCCTGAACTGCTAAGCCGCTTGCGTTTACCGCATCAGCAGCGGGGTGTGGTGTCTTTAGTGGAACGCCAGCTGGAATTACAACGCGAAAAAATCCGTTCTTTAGAAGACGATATCACCCGCCTGATGGGTATAGCCCGCCAGAACGAACAAATTTTTTATGCGCTGAACGATCTGCATTTACAGTTATTAAAAGCCGCTGATCAAAATGCTTTGCTGCAAGCCTTGCAGGCCTTTATCGCCCAAATGCCGCATGTGCAAAGTTGTGTGTTGGTTGATTTGCAGCAAAAAACCGATCAGGTGGCGCAGTTACAACTGATTTTACAGCGCCGCTTAAGTGGCAAAACTTATTATTTTGGCCGGATGAACCGCGACGAAATGGCCGCTTTGTTTGAACCTCATATTCATTCCGTATCATTACAACTGTTAACGTTGTCGGAAGACCAACAGTTTCTGCTGGCCTTTGGCAGCGACTCAGATGAGCATTTCCAGCCAGGCATGGACACCTTATTTTTAGACCATCTGGCGAAACTGGTGTTAGCCGTTTTACCTTCTTATGTTGCAGCCTGAATTAGCCCATTGGCAAGCCGACTTGTCGGCTTTTCTGGCGTATCTGAAAGATGAACGGGGTTACAGCAAAAAAACCTTAACCAGCTACCAGTTGCAGCTTTGTGCTGTCGCCAGTCAGGTGGCTGAACAAGCGGAGCATTGGATCGACCTGACCGAAACCCAGCTGCAACTGCATATCTCCTCGTGCCGCAAAAGCTTAAAAGCCCGCAGCCTGGCGCTAAGAGTGGCGTCTTTACGCAGCTTTTACCGTTATCTGGTGCAACAAGGCAAACTGAAAGAAAACCCGGCATCCTACTTACAGGTGCCAAAATTCGACAAACCTTTGCCAAAAAACCTCGATGTCGATCAGGTCAATCACCTGCTGGATTTTGATACCAGCGAAGACGCCCTCGCCTGCCGTGACAAAGCCATGTTGGAGTTGTTTTACTCCTCAGGTTTACGGCTGGATGAACTGGTCAGCGCTAATTTGCAGGATATTGACTGGTCCGAAGCCTTAATACGGGTGCGCGGCAAAGGCAATAAACAAAGAGTATTGCCTATAGGCCGTATGGCGGTAGCAGCCATTAAAGACTGGCTAAAAGTACGAGGTGCTTATGTAGGCACAGAGCCGGACGCCTTGTTTTTAAGCAAACAAAAAAGCCGCATCAGCCACAGACAAGTGCAACAACGCGTCAAACTCTGGTCTGAACGTCAAGGTTTAGCTCAGCATTTGCACCCGCATATGCTACGCCACTCCTTCGCCACTCATATGCTCGAATCCAGCTCAGACCTGCGCGCAGTGCAAGAGCTGCTGGGTCACGCTAACCTGAACACCACTCAGGTCTACACCCATCTGGATTTTCAGCAACTGGCCAAGGTGTATGATAATGCCCATCCAAGGGCGAAGAAGAAGTAAATCTCAACACGCATCACTCTCGTATGCCATTTAAACTAACAGCACTTGCCAGCGGACACTAAAGCTTATGCGTATTTACAAAGCCCTTTTGCCTTTTAAAGCTATCTCATTTGATTTGGACGATACGCTGTATAACAACGGCCCTGTGATTGAGTTGGCTGAACTGGCTATGCAACAAAAACTGTTGCAACTTGTCCCAAAGCTTGGGCTGATTGACCCTGAATTCTGGTGGCAAAAACGCAAAGAGCTGGCGCAACTTAACCCGGAAGTTCGGCACGATGTCAGCCGCTGGCGCTTGTTGTCGGTGGAACAGGGCTTAACAGAGCTTGGGGTCGGTCGCTGCGAAGCTGGTGAAATGGCAGAACTGGCTTTTGGTGCTTTTTATACTGCCCGCAGCAATTTAATAGTGCCGGATTCCAGCCATCAATTACTCAAAGCCTTAGCAGAGCGTTACCCATTGGTCGCCATTACCAATGGCAATGCCGATTTAAAATTGCTGCGTATCAGCCAGTATTTTCAGCACGCTTATCATGCTGGCCCCAGCGGCAAAATGAAGCCTTACCCTGATATGTTTCATAAAGCCTGCCAGCAACTGGCGATTGCGCCACATGAACTGCTGCATATAGGCGATAACAGCAAAGCTGATGTGCGGGGGGCGCTGAATGCCGGTTGTCAGGCGGTGTGGCTGAAGCATGAAGCTCATTTTCAAACCTCGCTATTACCTCATCTGCAAATTGATTCGTTAGAGCAGTTACAGGCTTTGCTTTAAGCCCTGAACCCTATGATCAAAGCTTGGGCAACAAAGCTGGGGTGACAAGCAAGATGGGTATATAATGTCGGCAAATTTTGCGTCAGCGACAGGTACTTACTGCTAATGGATGTCTCTTCTTTACTGGATGGCTTAAACGATAAACAACGTGATGCGGTAGCCGCTCCTCCTCAACATATGCTGGTATTAGCGGGTGCCGGCTCGGGCAAAACCCGGGTACTGGTGCATCGCTTAGCCTGGTTGATGCAGGTGGAACGGGTTGCGCCTTATAGTTTATTGGCTGTGACTTTTACCAATAAAGCCTCACAGGAAATGCGTAACCGTATCGAACAGACCATAGGCGTCAGTTTAAATAATCTGTGGATGGGTACTTTCCACGGTTTATCGCACCGCATGTTGCGAGCCCATTATCTGGAAGCGGGTTTACCTCAGGGTTTTCAGATCATCGACTCGGACGATCAATACCGTTTAGTGCGTCGGGTACTAAAAGCGCTGAATTTAGACGAAAAACACTGGCCACCTAAACAAATTCAATGGTTTATCAACGCCCGTAAAGACGAAGGCCAGCGCCCCGGCACTATGGATGCACATGGCGATTTCAGCCTGCAAACCATGATCAAAATTTACGCCGCCTATCAGGAAATGTGTGACCGCTCGGGTTTGGTCGACTTTGCTGAAATTTTATTGCGCAGCTTCGAACTGATTAAACAGCAGCCACAGATCCGTGCTCATTATCAGCAGCGTTTCCGTCATATTCTGGTCGACGAGTTCCAGGATACCAACTCGATCCAGTATGAATGGTTACGATTATTGGCAGGCACTGACAGTAAAGTGATGATAGTAGGCGACGATGACCAGTCCATTTACGGCTGGCGTGGCGCTAAAGTAGAAAACATTCAGCAGTTTTTAGAAGACTATCCAAACCCTGTCACGATCCGGTTGGAGCAAAACTACCGCTCTACCGGCACTATATTAAAAGCCGCAAACTGCGTGATTTCGCATAACAGCGACCGTTTGGGTAAAGACCTGTGGACGGACGGCGAACAAGGCGAAGCCATTTCGCTCTACACAGCTTTTAACGAGCTGGACGAAGCACGTTTTATTGTCGGCCGTATTCGGGAGTGGAAACGTGAAGGCGGCAAACTGATTGAAGCTGCAGTACTGTATCGCAACAACGCCCAGTCGCGTGTGCTGGAAGAAGCCTTAATTCAGGACGGTATTAACTACCGTATTTATGGCGGCTTGCGTTTCTACGAACGTCAGGAAATTAAAGATGCTTTGGCTTATTTGCGTCTGATCAATAACAGACAAGATGACGCCGCGCTGGAACGTATTATCAATACTCCGGTGCGTGGTATCGGCGATACCACTATGGACAAAGTGCGGGAAAATGCCCGCTCACTGCAAGTGACCTTGTGGCAAAGCCTGCAACAAATGTTGGCGAATAAACAACTGACTGGCCGTGCAGCCAATGCCATCGGCACCTTTGTGCAGATGATTGATCAGCTCGAAGCCGACAGCAAAGACTTAAGTCTGGATGAGCAGGCTGATCATGTGATCCAACTATCAGGCCTGATGGCGATGTACAAAGCCGAAAAAGGTGAAAAGGCTCAGACCAGGGTAGAGAACTTAAACGAGTTAGTGAACGCTTGCGCCAACGCCACTTATGTTAATACTGAAGAAATGACGCCACTGTCCGCCTTTTTATCTCAGGCCGCTTTGGAGGCCGGTGAATATCAGGCCGAAGAACATTCAGACGCAGTGCAGTTGATGACCTTACACAGTGCCAAAGGTCTGGAATTTCCATTGGTGTTTATCTGTGGTCTGGAAGAAGGTATGTTCCCGAGCCAACAAAGTGGTGACGACAGCGAGCGTTTGGAAGAAGAACGACGTTTATGTTATGTCGGTATGACACGAGCTATGCAGAAGCTGTATTTAACTCATGCCGAAAGCCGCCGTTTATATGGTCAGGAACAATACAACAGACCATCGCGGTTTATCCGCGAAATTCCGGCTGATTGTTTAGAGGAAATTCGCCTGACCACTAATGTCAGCAAGCCGACTCAAATGAACCGTTTTGGTAGCGCCGCCAGCCATAGTGCTTTTGAAAATACCGGCTTTAAGCTGGGTCAACGGGTGTTACACGATAAGTTTGGTGAAGGCACGGTACTGAACTATGAAGGCACAGGGCCACAATCCCGTATTCAGGTGAATTTTGATGAGCTGGGCAGTAAATGGCTGGTGACAGCTTATGCCAGGTTAGAGCCAGTTTAGTCTATGACAGACCTGCTGCAGATCATCCGTCAGCAACAAAGCGCTTATCAGGAGCGTGGCTGGCGTTTACCCATTTGGTTAGCAGGTTCAGAAGCTTATACTCAGCAGCAACTTTCTGCTTTAAAGCCTGAAGGAAAAAGTTATTGGTTAGGCCATGAAGCCCCTGCTGGTTTTACGCTATTGTCAGCCAAACAAAAGCAGCAATGGCTGGGCACAGAATGTGATGTGCTGGTGGTGGATGCACGTCATTCTGTCGACTGGGATTTAGTAGCGGCCAGCAGTGGTTGCTTAAAAGCAGGAGGGCTTTGGTTATTTGTCACTGAAACACCCGATATGTGGCTACAGCAACCAAACCCAGCAGCCAAAAGAGTCTTGCCTTATCCGCTGGATGCTGCTGTTTATAAAGGCTTATTTAAAGATTTCTGGTTAGCGCAATTGCAGCAAGCCCGCTGGGTTCAAATTATCGAAGGCAGTCCCGCTGTTATTCCGCTCTTGCCTGACGCCGTTACTCCAACACCAGTTGAACACCCCTATCGCACAGCTGAACAACAAATCGCAGTGGTCGCTATTTGTAAGGTAGTGACAGGTCACAGACGCCGTCCTTTAGTACTGACGGCTCATCGTGGCCGTGGTAAATCCAGTGCTTTGGGGTTAGCTGCGGCTTTATTAGCGCAACAAGGTAAAACAGATATTCTGCTGACAGGCCCTTCGCCTGTTGCTGTGCAAAGGGCATTTTTTATCGCTGCCAATCTTTTAAATGTGCCTTATCAGCAAGGTCAGAATCAGCTGCTAAAGGGCGTCATTCGTTTTGTGCCTGTTGATGTTTTGCTGGCAGAGAAACAGCAAAATACAGTGGTTCTGGTGGATGAAGCGGCTGCTATTCCAACCCCTCAATTGCAGCAACTAACGGACTTATATAGCCGTTTAGTCTTTGCTTCTACTGAACATGGCTACGAAGGCACAGGCCGTGGCTTTCAGTTAAGATTTCAAAGTTATTTACAGCAGCATTGCCCCGGTTTTCAGAAACTGCATCTGCATCAGCCGATCCGCTATCAGATGAACGACCCACTGGAACAGCTGATTTTTAAAGGTTTTTTACTGGAGCAAACTGACTCTGTTGTTAGAGCAATACAACAACCAAAAACCGTCAGCTATCAAATCAAAGAGCTACTGCTACAACCTCAAAAACTACAGCAAATCTTTAGCTTATTAAGCCTGGCGCATTATCAGACTGATGTAATGGATCTTTGGGCTTTGTTGGATAACCCGGCGCTGAAACTCTATACACTGGAGCAGGATCAGCAGGTAATCGCCTGTGCTTTAATCAGTTTTGAAGGTGAGTTGGATGCAGAACTTGCTAGTGCAGTAGCACATGGCAAACGAAGAGTGCAAGGGCATTTATTGGCTCAAAGCCTAGCTTTTCATTGCCTGCAGCCGCAGCTGGCAGAGCAAAATCTGGCCAGAATTCAACGTATAGTTGTGCATCCCTCAATGCAAACACAGGGGCTTGGCAGTCAGTTATTAGGCTTTGTTTTACAAGACTTATTGAGTCAAAAGTATCTGATGGGCACCAGTTTTGGTGCTACTTTAGCTTTAGTGAAGTTCTGGCAAAAATCGGGGTTTAGCCCTATAAAACTCAGCCATCAAAACGAACAAGCCAGCAACGAAGCCTCGGTTTTGATGCTGTATGGCGAGCAGTTCAAGCCTTTACAGCAGCAGTTTTCTAGGCAATTGTATTGGCAACTTGCTGATAAACAATGCTCTTTGGATCCAGCTTTGGCGTTGCTGTGGGCAGAGCCTCCTTCTATAGAAATCACACCACAACAAAGCACTGAATTAGAACTCTTTCAGGCAGGCTTGCGTCCTTATGAGCTGATAGAAACTCACCTACTCTGCTGGTTTAATTTGTTTTATGCCAATGTGGAGCCTCAAACCGCGCTCTTGTTAGTGCAACGGCTTTGGCAGAAACATGACTGGCAACAAATTTCATTAGCTTCTGCGAAACAAAAGCTGCCTGAGTTATGCAGGTTGCTTAAGTTTTTAGACTAAATCAGCTATCGTCGATGGCATTATGGCTCTGTAGGGGCGTCCCTTATGGGCGGCCGTCTTTGGTTTTTCCGTTAAATGTAGGGCGCAATCGCCGCAGGCATTGCGCCGTTGGTGCAGTCGCTGGTTAGTTTAAAAGCAGAACGGCTCTGAATTCGGGTGCGGTGAACTACTTGTGAGGTGGCTGCAGGTCGTCTTGTCCGCCT
>NZ_AFHI01000028.1 GCF_000217935.1 Rheinheimera sp. A13L
CATTTCACTGAAGCGAAAGTTGTTTATAATCAACAACTTTCAGAATCTTTAGCAGCTGACTATTTCACTTTGGAAACCGTCTTCGCTGTCGATGGAGCGCATTATAGAGATCTGAGACTAAGCCGCAAGATCTTTTTTGCTAAAAGCTGTTCGACCGCTTAGTTTTTAACCGGATCTGGTTTTTATGCTTATTTTCCAGACAAAAGCTGCTCAAAAAACGGATCCTCAAACGGATCCTGACGATCAAGCTATGTAGTTAAACGAGAAAATGATCTGGTTTTTTGCTTCGGCATCTATTTTGCTAATGCTTTTGCTATAGTGCCGCATATGCAATGAAGCAATCAGCTTAACCAAGCTATATAGAGCCGCTCTATATATAGAAGAAGATGGAGAAATTATAGATGGTGCACACGCGCCCGGATTATCAGCCCCTGATCCTGCTTATAGAGGATAACCGCGAAGTCAGACTTGCAGCCCGTTTTGTGCTGGAAGATCTGGGCTACCGAATTGAAGAACTGGAAAACCCTGTACAGGCCCGCGAATGGCTGCAACAACAACAACCGGACCTGATCCTGCTGGATATGAACTTTCAGCTGGATACCACTTCAGGTGATGAGGGGCTGCGTTTCTTACGGCACCTGCAACAACAAGGGTACGACATTCCGGTCGTAGCTATGACAGCCTGGTCCAATACCACCTTAGTAGTGCAGGCGATGCAAGCAGGTGCCGGTGATTTTGTTGAAAAGCCATGGAACAACCAGCGCTTACAGCAAATTTTGCAGCAGCAATTAAAGTTATCCAGCCTGACACGGCAAAATAAAGCCCTGCACCAACAGCTGTCATCTCCCCCACTTGAGCTCATTTGGCAAAGCTCACAAATGCTGACATTGATGCAGCAGTTGCAAACCGTAGCAGCAACAGAAGCTAACATTCTGCTGACCGGCGAAAACGGCACAGGAAAAAGTCAGCTGGCACAATGGCTGCACCAGCATTCAGGCCGATCAGCAGGGCCTTTGATTTCAGTCAATATGGCAGCTATTCCTGAGGCTTTATTTGAAAGCGAACTCTTTGGTCATAAAAAGGGAGCTTTTACCGATGCCAAAGAAGCTCGAGCCGGACGTTTTAGTCTGGCTAAAGGTGGCACTTTGTTTTTGGATGAAATCGCCACTTTACCCTTGGGGCAACAAGCGAAGTTGTTGCGAGTACTGGAGTCAGGCCAGTATGAGGCCGTAGGATCCTGCCAGACTGAACACAGCGATCTAAGACTGATTGCGGCAACCAATGCTGATTTTTCAGCCTTGATCCAACATGGTCAGTTCCGTCAGGACTTGTATTACCGCCTTAATACTCTGGAATTCCGTATACCCCCTTTAAGAGAAAGACCTGCAGATATAGCTCCGCTTTGCCAGTTTTTCCTGCACAAGCATGGCCAGCGTTACCACAAAACCGGCCTGGCTTTGCATCACAGCGCATTAAACCGGTTACAACAGTATCAATGGCCTGGCAATATCAGAGAACTGAGTCATTTGCTTGAACGCGCCGTGTTGTTAACCCAAAGCAAAGAGATCTCACTCAAAGAGTTGGCACTACCGGATGAACCACAATTTGTAACAACACAAGCAGCAGTTTTACCTTTGATGACACTGGAACAGGCTGAACTGACCTTGATCCGTCAGGCATTACAACTTTGTCAGGGCAATAAACAAAAAACTGCTGAAAAGCTTGGTATTACCAAGTCGTCTTTATACCGCAGATTGGAAAAACATGGCCTGGAACTCTGACAGCATAGAAGCGCAAAGCCGTAAGCAATCACTGCTGATTGTTTTGCTTTGTTTGATACTGGCAACTCTGCTTTGCTGGTTCTGGCCCCATTGGTGGGTTTGGTTTAGTAGCTGTTGTGCTTTTATTTTCATTACCAGGTGGCAGCACTTGACCAGACGCCAAACTATTGCTGCTTTTCGTCGCACCAGTGTGCAGTTAGAAGCGATGCAAAATCAGGATTACAGTTTGCAGGCTAAAGCTGTGTTTCAGAAAGGGATAGCAGCGCAGTTGCAACTCCAGTTACAGCAGCTCAGCGAACAGTTACAGCAACGGAAAAGCTATTTTGATGAACAACAGTTTTTGCTGTATCGGCTTATTGATCAATTAAACACCCCTATTCTGGTATTTGATCATAAACAGCAGTTGAGTTACGCCAATAACGAATTCAGCCAATTGTTTGGCCGCCCCTGGCAAAGTATGCGCCATGCGACGGCAGAAAGTTTGGGGTTGAGCGCCCTGCCTCATTGGAATTTTGTCAATAAAGAGAAGGCAAAACAATGGCAGATCCGCCAGAGCCGTTTTTTGGATCAAGGCCAACGCCACCAGCTACTGGTGTTTATTAACATTCAGGCGGCTTTGCGGGAAACTCAGCTTCAAGCCTGGCAACAATTGATCCGGGTTCTGAGCCATGAAATTCGTAACTCACTGACGCCGGTGCTCAGTTTGTCAGAACATTTACAGCAGAAATTACCACCGGGCCGTGATCAGGACGCTCTGGCCTTGATCCGCGAACGCAGCCAGCATCTGCAGGATTTTGTTAGCCGTTATGCTGAACTGAATAAAGAGCTACGGATCCAGCACCAGCAGATTAATGCCGGACAATTGTTTCACTCTTTGCAGCTATTGTTTCAGCAGTATCAGCTACAAGCCAGCGGTACAGAGCTGGTGTTTAAAAGTGATCAGATGTTGTTGCAACAGGTGCTGATTAACCTGATAAAAAATGCCATTGAAGCTGGTAGCCCGGCAGGAACAGTACAACTTAACTTTATCCGGCAAAACCACAACCTTGAAATTCAGCTGTTGGATCAAGGCTCTGGCCTTAGTAACCAGCAAGATTTATTTGTACCCTTTTACAGTACTAAACCTCAGGGTCAGGGCATAGGTTTAGCCTTATGCCGGCAGATCATTGAACAACTCGGAGGCGAGCTGAACCTGACCAACAGAACTGATGGCATTACAGGCTCTTGCGCTACTTTATTCTTGCCGCAAGATTGATTCTTTTTCTCCATTTAAATGTCCGATTCCGGACTCAGAGCGTCCGATCCCGGACGCCACCTTCTAAACAACCAACAAATTTCCATATAAATCATACAATTACATGATGGCATACCCTTTGCTCAACTAAAAAAGCATAGCTGCGGCGATTTGAAGTGTCTCACTGCAACAATTCGACGGGCTGTGCTTAGATTCAACTACAAGAGGCAAGGCGGAAAAATCAGTATGGATATAAAAAAAGAAAAAGCTGCAGCTCTCTGGAAGAAGCCAGTGTTAGTTGTTAGTGCGCTGGCAGCTTTGGTCCTGATGGGTACTTTGTTTGCATCTCCTGGCCATCAATACAAAATTGAACAATCCGGTTTATTGCTGGGTACTGTAAAGCGAGGCGATCTGCAGGTCACAGTGGATGGTTATGGCGTATTGCGTTCAGATAAACAAAAACTGATCAGCGCCTTAGCACCAGCCACAGTGGAAGAAGTGGTATTAAAAGCAGGCGCTGTAGTGCAAGCAGATTCCATCATCCTGCGTTTAAGTGATCCGGAACTGATGCAGCAAATTGAAACAGCCAGCATGGCCACAGCGCAGGAACATGCCAATTTCCGCCGTCAGCACTTAAACAACCAGCGTGACATGCTGACCGAAGAAGGCCGCTTTGCCGAGTTAGATGCCCGCTATCAAATGCTGGTATTACGTCACAGCGCAGAAGCGGAAATGGCAGCTAAGGGCATAGTTTCACAGTTAAGTTTTCAGACCACAGTGCTGGAGAAATCTCAGCTGGAAAAACAAGTTCAGTTACAACAGAAGCGACTGGATCAGCTTAAGCTGGTCAATCAGGAAGCTTTGACCATTTCGCAAGAACAACTGAATCAGGCTGTTGCCCGTGAGCAACGTTTAAAAGAGCGATTCGATCAACTGACAGTGCGCTCTGGGATTGAAGGTGTACTACAACGAGTTCCGGTTGAACTGGGCCAAAGTGTAACCGCAGGTCAGGAGCTGGCTTTAGTTGGCAGCGATAAGGATTTATTGGCACTGGTGCGGGTGTCCCAAAGCAAAGCCGAACAAATCCGGCCCGGCCAAAAAGCCAGAATTAACACCAGGCGTGAACAAGCAGATGCAGTGGTCAGCAGGGTAACGCCCCAGGTCGTCGAAGGCACTATAGAAGTGGAACTCACTTTTGTTGACGCCATACCTACCTCTGCCCGCCCTGAGCTAAACATAGATGCACAAATTTTTACCGCAGAGCTGACGAACACTTTATACCTTGATCGTCCGGTGAATAGCCAAAGTCATAGTCAGACCAGGCTGTTTAAACTGGACCCAAACACTAATACCTTATCCGCTACCGCAGTGCAGTTTGGTGACGAAGCCGGGCGTTTTTTACAACTACACCAAGGTGCTATTGAGGGTGAACAATTTGTATTATCCGACATGGCAGGATTTCAGGACGCAGACACAGTCAGCGTTGTGCGTTAAAGACTATTAAGCAAAGGAACTTTTATGCAACACCCTACTATTCTGATGCAGGGCATCACCAAAATTTTTGCCACAGATGAAATGGAAACCCATGCGTTACGGGGTATCGATTTACAGATTTCTTCAGGCGACTTTGTTTCGATTTGCGGCCCATCAGGTTGCGGTAAATCCACTTTGTTGTCTTTGCTTGGTTTATTGGATATGCCCAGCGGCGGCAGTTATCAAATTGAAGGCAAGGAAGTCAGCGGTTTAAGTCTGAGCGAGGCGGCTTTTATCCGCAATGAAAAAATAGGTTTTATCTTTCAGTCATTTAATTTAATAGATGAACTGACAGTATTCGACAACATAGCCCTGCCGCTGCGCTATCGCCGCCAGTCTGTTGCTAAATCTGAGATTGAAGATCGTGTGATGGCTTGTCTGAAAACTGTGGATATGACTCACAGAGCGAGTCACAGACCTAACCAGTTATCCGGTGGTCAGCAGCAACGTATCGCCATAGCCCGCGCTTTAGTCGGCAGCCCGGCGTTGCTGTTAGTCGATGAACCTACAGGTAACCTGGACTCCAGAAATGGCGACGCCGTGATGGATATGTTGTGTGAACTGAATAATAACGGTACCACCCTTTGCATGGTAACTCACGACCCTCGTTATGCCGATATGGCAAGCCGCAAGTTGCATCTGCTGGATGGGCGTATTTTGGATAGTGACGGCACACCTATCCAACAACACACCACAGCTTTACGCCAGGTTGCGGCTCGGTAACTGTGTTCATAGCGGCCAGCCGCAGCATTGCGCAGTACAAGCTGCCAAACAAGGAGTGAAGGATGCAACTCAGCCGACTTTTTACATGCGGTATTAGCTTAAGCCTGTTTATCAGCTTACTGAATTTGTTGCCCACCTTACGAAGCGTCTGGCCTTTGCAAAGCAGCTGGCTGTTGTTGGTATTTGGCTTGTTGCAATTATTATGTCTGCTGGTTTTTGCGCTGTTGGTCTCACTGCTGGAAAAGAACCAAGGACAAATCAATACCGGTCGGATATCTCCGGTACAAGGACAATAACATGATTTCTCGCAAAGACTTCTCCACGGCTCTCTATGCGCTGAGCAAAGCCAAAGGTTATGCCGCAACAGTAGTGCTGACGCTTGGTTTAACGCTAGGCACCCTGGTTGCGATGTTTAATCTGAATTATCAGATTTTGGCAGCTCCACTGCCTTATGCGGATGAAGATAAATTGGTGGTAGGCAGTACAGCCTGGCTGGATAAAGACGGCACAGTGATGTATCAGCGTATGCTGCCGGTGAGCATTTTCCGCCAGTTTTACCAGACCCCCTCAGAACATTTAAGCGATCAGTCCTTATTTAGTTTTTCTTACATTGGTATAACACTGCGGGATCTGCCGCACAGCCCGCAAGTGCAGATTGCCTACACCACGCCAGGTTATATGCGAATGTTCCAGATGCCGATACTGCATGGCCGGGCTTTTAATGCAGAAGAAGATATCGGCAGCCAGCAACCTGTAGCAGTGCTGAGCGAAAAAATCTGGCGCGAGCACTATAACGCCGACCCATCGCTGGTAGGCCGGAGTGTACATATAGGCAGCCAGCAATTTAAAGTGGTGGGCATAGCCGGCGCCGAATTTATCGAGCCCCGCTTGACCGGGCCAGCCCGCAGCAATGATATCTGGCTCCCCTGGGACTTTAGCATTGGCAGTAGCTTTGGTCCAGGTGACGTAAGTGGCGCGCACTTGTACCTGGTCAAACTTAAAGACGCCAACCAACGCCAGGCCTTTGAGCAGGAGTTGCGACCGCAAGTTGCCAGCCAGTATCAGGACGATATCGCTGCGTTACCCAGACAGGCCGGCCGCAGCCTGGTGTTTAATGCCGACCCGCTGCGTTTAGTGTTAGAAGGGGACAGCAGTAGCCGCACTTTGTGGATGCTGGCCGGCAGCCTGCTGTTATTACTGATCGCCGCTGCCAATATCACGAACTTATTATTGTCCCGCGCCGCCCGCCAGCAACGCAGTATGAGTATTCAGGCCGCTCTGGGGGCTCAGCGCCATCATTTACTGGGGCAAGTGCTGGCTGAGCTTAGCTGGTTAATGAGCAGCGCCCTGGTAGTGGCTTTTATCGTGGCCGAAGGTGCTTATCACTTACTGCAACTGTACGCCGGTGCCATGCTGCCAAGACTGGCAGAGTTGGGATTTGACTGGCCAGCATTGGCCTTTGCGCTGGCGACGACCTCGCTGCTGGCATTGGGTTTTGCTGCGCTTATCAGCCGACAAATTAATTACCGTGCGCTGCAACAAAACCTGCAAAGCAGCGGCAAAGGCAGTGGTGTACAAATCAGCAGCCGCACCCGTCAGGTATTAATAGGCGCTCAGGTGATGCTGGCCGCCATGCTGCTGATCTGTAGCGCGCAGGTGTTGTTGCAGTCGTTGCAACAGCTGCGCCAGCAAGTGGGTTTTGCCAGCTCAGATCGCTATCAAATCCCGATTGATAATATTACCGCAACACCGGATGACAGCCTGCCGCTGGAGCAACGCCGCGCGATATACCGCCAACAAAAGGACGAGTTGATGCAGGTGCGGGATACATTGCAGCAACACCCGGCAGTAGAGGCGGTGTCGGTCAGTAATTACCCGCCGATTTCGTTTGATGGTTACTATGGCTCTGCCAACTTTATCCCGTCGCCGGACAGCCCCAACCAGCAACTGTTCAGCCGTGCCGTTTACACCGATCAGTTCTTTTTACCGCTGTTTGACATTAAGTTAATACAGGGCCGTAATTTCACGGCGCAGGAAGTGGCCGCACAGGCACAGGTAATCATCATTAATCAGGTGCTGGCGCAACAACTCAAGCCCGACGGCAATGTGCTTGGCGAAATGCTGTATTCGACCGACGGCAGCCTGGCATTTGAGATTATCGGCGTCAGCGCTAATCACCATTTGCCAGATGCATGGTCGGCGGAAGAAACCGGCCGCAGTTATTTAACCCGCAATATAGGCACAACCGCCAGTCTGCAGTTGCAGCTAAAACCCGGTATGCAGATAGACAAAACAGCCATTAACCAGGCGATGGCACAGGTATCGCCGCATTATCGCGCAGCCAATATGCATAGCATTGAAGCCAATGTTACCAGGGTTTTACTGAGCAACTATCTGGCCGCAGCAGTCACCACTGCGCTGGTTGTTTTAAGCTTCCTGTTGGCTGCCATCGGTATTTACGGAGTTTTAAGCTACAGCGTACAACTACGCCGCTTTGAGCTCGGTGTAAGGATGGCGATTGGTGCCAGGCCCGCCACTATCTTACGACAGTTACTCGGCGAGAACCTGAAACCTGTTTGCGTCGGTTTAGCGCTGGCAGTACTGCTGCTGGCTGCCCTTTGGTTGGGTCTGCAACAAACCACCTTGATGGTTGAACTGTCAGTCGGCGGTTTTGCCGTGCCACTACTGCTGATTGTGCTATTGACGGTACTAACTTCTTTATTATCGGTCTGGGGCATTATCCGCAAACCCGCCATTTATGCATTACAGGGTCAATAAGATGCTGACTATCAAAGATTTTTCAACAGCGCTTTATGCACTGAGTAAAGCCAAAGGTTATGCGGCCACAGTCGTTGTGACTCTGGCAGTGACCCTTGGCACACTGTTGGCCGCCTTTAACCTGAATTACACCATTCTTGCGGCCCCCTTGCCCTACATGGAGGAAGAGCGGCTGATCGTCAGTAAAACGCCGCGCTTCAGAGACAATGTGATGGAGTTCGATTATGCATCCCCCGTGCCTTTGCTCCAAACGCTTTATCAACAGGATAAAAGTACTTTTGAAGACACTGCACTGCTAGCGTATTCTTATTTGGCAGCGTCTTTGCGTGATAAAGCCGATACACCCAAGGTGCAAATAGCCTATACCACCCCTGGTTATATGCGGATGTACCAGATGCCTATGCTGCATGGCCGGGCTTTTAGTACTGAAGAAGATCAAAATTCGAATGCTGCAGTTGCGGTCATCAGCGAGCGGGTCTGGCGGCAGCATTACAGTGCGGATCCGGCTATGCTGGGAAAAAGCATCCAAATTGCCGCTAACCAATTTAAAGTGGTGGGTATAGCTGCTGACCATTTTGTAGAACCCCGATTGATTGGCCCAACCCGGATCAATGATATCTGGCTACCCTGGGACTTTAATCCTTCCCCTTGTACCAGAGGGTTAGACGGCAGATCATGTATGACTGGCTGGCAGTTTTTACTTGGTAAACTTAAATCAGTTGATGATTATCAACGCGTGTCACAACAGCTAACAGCGGAATTGAACAGCCAATTTCAGGACGCAACTGCCGATCGTCTAAACCCGGCTAACCTCAGCATCAGTTTTGAAGCGCAACCGCTCAGAGAAAAGCTGTTGGGGGATAGCAGCAACCAAACGCTGTGGTTATTTGTGGGCAGTCTGGTCTTGCTGTGTATTGCCAGTGTCAACACCCTCAATCTGGTGCTATCCCGAACAGTGCGCCAGCAGCGCAATATGGCGATTCAGGCAGCCTTAGGTGCCCAGAAAAAGCATGTATTTATGCATATTTTTGCCGAAATGGCGCTCCTGCTGCTGGTTGCGTTGTTGCTGGCTTTGGTTGTGGCTCAGGCAGAGTACCGTTTATTGCAACAGGCCGCTGAAGTCTATTTACCCAGAGTCAACGAGTTACAGCTCAATCTGCCAACGCTGGCTTTTGCAGTGGTGGTGACGGCCCTGCTCGGTGGTGCCTTTGCTGCTCTGGTGGTACGGCACATTAACTACCGCATGCTGAACTCTCAGTTACAGAGCAGCGGCAAAGGCAGTGGCCTGCAAATATCAGCAAAAGTGCGCCGGTTGTTAATTATCAGTCAGGTGACGCTCACTGCTGTGTTGTTAGTTGTTTGTATGACAGTGATGCAACAGTCCATCGCTGAGTTGAGCCAGGATGTGGGCTTTGATACCAAAAATATTTATCAAATCGATATTGATGAAACCGCGCCCGTGCTCACCCAGGAAACCCGCATTGCCAGAATTCAAGAGAAAAAACGTGAGCTGGCGGAGGTACGTAATGCGTTAGCCCAACATCCGGCAGTCAATGCCGTGTCACTCGCCAACTTTGCGCCAGCTAATTTTGATGGTGTTTACGCTGAAAGCAGCTGGTTAAAAACCCCTGATGATCTAACCAATATTGTTACTGCCAGAGTGACCTACACTGACCAGCATTTTTTGCCATTATTTGGCATCAAATTACTCAGTGGCCGCAACTTTACCGCGCAAGATATCCATGACAACAGTTATGTATTAATCGTCAGCGAAACCTTTGCCAGAACAACCTGGCCGGATCAACAAGCTGTCGGGCAACGTATAGGTCGGGCTGAAGCGCCATGGGAAGTGATTGGTGTTGTTTCAGACTTTAACCTTGCAGATCAATATGCCACAACAGAGCCGTTGCGGGCTTACAGCGTCCGCCAGGTAGGCGCAGCCAACACCCTGCTGTATGAGCTAAAGCCAGGTATGACCATTGCTAAAACCGAACTGAATCAAATCATGCAACAAGTTCAGCCACAATACCGTGCTGCTGAAGTGTTCTCGCTGGAAGACAATGTCAAACGCATTCTGTTTGCTAAATATCTGGCTACGGGCGTGACCAGCGGGTTGTCATTGTTAACGTTGTTGCTGGCTGCCATCGGCATCTACGGTGTGCTGAGTTACAGCGTACAACTGCGCCGCTTTGAGCTGGGCGTACGGATGGCGATAGGCGCAAGGCCTGCCACTATTTTGCGGCAGTTGCTGGGTGAGAATCTGAAACCTGTTAGTGCTGGTTTAGCACTGGCGGCATTGCTGCTGGCAGCGCTGTGGCTGGGTCTGCAACAAACGTCGCTCATTGTCGAACTGTCGGCTGGCGGCTTTGCCCTGCCGCTACTGTTGATTGTGCTACTGACCACACTCACCTCGCTTTTATCGGTGTGGGGCATTATCAGAAAACCCGCCATTTATGCATTGCAGGGGCAATAAGATGCTGACCATCAAAGATTTTTCTACTGCGCTGTATGCGCTGAGCAAAGCCAAAGGTTATGCGGCCACAGTAGTGCTGACGTTAGGGCTGACACTCGGCACTTTGATTGCGATGTTTAACCTGAATTATCAGATTTTGCAGGCACCTTTGCCTTATGCTGATGAAGAGCAGTTGGTCGTAGGCAGCACCGCCTGGCTGGATAAAGACGGCTCTGTATTATACCCACGCATTATGCCATCGGGTCTGATCCAGCAGTTTTATGACAAACCGTCCGATAAACTCAGTGCCCATGCCTTACTGCGTTATCAAACGCTGGCCATGACGTTACGCGATTTGGCTGACAGCCCGCAGGTTCAGGTCAGTTACACCACCCCGGGTTATATGCAGATGTTCCAGATGCCGATGGTGCAAGGCCGCGCTTTTAGTGCCGATGAAGATATCGGCAGCAAGAATGCCGTGGCCGTGCTGACAGAGCACGTCTGGCGTAACCATTACAATGCTGATCCGGCGCTGGTTGGCCGAAAAGTACGCATCGGTGACATCGATTTCACCGTTGTTGGCATTGCCGCGGCCGCTTTCAGCGAGCCGCAATTGCTTGGCCCGTCGCGCCATACCGATGTCTGGCTGCCCTGGGATATGAATCCACGCCAACAAAACATCAGTCCAGCCAGTCTTAATGGCTGGCATTTTTACCTGGGCAAACTAAAAAACGCCGCAGAGCGCCAGGCCTTTGAACAGGAGATCGCGCCAGAGCTGAACAGTAAGTATCAGGATGTCAATGCCGCGAATGCCAGCGAAGCTGGCCGCAGCCTGCTGTTTAGTGCCGAACCACTGCGGCAGTTGCTGCAAGGCGACAGCAGCGGCCGCACTTTATGGATGCTGGCCGGTAGTCTGATGTTGTTGCTGATTGCCACGGCAAATATCACCAATCTGCTGCTGTCACGCGCCGCTAAGCAGCAAAGAACCATGAGCATTCAGGCGGCCCTGGGCGCACAGCGTCATCACTTATTCAGTCAGATTCTGGCGGAATTAGGCTGCTTGCTGGCCGCAGCATTACTGCTGGCACTGGGCGTAGCACAAAGCGCTTATTGGCTGCTGCAAAGCTATGCAGCCAGCACCTTGCCCCGCCTGTCAGCATTAGGTTTTGACTGGCCGACCTTAGTATTTGCACTGCTGACAACCGCAGTGATGGCGCTGCTATTTGCACAGCTGATCAGCCGGCAAATTAACTACAAGGCATTGCAGCAAAACCTGCAAAGCAGTGGCAAAGGCAGTGGTTTGCAGATCAGCAGTAATACCCGCCAGCTACTGATCTGTTCGCAAGTAGCGCTGGCAGCGTTGTTGCTGGTTTGCAGCGCTCAGGTTTTATTGCAATCGCTGGATCAGTTACGTCAGCACATTGGCTTTAGCAGTGAACAGCGTTTTCAAATTGCCATCGATGACACAACACCAAGGCCGGACAGTTCATTGACAACTGAACAACGACAAATGGCGAGCAACCTGCGTAAAGATGAACTGATGCAGATCACCGATGTGTTCCGGCAACACCCTGCGGTACAACAGGCTTCGGTGAGTAACGATGCGCCGATTTCCTATGCTGGCACCTTCAGTGCCATGACCTTTTTACCAGCGATGGACAATCCGGACCATATTGTCGAGAGCAGGATCACCACCACCGATCAGCATTTTATACCGCTGTTTAATATCCAATTGCTGCAGGGCCGCAACTTCAGCGCACAGGAAGTGACAGCACGGACGCCGGTGGTGATCATCAATCAGGCTTTTGCACAGCAGCTACAGCCTGATGGTCAGGTGCTGGGGCAGCGGCTGTATTCGCGCCAGGGTCTGGCTTATGAAATTATCGGCATCAGTGCCAACCATAACCTGCCCGATGAATGGTCGGTCGAGGAGCCTTTTCGCAGTTTTATACCCCGCAACCTGATTAACAACAGCACCTTGCTGCTGCACCTGAAACCCGGCATGCACATCGATAAAACGGCGCTGAACCAAATGATGGCCCAGGTTTCACTGAACTTTCGTGCCGCCAGTATTTATAGCATTAAAGATAATGTTGACCGGGTACTGCTAAGCAACTATCTGGCCGCGGCCGTAACAACAGCACTGGTCGTTTTAAGCTTCGTCCTGGCTGCCATTGGTATCTACGGCGTTTTAAGCTACAGCGTGCAACTGCGCCGTTTTGAGCTTGGAGTTCGAATGGCGATTGGTGCCAGGCCTCTGACAATTTTACGCCAGTTGCTGGGGGAAAATCTGAAACCGGTGCTGGCAGGTTTAGTCCTCGCCGCCGTACTGCTGGCTGCCCTTTGGTTGGGTCTGCAACAAACCACCTTGATGGTTGAACTGTCAGCCGGCGGTTTTGCCGTGCCACTACTGCTGATTGTGCTATTGACGGTACTAACTTCTTTATTATCGGTGTGGGGCATTATCCGCAAGCCAGCCATCTATGCATTACAAGGACAATAATATGCAGAACTTTTCACTTCATTCCTGGTTTCAGACGGCGTCCCTGCTGCTGCACCGCCAACAACTGTATGCACTGACCATTATTCTGACGCTCGGCCTGACGCTGGGTGCGTTGGTGGCTACTTTTAATCTGAATTATCAACTATTTATGGCGCCTTTGCCCTACCCGGATGCCGAGCGGCTGCATCTGGTGCGTGGTAGTCAGTGGCAGCAAGATAAAGAGGTATCACCGGAGTGGCTGCCGTCGCAAGCGCAACTGGATATTTACCGGCAAGATTGGCCGGAGATTGAAAGCAAAGCGCTGCACAATATCAGTATTGATGTAGAACAACAGCTGCCTGGCAATCCGTCTTTTAATGTCGGTTTGGTGACACCGGAGTTCTTACCGATGTTTGGCGCGCCGCTGGCGCTGGGCCGGCATTTACAGCCAAATGAAGGTCTGGATAGCCAGGTGCCGGTAGCCATCCTCAGTGATGCGGTGTGGCAACAACATTTTGCCGGTGCTACCGATGTGCTGGGTAAAACACTGCAATTTCGTGGAGTGTCTTTTAAAATTATCGGCGTATTGGCAAATGATTTTGTTGAGCCTGTGCTGGCTGCGCCCGGTTGGTCGACTGAAGTTTGGCTCAGCTACGATTTTCATGATGTGGGCGCCACAAACTGGAGCTTTAACAGCAATCAAATTCATCTGCTGCTGAAGCTCAAGCCGGAGAGTAATCCGGAGCAGTTAGCCCATAGTTTTGAACAATGGGCAGCGCCAGAATTTGCTGCAGCCAACCAAACTAATGCTTTTTTGAAGAATAGCTCAGTGCGCTGGCGGCTGGAACCAGTGCGTAGCCGTATTTTGGGAGATGCCGCTGGTTTGAGCCTGAGTTTATTGGCGGGCAGTCTGCTGCTTTGTGCAATTGCTATCGCCAATATTGCCAATCTGGTGCTGGGCCGGGCAATGGCGCAACAACGATCGCTGACCATCCGCATTGCGCTGGGTGCGCGGGCGTCCCATCTGTTTCGCCAATATCTGCTTGAATTTTCAGTATTGGCCATTCCGGCTTTGCTGTTGTGCCTGAGTGTGGCAGAGGCTTGTTATCAGAGCTTACAAGCAGGTTACGCCGGGCCGTTGCCGCGGTTGCAGGAGCTTAGCAGCGGGGCTTTGAGCGTGCTGTTTGCGATTGGCCTGTTGATTGTGCTTTGCCTGACGCTGGCGCTGTGGCTAACCCGGCAGCTCAATTACCGCCAGTTGCAACAAAGCCTGCAGCAAAGTGGTAAAGGTTCGGCAGTGCAGGTGTCAGGGCGCACCCGCCAATTGCTATTGATGTCGCAAACGCTGTTTTGTTTGGTCACTTTGATTTATTGCAGTCAAATTTTTGTGCAGGCGCTTGCCAAACTACGCCAGCCGTCCGGGCTTGATTTACAGACCTATCAGGTGGCGCTGACGCAGGGTTCATTACTCGACAGCTTACCTCCTGCTGAGAGCCGGCAATTGTTTGTCCAGGCCGCTGAAGCGGTGAAACAACAAAGCAACGCCAGGCTTGCCGGACTGGGCGGTTACCCACCGATCTCTTTTTGGCAGGCCGGATTTCCAATGTCCTCGGTCAGTTGGCAAGCGGATGCAACCACGTTTGTTGCTGCGAATCGTTACAGCGGTGATACAGAGTACCTGCAGGCGTTGGGGCTACAACTGCAAAGTGGCGAGCTGTTCAGCCCACAGCAAGTCCTGAATCAAGATAACGTGGTACTGATAAGTAGCAGTCTGGCCCGCCAACTGGCAACTGATTTGGGGGCAGACAGCAGCATAAGCCTGCTCGACAAACCGCTCTACCTGCGAGGCGCCACCACGTCACGCCGCATTATTGGCATCGTCACTGATCTAACGCTACCCGGCCACACCAGCAGTGCCGCGGTCTATACGCCACAACTGTCTTCTGCATTTCCACATTTGCTGGTCAGGTTACCAGATGGTCAAAGCCTCAGCCGTGACGGGGTCAATCAGGCACTGGCCAAGGTACACCCGCAGCTGAAAGTATTCCACTTTAATACCAGTGCTGAGATTTTTTCGGTACATACTCAGGATGCCAAAGTGGCCACTGTGGTGACTGCAGCCTTATCGCTGTTGGCGCTGGCTTTAGCAGGTCTGGGTATTTTTGCGGTGATCCGCACACAAATTCAGCTGCGCCAATACGAACTGGCGGTACGGCAATCACTCGGCGCGCGGCCACAGCATTTACTGCGTCTGACGTTAATCGACAGTTTAAAACCCTTGCTATGGGCAGTGCTGTTGCTGGCTGCTGGTTATAGCGTTTTGCAGCTGAGCGAGCAGTGGGGTTGGTCGTTTGGCTTTGCGTCGCAGTTACAGATAGCGCCATTGAATGCCGGGTTGTCTCTGCTGACGGTGGTGTTATTAACAACGCTGATTGTGTTGGGTTGCTTGCGACCCTTGCTACGCCGGCCTGTAGTGCATGCTTTGCGTGGTACAGCAGAGCTTTAACAGCAAAATGCAAAAGAAGCCATAAAGGTTGCACCGGCATGGCTCACATTAATAATGAACCGCATCCGCCAACAACTATAAGAATAAGGATCAGCACTATGTTTGTATATCAGCTTAAAACAGCCTGGAAAAATTTGCACAGACGTCGGGGCTTTGCGCTCAGCATTGTGCTGACGATGAGTATCACGCTGGGTATTTTATTAAACGCTGTTGGGTTGTTTTATTATCTGGTGTTGCAGCCCTTACCTTATCCTGAGTCGGAGCAGCTGTATAAAGTAGAACAACTGCAGATTGATAAGTCCGGCCTGCCCAATGTGAATGCCTATGGTTATGCCAGCCTGATGCATTTGTATCAGCAGCAACAGCAGGATCAGGCCCTGTTCTCCAGTGTCGGTCTGGCCCACTATGATGATGAAGTATTGGTGTCACACCCTGCTCAGCCCAAACTGGCTACCAGTTACATCACAGCTGATTTTTTTCAGACGCTGGGAGCCTGGCCTCAGCTTGGTCAGTTATTTCATCCCGTTAGCAATCCGGATCTGGCAGAACCTGTCGCGGTGTTAAGTTATTCGGTGTGGCAATCTTTGTATTCAGCCGACCCCGACATTATTGGCAAAGTACTCAGTATTCGTGGCAATAGCTACAAGGTGGCTGGGGTGCTAGCGGCTGATTTTGTCGAGCCTGCGCTTGCTCAATCCGGCCGACAAACGGCCATCTGGCTACCCTGGCACTTTAACCCAGCGACGGAGTCAATCCGCAGTCGCTGGGGAGATAGAGCGAATCCACGAATTTTTATTGGCAAACTCAAAGCGGATATCCCGCTGCAGCAAGCACAGCAAAGCCTGACCGATCTGGTCGACCGCACATGGCAACAGGAAGTGGCGGCCATCCCTTTTTATCAGGGCTGGCGGGTTGAGATGAAGGTCAGCAGCTTGCGTCAGGTGATCTTTGGTGAGAGTAATCTGGCCGCTTATTTGCTGCTGGCAGCTGCCATCGCCTTATTACTAATCGCCACAGCTAATATCGCCAATTTGTTGTTAGCACGGGCGGCGGAGCGAAATAAAGAGCTGGCATTGTGCGCTGCGCTCGGAGCCAGACCAGCACAAGTTCGCCTGATCCTGTTGAGCGAAATTGCAGTGCTAATGGCTATTTCGGCACTGATCGGCTGGGGTATTTCGCTGGTCGGGCGTTGGTTTATCCGGCATAACCTGCCCGATGTATTACCACTCTCCGGTTATGACAGCATCAGCTATAGCCCTTTGCTGCTGGCCATTGCATTGACCTTGGGTCTGGCCATGCTGTTTGCATGGTGCAGTGCAAAACTGCTGAGCCTTGGTCAACTGAATTATCGACAACTGCAAGCCCATTTGACGTCAAGCGGCAAAGGCAGTGCGGCTCAGACCCCAGGTACTGTCAGACAAGCTCTGGTGTATAGTCAGGTCGCGGTCGCTGGTTTCTTATTGCTGGTTAATCTGACATTTTTGCTTAGTGCAGTCAGCAGCATTCGCGATCAGCAGGTATTTGCGACCGCAGATCTGCTGAACCTGGACGTCCGGCTAAATACACCTCAACCACTGGTGCCTGAACAATATAATGCCGTGCTTAGTCAGCTCACTACAGAACTGCGGCTGTTGCCACAGGTTGAGGCGGTTAGCCGCGCTATGTCGCCGCTGGTCAGTGCCAGCAATACCTGGTCACTGATTGATGAGCGCTCGCAAAAAACTGTGTTACCACAGGCCCAAATTGTTGATGAACATTTTTTCCAGGTGACAGCCCAACCCTTACTGGAAGGGCAAGATTTCAGCAAACAGCAAGTACAAACCGCTGACAAAGCCCTGATCATTAATGATGTGTTGGCCAGGCATCTTTATCCTGATGGCTCGGCTATTGGTCAACGGTTGTCTTTTGATCTGAGCGCAGGTGCGGACGCTTCCTTTACTATTATTGGTGTGGTGCAAGGCTTGAAGAAGCCTGGTGAAGCAACAGTGCCGCCACGTGTTTACCGACCTATGAATAGCGGCAGCAGCTTTACCCTGGTGCTGAAATCAGGGCAACAACTACAGAAACATCAGTTGATGGCAACATTGCAACAAGTCAGCGATATGTTGGTGATTTATCAGCTGGACTCATTAGAACAACAAAAAGCCCGCCTGCTGAAAAGCCAGTATCTGACTGCAGCAGCTGCCATAGTGCTGACGCTGCTATCGCTGCTGCTGGCTGCTGTAGGTTTGTATGGGGTTATTCATTATAACGTGCAACTACGCACCAGTGAGATTGGCATCCGGCTGGCTCTGGGCGCCAGTAAACACTATATAGTTCGCTTGTTCCTGCGCGACAATGCCCTGCCGTTTTTCACTGGCTTGCTGAGCAGCATTTTGTTGGTGTTAACAGTGCGTGGCTATCTTCATCAGCAAGTGCAGCACACCATGGAACAGTATCTGTTGGAACTATTGCTGATCAGCGCTGGTAGTTTGATTTGCCTGTCGCTGTGTGCTTTGTTGCTGCCGCTGCGAAAGTGTTTACAGCAGTCAGCAAACCAGTTAATCCGCTCGGCTCAGGAGGGAAACTAATTATGCTGCAATCCTGGTTTAAGACTGCTTTGTTATTGCTGCTACGCCAGCAGCTGTATGCAGTCACTATTATTCTGAACATTGCCTGACCGTTGGCGCGCTGCTGACGGAAAGTTTTGTCGAACCTGTGATGGCAGATATTCACACCACAACCAATATCGTGCAGCACAGAAGCGATCTGTACTGGTGAACATTGGATTTTACCCTTACAACAAAAACTGGTATTCCATGGACAGATTTGCCTGAATTTCAGCTAAATAACCTCACTGTCATACTTCTACTTTAGATCAGTAAAGCGCGGAGCAAAGCAGCAGATTAAACACGGACACAAACCTTTAGATGTCCAGATATGCTGGAGAGTTCTGCTGAAATTCATGCAGGATACAAAGTTATTTCTCCGGATCTTTTATTCCGTATAGATAAGTTGATTTATGGTTTGAATAAACGCTGCAAGCGGAGGAAAAGAAGTGGAAATAACAGGATTTAAAAAGTAGAAATAACAAGGGCAGAGTGATCACACTTCTGCCCTTGTTTAAACTTCTGGCGGCTGTATGAGCCTTTGCCTTTTTTTGCTTTCACCACCTGCATCTGAAATAATTTACTGGTGACTAAAGCTTTGAGTGCATTATCCCGGATCTCACCGCGGCCATGCTCAGCCGTTGGTTTTTTTGCCATAAGGCCTCCTGTATAAAAAACGCGCAAAGTGTAGAGCAAAACAGGGGCTGAGTAAATGAATGCCACCCGCTAATGATGCTGAAGGCTTTCTAACCATAGTTGCAAAGCATACTGACGTAGCTCCGGCTTTAGTCCTGACAAAACCAGACTTCTGTACTCTTTGTCCTGACTGGCTTTTTGAATAGCCTGATCTAACAGATCCACTACTGCTTGGCCTGTGACTCCTTTTGAACAGGCAAAATAAACCATATTGACAGCTTCGGCTTCTTCCAACGAGTAGTAACGCAAATCCAGGCCACTGCGGTCCGCTATTTTTTTATACTCTAATATTAACTGAATAAAGCCTTTTTCCAGCATAGGTAGCAAACTACCCACAGCTTCACTGGAGCTGCTTCGCAGATAAATAGCTCTGCTACCGGACAAACTGACCAGCAACTGATCCAGCCTGGCACCATAACTACGATTCGCCTCTATGCCTAAAAGCGGAGGCTTTTTCTGTGTTAAAAGCTCTTGCAAAGAGATAGTGCCGGTTTTATCTAAAATTGATTGCCATTCAGACCCATTTAACACCACAAGTTGCAGAGCGTCCTCCAGCATATAGGGCAAAGTAAAAAGGAAATCCTGCTCTCGTTCAGCCGTTTTCTTTAACCAGGGAATACAAGCACTGCTATGGCTTTTCACCCAAGCCCGGGCTCTGTTACGGCTGATATCTTCAATTTGGTATTCGCCAGGGTAATAACTCATAATGCGGCGCAGTGCTAAGCCTTCGATCCCCGCCTTCTCAGCCGGTCCCTTGAGCAGCGCTACAGCGTCCACTAAAATCAGAGGTTCTGCCATAGTGACAAAAGATTGTATGCAAAACAGCAACATCAGCCATAGCTTTTGCACAAATAAAACTCCAGAACAGGCTTTGCTTTGAGTATAAGAGCTTTGGGGGTAAACGCACTTTTGCCCAGAGCTCCAAAGTCCTTTTTTTAACAAATCTCTTTAAAGGATCCGGCAACTCGCTTTAGGCTTGAATAAGCTCAAATAATGAGTCCATTCTGCCGTGACAAAAAGAAATACATCAGCCACATATTTGTTAATCTTTCATTCACAGTTACTAACATAAAGTGCTTTCAGTCCAATTAAGGACATTAGCCTGCTCTCTGCATAGAGAGGCTTTCTCAAAAGATTATTTAAGGAAAAATATGTTAAATAAAATCGCAGTAGCCATGATGGCTTTCGGCTGTTCAGCAGCAGTGTTTTCAGCTCAGGCAGAGCAACCTTATTATTTCGGCGCTCAGTACAGTCAACAAAGTGTTGATGACGTGTCCTGGGACTTTGGCGTGTTATCTGCGGTCGCTGGTTATCAGTTTAATGACGTATTCGCCATTGAAGGCCGTTTTGGTTTAGGTATACAGGACGAAGAATATTCAAGCGCACTTACCTCTGCAAAAGTAGGTGTCGACCACAGCTACTCAGTCTTGGGTAAAGCATCCTGGCCTGTGCTGGAAACTTTGTCTGTCTATGGCATGGCTGGTTTTAATAAAACCAAATACGACTTTAAAGTCAATGATGGCGACACTTTACGCGATAGTCACAGTGAAGATGGTCTGATTTACGGCGCTGGCGCGGAATTGCGTTTTACACCTAATCTGAGCTTCACCTTTGAATACGCTGTTTTGCCAGAAGTAGGTGATGATGAAGATAACCTGGATGTGGACAGCATCAGCGCAGGTATCAATTACCGCTTTTAATCCGAGCTGTGCTGCAGCCTGAAAACTGACTTTTTGTTTATACCAGCCGGGCTTTGATCCCGTCTGGTATTTCCTGCTCTACATCTCCTTTCTCCATGACAATGCCTGTACAGCTCTTGATATTTATCAGCTACGTAACCAGATCAAGCTCACTATCTTTAGTGATTTCAGGATCCGTAATGAAAAACCTGCATATAGATTTAGTGTCCGATATCGCTTGCCCCTGGTGTGCCATAGGATATGCCCGGTTGGAACAAGCCATGGACAGCATCAAAGATAAAGTCGACGTCAGCATTCAATGGCGCGCTTTTGAATTAAACCCGGATCCGAAGCTGGTTCCAGAACCAATTTTGCCCGCCTTAAGTAAAAAATATGGCCGCAGTGAAGACGAAATGCGTGCATCACAACAGTCGATGATGCAGGTGGCCGCTGATTTGGGCCTTAACTTTGATAAAATGCAGCAACGTTATACCTGCAATACCTTTGACGCTCACAGGTTAGTGAAATGGGCAGCGGCTTTTAATAAACAAACCTTTATGAAACAAGCTTTGTTTGAGGCCTATTTTGGTTTTGCAGAGGATGTATCAAACCCTGAAGTTCTGCAAAAATGTGCGGATAAAGCCGGACTTAATGCGGATGAGGCGCTTAAAGTGCTGCAAACAGACCAGTTTAGTGAAGAAGTGCGCACCGAAGAGGCGCACTACCAACAAGCGGGGATCAGTTCAGTACCGGCTTTTGTGATCAACCAGCGTTATCTGATATCCGGTGCACAAGACCCGGCAACTTTAGCCGCCAGTCTGCTGCAAATTGCCGATGAAATGACCACTGAATAACAACAAATTCATATAAAACAAAAAGGTGCGGTATGACCACCCCAAACAAAGACTTTATTTATCACATAGGTACTGTAGGCACGCCCTGGGGCGAGGCGGAAAAAAAGCAGTGGTTAAGTGAGCAGCAGATCAAACGCAGCTATGCAGATGAAGTAGTTACCCCACTTCGCCAGTATTTGCCTGATACGGCAGAACTGGTGAGCTACGGCGCTCTGGACTACCGCAGTTTTGATTTACCTCTGTATCCGCTTTTTGCCGTGCGCAGTAAAAACTGGCAAGCCGATAAGCCAATAGTGCTGGTAACCGGGGGTGTGCATGGTTATGAAACCAGTGGGGTGCAAGGTGCTTTGCAATTTATTAAAGAAGAATTCAGCCGTTACAGCGAACAGGTCAATCTGCTGGTGTTGCCCTGCATAAGCCCCTGGGGTTATGAAACCATTAACCGCTGGAATCCAAAAGCAGTAGATCCAAACCGCTCCTTTGGCGCTGAAAGTCAGTCCGATGAAGCTACTCTGGCAATGAATTTTGTGCGCCAACATGCCGGAGAAATCTTAGTCCATACCGATTTGCATGAAACCACAGACTCAGACAACAGCGAATTCCGTCCGGCTAAAGCAGCACGGGATGGCATGGTCAATCACAACTGGAATATCCCTGATGGGTTTTATCTGGTTGGGGACACTGATAAGCCGGAGCCCGGTTTCCAACGCGCTATTATCGAAGCGGTACAAAAAGTCACTCATATAGCTGAAGCCGATGAAAATGGCTGCCTGATAGGCGAAAAACTCGCACAGTTTGGGGTAGTGAATTATCCGAAACGCTCTCTAGGGCTTTGTGGCGGCATGACAGATGCCAAATTTGTCACTACAACGGAAGTTTATCCAGACAGCCCAAAAGCCAGCCCGGAGCAATGTAATGCAGCTCAGGTTGCGGTGATTTGTGCTGGTGTGGATTACGCTTTAGGTTGAGCGCAACAATCAGGGCCAGAGTGTTAACTCTGGCCCTTGTCTTACGGAAACGGACTTGCAGATCAGAGCCAGGACTCTGATCTGCATCACTTTAGAAAGAGTAAGTTGCACCTAAAGTGAAGTTACGTGGTGTGCCATAACCGTATTGATCAAAGAAACCAATCTGGCTGTAGTAGGTTTCGTCAAACAGATTATCGACATTAAACTGCACAGATAACTGTTCTGTCACCTCATAACGTGCCATCAGACTAACCAGACTGTAGGAGTCCTGCCGCAGGATTTTTGGTGCTGTACCGCTGTATTGTTCATCCTCCCAGCTGATACCACCACCAATGACTAAACCTTCTAACTCATTAACAAAGTCATAAGTGGTAAACAGGTTCAGCTTTTTACGTGGGTGATCGGTATTCACTTCAGTACCGGCAGCATCTTCGGCTTTAAACTGAGAATAACCAGCTGAGATATTCCAGCTATCCGTTAACCGCCCTATCAACTCCACTTCAAAGCCTTTACTTTCCACACCCTGAGCAGCACTGTACATAGTTTCAGCAGGTCGACCTCCCACTGGCGGGAAAGTACCAATGGGCTGTGCCAGATTATCCTGATCTACCTTAAACACAGCGACGGCAGTTTGCACTGCTCCATTGAGAAAAGAACTTTTTAAACCCAATTCAGTGTTAGTGCCTTCCAGCGGGTCAATAAAAGCGCCTGAAGCTACACGGGCATTTTGTGGTTTAAAAATCTCAGTTTGACTGATGTAGGCATTGTGGTTTGCAGTGAGCTGGTACATTAAACCAGCGTAAGGTACAAACACACTGTCGTCGCCGAAGTTCTCCGGCACGCCATAATTAACGCCAGTTCGTTCCCACTTTGATAAACGACCACCGGCTATCAGTTTTAAATCATCGGTCAGAGAAAAACGGGTGGCTGCATAATAACCATCCTGCTCTGTCTCCAAATCTACAGCTACTGAACTGGTCGTTGACCAGAGAGGTTCAGGATAACTTTTGCCATTCCACTGATAGAAGTTACCTACTGAAGTTTCAGCCGAAAGCACTCCAAAAGTGACAGTTTCAGCTTCCTGATCGCTCTTTAGCATACCCACCACAAACTCATGGCTGCGGCCTAATAACTGGTAATCACCTTTTAATTGCAGATCAAGGCTGTTTTGTTGACTGGTGCCTGAGCTTTTATAAGGCCATGGTGACAAACCTAAACCTGTCTCTTTGTCTGGTGAGCCAACCATATAAAGTAATTGGGTATCTGCGGTATTTTTCGTATGGTTGTAACTCACTTTGCCTTGCCAGCCGTTGGCAAAGTTATGCACAAGATTGGCAAAAGTGTTGGCGTTGGTTGATGCCCAGTAAGTCCAGTCTGCAGCTGAAGTGATATTTCTGTCCCAGTTGGTTTGTGAACCATCGCTAAACCAGGCTGCTAAACCACCCCAGGTTGAACCTTTAGGGTCATTATCCTGATAACTGCTACCAAAACTAACAGAGGTCTGATCGGTTAAATCGGCGTCTACTATGCCATAGAGCACTGTTTTATCGTCTTCAGGGATATCCATAAAGCTGTCGCCCAGTTCTTTTTTGGCAACAAAACGCACACGCACATCTCCCTGACTATCTAAGCCAGTGGAAAGATCCGTGGTAATAAATCTGTTATTCCAGCGGCCAATACCTGCATTGACATAACCTGTCAGCTCAGCAGAATCAGCATGTTTACGCACCAGGTTGATCGAAGCCGAAGGGTCGCCGGCACCTGTTAATAAACCCGTTGCGCCACGCACCACTTCAATGCGTTCATAAATAGACACATCTGCGATAGTTTCACCTGAGTCACCCGCCAAACTCCAGGCTAAAGGCACACCATCAATCTGATATTTATCAATATCAAAACCACGGGCGCTAAAAGTATTGCGGGTGGTATCTAACTGTTTAGCCGACACACCAACGGTTTGGCTAATGACTTCATGAATACCACTGAAGCCCTGATCAATAATACGTTGTGAGGTAATCACGCTGACAGACTGAGGCGTTTCAAACAAAGACAAACCTAAACCTGTGGCCGTATCAATGTTTTCATTGACTGTGTAGTTGCCCACTACAGTGATTTTTTCAATTTCTTTTTCGGCTTGATCATCAGCGGCCTGAACTGCAGCCACCATACAAGCCAATTGCACTGCCACTACCACTGGCAGCTTTCTGAATTTCTGTCGTAAAGCCATGATCACCCCCCCCCAATAAAGTTGGGCGAATAATACATCAATACGAATCATTATCAACTAGATTAAGATAAAGAGCGGAGCTATACGACGAACCAATGTAAGTGGTTTCAAGTTTATAACCTACTGATAACAAAACAGCTGTGTTTCACAACGAAATCATTAGTCCCGCGTCAGCACTTCCAACAGTTCGATTTCAAAAATCAGGTTTGAATGGGGTGGGATCATAGTTCCAATCTGGCGTTCACCATAGGCCAAATGGGCGGGCACCCATAACTTACGTTTGCCCCCCACTTGCATGCCTTTTAGGCCTAAAATCCAGCCCTGAATAACTCTGTTGTTACTTAAAATGCACTGAAAAGCTTCGCCTCTTTTATAGGATGAATCGAACTCTGTGCCATCTTCCAGCCAGCCGCGATAATGGGCAGTAATTAAAGCGCCACGTTCAGCCGCTTTGCCTTCACCCGGTACCATATCTTCAATTTTTAATTCATCAGTCATCTCTTTACCTGCTCTCAATTTTTGCGCTGAGTATAACCAAAAATAATCGGCGGAATAACATCATGTTAAGACAGCAGCCTAACCTTGAAGCTGAAATGTTCTATAGTTTTTGAATAAACGCAAAGGAGTGCACAACATGTCTGCAATGGCGACCCACTTTAGCCTCCGACTCCTGCCTTTTCTTTTGCTGCTGTTACCCGTTTTAAGCAACGCACAACCACAGCAAGTGATCTATTCCTGGCCTATGTCAATGCTTGGGGATGCCAGAGGCAGCTATCCTATCGCCTTGTTGCATCTGGCCATTGAAAAATCCGGCACTGAGTATAAGTTGGTTCCTAATGGTCAGGTGATGAGCCAACACAGAACC
>NZ_AFHI01000027.1 GCF_000217935.1 Rheinheimera sp. A13L
TCCGCCTGATGGCGGATTTTTTATATGTGTTTCAGGGAGCTAACGGCTTAACCACCCGCTCGCTCTTTCAGAACGGCAACCAATGGAGAAGCACCGAAACCATTGCCTTCTGCCCATGCTATATCACCAGATGCAGCAACCTGAGCAGCTGGTAACTGCTTCACAATAAATTCGCCTACATCTGCTGCGTTATTTTTTATTGCAAAACGAACCAGGCTATCACCGTTACAGGTCACGCCGTCATAGATGTTACGTAAACGCAGGCGGTAATCACTTAACACTTTCCGTAATCTATTCTTATCGTCAGCCTTGACATAATCACACATCGAAGCCGCTAACTGGTCGTCAGCATGCACCACCGGGGACACTAATACTGCACCTGCCACCACTACACCACAGAACACTGCTGGCAACAATTTCATACATTACTCCTGAAGCAGTCAAAAAACAGACAAAAGTATAGTAACAACATGTAGCAACAGGTGCAATGAAGACTTGTTCATTCTCTGTTCAGGGTGCGGAATCGGTAGAAGTAGGGATTTTGTGGGTCGGGTTGATGCTGTTCTGATGCAGACTGATACCAGCTTGCTTCAGCCTGATAATCAGGAAAAAAGGCATCCCCTTCAACGGTCAAATCAATATCAGTGATATAAAGCGTATCAGCCAGAGGCAGCACCTGACGGTAAATCTCTGCTCCGCCTATAATCATCACCTCAGCCTCATGCTGCACTAAAGCCAAAGCCTGTTCAATACTCTGAACCCAGTCAGCATCAGTGCTAAGCGCATCACTTTGACGGCTGATGACTATATTGCGCCGCCCAGGCAGGGCCTTACCAATAGACTGATAGGTTTTGCGGCCCATAATCACCGGCTTGCCTAAAGTCACTTTTTTAAAATGCTTCAGATCTGCCGGTAAATGCCAGGGCATCTGGTTATCTTTGCCAATTACTCTGTTATTGGCCATAGCCGCTATCATTGCAATCCGCATTGTCACCTCAGCGCTTATAAATTACTTCGACGTCGTAATCGTCTTCATCGAAATCATCATCTTCGTCCAGGTCGTCAGCGACAGCTAAGACATCCTGATGATAATCATCCCATTTGAAGTTCACAGCGTCTTCTATCTGTTCTCTTGGTTTTTCAACCGGCAGCAATTCAATATAATTCAGGATATCAGCAGCCAGACGCTCAGTATTAGTGCGGCTTGCTGCAGCTATTGAATGTACAGGACCTTCCCAGTTGATGGCTTTAGTGACACGTTCTATCACTTCTTCTAACTCATCTTCCAGTACTAAATCCAGTTTATTGAAAACTAACCAACGTGGTTTGTTGGCCAGCTTGTCACTGTATTTATCTAATTCTTTTAAAATAGTCACAGCATTTTCAGCCGGATCAGAGCCATCAGCAGGCAGCACATCAACAACGTGCAATAATAAGCGGCAACGTTCTAAGTGTTTTAAGAACTGAATACCTAAACCAGCACCTTCTGACGCACCTTCAATCAGGCCTGGAATATCGGCAATCACAAAAGAGCGGTGACTTTCAACCCGTACTACGCCCAGGTTAGGAACCAGTGTAGTAAAAGGATAGTCAGCTACTTTTGGTTTGGCAGAAGACACTGCGCGAATAAGCGTCGACTTGCCTGCATTAGGTAAGCCTAACAAGCCCACATCAGCTAATAGCAACAACTCTAAGCGAATATTACGTACTTCACCTGGCGTACCATTGGTTTTCTTGCGTGGCGCTCTGTTGGTGCTGCTGGTAAAACGGGCGTTACCCAAACCATGCCAGCCACCTTTGGCTATCATCAGCTTCTGACCATTTTTGGTCAAATCACCAATAACTTCTGCGGTGTCTATATCCACAGCACGCGTGCCTACCGGCACACGTAAAATCATGTCATCACCACGTTTACCGGTACAGTTGGTACTCATACCATTCTGACCACGTTCCGCCTGGTGATACTTTTCGAACTGATAGTCCACCAAAGTGTTCAGGTTGGTGTCAGCCATTAAATAAACATCACCACCATCACCACCGTCACCACCATTTGGGCCACCTTTGGCGACAAACTTTTCGCGACGGAAACTGACAATACCGTTGCCGCCATCGCCGGCTTCAACCCGAATTTCCGCTTCATCTACGAATTTCATCTGGACTATCCTGATCTAAAAAAACTATGGGCTCATTATACTATCAATTCCGCCTGAGCATGAATGCATCGCAGGTCTCTGATGAATTGAAAGCAACAAAACTGACATTCAGTACACTGAAGTATCAGCCTTTGATCGATTCTTAATAAAAAAGCCCCGCACTAGGCGGGGCTTTTCGAATCAATGCGTCGTTATTCGCTAACGATGCTTACGAATTTGCGATTGTGCTCGCCTTTCGTTTCGAATTGCACTTTACCGTCAGTTAAGGCGAATAATGTATGGTCTTTACCGATACCAACATTACTACCAGCGTGGAACTTAGTACCACGTTGACGAACGATGATGTTGCCAGCTAACACTGACTCACCACCAAAACGTTTCACACCTAAGCGTTTCGCTTCTGAATCGCGACCGTTACGAGTGCTACCTACACCTTTTTTACTTGCCATGAGTAGTTACTCCTTCGATTACGCGCTGATGCCGGTAATTTTCACTTCTGTAAACCACTGGCGGTGACCAGCTTGTTTACGGTAGTGCTTACGACGACGGAATTTGACGATTTTTACTTTATCGCCACGGCCATGGTTGACCACTTCCGCTGTTACTTTACTGCCTTCAACTAAAGGAGTACCGATCTTGATGTCTTCGCCGTTAGCGATCATCAGAGCTGAAAATTCAATAGTTGCGCCGGTTTCTAAGTCTAGTTTTTCTAGACGAAGGGTTTGCCCTTCCGTTACACGGTGCTGTTTACCACCACTTTGGAAAACCGCGTACATAGTTAACTCCGTACAAATCACGCCGACTTTTAAGGGCGTGTTAATTATAATCACAGGGCGCGAATTGTACGCAATTTCCCCTACCCTCGCAAGCAGAATTATTAAAAAGATCAGTGAGCAACAAAAAGGATCGGGTTTTGCTTTAGCTGATCAGCTGCAATGGTGTAGAATCAGCCACATTCTATACCTAAGCAGTTGTTTTACCAGATGACGCTCGAAGAGATCCGCCAGCTCAGTCTTAATGACATGACGGCCGTGAACCAACATATATTCTCTCAGCTTAGTTCTGAGGTGGCGCTGATTAATCAGCTTGGCATCTATATAGTCAATAGTGGCGGCAAACGCTTGCGTCCACTTTTAGCTGTATTAGCGGCCCGTGCGCTCGGTTATGAAGGCCAACAACACATTACACTTGCTACTATCGTGGAATTCATTCACACCGCGACTTTGTTACACGATGACGTCGTTGATGAATCCATGCTGCGCCGTGGTAAGGAAACAGCCAATGCTGTCTTTGGTAATCAAGCCAGCGTTTTAGTCGGCGATTTCCTTTATACACGAGCTTTTCAGCTGATGGTGTCGCTGGATAAAATGCAGATAATGCAGATCCTGGCTGATGCCACCAATATCATTGCTGAAGGCGAAGTGTTACAGTTGATGAACGTCAACGACCCGGAAACTTCAGAACAAAACTATATGCAGGTTATTTACTGCAAAACCGCAAAATTATTTGAAGCCGCTACCCAGCTTGCCGCTATTCTGGCAAATCAGCCTGAATCTGTGGTGAATGCGATGAAATTGTATGGCATGCATCTGGGTACCGCCTTCCAGTTAATAGACGATGTACTGGATTATCAGGCTGATGCCGATGAACTGGGTAAAAACATCGGTGACGACTTGGCTGAAGGTAAACCTACCCTGCCATTGATTTATGCGCTGCGTCATAGCTGCGGTGAAGACCAGCAACTACTGAAAGATGCGATTGAACATGCCAACGGTATGCAGCATCTGGAACGTATTATGGCGATTTTAGAACAAACCAAGGCTTTTGATTACACTCGCACTATGGCGGAGCAGGAAGCCGAAAAAGCCCGTCAGGCCATCGCCTTCTTACCAGCATCTGGCTATAAAGAGGCCTTGCTGACGTTGGCTGATATCGCAGTGCAGCGTAATCACTGAAATAACTTCGTAAAAAAGAAAAAAGCCAGCATCAGCTGGCTTTTTTACTGGTCAAAGAATCTTAGTTTGCGTTAGCAACAAATTCTTCGCCTAATGTAATGTCAGCTTTTAACGTGCCTAACATGTCGTTCATGGCTTTTTGCTCGTACGCGCTTAACTCACCGATAGGTAGCAGTGCTTCAACACCGTTTTTGCCTAATACGATAGGTTGTGCGAAGAAACGGGCATGTTCACCCTGACCTTCAACATAAGCGTATTCGTTCACTGTTTCGCCTTGTAAGCCTTTAACTAAAGATACACAGAAACGTGCAGCAGCCTGCCCCATAGACAGAGTTGCTGATCCGCCACCGGCTTTAGCTTCAACCACTTCAGTACCAGCGTTCTGGATACGGTAGGTTAAAGAAGAGACTTCTTCATCTGTGAAGCTGACATCTTTGATTTGAGACAACAGAGGCAGAATAGTAGTACCGCTGTGGCCACCAATGACAGGAACAATCAATTCAGCCGGGTTTTTGCCTTTTAATTCAGCAACAAAAGTCTCAGCGCGGATCACGTCCAGTGTAGTTACGCCAAATAAACGCTTCGGATCGTACGTGCCTGCCTTTTTGAATACTTCAGCAGCGATAGCTACAGTCGTATTCACAGGGTTAGTGATCACACCGACTAAAGCTTTAGGGCAGTTCACTACTATGGCTTCAGCCAAAGTTTTTACTACACCAGCATTGATGTTAAACAAATCAGAACGGTCCATACCTGGTTTGCGTGGCATACCAGCTGGGATCATCACTATATCTGCACCAATCAGGGCTTTGTCCAGGTCTTCTTTACCAAAACCTGTAATCTTCACCGCTGTCGGGATATGACTTAAATCAACAGCTACACCTGGTGTGACAGGAGCTAAATCATACAGAGCTAAATCAGTACCAGCTGGTAAGTTTAACTTCAATAATAAGGACAGCGCCTGACCTATACCACCAGCAGCACCTAATACGGCAACTTTCATGCTATTCTCCCAATTTACGGTTCAAAAGAAACGCGCCAACAATACTGAAATGTGGCACAAAATACAAATCACTTACGCCTAAAGTCTAAGCATTTTATCCGATTTTGGTGTAATTTACTTGCTGAACCAGAGTATTAGTCCAAGTTCGGTCAAGACGGCCGAAAAAACAAAAAGTTTAAACAAAAATGATGACTAAACAATCCAAACAAGAAGCACTGATCCAGGCCTTTAAATCCTTGCTGAAGGAAGAACGTTTTGGCTCACAAAGCGATATTGTTGATGCGCTGAAAGCTGAAGGCTTTGACAACATCAGCCAATCAAAAGTGTCCCGTATGTTAAGCAAATACGGCGCAGTGCGCACCCGTAATGCCAAACAGGAGATGGTGTATTGTTTGCCGCCTGAATTGGGCGTGCCCACCACCAAAAGCCCGTTACGACAATTAGTGCTGGATATAGAACATAACGATGTGATGATTATTATCCGCACCAGTCCAGGTGCTGCTCAGCTGATTGCCCGTTTATTGGATTCTGTAGGTAAAGCCGAAGGCGTGCTTGGCACCATTGCAGGTGACGACACCATCTTTATCGCACCTACCAGTGTTAAAAATATCAACTTCACCTTAAATAAGGTGACTGAGTTATTTGAAAAGGTCTGATCCGGCCTGCTCTTCCAGGAAATTGATCGAGGGGGCAAAAAAAGCAGCCCCCGCTTCCACCTGACAATAATCCAACAGCAAATCTGCGGCATCGCTGTGCTGACCCAACCGGGTTGCCAACCATAACGGCGCATCCAAAGCATTGGCTGAAAAACCAATGGAAATCATACCTTGCGAACGAATGTCTGCCACCGGCATATTTTGCCAGAGGATCTGTTTACGGCCAGTTTCATTCTCTAAAGCTGCTTTATCGGCGTGCGAATTGGCCTGACGTTGAGCTGACGGCAGCAACTGCCCATCCAGCTTGTTCCGGCCCATCACAGCTTCCTGCTCTGGCATAGTCAGCTGTTGCCAGCGTTGTAAGTCATACTGATACCTCAGCATATAGACATAGCTGCCAGCACTCATTGGGCTTTTGGGTTCATTGCTGATCAGCGCACATAAACGACGTAGTTTGCCTTTCGGGTTATCAGGCGTATCGTGAAACCCGGTCAGATTACGGCCATCCAGATAACGAAATGCGTGCACTTGTTCGTACAAGTCCACATGTTGCTGCAGCAAATGGTAAATCTGCTGGGTAGCAATATGAATGACATCAAAACGGTCAGCACGAATTTGAATCAACAGATCAGGAGCTACTACAGGTAAATCGGCAAGATTGTCAGTAAAAGCAGGCCAAGGCTGTGGTTGATGCTCCGGATACAAATGCGGCCAGTAATTCTGCCCTATAGCCACAACCACATTCAGCATGGCCTCAGAAAATTGATCAGACAAGCGCTCTGCCAGCATGGGTACTTTAGCCAACTGCAAGCGTACATAGTGCTCATGACCATCCAGGGCATTCAGCAGCACATAACAACAATGCAAGTTTGCTTCGGCACAAATGCCTGATTGTTCCCGGGCCATATTCATCTCACCAGATTCAAGGGAACGCGATCATACCAATTTGACTGGTATTGGTCAGTAGTTTTCATTCGAGTCAGTAATTGGCAGGCAATTGCCCTGCATTCGTGTGAGATATATCTCACAAATCAGTAAGCCAATGCAGCATTTTCTGCAAGCAACACCCAGACAGAAAACACATAAGCAATTGATTCAAAACAACTTACAATCAAATGAGGACAAGTTACAATAATATTTCACTACAAGTATTTAACAAACATGGTCCTTTTCCGACGCTAAATGTACGATAATTATTTCGTCGCTGGATGTGACGGCTCAACAAGATGTTAAGCAGGACAAGCTACAAGATGTAGCAGCAGGACGCTGGGATACCAAAGGATTGTGCAGGGTAGCACAAGGATGAACAGGACAGGCTCCGGATTGAGCATACATCTTCAGGATGAAGATTCAAGGAAAAGGACTCTGCCGGAGGCAGCAGGTACTCTCAGGACGAGAGTTAAATGGAGAAGGATGCTGCGGGAATGCAGCGGGGATTGTTCAGGACGAACACAGGGATGATCCATCAGGGATAGTGGTTGGAAGGACGCCACCAAGTTTTAGGGGCCGCGAAGTTCGCGGCCCGTCTTATTTTCAGACCAACCGCTTTTATTTTTCACTATGTCTCACGTCAAAAATCCGCCTGACTATTCATGCACCAGTTTAATGCACTGATTGCGCCACTCTGACGCACTTTAGAGTTTTCGCACTAACAATAATGTTGTTTTTTTCACCAGGGCTCTTTTCCTGTTTCAAAACAGCTGTTAGATTACAGGCGTTCTTTGCAAAATGATTTGGCGACTGCACTAAAACAGCGCACAGGTCCGTGGCTAAGACCACAAGAAAAAACCCCGGAAGCTTGCGCCGCCGGGGTTGTCTGATAAAGACAAAGGACAAGGATAGACGAATTTGGTGGTACGGGTTTAGTTGCCAAGACCAACTGCTACTTGCGTAGCGGCTGGCTTGGCAACCAGCTCCTGAGAAGCCCCACCGGCTCTTCCCAGGCTGCCTACTTTACTGTCGATACAAATTCAGGATAGGCTTCTACACCACACTCTGAACGATCAACACCTTCATATTCTTCCTGCTCTGAGACTCGGATACCCATAGTCATTTTCAAAGCAAACCACACTACAGAGCTGGCCACAAAAACCCAGACAAAAATAGTCGCAGCACCAGCCAGTTGACCCATTAATGAGGCCGACTCTTTGGTCAGAGGAACAATCAATAATCCAAATAAACCTACAGTACCGTGCACAGAAATCGCACCTACAGGGTCATCAATTTTTAACTTATCTAAGGCCAGAATAGAACCGACCACTAACACACCTGCAATGGCACCGAAGATAGAGGCTTCCAGTGGTGTTGGCATTGAAGGTTCGGCAGTAATAGCCACTAAGCCCGCTAAAGCACCGTTTAACGCCATGGTTAAATCAGCCTTTTTGAACAACAGCATAGACAAGCCAATGGCAGCAATAGTTCCCGCAGCAGCAGCAGCATTGGTATTTAAGAACACCACAGCTACAGCATTAGCATTGGCAATATCACCTAACTTCAGTACTGAACCACCGTTAAAGCCAAACCAGCCTAACCACAGAATTAAAGTACCTAAAGCAGCGAGTGGCATATTAGAACCAGGGAAAGCGTGAGCTTTGCCGTCTTTGCCATATTTGCCTTTACGGGCACCTAACAGGATAACACCAGCTAAAGCCGCAGCAGCACCAGCTAAATGTACTATGCCTGAACCTGCAAAGTCAGAGAATCCTAAGTCGCCTAAGCTGTATAGACCAAATACAGACTGGCCGCCCCAGGTCCATGAACCTTCCATTGGATAGATAAAACCTGTCATCACTACAGCAAAAGTCAGGAAAGCCCATAACTTCATACGTTCAGCCACAGCACCAGACACGATCGACATAGCAGTGGCAACAAAAACTACCTGGAAGAAGAAATCTGAAGCTTTGGAATAAATAGCTTTACCTTCAAAGCCATTTTCGCGCTCAGCGAAACTGGTTAAGGTTTGGGCTACATCCACTTCACCTATACCTGATAAGAAGTAGCCACCGCCGTACATCAGCTGGTAACCACAGACCAGATACATCACACATGACACTGAATACAACACCACGTTTTTAGTCAAAATTTCAGTGGTATTTTTTGCCCTGACTAAACCAGCTTCCAGCATGGAGAAGCCAGCGGCCATCCACATCACTAAAGCACCACACACCAAAAAGTAGAAAGTGTCCATCGCAAACTGTAAATGATAAATTTGTTCCTGCATGATTTACCCCTTAGATGGCTTCTGAGTCCATTTCACCTGTGCGGATACGCACTACTTGTTCTAAATCGTAAACGAAGATTTTTCCGTCACCGATACGGCCTGTGTGAGCAGCTTTTTGGATCACTTCCAATAAACGCTCAACGTTTTCATCTAATACCGCGATCTCCAGTTTTACCTTAGGTAAAAAGTCGACCTGATATTCCGCTCCCCGGTAGAGTTCTGTATGACCTTTCTGACGACCGAAGCCTTTTACTTCAGTGACAGTAAGACCTTCAATACCGATGTCCGCTATGGCTTCACGGACATCGTCAAGCTTGAATGGCTTGATGATGGCACATACGAGTTTCATGGTTATTATCCTTATGGTGTCTTGTTGCATTTGCCAATAAGACAAGAAAACCTTGTGCCAAGATTTATAAATGTTACTTTTCAATGAGTTATGAAATTAGATTTCAAATGCTCAAAAAAAACGCACCAAGAAGGTGCGTTTATTCACTGCCAGAGTGCAGCCCGTGGGCATAAAAATCAGATCAGGCTGGTAAAAACTGCTGCCATTGAGCCACTAAATGCAGCAGATCTTCCAGACCACATTCAGCATAAAGCTGACTCTGATCCAGCTCCAGGTCCTGTTCAGGATCCAGCTCAGTATCAGCACCTCCTTCCTGCAACAGTGCATAGTGACAAATCACCACTTCAGAGGCCTGTACCGTCAGGCGATACTCTTTACCATCCCATTGATACTGACTCTGTGCATTCAGCTGTTGTAGCTGCGTGAACAGAGGCTGATAGGCACTGGCTTCAGGCTCAAACTCATCCAATAAGAAACACTGCAACGCCAGTTGCTCAGAACTTAACTTCAGGCTATAGCGCTTCGCATCTGTGTTATAAATAAAATCGAATTCCATCACTCACCTGCCCCAAGAATAGTGGCACATAAAAAAGGCCCGCTAAGCGGGCCTTTTCACATCACTTAAAACGAATTATACAGCTTGCTGAATAATGACATTCGCTGCTTTGCTGGTGTACTGGCTCATCTGATGGAAATTCAGGTAGCGGTAAGTATCCGCAGCCGTGGTTTCAATCTGTTTAGCGTACTCCAGGTACTCAGGCACTGTGGGCAGACGGCCGATAATTGCAGACACGGCAGCTAACTCAGCAGACGCCAGATAGACATTAGCGCCCTGACCTAAACGGTTCGGGAAGTTACGGGTAGAAGTAGATACCACAGTGGTGTTGTCGCCTACACGAGCCTGGTTACCCATACATAATGAGCAACCCGGGATCTCAATACGGGCACCAACACGGCCGTAAATACCGTAATAACCTTCTTCAGTCAGCTGATCTTTATCCATCTTGGTAGGCGGAGCTATCCACAGACGAGTTGGGATCTGGCCTTTGAACTTGTCTAACAACTTACCAGCAGCACGGAAGTGGCCGATGTTAGTCATACAAGAACCGATAAAGACTTCATCAATTTTATCGCCTGCCACTTGTGACAATAAACGGGCGTCATCCGGATCGTTTGGCGCACACAGAATTGGCTCTTTAATATCAGCCAGGTCGATTTCGATGATGGCCGCATATTCAGCGTCAGCGTCAGCACGTTCCAGTTTTGGATCCGCTAACCAGGCTTGCATCGCCTGAACACGACGTTCGATAGTACGGACATCGCCATAGCCTTCGCTCAGCATCCACTTTAACATCACGATGTTTGATTCTAAGTATTCAGCCACTGAAGCTTCAGACAAAGTGATAGTACAACCTGCAGCTGAACGTTCAGCTGAAGCGTCAGACAATTCAAAGGCCTGTTCAGCCGTTAAATGTTCCAGGCCTTCAATCTCTAACACACGGCCAGAGAAAATGTTGACCTTGCCTTTCTTCTCAACAGTCAGCAAACCCTGCTTGATGCCGTAGTAAGGAATAGCATGCACTAAATCACGTAAAGTGATACCAGGCTGCATTTCACCTTTAAAACGCACCAGCACAGATTCAGGCATATCCAATGGCATAACACCGGTCGCAGCAGCAAAAGCCACTAAACCAGAACCTGCCGGGAAAGAAATACCGATAGGGAAACGGGTGTGAGAGTCACCACCAGTACCTACAGTGTCTGGTAACAACATACGGTTTAACCAGCTGTGGATTACACCATCACCAGGGCGTAAAGAGATACCACCACGGTTCATAATGAAATCTGGCAGCGTGTGGTGCGTGTTCACGTCAACAGGCTTTGGATAAGCTGCGGTGTGACAGAACGACTGCATCACTAAGTCAGCAGAGAAACCTAAACAGGCTAAGTCTTTTAACTCATCACGGGTCATAGGACCAGTGGTGTCCTGCGAGCCTACTGTGGTCATTTTTGGTTCACAGTATTGGCCTGGACGAATACCTTTCACGCCACAAGCTTTACCGACCAGCTTCTGCGCTAAAGTGAAACCTTTGTTGGTCACTTCAGTCACAGCAGGACGCTCAAACACTGTGGAGTGAGGTAAACCTAAAGCTTCACGGGCTTTGTCAGTTAAACCACGACCGATGATCAGAGGAATACGGCCACCGGCACGCACTTCATCTAACAGCACGTTCGAGCGTAATTCAAAAGTAGAAATCACTTCATCAGTGCCGTGGCGCTTGACCACACCCTGATGTGGGAAAATGTCGATCACATCACCCATGTTCATGGTCGACACGTCTAACTCGATAGGTAATGAACCTGAGTCTTCCATAGTATTGAAGAAAATAGGCGCAATTTTACTGCCTAAACAGACACCACCAGTGCGCTTGTTTGGCACAAATGGAATGTCTTCGCCCATAAACCACAGCACAGAGTTCGTGGCTGATTTACGGCTTGAACCAGTACCGACCACGTCACCGACATAAGCCAGTGGGAAACCTTTGGCGATCAAAGCTTCGATTTGTTTCACCGGGCCTTTTGAACCAGGTGCATCAGGCTCGATACCATCACGCACGTTTTTCAGCATAGCTAAAGCATGCAGAGGAATATCAGGGCGTGACCATGCATCCGGAGCTGGTGATAAATCGTCAGTGTTGGTTTCGCCTGTCACTTTAAATACAGTGACAGTGATTTTTTCAGGGATAGCAGGCTTGCTGGTATACCACTCGGCATCAGCCCAGCTTTGTAATACAGCCTTGGCGTGTGCATTGCCTGCGTCTGCTTTTTCTTTCACGTCATGGAAAGAATCAAACATCAGTAAAGTGTGAGATAAACCTTTAGCTGCTAAAGCCGCTAATTTTGGGTTATCCAGCAAGTCGATCATTGGCTGGATATTGTAGCCACCAAACATAGTGCCCAATAATTCAGTTGCACGTTCTGCAGTGACTAACGGGCTTGCTACTTCGCCTTTGGCGACAGCAGTTAAAAAGCCGGCTTTGACATAAGCCGCTTCGTCCACACCTGGTGGAATACGGTTTTCTAACAAATCAACTAAGAATGCACCTTCGTCTGCTGGTGGGTTTTTCAGTAATTCAGTTAACGACGCCACTTGTTGCGCGTTAAGTGGCAACGGAGGAATGCCTTGGGCGGCACGTTCGGCCACATGTTCACGGTATTGTTGAAGCACAGTAATGTCCTCTGGTTAGGTCGCCACAGAGTACTGTATCAGTACCGCAGCGATAGACAGGAATCTCGAACAGGCTGGATTATAAGAAAAAACCGCCCGAATTGACATCAGAGTATAAGCAAGCAAGCTTATAGTCGCTATAACTTTCGTGAATACCACGCCCAGTTGAGAATCATTCTCAAGAATAATACTAGAACTGGTCGTGCAGAAAGCCAAATGGCCGCATAAGCGGCCATTTGTCATCGAAAATAAAAGCGGATTACCAAATCTTCACGCGATTTTCCGGCGCTATATACAGCTTGTCACCTTCTTTCACATCAAAAGCCGTGTAGAACACTGGCAAGTTAGACACTATGCCATTCACACGGTAATGTGGAGGTGAATGAGGACCTGTTGCCAGCTGTTGTTTCATCATTTCTTCACGGTATTGAGAACGCCATACCTGAGCCCAGCTTAATAACACTCGCTGATCACCGGTGAAACCATCCATCACAGGCGCTTCTTTGCCTTGCAGCGATAACTGATAAGCCTTCAGAGCTACAGTTAAACCACCTAAATCACCGATGTTTTCACCTAAAGTCAAATCACCATTCACAAAGTGACCTGTTACAGGTTCAAACTTGCTGTACTGAGCGCTTAAGGCTTTGCCCAAAGCCTGGAACTTGGTTTCGTCCTGCTCTGTCCACCAGTTGCGTAAGTTGCCATCGCCGTCGTATTTAGCGCCTTGATCGTCAAAACCATGGCCAATTTCGTGACCAATCACAGCACCTATGCCGCCATAGTTCACTGCATCTTCTGCTGCCATATTAAAGAATGGTGGTTGCAAAATAGCTGCAGGGAATACGATTTCATTGTTCACCGGGTTGTAATAGGCATTGACGGTTTGAGGTGTCATATACCATTCGTCTTTGTCGATTGGCTTGCCTAACTTGGCCAGCATCTGATCGTAACCCCAGTGGGTAGAACGGACAAAGTTACCCAACAAGTCATCGGCTTTGATCTCCAGATTGGAGTAATCTTTCCACTTATTTGGATAACCAATTTTTGGCACAAAAGTACTCAGCTTCACCAAAGCGGCCTTTTTGGTGTCTTCCGACATCCATTCCAGCTCTTTGATCGACTGCTCATAAGCGCTGATCAAATTGGCAACTAACAACTCCATACGTTGTTTGGCTTCAGGTTTAAAGTGACGTTCCACATACAGCTTGCCGGTTAATTCACCCAGCACAGCATCACTGGCATCCACAGCTTTTTTCCAGCGTGGTTTTTGCTCTTTAATGCCACGTAAAGTCGCTGAATAAAACTGGAACTGACGGTCTTCAAAAGCTTTATTCAGCTTGTCAGCAAAGGAGTTGATGGTATGGAAGGTCAGGTAGTCCTGCCAGCTTTGCACATCTGTGGTTGCAACAAGTTTACCTAAAGCTTCAAAGTAGCTTGGCTGACCGATAATGACTTCATTGACGTTCGCAAGTTTTGAACCTGCGGCAAAATCGTTCCAGCTAAAGTCACCGAGGGTTTTGCTTAAATCAGCATTAGATACCTTGTTGTAGGTTTTATCTGCGTCACGGTTTTCAACACGAGTCCACTGATTTTTGGCCAGCTCAGTTTCCAGTGCATAAACACGTTTAGCAGCAGCTGCAGGGTCGGCATGCTTAGCTAAAGTAAATAAATCCAGCAGGTAGGCCTGGTAGTCGGCCTGAATTTTTTTCGAGGCTTCATCTTCTTTAGTGTAATAGTCACGGTCTGGTAAACCTAAGCCGCTCTGGTCAAAATACACTGCGTATTCAGTGGATTTTTTCGCGTCGTTGTTGACATACCAGCTTAGCGGAATAGTTACGCCATCGCGTTGCAGTGAAGCAAAAGTACTGGCCAGTTGCTTTTTATCTCTTAAACTCTGGATCAGTTCTAACTGTGGCTGCAGGGCTGTTAAGCCTAATTCTTCCAGTTTGGCTTCGTTCATATAGCTGTTGTAGAAGCTACCTAACTTATGACCATCTGAACCTGGTGCCAGATCAGTGCGGCTGGCGACTTCATCAATAATAGCTTTCACAGCTAACTGAGAGTTATCCGCCAGTATATGGAAAGAACCGTAGGAAGATTTGTCTGCCGGAATTTCAGTTTTCTTCAGCCAACCGCCATTGACTGCTAAAAAGAAGTCATCCTGAAAACGTACTGTCGAATCAAAGTTTTCTTTATCCACACCCGAAACTAATGCTGCTACAGCTGCTGTTGTTTGTTGTTCTGCTGCTGGTTTTGCCGTTTCAGTGGTGGTGGTTTCAGGGGCTTTGCCACAAGCCGCCAGACCAAGCGCAATAGCCACGCTTAAGGCGGTCAGAGTAATTTTTTTCATTCGAAGGGTTCCTGCCAAAAAGGGTTAAATAACCGCACTATACTACTCCGGCAGGCAGTTTTTTGTTAATGGAAGTTGTAACAAAATATGAAAAAACCGGCAATGCGAAGCAGTTGCCGGTTTTGTTGCTTAGTCTCTTAATAAAGAGCCAGGCTTATTTTTTCTTGGCTTTTGGATTTGGCAGGTCAGTGATAGAACCTTCGTACATCTCAGCTGCTAAACCAATAGATTCGTTTAAAGTTGGGTGAGCATGGATAGTCAGAGCGATGTCTTCAGCGTCTGCACCCATTTCTACTGCTAAGCAGATTTCACCTAACATTTCGCCAGCGTTAATACCCACAATAGCGCCACCTAAAATACGGTGTGTTTCTTTGTCGAAAATTAACTTAGTGAAGCCTTCAGTGCGGGCTGAAGCGATAGCACGGCCAGAAGCAGCCCAAGGGAAAGTGGCAGTTTCAACAGCAACGCCTTTTTCTTTAGCTTCTTTTTCAGTGATACCTACCCATGCCATTTCCGGATCTGTGTAAGCCACAGAAGGAATGCAACGTGGGTCGAAGAAGTGCTTCAGACCAGAAATGACTTCAGCAGCCACATGACCTTCATGTACAGCTTTGTGCGCTAACATTGGCTGACCAATGACGTCACCAATAGCGTAGATATGAGGCACGTTAGTTCGCAGTTGTTTATCTACATTGATAAAACCACGCTCATCCACGTTCACACCAGCTTTAGCTGCATCTAACAGAGAACCGTTTGGACGACGGCCCACTGCCACTAAAATTTTGTCGTAACGTACAGGTGTTGCAGGTGCGTTTTTGCCTTCAAAAGTCACATACAAACCGTCAGCTTTGGCTTCAACTGCAGTCACTTTAGTCGACAGCATGATGTTGAAGTTGTCTTTGTTGTATTTGGTGTAGACCTTCACCAGATCCGTATCAGCAGCAGGAACCAGCTGATCAGCAAATTCAACTACAGAAACTTTAGAGCCTAAAGCACGGTACACAGTACCCATCTCTAAACCAATGATACCGCCACCTAATACCAGCATTTCGCCAGGAATGTCTTTTAATTCCAGAGCGCCGGTAGAGTCGATCACTCGGGCATCGTCTTTTGGAATAAATGGCAGAGCAACTGGCTCAGAACCAGCAGCGATAATGGCGCTTTCAAAAGTAATAGTGGTATCACCCACAACCAGCGTATTTGGGCCAGTGAATTTGCCGTAGCCAGTCACTACTTTGACTTTACGCATTTTAGACATACCGGCTAAGCCGTTAGTCAGCTGAGCTACTACTTTGTCTTTCCAGGCACGGATTTTGTCTAAATCGATTTGTGGAGCACCAAAAGTCACACCGTGCGAGGCCATTTCTTTTGCATCGTCGATCACTTTGGCTACATGTAATAAAGCTTTAGATGGGATACAGCCAACATTTAAACAAACACCACCAAGTGTGCTGCGTGCTTCAACTAAAGTCACTTCCAGACCTAAGTCAGCTGCGCGAAATGCTGCAGAATATCCACCAGGGCCAGCGCCTAACACCACAACTTGAGTTTTGATTTCGTTGCTCATCGGTTTACCTTTTTATCTTTTGCTAAGATAGCCGCCAGTCAAAACAGACGGCCAGGAAATAAAGTGACGGAATTTTATCACCCTACCTGAAAGATGTCCCGTAACTTTTCAGAACACAGGACAACTTTCAGTCGTGTTTTGTCTTACATAATGATCTGACGGATATCAGCCAGATAAGATGCCAGAGTAGCGGTGAAACGCGCTGCCAAAGCACCATCAATCACACGGTGATCGTAAGAGACAGACAAAGGCACCATAAGGCGTGGTTCAAATTCTTTACCATTCCACTTAGGTTTGATATCAGATTTTGACACACCCAGAATAGCCACTTCAGGCGCATTGACTATAGGCGTAAAAGCCGTACCACCAATACCACCTAAGCTGGAGATGGTAAAACATCCGCCCTGCATATCCGCAGCTGTCAGCTTACCTTCACGGGCTTTTAACGAAATCTCCTGCAGTTCGCGGGATAATTCGATAATGCCTTTTTTGTTTACGTCACGTACTACGGGCACCACTAAACCGTTTGGTGTGTCGACCGCTATACCTAAATGCACATATTTTTTCAGAATCAGGCTGGCGCCATCTTCAGATAACGAGCTGTTAAAGGTAGGGAACTCTTCCATCGCTTTAGCCACAGCTTTCATAATAAAGACCAATGGGGTGTATTTAACGCCCATTTTCTTTTTATCAGCCAGCGCGTTTTGCTCTTTGCGGAATTCTTCCAGGCCAGTGATATCAGCTTCATCAAACTGAGTCACATGCGGAATACGTACCCAGTTGCGGTGTAAGTTAGCACCAGATAATTTCTGAATACGTGACAGTGGCTTTTCTTCCACAGCGCCAAATTTGCTGAAATCCACTTTTGGCCAAGGGATTAAATCAAAACCAACACTGTTGCTACTGCTGGTGACATTGCCTTTGCCAGACGCCACTTGCGCAATAATGTTTTTCACATAATTTTGCACGTCTTCGCGCTGTACACGGCCTTTGCGGGCTGTGCCTGTGACCTTGCTTAAATCGACGCCAAACTCACGGGCTAAACGACGAACCACAGGAGAGGCATGAGCATAAGCCTGATTTTCAGTAAATTCGCTTGCTCGCGCAGATGGCGCTGCAGCCGGAGCTGATGCTGCAGGCACAGGAGCTGCTACTGGAGCTGGTGCAACAGCGGCCGGAGCTGCTACCGCAGAAGCTGCAGCTGCGGGAGCACTGCCAGCCACTTCAAATACAAAGACTGAAGAGCCTGTTTGTACTTTGTCGCCAACTTTGACTTTGATTTCTTTGACAGTACCTGCAAATGGCGCTGGTACTTCCATTGAGGCTTTATCACCTTCCACCGACAGCAATGATTGATCAGCGGCAACAGTGTCACCGACTTTCACCATCACTTCAGTGACTTCAACGGCGTCACCACCAATATCAGGCACCTGAACTTCTTTTAGCTCTGCAGCGGCAGAAGCTGCAGGTGCTGCAGTAACAGCGGCTGGTTCAGCCGCAGGAGCTGGAGCTGCTGGCGCTGCAACAGCGCCACCTTCAGCTTCAAAAACCATAATCAGCGATCCGGTTTTTACTTTATCACCAGCTTTGACTTTAATTTCTTTGACAGTACCAGCTTGCGCTGCTGGCACTTCCATTGATGCCTTGTCGCCTTCTACCGATAACAAAGACTGGTCCAGCGTGACTTTATCGCCCACTTTTACCAGTACTTCGGTGACTTCCACTTCATCCGCACCTATGTCCGGCACATGAATTTCAATCGTCATGACAAATCCTCTTATGCGTACAGTGGGTTAGTTTTATTGGTGTCGATACCAAAGCGGGCAATGGCATCTGCCACTAACTGCTTATCGATTTCACCGCGTTTAGCCAGTTCACGTAAGGACGCCAGTACAACATAACCGGCGTTCACTTCAAAGTGACGACGCAGGTTTTCACGGCTGTCAGAACGGCCAAAACCATCTGTACCCAAGACTTTATAAGATACCGAAGGCATAAATGAACGCACCTGATCGGCATAGTTTTTAATGTAGTCAGTGGCAGCAATAGCTGGAGCTGTGCCTAACACCTGAGCAATATAAGGCACTTTCTCTTCAGCCATAGGATGCAGCATGTTGAAACGCTCACAATCCTGACCGTCACGCGCCAGCTCGTTAAATGAAGTTACAGAATAAACGTCTGAACCCACGCCGTAGTCTTCACTTAAAATTTCAGCTGCTTTACGCACTTCGTTCATGATAGTGCCGCTGCCTAATAGCTGAACTTTAGCTTTTTCACCGACATGGCTTTCCAGTTTATAAATACCACGACGAATACCTTCTTCAGCTCCTGCTGGCATAGCTGGGTGATGGTAGTTTTCGTTCATCACTGTAATGTAGTAATAAATGTTTTCCTGTTCAGCACCGTACATACGACGGATACCGTCCTGAATAATCACTGCCAGCTCGTAAGAGTAAGTCGGGTCATAAGAAATACAGTTAGGTACTGTGCCCGCCAGAATATGGCTGTGACCATCTTCGTGTTGTAAGCCTTCACCGTTTAAGGTAGTACGGCCAGCTGTAGCCCCTAACAGGAAACCACGGGCTTGCTGATCGCCAGCCAACCAGGCCATATCACCAACACGTTGGAAACCAAACATGGAGTAGTAAATGTAGAAAGGGATCATCGGCAGATCGTTGGTGCTGTAGGAGGTAGCAGCTGCTACCCATGACGCCATAGCGCCCAGCTCGTTGATACCTTCCTGCAATACCTGACCTGAAGTTTCTTCTTTGTAGTAAGACACTACAGCACGATCTTCCGGCGTGTACGTCTGGCCACGAGGGTTATAAATACCAATCTGACGGAATAAACCTTCCATACCAAAGGTACGGGCTTCATCAGCAATAATAGGTACTATTTGCTTACCGATGTTCTGATCTTTTAACAGCACGTTCAGCGCACGCACAAAAGCCATAGTGGTCGAAATTTCACGTTTTTGCTCTTCCAGTAAAGGCTCAAATACGTTCAGTTCTGGCAGCGTTAAAGCCTGAGTGAAGTTTGGCAAACGCACAGGCGTGTAACCATTTAACGCAGTACGACGGGCATGCAGGTACTGATGCTCAGGTGAGCCTTCAGGCAACTGAATGTAAGGCAGGCTCTGTACTTCATCTTCGCTAATGTAATCTTGCAGATTCAAACGCTTACGAATTTGCAGTACATGGGTCATGTCCATCTTTTTGACCTGGTGCGCAATGTTTTTGCCTTCAGCCGCTTCACCCATGCCATACCCTTTAATGGTTTTGGCCAGGATCACAGTTGGGCGACCTTTAGTTTCCTGAGCTGCTTTAAAGGCGGCGTACAACTTGGATGGTTCATGACCACCGCGTTTTAGCGCGAAGATTTCTTCGTCTGTCATATCAGCCACTAAAGCTGCAGTTTCAGGGTAACGTCCGAAGAAATGCTGACGTACATAAGCGCCATCTTTGGCTTTGTAAGTCTGGTAGTCACCGTCTACAGTTTCATTCATCAGCTGCAGTAACTTGCCTGTGGTGTCTTTGGCCAACAGCTTGTCCCAGCCACTGCCCCATACCACTTTAATCACGTTCCAGCCGGCGCCACGGAATAAACCTTCCAGTTCCTGGATGATTTTACCGTTGCCCATCACAGGACCATCTAAACGTTGCAGGTTACAGTTCACCAGGAAACACAGGTTATCCAGCTTTTCACGGGCAGCAAAAGATAAAGAACCACGGCTTTCCGGCTCATCCATCTCGCCGTCACCTAAGAAGGCATAAACACGTTGCTGGCTGGTGTCTTTCATGCCACGACCATCTAAATACTTCAGGAAACGCGCCTGATAGATAGAAGTGATAGGGCCTAAGCCCATAGAAACAGTAGGGAACTGCCAGAATTCAGGCATTAATTTAGGGTGTGGGTAAGAGGATAAACCTTCACCACCCACTTCCTGACGGAAGTTGTCCAACTGATCAGCTGTTAAACGACCTTCGACAAAAGCACGGGCGTAGATACCCGGAGAAATATGGCCCTGGTAATAGACCAAATCGCCGCCATCTTTTTCATTAGGAGCACGGAAGAAGTGGTTAAAACAAGTTTCGTAAAACGCAGCAGAAGACTGGTAAGAGGCCATGTGACCGCCTAAATCCAGCTCTTTTTTCGAAGCGCGCAGAACGATCATAATAGCGTTCCAGCGGATCACGGAACGGATACGTTTTTCCAGATTTACATCACCCGGATACGCAGGTTCCTGCTGTGGCGGAATGGTATTGATGTAATTGGTGGTGATGCCTGTTGGCATATCCACGCCGTCCAGACGAGCCTGCTCCAGCACTTGTTCTAACAGGAACTGAGCGCGCTCTACACCTTCGGTGCGAACTACAGATTCAAGAGCCTCTAACCATTCTTTGGTTTCGAGCGCGTCGATGTCAGTCTTATTGACTTCAGACATATCAAAGTTTCCTTAATCAGTTCCACGCCAGAGAGCGGAACATTAACAGTTAAAAAGTATGCTTACGCTCATTCGCTCTGTTGTGAACGTCTGAGCGAGCGTTCAATGCGTGAGCGCTCCCGGTCAGCTTCCAGCAATGCCTCTTCGATAAAGGCTAAATGGCTGTTGCTGGCTTGCCGGGCTTGCTCCGGCTCGCCATTGATCACCGCTTGCATCAGACAATGCCTGTGCGAATTCAGCTGGCTCACTATGCCTTCTTTTTCCTGCAAAACTTCAAGGTTTAACTTGATGTTTTGCTCTACCAGTGGCGTTAAGCCGCGCACCAAATGCAAAAGCACCACATTATGCGATGCCTCTGCAACCGCCGAATAAAACTGGCCAACTGACCGCGCTTCAGCGTCTAAATCCTGTTGCTGCTGAGCAGCACAAATTTCTTCATACCGTTGTTTAATTAAATCGTAGTCTGCTTGTGTGCCACGAAGTGCAGCGTAATACGCACAAATACCTTCCAGGGCATGACGAAACTCCAGTAAATCAAATTGCGACTCCGGGTGACGACCAATCAGAGCAAACAACGGATCTGTCAGCCCAACCGCCAGATTTTCGCAGACATAAGTGCCACCGCCCTGACGGCGATTGACCAAACCTTTGGCTTCGAGTTTCTGAATAGCTTCACGCAAGGATGGACGGGAGACATCAAACTGCAGCGCAAGTTCACGTTCAGGCGGTAACTTTTGTCCAGGCGTAAAGGTGCCTTCCAGCAACATATGTTCAAGTTGCTGGACTATTTGATCAGACAATTTGGCAGGTTTGATTCTCAGACTGGACATTGCCACCTTGATGTTAAGTCTCTGGTTATTGTTTGGCTATTTTAAGCTGACCACTTGTAAATTGGTCTTACCAATTCAATTTAATGCGGCATAACTTAGCAGAAAGGAGTCAAACTGTAAATTAAACTGCGGAATTATGCGACCAAAGCGGGTAAATAATTAGAGTAAAAGCTCAGAAAAATAGGAAAAAAAATACGGCAAGAAAATTGGTCAGACCATTAATGTTGAAGACATACCGTCCTTCCATGGACATCGTCGCAACAAGAGCCCGGCCTCCGCCAGACGCGAAGGCGTGATACCGGCGAAATGCCAAACTGTTGGCATTTCGAAAGACCGCTATCACCCTACAGTTGCGACATACCGTCCTTCCATGGACATCGTCGCAACACTGTTCCCTACAGTTGCGACATACCGTCCTTCCATGGACATCGTCGCAACACTGTTCCCTACAGTTGCGACATACCGTCCTTCCATGGACATAAAAAAAGCAGCCGAAGCTGCTTTCTTTTATTTGTTCTGCTTAACCCAGCCAGCCTGACAAAGTCAGCACTGCAATTAAAGCAAGGAAAAACAGCACATTACGTTTAGCCAGTTGCACCATACAGGCAGTTTCTTCAGCACAGTTATAGGCATCATCTGGCAAAGGTTCCGCCGCTTTAGCGACACTGGTAATCACAGTAGTAGATGGCGTACTGAAGTCACCCAAAAATGCCAGCAGCGCAGCGGAAGCGCGGGAGAAATGCCCAACCAAAGCTAAACCTACCCCAAATAAACGGGCTGGTACCCAGTCGGCCCAGAACATAACCTGCTGGAATGCAGCAGGAATATCGGGGGGTGTTTCAACAAATTCGGCTGTTTCTGCATCTTCAGTTTCTGCCAGTTTCACTGGTTTATCCCAGCTGCCAGGCTCGTTCAGTTGGCGCAATAAAGCGTAAGTAATAGCGCCTGCCCCACCTAAAAGTGCGAACCAGAACAATACGGCGGCATAATAACGAAAGTTCAGCCAGACCAGACGTTGACCATAACTCAGCTCAGGGTCTGTTAAACCGGCATCGCTGCTTAATTGCTGCATAGTTAAAAAAGCGGCTTCGTTATCTGCTCTTTCGCTGGCATTTAAATACTGTTTGTATAGTTGGCGGTAGTGCCAGCAGCCAATACACACCAGCAGCACAAGAGTGTTCAGCACTAAAGTCACCAGGCTACTGCCAATTAACCACAGCAGCAGGGCATACAGGATGCCGGGTAAGACTAACCAAAGGTACTGACCTTTGCTGTCATCTGACAGTTTAGACAAGCCTGAACTCTGACTTAGAGACAGGTACTTTTTGGCATAAAACGAAAACTGCCAGGCCTCACTGCGAACCGCCAGCCGTTCAATAATTAAGGCGATAAGCATACTGATCAAGGTCATTTATCCATTCTCCTTTAACGCAGATTGATAACGGTTCCAGTCAAACGACGGGCCAGGATCGGTTTTCCGACCCGGTGCAATCTGCTGATGTCCCACAATACGATCCAGGCTAATAGCAGGAAAGTCTTGCATCAGTTGTCTGGTTAATAGCACCAGACTTTGGTACTGCGCATCGGTATAAGGCTGATGCTCAGTGCCTTCTAATTCTATTCCTATCGAAAAATCGTTACAGTTTTGTCGTCCGGCAAATTCAGATATCCCAGCGTGCCAGGCTCTGTAGTGAAAAGGCACATACTGTCGGATTAAGCCGTTCCTGAAAATAACACAATGAGCGGATACCTGCACTCCTGTTAAATCAGTAAAACTCTGATCGGCGCTGGTGTCCAACACACCCATAAACAAATCGTCAATGTAACTGTTACCAAACTGACCTGCAGGTAAGCTGATGCAATGGATCACCAACAAGCTGATCTCACTTTCTTGTGGTCGCCTGTTCCAATGCGGACTGGCTCGCTGTTCAAGTTCAAGCGGAACTTGCAGTTGATTTAACGCCACAGTGTCAATCCCGTTTTGCAAAAACGCTTCATGCTCGGTTAAGCTGGAGCCTTTATTGTCAACCCTGAGACTTTGGAATGCAAGCACCTGACAATACAACTAAATTAGGTCGGTTATTTAGCTGGATCAGTTGGCTGCTGTTGCTTGCCCTGCTGTATTGGTTTTTTGAAGATCAGATTTCGTTACAAATAAATCCGAATCAGCAGCTGCAAAGTCAGATTGGCAGCAGTGGTGAAAAAGTCACCATATTAAAGCGCAACAAAGCAGGCCATTACGTCGGTACAGCTTTGTTTAATGGTGTACCTATGGAATTTATGCTCGATACAGGCGCTACAGTTGTCGCAGTGTCAGAACAGGCCGCACTCAAATTAGGCATGCCCAGAGGCCAGCGTTATCAGGTAAGCACGGCGAATGGGCCTGCTGCTGCGTACGACAGCAGACTGAATAGCCTGCAACTGGGTGATATTGTACTGACAGAAATACGCGCCAGTATTACCCCTGGCTTGCATGGCAACGATATTTTGTTAGGCATGAGTGCATTAAAACAATTAGAATTCAGCCAACAACAGGACGAGCTGAAGCTAATCCAACGCTAACTTTTAATGGGCCACAGCGCCTGTTATTTATCGGAATTATAAATACAGATGATTAACGTCCCTTACCTTATTGATTTACAACGGGATATTGAACTGACTGTTCGTCAGGCTCTGGCTGAGGATTTAGGCCATTTACCACTGGAGCAAGGCGATATTACCGCTTCCCTGATCCCTGCAACCCAACAAGCCAAAGCTACTATTATCAGCCGCGAAGACTGTGTGTTTTGTGGCAGCGCCTGGCTGACAGAAGTATTCCGTCAGTTATCCAACGAGGTGCAGGTAGAATGGTTTGTCGCTGATGGTGACCAGGTAGCAGCCAACTCCATGTTATGTGAGCTGACTGGCCCTGCCCGCATTTTATTAACAGGCGAGCGTACCGCCTTAAACTTTATCCAGAGCTTAAGCGGCACAGCCACCACCACAGCTCAGTATGTTGCCTTGCTTGAAGGCAGCCCCACCCGCTTACTCGATACCCGTAAAACCTTGCCTGGTATGCGCTTAGCGCAAAAGTACGCCGTAGCTTGTGGCGGCGGAAAAAACCACCGTCTGGGTTTATATGATGCGTTTCTAATTAAAGAAAATCATATTGCAGCGGCGGGCTCTATCGACAATGCCGTCAGCATTGCACGGCAAAACTTCCCGGGAAAACCTGTTGAAGTAGAAGTGGAAGACTTAATTGAATTTGAGCAAGCCCTCAAAGCGGGTGCTGACATTGTGATGCTCGACAACTTCCATATTGCTGATATACAGCAAGCCGTCAGTATGAATAAAGGCCAGGCCAAACTGGAAGTGTCAGGTAATATTACTGCTGAAGCTTTACGTTCTTTAAGCAGCACTGGCGTGGATTATATATCCAGCGGTGCTTTAACAAAAAATCTGCAGGCCATTGATTTATCTATGCGTTTACGCAGTATCTGATCCACTGCCTGGGGGTTACGCTTTCTGGCCTGCCCCCTGCCATTCGTCGCAGCAAACAGCAAAGTAACAAAAGGCTGATACACTTTAATCAGTGTTCCCGCAAAGTTGTGATCCTTATGAATCCTGGTCAATTATTGCAAGGCACTGTCTGTTACTGGCGTGATGACAAAGGTTTTGGTTTTATTGCCACAGACTCTGGTGAACGGCTGTTTTTCCATATCCGTGATTTTGAAACAGCCCCCCAACACAGGCCACAACAAGGCGATCTGCTCCGCTTTCAACTGGGGCTGGATAAACACCATCGTCCTTGTGCTCTGGCTTTGCAGCTGGCGACAGCCAATACTATCTTGCCCACCCCACCTACAAAAACCATCAGTCCTAAAGGGCCTGTGATGCATCAGATCCAGCATCAGGCCTGGTGTTTCCGCTATTTGTTTTTTGTGTTGTTACTCTTGTCTTTATTGGCCGGTTCTTTTGCTTTTACCGTGCCACTGTTTTATCTCGAAGCCAGTTTGTTTACCTATTGGCTTTATCAAATCGATAAAAAACTGGCGAGCAGCGGACAGCAAAGCCGTTTGCCTGAAGAAAGTTTACAGATGTTTAGTTTAATTGGTGGCTGGCCCGGTGCCTGGCTGGCGCAAAAACGTTTGCACCATAAAGTACATAAAGCGCCTTTTCAGCGAGAATTTCGTTTTGTTATTTATGGCAATAGTTGTTTTTTACTTTGGCTATTATCTGAATCAGGCACAGAGTTTTTACACAAAGTAGCACTGTTCTGAACAATACAGCTTTATAGCTGCAGTAAGGTAAAAACAAACTGTCTTTAAAAATCAGCTATTTAACCAATATTTCACTTTTTATATCTGCTCTGTTTGCAACTGAAATTAAACATCAGAGCAAAGCTTGCTTAATGACAAATATTAACCAGAATTAAGTAGCCCCAACAGTGGGCAAACCAATCAGGAGAAGTTCCATGAAACGTAATCAAGGTTTTACCCTTATTGAATTAATGATAGTTGTTGCGATCATCGGTATATTAGCGGCCATCGCTTTACCTGCTTATCAGGATTACACGGCCAAAGCCCGTGGCTCGAATGCAGTGGCTTCATTAGGTGGTCAAAAAATTAAAGTCGCTGAAGCTTATGCCACTGGCGGAGCTTTGGGCTGTACTGACTCTTCAGGTACAGCAATACCAAACTGCACTGGATTAGGCGTTTTGGCTCTGACTTATGATGGTATCACCGCCACTATGACCCCAACAGCACCAGCGCAAACGGGACAGAATATTACCTGGGCTTGCGCCTTGTCTGGTTCTGGCGCCGTTCCAATTAAAGGTTGTGGTATTTAATTTTTAAGTTTTTTACATCATAAACGGCCCGTTCAGGGCCGTTTTTCTCAGAATAAAGCAAGACCAGAGAGGCCAAGATCCACCACCGGGAATCTGTATGGCATTAAACCCAAACTCGATATTATTAAAACGTTTGCAGCAAGCTAATTTAGTTGATCCCCAGCAGTGCACTAAATTGCTGCAGGAAAAAAGTCATCAATATCAGACCATTGCTGATTTGCTGATCGGCGAAAAACTGATCCAGTCTAAACTACTGGCGGAAGCTGCTGCTTCTTTTACCCTGCACAGCTCACTGGACTTAGATTTTTTTGATATCAATGCCATTCCGGAACTATTACGTAACGAAAAGCTTATTCGTAAGCACCATATTCTGCCCCTGAGCAAAAGACACAAAACCTTATTTCTGGCCGTAGTCGACCCTACTGATATGACGTCAGTGGAAGACTTTGAATTTAATACTGGCCTGAATGCCGAAATGATAGTGGTCGAGTTCGACAAGCTGCATAAAGCCATCGACAAGTTATTTGATACCACAGCCACTGACAGTTTTACCGACACCCAATGGGATTTAGCCAAAATGGGGCTGGCTGGTGGTGAAGAAGAAGACACCAAAACCGTGGGCTCGGACAGCGAAGATCAGCCCATTATTTCTTTTATCAACAAAATGCTGCACGACGCTATTCGAAAAGGTGCTTCCGATCTGCATTTTGAACCTTATGAAAAAAGCTACCGTATCCGCTTTCGTATCGACGGCATTTTGCATGAAGTGGCATCACCCCCTGTGGCTTTATCTACGCGTTTATCGGCCCGCTTAAAAGTGATGTCGCGTCTGGATATAGCGGAAAAACGTGTGCCTCAGGATGGCCGGATAAAACTTAAACTGTCACAGAAAAAGTCCATCGACTTTCGGGTCAGCACTTTACCTACTTTGTGGGGCGAAAAAGTAGTAATGCGGATCCTCGACTCCGACAGTGCCATGCTGGGTATTGATATTTTGGGGTATGAAGCTGAACAAAAGCAGCTGTATCTGGATGCCTTGTCTCAGCCACAAGGCATGATTTTAGTCACAGGCCCCACAGGTTCAGGTAAAACCGTATCCCTGTATACAGGCTTGAATATTCTCAATACCGAAGAAACTAATATTTCCACAGCTGAAGATCCGGTCGAAATTAACTTGCCCGGCATCAATCAGGTGCAGGTGAATCCCAGAGCAGGACTGACCTTTCCTTCAGCGCTAAAGGCTTTTTTACGTCAGGACCCTGATGTGATTATGGTCGGCGAAATCCGTGATTTAGAAACGGCCGAAATCGCTATTAAAGCAGCCCAAACAGGCCATTTGGTGCTCAGCACTTTACACACCAATTCTGCACCTGAAACCTTAACCCGTTTACTGAATATGGGGGTGCCCGCTTACAACGTCGCCAGTTCAGTCACGCTTATTATTGCCCAGCGACTTGCCCGGCGCCTATGTAATCATTGTAAAGCCCTTGAACAAATCCCAGAGCAGGAAGGGTTAAAACAAGGGTTCTCAGCCATCCAGATCAGCAACCTAAAGCTATTTAAACCTGTGGGTTGTGACCATTGCACCGGCGGATACAAAGGTCGTTTGGGTATTTATGAAGTGATGCCTATTACAGGTCAAATTGCCGCTAAAATTATGGCAGGCGCTAATTCGCTGGACATTGCTGCCCAGGCTCAAATTGAGGGGTTTCCAAACTTACGCCAGTCAGCTCTAAAAAAGGCAGCAGCAGGGCTCACCAGCCTGGCTGAAGTGAATCGGGTGACTAACGCCACAGATCACAGTGCAAACAAGGATTAGAATTATGGCCGAAGTAAAAGTAAAGCAGCTCGATATCTTCTTGTGGAAAGGCATTAACAGAAGAGGCAAAACAAGCAATGGTGAAATCAGAGCTGGCTCTGTGGCTGAAGCCAAAGCTTTGTTACGTCAGCAAGGTTTTACTCCTTCGTCAGTAAAGAAAAAAAGCAAACCCCTGTCTTTTACTCAGCCCAGTATCAAGTCCTCTGATATTTCAGTGGTCACACGGCAAATCGCCACTATGTTAGGTGCAGGTGTACCTTTAGTACAAAGCATTGACCTGATTGCCAGCGGTGCCAGCAATGAAACTTTGCGCCAGTTGATGGCAAAAATTTCCGTTAAAGTACAAGGGGGTACGCCTTTATCTGAAGTGCTGCGTGAACACAAAGATCATTTTGATGAGCTGTACTGCGATTTAGTCAAATCCGGCGAACAGTCAGGTGCTTTGGACAGAATTTTTGACCGCATCGCCATTTACAAAGAAAAAGCCGAAGCACTGAAATCCAAGATTAAAAAAGCCATGTTTTATCCTATAGCCGTTATTGTAGTAGCTGGCATAGTAACTTCTATTTTATTAATTTTTGTCGTGCCCCAATTTGCGGAAATCTTTGGCAGTATGGGCGCTGAATTACCTGCTTTTACTTTGTTTGTATTAGGTATTTCGGAGTTTATGCAAAGTTACTGGTACATAGTGCTGGGCGCTATAGTGGGTGCAGTTTTTACCTTTTCCAAATCCTACAAAACCAGCCAGAGTTTTAAAGTAGCGGCCGACCATGCCATTTTAAAGATGCCTATTATGGGCATGATTTTAAACAAAGCAGCTGTGGCACGGTACGCCCGCACTTTATCCACCACTTTTGCTGCAGGCGTACCTTTGATTGAAGCTTTGGAATCCGCCGCTGGCGCTGCGGGCAACGAGAAATACAGGGCGGCTATTTTGTCGGTTAGGGAAGAAGTAGCGGCTGGTAATCAGATGCATCTGGCAATGAAAAATACCGGCTGCTTTCCTGAGATGGTGAATCAAATGGTATCGATAGGCGAAGAGTCAGGCGCCTTGGACAGTATGTTGGCGAAAGTGGCTTCAATTTATGAGCAGGAAGTAGACGATGCAGTCGATGGTTTAACTGCCTTGCTTGAACCCTTGATTATGGCTGTGTTAGGTGTCTTAATAGGCGGACTTATTATCGCGATGTATCTTCCGATCTTCCAACTGGGCAGTATTGTGTAATGGATTTTTTTTCTCCTTTGGTGCAGGTGTTTGAACAATCAGCTGTGACCTTTTATGTAGTTGTAGTGTTGTTTAGTCTGGCTGTAGGCAGTTTTCTGAATGTGGTGATTTATCGTTTACCAAAAATGATGGAACTGGCCTGGCAACAGGACTACCAACAATATTTCAATCAAAACCCTGAGCAAACACCAACACGGTTTAATCTGGCTTTGCCTCATTCACACTGCCCGAAATGCCAGCATCAGCTGTCCGCTTTGGACAATATCCCGCTGTTGAGCTGGCTGGTACTCAAAGCCAAATGCCGTTACTGCAAAGCCCCTATCAGCGCCCGTTATCCGGCGATTGAAGCTTTCACAGGCCTGTTGTCTTTGCTGGTTGCTATGCATTTTGGTGTGACAGAACAAACACTGATTTATTTACTGGTGACCTGGTTGCTGATCGCCTTGTCTTTTATCGACATCGACAAAATGCTGTTGCCGGATCAACTTACTCAGCCCCTTCTGTGGTTTGCTTTATTGCTCAGCGTCACAGGATTTACCGTATCCCCTACAGACTCGCTGATTGGTGCTGCTGCCGGCTACTTAAGTTTATGGTCTGTGTTCTGGTTATTTAAGCTGGTCACGGGTAAAGAAGGCATGGGTTATGGCGATTTTAAACTGCTGGCCATTTTTGGTGCCCTGCTTGGCTGGCAATTATTGCCACTGATTATTTTGTTGTCCTCTGTAGTAGGTGCTGTTTTGGGCTCATTGATGCTGCTTATCCAGGGCAAAGGCAAAGCTACCCCAATTCCTTTTGGGCCATATATAGCAGCTGCAGGCTGGATAGCTATTTTATGGGGTAAAGATATAACGGCCTGGTATCTTGGCACCATGGGCCTGTAAAGAATGGGTCTTTAACATGTCTGGATATATAGTAGGCCTGACCGGCGGCATAGGCAGCGGTAAAACCACAGTTGCCACTCTGTTTCATGAGCTGGGTGTACAAAGCGTAGATGCCGATTTAGTGGCACGCGATGTGGTGATGCCGGGAGAGGCAGCTCTGGTTGCTATCACTGAGCACTTTGGTCAGAGCATACTGCAAAAGGACGGTCAATTGGATCGCGCTGCGCTCAGAGCACGGATTTTTGCCGATGAAACAGAAAAGCAGTGGCTTAATCAGTTATTGCATCCTCTGATCCGCCAGCGTTTGCTACAGCAGTTAGCAGACTGTACATCAGGTTATGCCTTGCTCATTGCCCCCTTACTGCTGGAAAACAAACTACAAACTTATACCGACAGAATACTGGTAGTGGATGTTCCCCCAGAACTGCAACTTAGCCGCACTATCCAAAGGGATGGGGTACCTGCAGAACAAGTACAAAACATCCTGAACAGTCAGCTCTCACGGCCTGAACGTTTGCAGGGTGCAGATGATGTGCTGCTCAATACAGTGCCACTTTCACAACTTCAAGCCCAAATACAGCAGCTGCACCAGCGTTATCAGCAGTTTGCCAAGGAAAAACTAGCAAAAAGCTCTACTTAGGTTTATGGTAATGAACATTGTTAACAAATGTTTCAGTCATGACTTCAATCATCTACGAACATCCGCTGAACGAAAAAGTACGCACCTATTTACGGGTTGAGTACTTGTTTCAGCAAGTCACCAAGCTGCTGCCGCTGGAAACAGAATGGCAACAGCAAGGCTTTTTTAGCTCGTTATTTTCGTTGATTGAAGTATTAGAACGTAATGATGTACGGCCTGATTTGATCAAAGATGTAGAGCGCTGTGAATCAGCTCTGGTGAACTGGTCCCGCCACCCTGCCATTTCAGATGAGATGTTACAAAGCATGCTGCAAAAGGCAGTGCGGTTACAAAGTGATTTGTTACGCTGCGGAAAATTTGCCAGCAGTTTAAAAGAAGATAAATTCCTCGCCCCGTTGCGCCAGCGTTTTTTTATTCCAGGTGGCACCTGCTATTTTGATTTACCTCAGTTGCAGTATTGGTTCTCTCAGCCTTTAGCTCAGCGCAAAAAGGTGGCCCAGGAGTGGCTTGATCAACTCTCTCTGGTTGAAACTGCCATCTCTTATGTGCTGACCTTCATCCGGGAACGTGGACAATTTAAAGAACTTATTGCTGAAAACGGTTTTTTCCAGAGCAATACCGAACAGTTCGAATTACTGCGTATCGACTACTCTATGGAATACCAAAGTTACCCTACCATCAGCGGTAACAGATACCGCTATGCCATACGCTTCATGCAGCTCTGCAACAGTGTAGGACGCACCACTATGGATAAAGCTATTCCTTTTAAATTGGCTTGTTGTTAGATTGTATTAACTGCGTGACGGGCGTGGATAAACCCCGCCCCTACCTGAAATCCACAGTCTGCGTTACACTAGCGCACTTTTGAAGATGCTGTTGGAGTATGCCTTATGGCCACTATCGTTAAATGCCCGACCTGCCAGAAAGAAGTTATCTGGGGTCCTGGATCTGCTTTCCGGCCTTTTTGTTCTGACCGTTGTCGTTTAATAGATTTAGGCGCATGGGCCAATGAAGAACATAAAATACCGGATAAAGGCCGTGCCGATCAGCCGCTGTCTGAGCAGCAATTAGAACAGTTAGAAAATGAGTTACTAGAACAGGACAATGAATTCTTTAAA
>NZ_AFHI01000026.1 GCF_000217935.1 Rheinheimera sp. A13L
GGTTGCGGACCATAGCGAATTATCGACCACCCTTAGCAATATACTGAATCACCTGACCTGATAAGGTTGCCACCATTGGTACTTCAGGCAACTGATCCATATCAAACCATTGTGCTTCTTCTATTTCATCAGGCTGACATACCAGCTCACCTGATTTATAGTCGGCGATAAAAGCCGTCATCAGCGAATGCGGAAAAGGCCAGGGCTGGCTGCCCATATAACGTAAGTTAGTGATCTCAATGCCTACTTCTTCTTTTACCTCGCGCACAGCGGCTTGTTCCAGCGTTTCGGCAGACTCCACAAAACCAGCCAGAATCGAAAAGAAGCCTGTTTTATGTCGGGCCGAACGGGCGAGCAGCAATTGATTTTTGTCATTAACTACAGCAATCAGCACACAAGGGTTAATTCTGGGGTAACAACGGTGGCCACACTTATGACAAAGCGCTGCAAGCTCCCAGTTCACCAGATGCATCGAACTGCCACATTGACCACAGTATCGATGTGTTTGTACAAACAGAGCCACCTGGCAGGCTCTGGCTGCGTGCTCAAAGATAGCTGCGGACTGTTGCAATAACACCCGAGCATTATGCCATTGCTCTTCTGTTTCTGGTCTGTCGGTGTAATTCAGCAGATAACAATCCACACCATCAATAGCACCGAGCAAACTCAAAGGTTCACTGCCATCTAAAAAATCAGGCAACTGGTCATAACGACACAGAGGTGGCGGTGAATCAACAGAATGCAGCCAGATTTTGCCCTGACTGACAATATACCAGTGACCATACAAGCCAGCTGTAGCAGGCACATTGTGCTTGATCATTTTTTGTTTTACTCCACCACTTATTAGTGCAAACAAGCGTATGATAGAGCCAAAGACTGAACCGACCAATAAAAAAGTAGTTGATCTTTATCCGAGAATTCTTTTAATTAGAGGTTCTGAGCAGTAAGTCACTTGAGTAAGGGGAAGTATATGTACACCCGTTTAGAGTCAGCACAGCAGAAATGGGGTGGCAGCCTGACAGCTATAGATAACTGGCTGGATGAAAGGCAGCGCCTGATTGTCCGTTATTGTGAGCTGGCTGCATTGCCTCCTTTTGACAAAAAAAGTGGGAATTCTTTGCCTGATTTGGCCGATATTCAGCACTTTTGCCAGTTGCTGATGGATTATTTATCCGCAGGTCATTTTGAAGTTTATGAACAAATTGTGTCGCAATGTGCAGTGAATGGTCATGATAGCCGCAAGCTGGCAGATGCCTTGTATCCAAAAATTGCAAAATCTACTGATATGGCACTTGAGTTTAATGACAAATATGCCGAAGCCGATGGTCAAACTTTATCAAAGAACTTTGACCGTGATTTGTCTATTTTAGGCCAGGCTCTGGTAGAACGTTTTGATTTCGAAGATGAGCTGATTCAGACTTTACATAACAAGCATTCCAACGCAGTATCTGCCTGAGTTAATTCAGTTTTCATTGCCCTAACAAAAGCAAAAAGCGACCATCAGGTCGCTTTTTTTATCTGGCTAAAAATTACTTAGCTTCAGCCGGAGCTTCTTCTGCAGGGGCTTCTTCGCCAATGCCTAATAATTCAACGTCAAATACTAAAACGCTGTTTGCAGGGATAGTACCCATGTCACGCTCACCGTAAGCTAAATCGCTAGGGATAGTGAATTTGAACTTAGAACCAACGCTCATTAACTGCACGCCTTCAGTCCAGCCTTTGATCACCTGGTTTAACGGGAACTGAGCAGGACCACGTTCTTTTGAGCTGTCAAATTCAGTGCCATCGACCAGAGTACCAGTGTAGTGCACACGAACTACGTCAGTTGCAGCAGGTTTTGGACCCTCAGCAGCCTGAACTACTTCATACTGTAAACCTGACTCAGTGACTTTTACGCCTTCTTTCTTAGCGTTGGTTTCTAAAAATGCTTTACCAGCGGCCACGTTTTGTTCAGCCTGAGCTTTCGCCACTTCAACTTGTTTTTCACGGGCTGTTTGTTCCAGCGCCATCATCACTTTCTGAACTTCTTCTTCAGTCAGTTGAGCTTTACCAGCTAACTGATCCTGAATACCACGTACTATAGTTTCAGAAACTAAAGGTAAACCTAATTTTTCATGTTCCTGAATGGTAGTGTCGATAAAACGACCAGCAGATACACCTAAGCTGTAAGATTGTTTTGCAGTGTCAGTATCTAAAACCAGAGGTTTTGGCTGCTCAGCTTCTTTATTACAAGCAGACAAAGTTAAAACGGTAGCCGCAATCAGCGACACCTTAGTTAATAAACGCATGTATTTCTCCAATAAATAAGCAGGTTTGGCTGCAAAATTGTGTTTTAATAAGTTTAAAGGTTTTATGCAACGTCCCTATACTAACGGTTTGTGCTAATGACGTTAACCCATAGCGGTAAATATCTGATAATTTTTCTGGCAATTGGTCTCTTTGCCTGCTCAGAAGTTCAACCCAAATCTGTGCGACAAGTGCTGCATAGCGAAACGCCCTCTTATGGCGCTGCTATTAACGACAAAACAACGCTGGTTGCTGTGTCTGCTTTAGACGCAGGCGTCACAGTCTGGGACCTGCAAAAAGATACAGCTTTGTATTCGCTGGGTCATCAGGAAAAAACCAATAATCAGATTTTGTCTTTATCATTGAGCCCGGATGGCAGTCATTTATTAACAGGTGACAGCAAAGATTTTGCCTTATGGCAAATGAATGATGGCCGCAACATTGGTTTTTGGTCGGTGCAAGACGCCACTATCCGCGATTTAGCAGTGTCTGACTTTGGTCGTCATCTGCTGGTAGGTCAAAGCGATGGCAAGGTGCAACATATCACCTTAAGTTCAGGGCGCCGCATTGAGTTTTTAGGTCATACCGAAAATGTGAATTCAGTCGATATGTCAGCCAATGGCCGTTTTGCTTTAACAGGCTCTAACGATCATTATGCCTATTTATGGGATACAGAAACGGCGCAGATTATTCATAGCTTCCCGCATCCAAACCGGGTGACTAAAGTAACGCTGGATCAACAAGGTCGTTATGCCTTTAGTGCAGGCAGCGAATTACAAGGTTTTATCTGGGATTTAAAAACAGGTAAACAACTCAGCCAGCTTGAATTAGCCAGAGCACAAATTATTACCGCCGCCCGCTTTAGTCCAAACGGCAAATGGCTGGTCACAGGTTCTCCATCCAGAGCCTTAATTTTATGGGATGTGGCAACAGGGAAAAAAGTACAGCAGTGGCAAGTCAGGGCTATTCTAAATAGCAGGCCAGCAAGCGCTGTGATCCATGCAGTGGCATTTTTAAATGACAGCCAGATTATCAGCGAAAGTTCCAGTGGCGTAGCCGAAGTATGGGAGATTAAACAATGACAGAAAAAGTAGTGGAATTGCAGCAACAACTTATTGATCTGGAGAGCAAACTGGCTTTTCAGGAAGATGTGGTGCAAACGCTGAATGACGAGTTACATGAACATCAGAAAAGCATCGAAAAGCTGCAACGGCAAGTGATGCTGCTGGCGGAAAAAATCAGCAAGGGTAACGATAGTGGCATTTTACGTGTAGACGAAGAGCCACCACCACCGCACTATTAATCAGGTTTAAACACCCCTATTACCTGTTCAGCAGCACGGGATGCTTTTGCCACCTGCTGTTCGGGTTGTGCCATATGATGGCCACATTGTACACATTCTACTTTTTCCACATTGTTTTCAATAAACAACATCAAGGTGTCTACAGCTTTACATTGTGGGCAGGTTGCACCAGCGATAAAGCGTTTTTTCTTTCTTTCCGTCATGTTTTTACTCTCCAAACTGGGCTTTTATCGCATCAATACCGCTTGTGCTCTTGGTTTGTCGCCACTTTGCGATTAGAGTAGCAACCAATTTTCGTCCGGGCTAAAACACCATGATCCAACTGCAAAACGTCGAACTGCGACGCGGTATTAATTGCTTACTGCAACAGGCCGATCTTACCGTATTTCCAGGCCAAAAGGTCGGAATAATTGGCGCCAACGGTTGCGGCAAATCCAGTCTTTTTGCTTTGTTGCAACAAAAACTGCAACCAGACGCCGGTTCTGTCTCTATTCCATCCAGTTGGACTATCTCCACAGTAGCGCAGGAAACCCCGGCTTTGGATATGTCGGCCATGGACTATGTGCTGCAAGGTGACGAAAAACTGTTTCCTTTGTTACAGCAATTAAAAATTACCGACGGCAGTGTCGATTTGGCAGCAGTGCATCATCAGATTGACGCTTTAGATGGCTACAGAGCTGAAGCCAAAGCCGGTGTTTTATTGGATGGCCTGGGTTTTAGTGGTGCAGCGCAGCAACACAGTGTGAAGTCATTTTCAGGTGGCTGGCGTATGCGTTTAAACCTGGCCAAAGCCCTGATGCAACCTGCCGAATTATTGTTATTGGATGAACCCACCAACCACTTAGATTTAGACGCTGTGCTGTGGCTGGAAAAATATCTGGCTTCTTACACTGGTACTTTGTTACTGATCAGCCACGACCGCGACTTCCTGGACGCTGTGATTGATAATACGGTGCATATCGACAATCAGACTTTAACTTTATACAAAGGCAACTACAGCCAGTTTGAACGTCAGCGCGCCGAACATTTATCGCAACACCAGTCAATGTTTGAGAAACAACAACGCCAGGTGGCGCATCTGCAAAAGTATATTGACCGTTTCCGCGCTCAGGCCACTAAAGCCAAACAAGCGCAAAGCCGGATCAAAGCGCTGGAACGCATGACGTTATTGGCTCCTGCCCATGCCGACTCCCCTTTTCAGTTTGAGTTTTTAGACCCACGCTCTTTACCTAACCCTTTGCTGAAGATGGAAAACGTCAAAGCTGGTTATGGTGATACGCCTATTTTGCAGCAGATTAACTTTCAGTTGCTGCCAGGTAGCCGTATAGGTTTGCTGGGTCGCAACGGCGCGGGTAAATCGACGCTGATAAAAATGTTATCCGGCTCTTTAACACCACAAGCCGGTGAGATTTGGTATGCCAACGGCGTCAGTATTGGTTATTTTGCCCAGCACCAGCTGGAAACCTTAAGACCACAGGATTCACCTTTACAGCATTTAGTGCGTTTAGCGCCGGATGCAACTGAACAACAACTGCGTGATTATATTGGTGGTTTTGGTTTTCATGGCGACAAAGCCCTATCAGCCTGCGCACCTTTTTCCGGTGGTGAAAAAGCTCGTCTGGTACTGGCGTTACTGGTGTATCAGCGCCCTAACCTGCTGTTGCTGGATGAACCGACCAACCACTTAGATTTGGATATGCGTGAAGCCATCGTTATGGCGTTGCAAAGCTTTGAAGGCGCTATTGTGGTGGTATCGCATGACAGACATTTACTCAGCAGCACCACAGATGAATTTTATCTGGTGGCGCATGGCAAAGTAGCGCCTTTTGCCGGTGATTTATCGGATTATTATCAGTGGTTGCAACAGGATCAACGCGCCAGTAATGCAGCTTCTGCCCCTGATGACAGCGTAACAGCTAACAGTGCACAAAATCGTAAAGATCAAAAACGGCTGGAAGCAGAGCTGCGTACTTTACAACGGCCTTTAAAGCAAAAAATTGAAAAGCTGGAGCAACAACAAGAAAAACTGCACCAGCAACAACAGCTGATTGAAACCGCTTTGGCCGATGCCGGGATTTACGACGCGGTTCGTAAAGCTGAACTGACTAAAACATTGGCCGAGCAAACAAAAGTCCAAAAGGAATTATCTGAAGTGGAAGAACAATGGTTCGAAGCTCAGGAAGCATGGGAGCAACAAAGTGCAGAATTCTGGCAAAAAAATTCTTAGTTCTGAGCAGTTCTGGCGGTACAGCCTGAGCTTGTATCCGGCTATTAAAGACTTGTGCCTGCAATGGCAGGACAACTATGGTGTGAATATTAACCTGCTGCTGTTTTTACTCTATCTGGACAAACAACAGCAAAGTGTAAGCGAAGCTCAACTGCTACAGCTGGAAGATTTATTGAAGCACTTCAGCACTGAGGTCACCCAGTCTATCCGGGCCTTACGCCGCACTTTACCTTCGCCCTGGTTGGAATCCGATATGCAGCAGCCTTTACGCCAGCAGTTGCTTAATACAGAGCTTGCGGCGGAAAAACTGGAACAGCAGTTATTGGTGCAGCAATTTAATCAGCTGGGTCTGACTGACGATCTGTTGCCTTACAGCCAGCTCCTGGATCACTATTTAGTGTTGATCCAAGCCCCGGTTGAGCAGCTGGACGCTGAAATTCTTGATCTGTATCAACAAAGCCAGCAGTTGGAGAGCCTGTAAAATCCAACTTTGATCTATATCAGGTTTAGCTTGTGTTGTTGTCTCTAGACTTAGCCTATCAGACAACAGCGAGGGCTAGATCATGAACTTATGGCAGGAATTTATTAACGACCCGGTTATTTTTATATCCTTTACCGGTCTGGCGTTGGTGATTGGCTTATGCCTGTTTTACGCTGGCTACTTTTTATATAAAACTTCACACGCGGAATAGTGATAATTAAAAAACATGCTCTGTAAGAACGTGTTAATACAGAGCATGTTTCGAATTCGACTCAATCAGTTTGCAAGATCATCTATTAGGGCAGATGGAGACGGTAGTTTTTTAACGCATATAGCCATAGAGGGTTTGAACCTAACTCTAGGTGGAAAGCCTCTCCGATAATTGCTTTCTCAATGAGTGGACAAATTCTCTCGCCTCCTCAGTATCACAGCCCGTAGCCGCCTTATAAGTATTCACTGCCTTGTCTACGTCATCACTACAAATCGATACCAAGAAATCAGAGAGCGATTGTGAGCCCCCCATAGCTTTAGTCTTTTGACCTAAAAGAATCCTTTCCCGAATATCGTAAACAAGGTGAAGCATGTAAAGTAGATAGATAACTAAAAATGTATTTCCTATATTACTTTCCATAAGGCCTCCAATCCTTTCATTGGATTAAAAAGCTTTGTTGTGCGATAGAAGAGAACCTGGAAAAGGTTCTCTTCAGTGATAGTACTACCGGGTAAACATTTTGTACCCTGCATAAAATGCCAACCCAGACATCCCAATAACAATCAGAGGGCCAGCGGCAAAAGCAGCACCTACCCCCATGGTAGCCCAACCAAGACCGAACTTAGCAACGCCCATACCGCCTAAAATGCCAACTGCTTCTGCGCTGCTCAGTCCAGCACCACTTACCTCTTCAACTTGCTCTAATGTTAATTCACGCATAGTATCTCTCCTTGAGATTCACTAAGTTTAGCAATCCGTTTCCAGATTGCGACCAGCTGATACAGCCAGACACTTATCACCATGTCGTTCAGCAAACGCTGTGGCAACCTGCATCAGCTTAGGCATGCAGGCAGCCTTTAAATTAACCATTAATAAACAATTAAATCACTAAAAAGACACAAATCAATTTCCCGATAAAGTGATCCGCATAACAATCGTACAGATTTATGGACAGGCTGGACGCAGTTCAGTCTGTGTTGGTTAAGCAGACCATTCAGCAAGCAGCTTTTCAGTGAACGAAGACACTAGCGCATAAATAGTCAATTGCGGATTAGCGCCCAAGCTGGAGGGTAAAACAGAACCATCAAATACAGACAAGTTTTCCAGCTGATGATGGCGGCCCTGCAGGTTTACTACCCCTTTGCCCGCATTGGCACTCATATTACAGCCGCCCATCACATGAGCCGATGCCAGAGTAGCACGGTATTTTTGCAGTGGCAGCGCTTTAATAGCCTCGCGGGCCTGAGCCCAGCTGGAATATAAAACAGCATCCTGATGAACAGGTAATACCGACTTAGCACCAGCCGCAAACTGCAACTCGGCCATAGCCAGATAAGCATCCTGTACACCTTGCCACAGATAATCTGAAAGAGGGTAATCCAGCATGGGCTCGCCCTGATCAGACAACAACACAGTGCCACCCTGACTATCCGAATGAAAACCATCGCGCAATAGCGCAATAACCACCTGCAGCTGATTAAACTGCTGCATCAAAGCAGCGTGGGACTGTGCTAAGCCTGTTAACTTGGTTGCCATTAACACCGGATGCAGTGGCGGCACTTCCAGCTTAAAGCCCATCTGCCCGTTCGAAGGCCAGACAAACTGGTCGGAATAAATCGACTGGGGCGCGCCACTATGCCCGGCTATCACTTCGTCAAACAAAGCACCGGACATCACACTGGGGTGCAGGTACGTATGTTTACCTAACCGACCTGAAGGATTAGGCACTTTGGAGCGCAGCAGCAAAGCAGGTGAACCTATAGCACCAGCGGCTACTATGTAATGTTTTGCTTTAAAGCACAGCTTTACTCTGAAATCAGGCTGAAAATGCGGGTCTACAGGCACAGCAACTAATGATTGTACTTGCCCATTCTGCCATTTCAGCTCACGGGCCGATACCCGGCTTATCAGCATAGCGCCTGCCTGCATAGCAGACGGAATAGTGCTGACCAACATGGATTGTTTAGCATTAATAGGGCAGCCCATACCACAATAGCCCAGATTGGCGCAGCCGCTGACATTGCGGTTAATCACAGTGTATTGCCAGCCTAAAGCTTCACAGCCTTGTTTCAGCTTATCGTTATTGGCATTAGGTGGCACTGGCCATGGATGGATATTTAGCCGCTGTTCGGCCTGTTGAAAATAAGGCGCTAAATTGTCTGAGTTAAAATCAGAACCAAATTCAGCACGCCAGTACTCCAATGTTTTTTCCGGGGTGCGAATAGAAGTAGTCCAGTTGACCGTCGTAGAGCCACCTACAGTGCGGCCTTGCAATATACCTATGCTTTGATCCAGGGTTTTACGGCCAGCTCCATCCTGATACAAAGCAGGATAAGCCCAGCGCTCCTGCTGCTGAAAGTCTTTGCCTTCATATAAAGCGCCCATTTCCAGAATAATCACTTTAAGGCCGGCTAAACTCAGCTGTTCAGCCGCCATAGCGCCACCGGCGCCAGAGCCTACTATCACCACGTCTGCTTCAAACTGCTTATCTGCAGTGAAAGTGGAAGCATCCAGATAAGACCAGCCAGTAGTCATACCATCGGCAATCAGATTTTTCATGGATTAAACTCCGGCGCGCTATAACCCAAAGCCAACCAATGCTGAGGCTGCCCATAAAAGGCTCCGTAAATCAGTTCGCGCAAACCGCTAAACGCTTGTTGTAACAAAGAAAAATAACTGTCGCGCCAGCTTACTAACAAATCCAGACGCTGCGACAGCGGCAAATCTGCCAGCTGCAACCACTGCCCTGTTAATGCCAGCAGCGCCAGATCCTGCTGCAGTAACTGAAACAACTGATCGAGTTGTTGCTGCTGATGTTGAGGTAAATAGGCCAGAAAGTCTAAGACCGCATCCCGGCTTTGCTGCAACGACCACTGTTGCGAGACAGGATCTGCAGGTAGAGCCCCCATCAGCACAGCGGGTAATAACGCATCCAATACCAGAACAGCCGCATTGTCACTGCCTTGCAGACTTTGATACTGATATACTGCGTACCCTGTGCTGGCAGCTACTGTCAGCGCAAGAGAGCGGAAAATAAACTGGCGTCTGTTCATTGCTGTTGTGGTCCGGCCAGAGAAAGTGACTTTGATTGTTAAGTAGGACTGTTGATTTTGCAAGCCCCTGAAATTGTAAAACTTCCCCCGGCTTTTAAACCGGCATGGTGGTTACGTAACTGCCATCTGCAAACCATAGTGGCCAAATATCTGGCGCCTCGTCGCGCTTTGACGACAGAAACAGAAATGCTGGCATTACCGGATGGCGATCATATACAGCTGAACTGGACAGAAAACCCGGAGCAGGCGGCAGATAAGCCAATAGTGCTGGTGTTGCATGGTCTGGAAGGCAATATTCATAGCCACTATGCAGCTGGTATGTTGTACGCATTACAGCAACAAGGCTTTATTGCGGTTTTAATGCATTTCCGCGGTTGTAATGGTGTCGCCAACCGACTGCCGCGAGCCTATCATTCAGGGGATACCGCAGATCTGGCCTATTTGGTTGCTCAGCTTCAGCTGCGTTATCCGGGTCGTCAGCTGGCCGCTGTTGGCTTTTCTTTAGGCGGCAATGTGTTGGTGAAGTATTGTGGCGAACAGGGAGCTCAATGTGTTTTAAAGGCTGCTATAGCTGTATCTGCCCCCTTGGCCCTGGCTCCCAGTGCACAGCGTATCAATCAGGCTGGCAGTAAAGTCTATCAGCGGTATCTGTTGGGCCGCTTAAAAGCCACTATGCTGCGTAAACTGGAAAGACATAAAGATTTTCCTTTGCCCGTCAGTAAAGCCCAAATTCTGGCGTTAAAAACCATCCGGGACTTTGATGATTTACTGACAGCACCCTTGCACGGTTTTCAGAATGCCGATGACTATTATCAAAAATCCAGTGGCAAAGCTTTTTTAAAACAAGTGCGTGTGCCTTTGTTACTGGTGCATGCCAAAGATGATCCATTTTTATCACCAGCTGTATTACCCAAAGCTGATGAAATGCCACCTTATGTGCAGTTGTTGTTATCCCGCCATGGTGGCCATGTTGGTTTTGTTACCGGCAATACACCTTTTAAAGCGGAGTATTATCTGGAGCAACAGCTGCCACCTTACCTTAGCCAATTTTTAGGAAACCACTGATGTTACTGATCCCCTATCAGGAATTGTCCGCAGATACGCTCGATGGCCTGATCGAAGCTTTTGTATTACGTGAGGGCACTGAGTATGGTGAACAGGATATAAGCCTGAGCGATAAAGTGGCTCAGGTGAAACTTCAGCTTCAAGCCGACCAGCTGGTGATCTTGTATTCAGAGTTACACGAAAGTGTGGACATCATTACCAAACAGCAATGGCGACAACTGGTAAAACAAGGTGAGCTGGAGAATGGCGCCTTCTGAAATCAGCCTAAAGTCCGGGTTGCACTATGGGCCCGGATCAGTTCTGTCCATGGTACTTCAGAGCGGCCTATGACCATAAAGTCGGGATTGGATAAGGTTTCACGCTGGTTATAACTTAAAGGCGCAAACTGACTGTCCAGAATTTTGCCACCCGCTTCTTCAACTATCACATGCACAGCTGCCGTATCCCATTCGCCTGTTGGGCCTAAACGTAAGTAACAATCGGCGCCACCTTCAGCCACTAAACAGCTTTTCAGTGAACAGCTGCCTAAAGCAATAAATTCTGAACTGGCCGGAGTGTTGAGCAACTGATGAATATGCTCAATGGGTTGACGACGGCTGACTGCTATTTTAAGCACATCACCAGGTTGATGCTGATTGACCTGAATACGATTGATTAAATGTTGTTGCTGTTTAAAGGCGCCATTACCACGGGTAGCGTAATACCAGATTTTTTCTTTCGGCCAGTAAATAACCCCCAATACAGGCCAGCCATGTTCCACCAGCGCTATGCTGACGGCAAAATCGCCACTGCGGGCAATAAACTCCTGGGTGCCATCCATAGGGTCAATCAGCCAATAGCGTGGCCAATCCTGGCGCTGGCGCAGCGGCAGTAAATGCATTTCTTCAGAGACAACTGGAATTTCCGGAGCAAGTTCAGTTAAGGCATGCAAAATCAGCGCATTGGCAGCTAAATCAGCGCTGGTGACAGGACTTTCATCCGCTTTATTTTTGGATTCAAAGTCGCCACTCTGGTACATAGACCACAAGGTATCCCCAGCTGCACGAGCTGCGTCTTTGACTGGTTCTAATAACCTACTTAAAAACATCCTGATGCTTGTCCAGATAATCTCGGGCTAAAAACAAAGCCGCTACACTGCGGGCCTCAGTGAAATCGCTTTGATCTAACAACTCAAACTGCTGTTGCCACTGCCAGGGCACAAGTTCCAAAGGTTCGGGCTCATCACCTGGCAGGCTGGATGCTGTTAAATCCAATGCCAATACAATATGCATTGTAGCACTAAAGTAACCTGGAGCTAAGGCAACGGTTTTTAACGGAATTAATCGAGCCGCTTTAAATCCTATTTCTTCCTGCAGTTCACGGTTGGCTGCTTCAGCTGCAGTTTCGCCCGGGTCAATAAGGCCTTTAGGGAAACCTAACTGGTAATCATGGGTACCGGCACAGTATTCACGGATCAGATAAAAATGCTGAGGATCAGGGCAAGCCACCACCATCACGGCACCACGGCTACCGCCTTTCATTCGCTCGTAAGTACGTTTTTCGCCGTTGCTGAATTGCAGATCCAACTGTTCAATTTTAAACAGCCGACTTTCAGCGACCAGTTTCTGCTCTAAAATTTGCGGTTTTTCTTTGTCGCTGTCGCGCTGCGCCATAAAACTGCCTCTGCTACAATGGGCCATCGTCTTACTATAAATGGATTAGCTGGAAAAACCTATGCTGGACTGGAGACAAATTGATACCGTTTTGCTGGATATGGACGGTACTTTGCTGGATTTACACTTTGACAACTACTTCTGGCTGGAGCATTTACCAAAACGCTGGGCAGAACTCAGTGGCATTAGTCTGACAGACGCCAAACAGCAGCTTGAAGCACAGTACCATGAACTCAACGGTAAAATTGAGTGGTATTGCCTGGATTACTGGACCAAAAGACTGGCGCTGCCTATCACTGCATTAAAACGTGAAGTGATGGATAAAATTCAGATGCGCGCCGATACACCGGCTTTTTTAACAGCGTTAAAAAACTCGGGCCGCCAAGTGATACTGGTGACCAATGCCCACCCGGATTCGTTGTCACTCAAAATAGAGCGCACTGAGCTTGCCAGCTACATAGACATACTGGTGTCGACTCATGAATTTGGTGTGACAAAAGAACAACAGGAGCTTTGGCAACAGCTGCAACAGCGTTTTGGTTTTGACCCTAAACGCACTTTATTTGTCGATGACAGCCTGCCTATTTTGCAGTCCGCTCAACGTTTTGGTATTGGCCATTTATTGGCAGTCGCCAATCCTGACAGCCAGAAACCCAGCAGAGCTATCACTGAGTTTCCAGCTATAGAAGATTATTCGGTGTTACTGGCGGAGATTAGCGGTACAGCTAGTTGCTCTGTAACTTCAGAGTAAAACGCCCTTCAGCGTCCGGCTGGCCAACAAACTGCATCGCCTGATGCACTTCTTTTGGCAAGCTGGCGTCTGGTTTCATAGTGCCGTTAAGCTGGTATTTCCCCTGCTCACCTATTAAAGCCGTGACATTCAGCGCCAACGGATTACCGGGTTCAGTCACCAGTTGCAACTGGCCTTGTTCACAACTTAAGTTGGCATCTATGGCTTTTAAATCGATCCAGCCCGATGGCGCCTGAAATTTTGCCTCGAGCCAGCTGGCTTTGCCTGCCAGTTGTTCACACCAGGGCTGCCCCATACTGAAATTCTGAATATTCAGCAACATATTGCCACTGGCCGCCACCTGAAATGGCAAACGTAATTTCAGTAAAGGCACTATAGGCTCTACAGGTAAACGTAACTGACTTGATTGCAGTTCCAGACCGGAGAAACCATAAGACAACTGAGCTTTGGCATAAGGCAAAGTGGTTTGCCGGATTTGGCCTATATCCAAATTCAACGCCAGTTTTCCCATCAATAAAGACCAGGGCTTCAATTGCCAGCTAACCTGGGGTAACACATAGCCATTCAGCGACACCGCCTGCACCTGACCTTGCCATAAAGTGCCGGTTACAGGGCCTAATTGCACTTGTGCAGGTAAAGAGATTAACTTTAACCACCAGGCAGCTGGTGCCAGCAGTACTAAAAACACCAGATAAAGGCCAATAGCAGCAGGTATTATTTTTTTATAATTCATTTACGACTCAACTAATAAACGACGAACACGTACCATGCCCGGGGCATCGGCCACTGCCAGATCCAGTTGCACTATGCTGACATTATGCTGGTACTGCAAAGCATGCAGCCAGGTCAACAGTTGATCAAAACTAATATCGTTCAGCATCACCTGCATCTGATCATTTTGTGGCTGCATCCGGCTGACCTGAATCTTATGAGTACGGGCACTGGAGCTAATTATATCAGTCAGACTACCCTGCACTTTGGTCTGTGTGGATACCACAGGAAAATTGCTGACCTGCAACAACTGCTGACTGACCTGTTGCAACTGCACTTGTTGACTTTGGTAACTGAGGTGTAACGGAGCCCACAGCAGCCAATAAAAAGCCGCCAGAGCTAAAGTGACACCAGCCCCCAGCACCAACTGTTGTTCACGTTTTTGTAGCGATAGCCACCAGCTTTGCAGTGGTTGCATACGGCTCATAGGTTACCTCCATGTGCCGCACCCTGAATGGCAGCCTGCGGCTGTGAAAATTGTCTATCCTGCCAATTTTTCATAATGCACCTCCATGTGCATTACCCTGAATGGCAGCCTGCGGCTGTGAAAATTGTCTATCCTGCCAATTTTTCATGCTTTCACCTTCATAGCTACAGTGCCCTGCACTTTGCCGCTGTCGTTACTTAAAGCCCCTTGTTTCACTTCAAAACCTTTTTGTTCCAGTCGGGTTTTTAAGTGATCAAAGCGTTGGAAGCTGTCCGCTTCAGCCTGAAAGCGCAATTCACTGTTTTTTTGGTCGTAGCGTAAGTTGTCTAAACGCATATTGGTGGTCGCAGCCAATTCCTGCTGCAATTCATTCAGTAAGCTGAATAAACTGGCGTCCTGACCACTGCCTGCGCCTTGTAACTTACGGGCCAGCTGACGGGAAATATCCCTGGTTGATTCAGCAGGGAAGCGACTTTTATACAGAGTCACAAGCTCTGCTCTTTGTTGCTGCAGCAGTTGGCCTTGTTGCCACACCTGAGCACCTAAGACGAGCAGATACAAAGCTAAACAACTGGCACCCAGCACTATGGAGTTTTGCCATAATGACCAGACTTTATTCTGCGCTTTTTTCGGTGCGTACTGGCCCTGCAATAAACTAAAGCGTTGTTCTGGCAGTTGCTGCGCTAACAAAGCCAGCGGCAATTCAGGTTCAGCAGCCTGGACATTTTGCAGTATCTCCGCTGGCCATGGGCTGTAGCTGTAAATGAGTTCGATGTTGGCCAGGCTTAAAAAGTCCGGCCACCAGTTCGGTTCAATACTGGATGCCTGCCATGGGCCCTGCCGTAATAACCACTGACCAGATAACTCAATAGCTGAAGCACCGTCCTGATGTTCTGGTAATAACAAGGCATCTGGCACTAACTGGATTGGCTGAAAACCAGCGACAACCAGTGAACCGACCCATTGTTCCAATTGAGTTTTTTTACATAAAGCCACTTGTTGCCAGTATTCTTTACCACGCTGCTGGCATACACCCAAAGCCAGATACAGCTGCTCAATATCCTCTGCATGCTCTTCTTCGAGCATATAAGGCAAGGCCTGGATAATTTGCCGGTTGGGTTTGGCTGGTAATAACACTTCACTTAACACCACGTCAGCAGCAGGCACTAAAGCCACCACGGGACGACGGCCCAAACGTTCTGACAATGCTGCCAGTTCGTCGGCGGACGCCAACTGACCGCTGGCGATAATCTCTTTATTGATGGCGGACCATACCAACCAACTGATTGGCTGCTGTGGCTGACTGCCCAGTCTTATTATTAATTGTTCGTTCACCACTGGCCTCCAAACCGCCGCGCTATCACTTTTACTTTTTGTTGCTCATCAATTACCAATACAGAGGCCAGATTAAAGATGGTATCCATATATTTCACTGTGGTTTCGAGCACAAAATAATTAGAATTTATTGTCATCATGGCTTTAACCTCATCCGTGACGCTGATGTTCGCCAACTGAGGACTGGCCCATACTTCATCTATAGTGGCAAAACCTTCTTCTGGCCTGCTGCTAATTAAATCTGACGCTGTCCCTTCATCCAGTTCAGGAATATAAGCCGCTAATAAGGCCGCATTTTCTACCGTAATAGTATTCAGGTTCAGTTTACTGGTGCTGTTTTTAGGGATCACACAAACCCAGGGCCGCACCAACTCATAATCTGCCGGAGTTAAATCCAGCATGACCCGCAATTCTGAGGTCGAGCCCATTAAACTATTCGCCGTATAAAAAGGCATTTGCAAACCAGCATAATCATCCTGTTCTGCGCCACCTGCAGTTTGCAATAAACTGTCTGCATCCAGCCAGTCGCTGACCCGTGCTGTTAAATACTCAGCCGGCATCGACAAATCTGTTGCCTTTAACTCCAGCAAACGCTGAAAGGCTTTTTGGCTGGTCGTCTGGCCTGCCCCCACCTGCTGCTGCTCGGCAGGTCGTTGTAAATTATTTAAGTTAAAGCAACTTTGTAAATCAATCAGCTTGCCGGTAATGCTGCCGTCGTCGACCGGAAAAGTGGCACCTAACTGCGCCCAGTCCTGTGACAAGTTCACGGTTTCTTTACCCGCTACTGTGCTTTTTAACAACTGAATACTGGCTTGCTCTGCCGCTATACCATACCAATAGGCTTGTTGTTGTTGCTGTAAATTCAGCTGGCGCTGCAACTGCAGCTGCAAACGTCCACTCATGCTCACGGCAATCACCACCACAAAGGCGACAATCATCATCACAACCACTAAAGCCACACCTGCCTGACGCCGCATCAGGTTAACCCATTCATCAGTGTATAAAAGCGCTGCATTTCACCCAGTTGCTCATGACTGATGGTTAAACGAATAGCTTTAGGTAACTTATCTTCATTCCAGTTCTCCTGCCACTCTTCGTCTTTTAAAAACTCCACTTTAAAACCAGTCACTCTGTCCAGCAAAGGCTGCACTTTAGGCTCAGTGCCCGTTACTGCATCAGGAAACAAGCTAAAAAGCCGCTCAATTTTGCCTTCACGTAAACGATAAGCCACAGCCTGAATTTCGCTGCGTGGTAACACCATACCCGGGTTACGCCAGCCACTGTGCACAAAAGCAAAACCCCCTTCGTCGCTTTCCAGCATCAGTTTTTCACCTATCAAAGGCGAACGTAAAGGTTCTTCACCTTCCACCCTGATTTGCCGTGCACTGATTTGCGCTAAATCGCGCTCTAAAATCAGGAAAAAACGTTGTATTTGTGCCAGCCGTTCAGCGGCTTTTTGCGAGGCTGCATCGGACTCAGTCACACTGGACAATACGCTGGCGGAAGCTAAGCCTACTAAGGCAAAAATTGCCATAGCTAATAACATTTCAATAAAGGTAAAACCACGGCCCCTGTTAACGTTCAGCATCAGGTTTACCTACATAAGTTTGCAACTGATACAGCACCTTTTCCGGGTTATCGGCCAGACTGACTTTCACCACTACAGCGCTAAAATTAGCATCAGGTGTTTTATTAATTTCTTGCTGCCACAGCCAGTTACGGTTGGCAAACTCTACGGTTTTCTGTTCACTTTTTAATGGCCAGATTTTCTCCAGAAATACCGCATTCAGCTGATTTTCCGCCACATAGGATGCAAAGGTCATATTTTCCAGATGAGAGATAGAATTCATATGCTCAGATGCTGTTTTCATCACAGCAGCGCCAGCTGTGGCAAACACGGCCATCGCAATCAACAACTCTATCAGGGTAAAACCTTTGCTTTTCATGGTCTGCTGTTTTCCACATCAGATTTAATCAGCGGAATACTGTATTCGCCTATCAGTGTCTGATACCAAAAAGGACGTTCAGTTTCATCCGCCAGCACCAGTTGAAAAGGACTGATGTCACCTGAAGACAAAATATAGATATTTGGCAACAATGGTCTTTCACGAGCTTTGGTCGGATCTTTGGCTTTGCCTTCTTTGCTTTCTTCTGCCTCAGCTTCGGCCAGCTGTTCCTGTATCTCTTCCTGCAATTCGCGGAATTCTTCCTGACCTAAAATACTGTCTTCTGCCCAGCTTAAGCCTTCAAGTTCGAGTTCGGCCTGCACTGTTTCTGGCCAGGGGTGAAACTGCATAAATTTAGGTTCCCCCACTTCCAGCCACTGCACACCGTTATGCACCAGAAACTGATAACCTTTGTCGCTCAGCTGCAGGCCAAAATCCTGCTGCTTTAAAATAGCCGTTTCAGACACCACCTGCACCAGTTGCTGCAGACGGTTGGTTTCTTTCTGAAGACGGGCAGTACGAGATTCGCTGACAAAGTTCACCACCACGTAAGATGCCATTAAACCCAATAACAGCATCACTAACATGATTTCAAGCAAGGTAAAACCGCGGTGGTGTTTCATTTTTAGTTTTGCTGCGCGTCCGGCGCATCCAGATTCCAGTTGCCAATGTCGTCGTCTGTACCTGCAACACGGTCTGGCCCCATAGAATACACATCAATACGGCCCATTTCGCCCGGGCTGACTAACTGATATTCGTTATCCCATGGATCTCTTTGCAAACGTTTAATAAAACCACCTTCAGGAAAAGAACGTGGCATAGGTTCAGAGGTAGGCTGTGTCACTAAAGCCTGCAAACCTTGTTCTGTGGTTGGATAAAAGCCGTTATCCAGCTTGTATAAATCCAGCGCGTTTTCCAGCTGCTGAATATCCACCACCACTTTTTGCCGTGCGGCTTTTTCCTGATTGCCCATTAAGTTAGGTACTACCATACTGGCGATGACACCCAAAATAACAATAACCACCATCACTTCTAATAAGGTAAAACCTTTTTGTTGTTGCATTTTTTAACCTCCGACTAAATTGTTTAATGCCAAAATAGGCTGCAGAATCGCCATCACAATAAATAAAACTATGCCAGCCATAGCGGCAACTAAAACAGGTTCAAATACTTTCAGTGAGACAGTCACCAGGGTTTCAAATTCCCTGTCCTGTGTATTGGCGGCACGCTCTAACATGCCGTCGAGCTGTCCACTTTTTTCACCGCTGGCAATCATATGCAGCATCATAGGTGGGAATAATTTAGTTTGTTCCAGCGCATTCTTCAGTGAAGAACCTTCACGTACTTTCAGTGTGGCTTCGGCAATAGACTGACGCATAAAGCTGTTATCCAGTACATCAGCACTGATCCGCATGGCTTCAAGCAGAGGCACGGCACTGGCATTTAAAATACTTAAAGTACGGGCAAAACGGGCCGTGTTTAAACCCCGGCTGACTTTACCAATCAGGCCAAGTTTTAACTGATGAGTATCTATTTTCAGTTTAAAAGCCGGTTTTTTCAGTGCCCGCTTAAAGGCGGCTATTGCAAGAATAATAGCCAGCAGCACCAGCAAACCGTAGGAACGTAAAAACTCACTGGCGGCAATTAAAAACAAAGTAGAGCCGGGTAAACTTTGTCCCATATGCTCAAATTGCCCCACTATTTGCGGCACCACAGCGGCCAGCAAAATACTGATCACTGCCACAGCAAAAAAAGTCAGAATGGCGGGATAAAGCAGCGCTTGCATAATCTGGCTGCGCATATGCTGACGTTGTTCTGTGTAATCAGCCAAACGGTTTAATACCGCATCTAAATGGCCTGATTTTTCGCCTGCAGCCACCATAGAGGTAAACAGATGATCAAACACATAAGGAAACTCAGCCAGGCCTTCGGCCAGACTGTAACCTTCGACTACTTTAGAGCGCACTGACATCATCATGCTTTGCAAACGGGCTTTATCACATTGCTCAGAGACAGCCAGCAGAGCACTTTCTATAGGTAAACCTGCTTCAATTAAGGTCGACATCTGGCGGGTGATCAAGGCCAGTTCACTGGCACTGATGCCGGATTGAAACCACTTTTTACCAGACGCCAGCAGTTTCTCCTGCCGCGAAGCCAACTCTAAACTCAGCGGTGTCAGTTTTTGCTCACGCAATAATTGTCTGGCCTGACGCGCATTGTCGGCTTCCAGCACACCTTTACTACGACGCCCTCTGGCGTCCATGGCCTGGTATTCAAAAGCTGGCACTACAAGTCCTCTCGGGTCACACGCAACACTTCTTCCAGTGTGGTTTCACCTGTTAATACTTTACTGAAACCATCCTGACGGATACTGGGGCCTTGAGTGCGAATGTATTTCTCAATCGACTGCTCGCCTTTGCCGTTGTGGATCAATTCACGGGTGTGTTCATCAACTACCAGTAACTCATGAATACCAGTTCGGCCTCGGTAGCCTGTCTGATTACAATGCTCACAGCCAATAGCACGGTAAATGACTGATCCTTCTTTTTTTGCCACACCAAGTAAAGCCCGCTCTTCTTTGTCCGGCTCGTGCGCCTGTTTACAGTGCACACATAAAGTACGAACCAGACGCTGCGCTAATACTCCCAATAAACTGGAGGATAATAAAAAGGGTTCAACCCCCATATCTTCCAGACGGGTAATAGCACCTGATGCTGTATTGGTGTGCAAAGTACTTAACACTAAGTGGCCTGTTAAACTGGCCTGCACCGCAATTTGTGCGGTTTCTAAGTCACGGATTTCACCCACCATCACCACATCAGGATCCTGACGCAAAATAGCGCGTAAACCACGGGCAAAGGTCATATTCACCTTGGTATTGACCTGCGTCTGACCTATGCCTTCCAGCTCATATTCAATAGGATCTTCGACCGTCAGAATATTACGGTCTTTGGTGTTGATCTCAGTTAAACCCGCATACAAGGTGGTACTTTTACCTGAACCTGTGGGGCCTGTGACCAGAATAATGCCATGCGGTTTTAAAATAAGTTGTGAGAAGGTTGTTTGTATAGCCGGTGTCATACCCAGCTTGTTTAAATCCAGATGAGAGTTATTTTTATCGAGCAAACGCATCACCACCCGCTCACCATGGCTGGATGGCATAGTCGATACCCGCACATCCACAGCCCGGCCTGCGATACGCAAGCTGATACGGCCATCTTGTGGCACACGTTTTTCTGCTATATCCAGTTTGGCCATAACCTTAATACGCGACACAAGTAAGCTGGATAATTTACGGTTAGGTTTTAATACCTCACGTAATACGCCATCGACCCGAAAACGCACCACCAGATTTTTTTCGAAGGTTTCGACATGTATATCTGAAGCGCCCAGCTTGATAGCTTCGCCCAGCATGGCATTAATCAGTTTAATAATGGGCGCATCGTCTTCGTTTTCTAACAAATCTTCAGTTTCTGGAATTTCATCCGCTAAAGAGGCTAAATCCACTTCGTTGCCAATATCCTGCATGATTTGCTGAGCTTCAGAGGAATCACGCTGATAAGAGGCTTCTAATAACGCATCAAACTCAGTTTGTTGCAGTTTCTGCACTTTAAAAGAAACAGACAATAAACGCCGCACTTCCAGCAAAGCGGCCGGTGGTGTCTGTGGATTAACATACAATAACCAGCCATCCGCCTGAGCCTGTAACAAGACACCAAAACGTTTGGCAAAACCAAAAGGCAAACGCACTTTGGCCGCTACCGGCTGCATCTCGTTCAGATCAACAGCAGACATTAGTTAGTCTCCTGCTCTGCAGGCTTCACAACCTCTTTATCCTGAGTTTCTTTTTTCTGCAGGTACTCATCAAAAGTTGGCGGAATAATTAACGTATCATCAAATTCCGGCATAGCTGGTGTTTCAGCGCCCGGCATCAGACTAATGCCTTTTTCGCCCTGAGCCAGTTGCTGCGCCCGCACATAGTTGTATTTACGCTGACTGACTTCGCTGAGCAGGCCATCGTCACGCATAATAGTGGCTCGGATAAAGATCATCAGGTTACGTTTACGTTTGCTCGACGACGTAGAGCGGAATAAAGCACCCAATACAGGAATGTCGCCTAACAGCGGCACTTTAGACTCACTTTGCTGCACATCTTCATCAATTAAACCACCCAACACCACGGTAGCGCCATTGTCAGCCAGTACTGTGGTTTTAATTTCCCTTTTGGCGATAATAGGGTTGCCTTCAATATCACCGTTACGGCCAGACACTTCCTGCTCTATGGTCAACTTAACCGCGTTGCCTTCGTTAATCTGAGGCGTGACTTTTAACTTAATACCTACTTCAATACGGTCTAAGGTTGTAAAAGGGTTGGTGCCACCTGAACCAGGGCTTGTGGTGGTTTTCACCGGAACTTCTTCACCGACAATAAAAGAGGATTCCTGGTTATCCAGGGTGGTCAGAGAAGGTGTAGCCAGAATATTGGAGTTACTGTCTGTGGTGACGGCCTGTAAAATAGCGCCCCAGTCGTTTTTCACCACACCCAGCATCATGCCTGTTACGCCGCCCAGAGCGTCGCCTAACAGTTGATAGTTACCATCCTGATCCGGTGTGGTCTGTTCTGTGGTAGTTCCTTCAGCGTTTGTAGTTTTAGTTGTGCTCCCCTTTACCGTTCTCGCAGCCGCAGCACCAGCAGCTATAGCACTCACAGGCACTACACCATTATTAAACTGCTGCATGCCGCCAGTCGCACTAATCCATTGCACCCCTAAATTAGCACCGGCGTTATCGGCCACTTCGACAATAATGGCTTCAACCAATACCTGAGCACGGCGAATATCCACCTGACGAATCACATCTTCCAATGAACGCATCACATCAGGCTGAGCGGTAATAACCAATGAATTACTTTCAGCATGGGCTTCGATACTGACATCACGGCCTTTGCCTGCTGTACGGGCGCCCTGAGCCTGAGTGGCAGCGCCTTGAGTTTCAGCCACTATACTGGCACTGACACCTTGCAGCACTTTAACCAAATCTTCAGCTTTGGCGTATTTCAGGTAATACACCCTGGTATTGCCCTGACTTTCCAGTTCAGCATCTAAGCGCTGCACTAAAGCCACAACACGTTCACGCGCCTGACGTTCACCACTGACAATGACGCTGTTGGTGCGCTCGTCGGCGACAATTTTTGGAATTAAAAATTCAGGTTGTTCAGCTTTGCCCTGATTTTTATAAATATTTTCCAGAATACGCACTACTTCAGCCGAAGAAGCGTAACTGAGTTTAATAATTTCTAAATCCTGATCACCGGCTTTGTCGACACGGGAAATAATGTCAACTAAACGGTTCACTGTCTCGGCCTGGCCCGTCATCATAATGACGTTGGACGGGTCATAGTTCACCACGCTGCCGCCGCCACTTTGATCAACAAACTGGCGTAACAAAGGAGCTAATTCACGTACTGAGACGTTTTTTACCTGCACCACACGGGTGACCATTTCATCACCAATGGCACCAGCATTGTCACTGACCACAGGAATGTTGGACGTTTTGGCATCTTTTTGCCGAACCACTTTCAGCACGCCACTTTTCATTTCAACGACGGAGAAGTCATAGACTTCCAGTACGTTTAAGAAAAACTGGTAATACTGTTTTTCGTTCAGCATTTCATAGCTGCGCACGTTAATGCGACCACGGACCTGAGGGTCAACAATGATGGTTTTGTTCAGGTTTTTACCAACGATATTAATAAATTCGTTGATATCTGTGCCTTTAAAGTTTGGCTGATATTCAGTTGCAGTTGCAAAAAAACTCAGCAGCGCGATAGCGCCCAAACCAAACCAACGGGAAATATGCAAACGAGAAGATGTCACTGACTTCATTAGAGTTTAACCATCTTAATTAATTATTATTGTGACAGACTAAAGACAATGTCTCTGGTCTGGCCGTCACGTTCAACTTTAATCGAAGCCTGAGTCGCTTCACGTAATTCATTCATGACCATCATGGCCTGCTGCATATCATTTAACGGCGTACCGTTAATTTCAACAGCCACGTCATTGGCTTTTAAACCCATGCGTTCAAACAACGCCGGATCTTTACCCGGCATGACACGGTAACCATAGAGCTGACCGTTGCGGTATTGAGGCGAAGCACGAATATAGTCGAAAAACTTCATCGGCTCCGACATCATTTCCTGACGTACATCCGCTAACTCTTCCATAGGAGGCTGAGGCCCGTCCATCATAGGCTCAGGTTGCGGCTGGTAATCCACTTCCTGCAAAGAGCCATTGTCCGCCGCCATGTGTTGGAATTCGATGCCATCCAGCATCAGAGTTTCAAAACGGGACGAGACTTTTAACAGCACTCTGTCTTCAAACACCTGGCTTAAACTGGCACTGGTGCCTTCAATTTTGTCATCCACCCCATAAGTTTGCTCTGAGCCCTGACTTTCTATTACAGCTGAGCCTTGCTCAGGTTTGCCACCAATAGCCACGACACCGGTCAGTTTGACATTTAACGTCGTTTTAGGCGCTGTAGTTGGCGCAGCAACAGGAGCTGCTTCTGCTTGTTCTGATGCTTTACCAAACAAACTGGCGTCTAACAATGCTTTCAGATCAGGAGCCGTCTGGCCTGTTACAGTAACAGCAGCACTAATGGCTTCGGCTTCAGGTGCAGGTAATAGTTGCCAGCTTAACTTCGCCAATAACCAGCAAAATAGCACAACAAAAAGCCCTGACAGCCAGAAGTTCAGGCGCTGTTGCGGCAAACGGTTCAGCCATTCAATGGCAGGTTGGGTGGAAGCAGACCAATTCATTCTTTAATAATTCTGTTACATAACTCATTGCATCTTACCCAGTTGTTTTGTCCTCAACAAGCCTACATATCAGAATTCAGAACCCTTAGTCTGTTCAAAGGGTCTCAGACTATACTTAGATACGCAACAGCAGCGGAGAAAAGGCATGGATAAATCGGTAAACCAGCCTACCACACTTATATTACGTTTAGATAAATGGCTGTGAAGTATGTAGCTGTATCCAAATGTTAGATTTGTACTAACACTTTCACTCATTCACTACTACTATGCAGGTATCACAATTCGGATATCTGTATGCAATTTATTACATCTCAAAAATCTGAATACCATCAATGCCATATTTTTATCGCAGAAGACCTTTCTGTATTGCTGCTTCCAACATTGTTCAGCAAAGCCGTTAGTCGAACGGGTGTCGTATGGAAGCGAGTGACCCTCGATGGAAAAGATAAGTTTGTATCGACAGTTTATCAGGAAGAAGAAATATCTGATGTCACGATAACGATACTTCACAACAAATTAGAGCACTTCTTCAACTGGTTAGTTCAATACAGTCATCAGAACAGCCAGGTCAGTATCGATAGGCATCACAATATTCCTGAAGAGTTACTAAATCACTACATCAACACGGTCATCATTGAAGAGCAAGGAGCTGGTGAGCACAAGGTAGAGCAGTATTTGATAGCTCTTCGGGATTATTACAATTACCTGGCGATGACTGGATTTACCAATGCCAAAGATATTCGGGTAAAACCAAAATTAAGGTCAGTAGTGAAGAGGAACACGAAGCACCGAACCTCAGTAAAATACCTTACCCCTGAATTACGCTCCATTTTGTACCGCAATACCGGAAGCCTTCGAGATGAGTTGCTCCTTCGCGGTGGCGGTGAGTTGGGTCTTCGCAGTAAAGAAAATCAAGGGCTGTTGCTTGAGGACTTTATGGTAGGCAATAAAAAGCATCCTGGTTTCAAATCCCTGTTTTTGGAGATGGCACAACATCCAGAGCAGATGGAGTTTGAGTATTTTCTTCAGGGCAAATACACCAAAGCGCCTCGTAACGTCGGCGGCGGTGAATCCCGAACGCTTTATATCCACCGAAGCTTACTGGAACGCTACAAAGAATATTGTGACAAGGAGCGCCCTGAGTCAGCTGAGAAAACCCTACTGCTTAATGCTAGCTACAGCCATTACGGCACACCGATTTCCAAAAACGCGGCATCTAGAGCCTTTACACGAACTAAAAAGAAAGTGTTCGAATTGCAGATAAGTGGTGCTTTACCAGGACATTTGCAGATGTTGGAAGATGATCACACAGGTCACATCTTGAGGCATAGCTTTGGTACGGATAAGTTTTACGATGCCTGTAAAAAAAATCTCGTAAAAATCGATAGCGTTACACCCACATCAGCGGAATACCTTCTCGTGGCGAAGCTGATGGGGCATAACGCCAAAGACGGTAAAGCGCCCGAAACTACCAAAACCTACATACGAAGCTGCCACATCAAAGAGGCGTTTAGTCTGGGGGTGCATTATGGCTGATGATATTGTAGATACGAATTTCAAAGAGGCATTCTCTGACATTCAATTGCAACAATCACTATTGTATGAGCAAGCTCTAATAGCGAAAGAGCTTCAGTCGAACCAAGACGTCATACCGCTTTCTTACAATCCTAACGCCACGGTGCTCCATATCCCCAAAATAGATAACCGCTCCGTGATCACAATCACCTTAGCGCCAGCTCACAACCGAACACGTCAGTTAATATTTGGTGCATTCAATGCTGCCGCGCATCTCTACTTGGTGACTGATAATTTTCCAGAAGGAAGAAAAAATGTGCTGCTATACTGCAGGCGTCTGTGGCGCTATCTGGATATCATAGATTTGACCGATGAAAACCGTGTCACTTGGCTTAAAGATTATGAAGCGTGGCGCGTCAGTGAGAATGGCGTGAAAACCCAATCCACAGGACTTTCTGCAATCAAATTAATGATACAAGACGCGCTGGCACTTAGCGCGTTTACTGAAACCCTCTCCGATTACGAACGTGAATATCTGGTAACACTGGCAAATACCTCTGCCGCACCACAGGATGAGGCTAATGCGGTAAACCTGAACCAATGGTTTTCACAACATACCTGGCTTCGCCGTGATGAAATTGGTATCGGCCATGAGTTATACACGCGGTTAGGGTCACCTAAAGCGCTGATGAATTCGTTTCGCATTACCATCGAAAATGCCCTGTTATATTTACAAACCTGCAAAGATGCACTCATTGATGGGTTTAGACTGGCAGGCATTACGCCAAAGGACATTCCGGTATTAGTAGAGGCAGCCTCAGGCGATGGTAAGTCTAAGCAATACTACTATACCATCGTGAGCGCGAAGGCTGAAATGCTTAATCGTCTCAGACAAAAGCTGGTACAACTGACTGACGATACCCCTCATTTAAAGAGCGCGCTGGAATTAGTGGTCTTTGCCGAGGTTAGACCGCAATTTCGAAGAGATATACTCGACAAACTACTGACAAACCAACCTATATTTGCGACATCGCGCAACCAAACCGCTGGATTCTTTACAGCTAAACAAAATGTTGGGTTATTTGATACTGACTTTTTAAGACAGCTTGCGCTTCACACTGTTTCCCATCCAGATAATGATGTGGTGCCAGTCTCACTGGCAGAGTCCTTGCTTTTTAGCTATCTGATGGCCTATCAGACGGTGCAAGGAAGTGACATCTCAAAGCTTACCTTGCGCGATTTTAAATTTGTTAAGCGTATAAATGGCGTTATTACCCACATCGAAAGTGATTATTTCAAGGGTCGCGCCAGGCATAACGCACACCAAGTCGAGACCTTAAAAACCAAAGATGATATCGGTAAAGCGGTGCTTCGATATATAAAAGATGTGACAGCGCTGAGGGAGCAGGATAAGCCGCTGACACCAGTAATTAAAAAGGAAATTTGTTCTCCTTGCAATGCAACGGGTTTATTGTGTTTAGCCTGTACAGATACTGCACTATGGCATGTGATTAGTGAAAAACACCAAACTCAGCGGGTTGCTCCTGTGTTTCCCAGAGCGATACATGCAATGCTATATAACGGGATAAGCCGTAACAGCCCTCGAAAAGCAAAAGCGCCCTGCGAAGGTGTGCTGCCTTATGACTTTTTCAGCTTTTCCCATATCAAAACCAGTGCAGTATATGCAGGTTCGGAAAATTTTGATCCGGCAAGCCTCATCAACCAACGAAGCCATACCAATGAGACGGAGCGAGAGCATTATCTGGTGGAGATGAATCAGGAATGGCAAAACAATTGCGGACGAGTCACCCGAGCGGTAATGAGAGATTTATACGTCAATGTTTTTACGGCAAGTGAAAGTGACAAGCAACTTTTTGAAAGCGAGTTTACCAAAGCTATTGAGCATATTAAAACCCGGGCCAATGATGTGTTGGCGTGCCTCAAAGTCGTGACCGAGCAAACCAGTGGTCACGTCGATGAGTTAGGGTTTGTCAGCACGGGTGCGCAAGTTGAAGACGATTTACCTGATACGATATACATTCAAGACAGCCCTGAAACGGTGTTAAAACTTAAACATTTTTTAGCGCAGCTGCAGGAAAAACACACTTTACTTCGAGAGTGTGCGCCGGAGTTTTTACTCTTCACCGCACTGCCTACCGCTGAATGGATAGAGAGCCTGTTTGACAATAAGCACTTCTCGAAAACGAGCCTTAAATATGGTCAAGATATGTACGAAAAATACCGTTCGCATCTACCACCACATTTTACTGCCCAGCTATCATAGGAGACTGATATGCCTATCGTCACTCATGTCCCGCAACTATTGGTAAATACGACCCTATCAACACTGATGCAGGATAAGCTCGCCCATTTATCCCCTTTGGATAACGCCGCGCTGACTGACAATGTGTGGCGATTTCAACATTCGAAACTGACTATCACGGTTGATTTTACGCTATTTGAACAACCCTTCGTGCAATTTACCAAGACGATCACCGTCAGGTTTGATGGGCGGTATATTCCGCTAAATCTCATCGAGTTTTCCAAGCTGATATGGCTTGAGGTGGCTTCGGTAATCAAGGTAGGACGAAATCCTTATCATCAAATCATCGACAAACTCGCGTTGCTTTTTCATTACCTGCATGCACAGCAGTTAAACCAGCTTGATTCTTTAGATGTAGAAGAGTTTTTTGGATTGTGCCTAACGCAAAATGTCACCAAAGACGGGATTAAAAAGCGCCTGTCTGCGCCAAATTACTCCTCTAGATTCGAGCCGCTGACATTTATGAAACTCAAGCAGCTCCTTAACCGCTATGGTGTGACAGGCGTTATTTGTGATACCTCTGAAAAGAAAGTGCTTTTTGCGCTTAATGAGGCGTGCTTATCCATCATGGATATGACGCGAAGTGATTACAAAAAAGGGAGTAGCTTTAACTATTTGGGGTTGGATGTCGGCAAACATTACATCGACCATTGCCTGCATCTTTTCGAGAAGCACTATGCTTATGCCAGCGCAATCCGGCATGCTTACAAGTCGTTGTCTGACGCGCGGCAGAGCAATAACAATCTGAAGCTTAATAAAAATTCAATGAGTTTGATTTTAGGAAAAGTGCTTTGTGGGCAATCTGTTGAAGCGTTTCAGGACTCTTGTGGCACAAGTCAGATCTCCCAAAAAAAAGTAGTTGCCGTCGAGTCGTTTGTGCATCAGCAGTTTGTTGAGGCATATGCATCGGCAGAGCTAATGGTCAATGCCTTTAAGCTCGATACCATCAACCGTATTGCGAAAGTGTGCCATTTACCTGAGAGGTATGATGTGCAGGAGTTTATTCGGTCGCTTCTGTTTGTTGATGTGTTTGGTGAGCATGGCAAATCCAAACAGGCCATTTGGGAAGAATATCAAGCGACGCTTTGCAAAGCCGCATTACATGATGAAGATGCGGTGTTATCGGTGACATTGTTAGAGTTTGAATCGATAACCGCTTGCATCATATCAGAATTGAAAACGGAAAAACCTGCTGATACCCAAAGTATGAGGGTGTTTTTCAAATCACTAGCAAACACCTTGCCCATACCGCCAGATAAGCACTATTCCGATGGGATGCATTACTTCAATGCAATGACCTCCATGATTGAGGATGCAGGGGCTACCGGATTTGTAGCGCTGACAGGGTGGCGAGCGAGTGAATACGGGTTTAGCTTGTCTAATATCGATATTGACATCAACCCCGACCCGCTAGACAACCAATACACCCCCTGGCGCTTCCATGTTCGATGGAAGGTGCCAAAAACCAGCGGAAACACCCTGCTACCAAGAGAAATTACGCTCGGAAGTTACATATTGGCCGCGCAACTGGCGGATCTTAATCTGGCGGATATGACTGACCCAGCGATATATCAGGCAACAACAATACATCAAAAAGTAGACTCTGCATCAGAGATTAAAAAAGCCATGCCCACTTGCTGGGCGGATTTTGTCAATCATTATTCAATATTCAAAGATATCGAGGTATGGCAGGGCTTCAAAGATAAAGCATCACTGACTGAGAAGGATAAAACGGCTCTTAACACGCTTGAATCCACTTATCGATTCGATGAAGCGCCCATGAGGGCGATGATAAAAATGAAAAAAGAGCTAAATGATGCATTGCCAAGGGTATTGCTGGCGCAAGAGGTAGACTCTAGAAAAATATTCGGTACTCGATTAAGAGCGTATATCGAAGGGCATGCGCCTAGCGATATCACCGCGCTGTTTGATACGCACTTAAGCGAAGAGACCAAGGCTAAGCTTAAAAGCGGTGAAGTGGTTTTAGATAAAGCAGGCGTGCGCTATGTTCGAGGTGAATTTCTAGGTGATGCAGTCTATGCAACTCCACATGCATTTCGGCATATCTTTGCAGAAGCGGTGCTAAGGCGTTATCGAGGTGATGTAGGACGGTTTATCAGGGCGCATTTTAAACACCTTGACGAGCGTTTTTTTATGGCCTATCTGCGTGATAAGGAATATCGAGTTATCCAGCAAATAGCAACCCGTCATGTCATCAATTCAGTGGTGAGGTTACACATGGACAGTATTGAAGATGAACATCGCGAGTATGCCGGAGGGGTTGATCGCTTCTTATCAAAAGCAGTGGCGATAACTCACGTTTACTCGGATGAAGAACAAAAAGAAAAACTTGCGCAGGCTGCTGTAAAACGTGTCTTGGCAATAAAATCAAATCCGTGGACTAGTTGCCTGCTTCGGGACGGGACGCAGCAAAATGCTAAGTGCAGTATCAATGGCGAACCGCAGCGTCAAAACGCACAGCCGAGGTTATGCTTGGGGTGTCTGAATGCGGATATCACAGAGGGCAACTTCATTGGGATTGTCGTATATATCAAGCAGGATGTTGCAGCATGTCGAAACCCTGAACTCCCCTGGTTCATCAAAGAACCACACTACCACACGGTAACATTGGCGTTAAAGCGCGTGGAAGAGCTGCGTAAAAACAGCAATAACCCGACATACGATAAGTTCATTTCGCACCTAAAAGATACGCTAGTGATAGCAGATGCACAAAGAGGGCAAGCTGCATGAGTGATTATTTAGATGAATTTCTTGATAAAGATGCGCTCAAAGCGTCAACTGCGCCCCCCATCCGACCGAATTGGGTATCTGATTCAAATAGCTCTGGTGCAGCGTATGAGGCAATCCAAAACCTCTATCAACAAAAACTCAGGTATATCCGTCAACACAGCAAAAAAACAGACTTTATTAAAAAATCTACCTATGAAATTTCAAAGTCAGAAGTCGCAAGAGTGGCGGGTGTGAAGATGCAGGCAATTTTCCACTCAGTGAATTATGCCGGGGCGTTACAAAAAGAGCTGGCTGAAAAAAACGACAAACTCCTAAAGACCAAAGATGCAAAGCTTGCTAGTCGTTATGCGGGTGAGAAAGGTAAGACCAAAGATGAGCTGATACAAAAAGTCAGGGAGTTGAAAGCGAGAGATAAGCTGATCTCAAAAACAACTACGGATGAAGTGTTAGAACTCACGTTGCAACGTCTGCCGCTGGATGTAAAGCGCCACCTGAAGTTGGTGTAAGCATGAGCAAAAACGGTCAGTAAAAAGCACAGGCGATCTCGAAAAAACGAATCTCTGCTTTGCCTTAATTACGGACATTCATTTTTTCGAGAATCCAGCCAAAACTAATTCAACTTATCTTCAAATACGGCCAAAATTCAATATGCCAATCCATCAATATTATTATGATTGCTGCAATCTGTTTGACTTTTAATTCTTGTTATATCCAAACTCCCTCGAGAGCAAAACTCGTTTCCAGAACTGCTCTCTGCCAATAACAGTTTGATCTTCAGATTTCATTGACATGGTTTCAAGAACGGACAGCTGGAAATTCGTTCTGGCATACTCGATTCCAGATTCCTTAATTAACTTAGTTAACTGACCTATCCCCGGAATTAATACCAATCCCGTGATGAGATTTTCCAGCTTATGCTGCCTGCTTTGCATACTCAACAGGCGACATGTAATTCAACGAACTGTGCGGACGAACATGATTGTAATGCTCGCGCCACAAATCTATTTCGTATCTGGCCTCGTCCATCGTTCTAAACCAGTGTTGGTTCAAGCATTCGTTTCTGAACTTGCCATTTAAGCTTTCAACAAACGCGTTTTGTGTTGGTTTACCTGGCTGAATAAAGCCCAACGTAATCTCTGTTTCCTTGCTCCAGAAGAACATCGCCTTGCTGGTAAATTCAGTTCCGTTGTCACAGATTACCTTGTTTGGTTTGCCCCGTTGCTCAACCAGCAAACTCAAGAATCTGGCGACTTGTCTGCCACTGATAGAAACCAAAACCAATTGGCCTACCATTTCACGCGAATAATCATCTACTACATTTAAGACCCTAAAGCGCCTGCCATTGCTGAGTTGATCCGATACAAAGTCCATAGACCAACGCTGATTCACCGCTGTAGGCACTTCCATCGGCTGCCGTGGTCGTGTCAGCTTTTTGCGTTTCTTCGTACGCACCTGCAAACCTTCTTCGGTATAAAGGCGATAGGTATGTTTACGGTTTTTGACCCAGCCTTCGCCCCGAAGCAGACCATGCAACATCAGATAGCCATATCGCGGATATTGGGTTGCCAATGCTTTCAGCCGCTGCCGTATGCTGTGATCTGCATTCGTTTTTGGCTTATACCGCAATGCTGTTCTACTCAGTCCCGCCAACTTGCAAGCCACCCGTTCACTCAGGCGGAAAGTTTCTATCAAATGCTGAGCAACAGGTTTCCTTGCCGCTGGCGTCACCACTTTTTTGACAACACATCCTTCATCGCTTCGACTTCGAGCATTTTGTCGGCCAGCATCTTCTTAAGCTTGTTGTTCTCTACCTCAAGCTCCTTCAGTCGCTTGGCTTCGTTCACTTCCAGACCTGCGTACTTACTGCGCCAGTTGTAGAAGGTTCCGACGGATATACCCATCTCACGGCATAAGTCCTCGACCTTCGTACCTGCTTCATGCTGCTTGATGGCTTTGATGATTTGTTCTTCGGTGTAACGTTTTTTCATTTTGAGATCTCCATTGGTTCCATTTTATTGGAAATCTCATCAATGTCATGGCCTTAAATTTGGGGGATAGGTCAATCCATCCCATGCTCTCCCTATCTTTATTATTTTGACTACACTGTTTTTTCTTTTATTACATCTAACATCTTTCTGGTCTCAAAATTTGGGGGAAAAGGTAAGGCCGTAACAAGGCAAAACACTGCATTCAAAAACTACAGCTACTTAACTGAGAAATACCGTAAAATCTATACAGCCAAGATCACGTTTTCTGTACCTGTTCCAAGGTAGTGTGTTGTACACTTTTTGGCAATACTGAAATGAGAATTTGGGGGTGAGCAACAATAAATCGATTTACTTCGATCAGGCGCTTTAGAAATCCATACTAAGAGTGCAGCGGTCAACTGAATTTGGACACATCATTATTGTCCAAAAATCGGTGACATCTTGAAACGCGACGATAAACAAGCCACGCATTAATAACCTTTTCCAGCAATGCGCTGTTGTCTCGACATTTTCGAGAGCTATGTTTTATTGATTTTCAACAATGTCCGCTTTCAGT
>NZ_AFHI01000025.1 GCF_000217935.1 Rheinheimera sp. A13L
CACCGAGCGGTGCCTTTTTCAAATCTTCAGTCTGAAATTAATCAAACATCGAAGAGATAGATTCTTCGTTGCTGATACGACGGATACATTCGGCCAGCATATCGCTTAATGTCAGCTGTTTCACTTTGGCAATGGCGCGAATTTCAGCACTCAGTGGCATAGTGTCGGTGATGATCAGCTCATCAATCACTGAGTTTCTGATGTTTTCAGCTGCATTGCCAGAGAACACAGGGTGAGTCGCGTAAGCAAATACTCGTTTTGCACCTTGTTCCTTTAAGGCTTCAGCTGCTTTGCATAAAGTGCCGCCTGTATCAATCATGTCATCGACAATAATACAGTCGCGATCTTTGACATCACCAATGATATGCATCACCTGAGACACGTTGGCCTTAGGACGACGTTTATCGATAATGGCTAAGTCAGCATCGTTCAACAGTTTGGCGATAGCACGGGCACGCACTACACCACCTATATCCGGAGACACGACCACTGGTGCAACAAATTCACGTTTACGCATATCGTCCAGCAAAATAGGGCTACCGAATACGTTGTCCACTGGTACGTCGAAGAAACCCTGAATTTGCTCAGCGTGTAAATCTACTGTCAGTACACGGTCCACACCAACGCTGGATAAAAAGTCTGCCACTACTTTAGCAGTGATAGGCACACGGGCAGAACGCACTCGTCTGTCCTGGCGGGCATAACCAAAGTAAGGAATGACTGCAGTAATACGACCGGCAGAAGCGCGGCGTAAGGCGTCTACCATCACAATGAGTTCCATCAGGTTGTCATTGGTTGGCGCACAAGTAGACTGGATAATAAAAACGTCAGATCCCCTGACGTTTTCATTGATTTGCACACTGACTTCACCGTCGCTAAAACGGCCGACTTCGGCATCGCCCAGTTTGATATATAAACGGCTGGCTATCTTCTTGGCGAGTTCTGGTACGGCGTTACCAGCGAATATCTTCATGTCGGGCACGGCAGGATCCTCAGGGCAGTTTATGAGTCCGGTTAATAATACAGCAGGCCTTTTGTGTCGCCTGCTGTGCGTCATACGGCATGTTCCAATTCAGTCAGGACAGCAGACTGATTGACCCCTTTCGCAACAAAGGCGCGCCACTGTGGCGGCAGTTTTGCAAGGGTTTGACGGGCACTTAATTCATCCTGGAACTCGGCAAACACACTGGCGCCGGTACCTGTCATTCTGGACGGCGCGTATTCTATCAACCAGTTCAGTACCATTGCAACCTCGGGGTATAGCCCTTTAACCAGAGTTTCGCAGTCATTTTGCCACTCTGAGTCTAGTAGATCTTTGACGGACATGACGGGGGTATTACGGATTAAATCAGCGTGGCTAAAGACTTCAGCTGTGCTGACATGCACATCAGGCGTCACAATAAGGTAATATTTTTGCGGCAAACTAACGGGTTGTAATTTTTCTCCAACCCCTTCAGCAAAGGCTGTTTTTCCGAATACAAAAACAGGAACGTCGGCACCTAAGGTTAAGCCGAGTTCACAAAGCTGTGCGTTCGATAGTTTTAATTGCCATAAATGATTTAATGCCAGCAAAGTGGTGGCTGCATCGGATGAACCGCCACCTAAGCCGCCGCCCATAGGTACTTGTTTATTCAGATAAATATCTACGCCTGCGTTTTCAAAAGCCAGAGGCTGCAATAACTGAGCCGCGCGAACCACCAGGTTGCTGTCGTTTTCTATGCTTTTATCTGAACAACTAAAGTTAATTTCACCGTCCCTGGTGAGTGTGAAACTAAGCTGGTCACCACAATCAAGCATTTGAAACAAAGTTTGCAGATTGTGATAACCATCGGCCCTGCGGCCTGTGATATGTAAAAATAAATTCAGTTTAGCCGGGGCCGACAAAGTTAATGTTGCCATTTACGCACCACCAGCTTAATACGGCTGCCATCAGTTTTAGAATCTAACTGAATACGTTTTGGCAATGCTAACGCATCTGGGAAAAACTCGCTATAACTAACTTGCCAGTCACGTTGCTGGCTATCTTTTAGCGTAAAGCTGGTTAAGCGGCCTTGGGCATCCCAATGATGATTAAAACTGCCCGCGCTTGCCACACCTTTGAGCCAGAGTGGCATTTCTTCGATAGGTAAACTCCAGCCGGATAAATAATCCAGCAAGGCACTGGCCGACTGCGCCTGATGCGTTTCACCATCTGCTTTGACAGTGGCGCCACGGGCGTCGGTTTCCAGTTCAAAAATACTGATACCAACAAAATTAGTCATGCTGGCCTGAAAAAAAGGCCCTTGTTGTTGCCAGTTTAAACTGCCGCTGATGCTCTCTTCTGGTGCTTTTACACCTAAGGCTCCGGTCAAAGTAAACTCCTGCAATTGCTCTAACTGCAGCTGTCGTTGTTGTGCTGACAACGGAATAACAGGTTTTAGCTGGCTGTTGTTACTGGCACAACCTGTCAAAATCAGGCAGAAAACTATAAAACAACCAGTTTTTATCGCTGTAAACACACTAATTCCTTCTCTACGCTTTTTTTAGTTTGGGCTTTTTCGTACAATTCGCCCTCTTTTGACTAACGACCGTTTTTTCAAAACCGGCCAAACAGGTGAATGACCATTTTTGCTTTAGGTATTAATCATAAAACTGCACCTGTCTCATTACGTGAGCAGGTTGCTTTTGCGCCTGAACAAATTTTGGACGCCTTACGCGATCTGACCACAACGACACAAGTGTCTGACGCTGTGATTTTGTCCACCTGTAACAGAACTGAGCTGTATTTTAGCGGCAGCGCTGAGCAATCGAAACAAGTAATTGACTGGCTGAGCAAATTTCATCAGTTGGATTTATCCGAATTGCAGCATCATTTATACCTGCATCAGGATCAGCAGGCCAGCAGTCATTTAATGCGGGTGGCCTGTGGCCTGGATTCGTTAGTGCTGGGCGAGCCACAAATTCTCGGTCAGGTGAAGCAAGCTTATAGCCATTCCCGTCAGGCTGGCACCATTAATCCGGCTTTTGAACGCTTGTTTCAAAAGACCTTTTCGGTTGCTAAGCAGGTTCGTACTGAAACAGATATTGGCGCCAGTGCTGTGTCAGTCGCTTTTGCTGCAGTCAGCCTGGCCCGGCAAATCTTTGGTCAGTTAGGCAAAGTTAAAGTGCTGTTGATTGGTGCTGGTGAGACGATAGAGCTGGTGGCGAAACATTTGCTGGAGCAGGGCGCAGAAAAAATTACGGTAGCAAACCGCTCTTATGACAAAGCCGCAGCTTTAGCCAGCCAGTTTAACGGCGAAGCAGTGAGTCTCTCACAAGTGCCACAAGCTTTGGCTTATGCCGATGTGGTTATTAGTTCGACCGCCAGTACCTTGCCTATTGTCGGTAAAGGTATGGTGGAACAGGCGCTGAAAAAACGCCGCCATAAACCTATGTTTTTTGTCGATTTAGCTGTGCCACGCGATATTGAAGAGCAAGTATCAGAGCTGGAAGACGCGTATTTGTATACAGTGGACGACTTACAATCCATAGTGCTGCAAAATTTGCAGAACCGTCAGGAAGCGGCGGCCGAAGCCGAGCACATGATTTTGCAGGGCGTCAGCGAGTTCAGTCAGTGGCTGAGTTTGCATGGCCAACTGGACGTGGTGCGCGATTATCGCGAAAAAGGCGAAGCCATTCGGGATGAATTGCTGGCCAAAGCAGGCAAACAAATTGCAGCAGGGCAAGACCCGGAAAAAGTATTAGCTGAACTTGCGACTAAACTCAGCAACAGGTTGATGCATGCACCAACCAAGGCTCTGAGGCAGTTATTGCAGGACGAGCAACCTCAACAACAATCTTTGATCAACACTTTGTTAGATCTGTAATCAGGTAAAAAGAAACAACATGAAAGAATCGGTGTACCGCAAACTCGAAGCTCTGGTCGAACGTTATGAAGAAGTTCAGGCGTTATTAAGTGACGCTGGCGTAATTTCTGACCAAAGTCGTTTTCGGGAATTGTCCAAAGAGTACAGCCAACTGGAAGAACTGAGCCAGGCTTTTGGTTCTTATCGTCAGGCGCAGGATGATTTAGCCAGCGCTGAAGACATGATGAAAGACTCAGACCCTGAAATGCGTGATATGGCACAGGACGAATACAAAGCAGCCAAAGAGCGCATTGAACAGCTGGATCAGGACTTACAAATTCTGTTGTTACCTAAAGATCCTAACGATAGCAACAGCTGCTTCCTTGAAATTCGTGCCGGTGCTGGTGGTGATGAAGCCGCTATTTTTGCTGGTGACGTCTTCCGTATGTACAGCCGCTTTTGTGAACGTAAACGCTGGAAAGTAGAAATTGTCAGCTGTAACGACGGCGAACACGGTGGCTATAAAGAAGTGATCGCCAGCATTCAGGGCGAAGGTGCTTACGGTATTCTGAAATTTGAATCCGGTGGTCACCGCGTGCAACGTGTACCAGCTACTGAATCTCAGGGCAGGGTGCATACTTCTGCCTGTACAGTGGCTATTATGCCGGAAGTACCTGAAAGCGAAGCCATTGAAATTAATCCTGCTGACTTAAAAGTAGATACCTACCGCGCCTCTGGTGCCGGTGGTCAGCACGTGAACAGAACAGATTCCGCCATTCGTATTACTCACTTACCTACAGGTATAGTGGTTGAATGTCAGGACGAACGTTCGCAGCATAAAAACCGTGCCCGCGCTATGAGCGTGTTGCAGTCGCGTATTCAGGCTGCTGAAGATGAAAAACGCCGTTTAGTGGAAGAATCGACCCGCCGCTCTCTAGTCGGCAGTGGCGATCGTTCTGAACGTATTCGTACTTACAACTTCCCGCAAGGCCGTTTAACGGATCACCGTATCAACCTGACCATCTACCGTTTATTAGATGTGATGGAAGGTGATTTAGATTTGGTGATTGGTCCACTAAGCCATGAACATCAGGCCGACTTGTTAGCTGCTTTGGCTGATGAAAACCGTTAATACTGCTATTGGTAACACGCTAACTCTGACGCAGTGGCTGGAACAGGCTACTGCGTTACTTACTCCTTTGCTTGAAACTGGCCCTGTACCTGCAGATGCAAAACAGGAAGCACGGCGTATTCTGCTGGAAGTACTGGATATCAACGCCACTACTTTGATGTTGTATCCAGAGCGTGAGCTAACAGCATCACAGTTATTGTTGTTAGGACCAGTGCTGACTCGCCGCCTGACGGGCGAGCCTCTGGCCCATATTCTGGGCTACTGGTATTTCTGGGATTTTAAACTCGCTGTTGCACCCTGTACTTTAATACCAAGACCTGACACCGAATTGTTAGTGGAGCAGGCTTTAGCTTTACCTTTGCCTGCCAAAGCCCAAGTACTGGATTTAGGCACTGGCACAGGAGCTATAGCTTTGGCTTTAGCTAAAGAAAAATCAGCTTGGGCTGTGACTGGGGTGGATTTAGAACCCGATGCTGTCGCTTTGGCAAAGCAAAATGTTGAGCTTTTGGCATTAACTAATTGCCAAATCAAACAAAGCAGCTGGTTTGATGCGTTAGAAGGGCAGCAGTTTGATTTAATCGTCAGCAACCCACCTTATATAGACGCACAAGACCCGCATTTAGCCTTGGGCGATGTACGTTTTGAACCTGACTCGGCTTTAATAGCTCCAGAACAAGGCCTGGCCGATATCCGCCATATTTGTACACAAGCCCCACAATTTCTGACTCCGTCCGGCTGGTTATGGCTGGAACACGGCTACCAGCAAAGCGACGTTGTGCAGCAGATTTTAACTGCAGCAGGTTTTACCTCTGTGCAATCGGTGAAAGACTACGGCGACCAGTGGCGTATCAGTGGCGGCCAGCTTCCCGCGTAGTTTGGTTTGTCCTTTACCTGAAAATCTGCTGCAGGTCTTGGTTGATCTGTGTTTGCCTCTGATCCAATCCATTACCAGAAAACATCAGCGTCCCCCTGCTATTGATAATCCCCTTGGGCCAGACGGTCAAAGTAGGTCTGATAACGCCCGCTTTGTTTAAATTGCTGCAACTGCTGATTAAATAGCGCAGCTAACCGCACACTGTCTGGCATTTTATGGGGGAATAACAAAAAGCTTTGATTGATGAGCAGGGGTTTGGGGTGATGGCTGATGGCATCGGCCAATTCAGGCAGTTGATGCTGAAGCGTATGGTAGCCCACACTGATTTCTTCAGCAAAAGCATCGATACGGCCAGCCGCCAGACGGCGAAAATTTTGTTCAGTACTGCCTACACGTGACATTTTAAATACCGCCATTTGTAGCGCCTGATCAAAGGCCGGGCCATAGCTATAACCCAGTCCTCCCCCCAGATGCAGGCCACGCAAGTCAGAAAGTTGTTGCCATTCGAAAGGGCGTTTCTTCAGATGGAAAAACACAAATTTCTCGCTGAGGACAGGCTCACTGTATAAAAAGTCGCTGGTTCTGTCTTCGCTCTGCATCCAGATTGCTGTGGCGGCATATTTGCCATTAGCACTGTCGTGGTAGGCGCGGCCCCAGGGTAAAAAGGTAAAACTGACCTGATAACCGGCAACTGCAAAAATATCGCTGAGCAGATGAGCCACCACGCCTTGATGGGGCAAGGATTCACTAAGAAAGGGGGGCCATTCGCCAGCGCTGAGCTGTAGCGGTATTAAGGAACTGCGCTCTGTTGTGTGCTCAGAGGCGTGTTTTGTTAAAGGCTTCTGGGTTTCAGTGGCGTGCACCTTGAGGGGGTAACCCGACATCAATAGAATAAAATTCAGGCAAGCAGCGTAGAACAAGACGGTCTTGAGCATAGTGTATTTCCGTTGTCTGGCAGCAAAAGTGCTATAGCTGTAGCCGGGTTGCGTTTTCTATAGTAATACAGTGGAATCAACCAATAAGCCAGTTTGCTTTACCTGATATGCATCAACTGCCTTTGGCTTCATTTCCATCAACTCTAAAATATTTATATTTTCAACGACTTTGCTTTGACCCAACCTTGTTTAGCGCATATAAATAACACAGAGCAGTAAAGCGCGCAGCAAGCTAAGGAGTGTGACATGGCGAATGATTTTTTGTTTGCTGAGGAACCCGAGGAAGTAGTACATGTTTCCCGAGGCAGTTGGAAAGTATTGATAGTAGACGATGAGCCTGAGGTTCATGCTGTTACTAAGCTGGCATTAAGTGACTTTTCTTTTCAGGGCAAACACCTCGAATTTATCAGCGCTTATTCAGGCCGTGAGGCTCGTGAGATGTTGGCTAAGCATACAGATGCAGCCATAGTGCTTTTGGATGTGGTGATGGAAACTGACGATGCCGGTTTGCTGGTGGCTCGTTATATCCGCGAGGAGCTGCATAATCATTATGTGCGTATTATTTTGCGTACCGGTCAACCGGGGCAGGCGCCTGAGCGTCAGGTGATAGTCAATTACGATATTAACGACTACAAATCCAAAACTGAGCTGACTGCACAAAAACTCTTTACTGTGGTGATGTCGAGCTTACGATCCTACCGGGATATTCTGGCCATTGATCATAGCCGCCAGGGCCTTGAAAAAATTATTACCGCCTCGGCAGATTTATTTTCTGCCCATTCAATGGAACAGTTTATTGATGGCGTACTGCAGCAACTGACCTCTATTTTAGGGTGCAACGACAATGCCTTGCTGGTTACGTCATCTTTGGTCGCGGGAAATATCAATGAAGATGCCGATCCGGAACGTTTAGTGGTATTTGCCGGTTTAGGCCAGTTTGAGCATCAGGAAGGCAAACAGATCAGCGATGTGCTGGAACCGCCATTACTGGACGCTTTTCATCAGGCGCTGAACAGTCGCAGCATAGTGTACCGTGATAATTATCTGGTGGCCTATTGCACCAGTAAGTTTACCTCTGGTTCATTGCTTTATGTATCGGGTTTACCTAACCAGATGACAGACACACAAAAACGTTTAATTGAGCTGTTTTCACAAAATGTGCAAATTGCTTATGAAAACGTGCAACTGCAAAGCGAAATTGAAGACACCCAACGCGAAATTGTGTATCGCTTAAGTGAAGCTGTGGAGCATCGCTCCATCGAAACCGGTAATCATGTCAAACGTGTGGCTTTTATTTGTTACGATCTGGCCAAAGCTTATGGCTTACCTGAAGAAGAAGCCGAAAAGCTGATGTTTGCTTCTCCTTTGCATGATGTTGGCAAAGTAGGTATACCGGATGGCATTCTAAATAAGCCGATGAAATTGCATGGGCAGGAATGGGAAGTGATGAAAACCCATGCCAGCATAGGCTATGAAATTTTAAAAAACTCCAAACGCACCATTATTCAGGCGGGCGCAATCATAGCCCAGGATCACCATGAAAAATGGGATGGATCTGGTTATCCCAATGGTAAAAAGGGCGAAGACATTCATATTTATGGCCGTATTGCCGCTTTAGCTGATGTTTATGATGCATTGCGTCACAGACGCTGTTATAAATCGGCCTGGACTTTGGAGCAGGTGATGGAAAAAATCAGCAGCGAGTCAGGCAAACATTTTGACCCTAAACTGGTCGAAATATTTAAAAGCCGGGTCGACAAACTCGAAGCAATACTGCAAAAATACCCGGACGACGAAGATAGGTAGCAGTGACAGCTGATTTCAGGCCACCTGCGGGTGGCTTTTTATTTCTAATTTTTTAGCAGATTTTGTAGGGATTATTTTTATGTATATGGCACTCAAACATTCTCATATGTTGTTTATCGCGCTCAGCGTAACTTTTCTGGCGGTACGGTTTTTATTAAGTTTAAAATCTCCGGCTTTGCTGCAGAATAAATTTTTAAAGATTGCGCCTCATGTAGTGGATACCTTGTTGCTGCTGACGGCTATTGGCCTGATGCTGACTATTCAGCAATACCCTTTTCAGACGCCATGGCTGACCGATAAACTTTTTGGTTTATTTGCTTATATTGGTTTAGCTGTTATGGCGTTAAAAGGCCGTACTCTGTTGATGCGTTGGGTTGGTTTTTTAGGTGCTTTAAGCTGGCTGGCGCTGGTGGGCAAAGTCGCTATTACTAAAACCCCTGTGTTGTTTGGCTAAGGGGGCTTTGCTCAAAACAGCCTTATTTTTATTTAAGTATGCTTTTTGTGATGTGCTTTTTTGTTGTATTGGGTAGTCAATGAAGTCTGAGTTAAAACAGCAGGGTCAGGCCCTGCTTGAGTTATTGTTAGCCATTGAACAGCAGTGGACAGATGCTGAACAAATCCAGCAGGCAAAAGAAAGCTGGTTTGCTATGGCACCGGCTCAGGTTGAAAAAACGCTGACAATGAATGCGTTAGCCCGCCATGTGGACAGCTTTTACCGGGATGCTTTTTTTACCCCTCCAATAAAACCTTTGCTGATTGAAGAGATGCATCAGCCCACATTGCTTAGCTATGCCATTAACCAGCGTGAAGCCGACCCGCTGGTGTTGATAGTGCTGCTGTTATGCTGGTTACAGCAAGCGGGCTTTCAAAGCGATATAGTGCGTTACAAAGGCGAATATTTAGTACAGGTGCGTTTATCCAAAGCGGAAAAGGTCTGGATCGATCCCTATACCGGTGCCTGGCAATGTTTGTTGAGCCCTGAAAATGGTCTGGCATTGAGTATTACTCAGGAGCTGGCGACACAGCCGGTCGATTTTCCGACCTTTTGTGCCGGGCTATGGCAGTTACAAAAGCAGCTGTTGCTGGCTTTAGGTAAACGTGAACAGGCTATGGCAGTGGTGCAGCATTTGTTGGACCAAAAGCCGGGCGACCCTTATTTGCATCGTGAGCGGGGGCTATTGTCTGAGCTGTTGGATCACTGGTCTTTGGCGATTAGCGATTATCAGTATTTTGTTGATCAAAAACCGGATGACCCGTCCAACGATCATATGAAACAACAAATCCGCCAGCTAGCCTCCTACCCACAGTGGCTGCATTAAGAGTATCATTGCCGCAGTATCCGGTATTTTGTCTGAGGAATTGAAAGTGACGAATCAACATACAATTCAGGTTGGCTCTATTGAAGTTGCCAATAACAAACCTTTTGTGCTTTTTGGTGGCATGAACGTTTTAGAGTCGCGTGATTTAGCCATGCAGGTGGCGGAATACTACGTCAAAGTCACAGAAAAGCTCGGCATTCCTTATGTCTTTAAAGCGTCTTTTGACAAAGCCAACCGTTCTTCTGTACATTCGTACCGTGGTCCTGGCATGGAAGAAGGCTTAAAAATTTTTGAAGAAATTAAAAAAACCTTTAACGTGCCGCTGATCACTGATGTACACGAACCTTATCAGGCCGCCATAGTGGCTGAAGTAGTTGATGTGATTCAGTTGCCAGCCTTTTTAGCCCGTCAGACCGATTTGGTTATTGCTATGGCACAAACGGGTGCTGTGATTAACGTGAAAAAACCACAGTTCTTAGCACCTCATGAAATGCGTCATATCATCACCAAGTTTCAGGAAGCGGGTAACGATAAAATTATCCTCTGTGAACGTGGCTCCAGCTTTGGTTACAACAACCTGGTGGTCGACATGTTGGGCATGGACGACATGAAGCACTATGCGCCTGTAATTTTTGATGCCACTCACGCTTTGCAGCGCCCTGGTGGTCGTGCTGATTCAGCCGATGGCCGCCGTGCTCAGGCTGCTCAGTTAGCCCGTTCCGGTATGGCCTTGGGTTTAGCTGGTTTGTTTATTGAAGCGCATCCGAATCCAAATGAAGCCAAATGTGACGGCCCTTGTGCTTTACCACTGAATAAACTGGAAGCCTACCTGCAGCAAATGAAAGAATTGGATCAGTTAGTCAAATCTTTTGCGCCTTTAGACACTTCAGCAAATTAAAAAACCACTGTAGGGGCGGGTCTTGACCCGCCCGCTTAAATGCCAATTAAATTTCGTTACTTTGAGTAAGAAGGGGATGAAAAACGCGCTCTTTGCTCAAGTATTAAGCTAACGATTCAGGCAACTAAAAAATAAGTTGACTTGGTTAGCCGAAATCCGTTTAATACCCCCCGTTGCCCAGATAGCTCAGTCGGTAGAGCAGCGGATTGAAAATCCGCGTGTCGGTGGTTCGATTCCGCCTCTGGGCACCATAACTTTTTGTGATGTGGTTGCCTTGCAATCTTGTCACCCGGTTTAGGTTGCCGCTTTAGCTCAGTTGGTAGAGCAACTGACTTGTAATCAGTAGGTCATCCGTTCGACTCGGATAAGCGGCACCATTCACTTTTGCCCAGATAGCTCAGTCGGTAGAGCAGCGGATTGAAAATCCGCGTGTCGGTGGTTCGATTCCGCCTCTGGGCACCATAAAAAACAAAAAGCCCGTCCTTGTGACGGGCTTTTTGTTTCATGCCCAAAGGCGTCATCTCAGATTACAAAATACATCCATGTATTTTGCCCTGGGGGCCAGCTAAAGCTGTTCCGGTTTGCTCCCGGCAAACCTGGTACAAAACACATCCATGTATTTTGCCCTGCGGGCCAGCTAAAGCTGTTCCGGTTTGCTCCTGGCAAACCTGGTACAAACTACATCCATGTATTCTGCCCTGCGGGCCAGCTAAAGCTGTTCCGGTTTGCTCCTGGCAAACCTGGTACAAACTACATCCATGTATTTTGCCCTCCGGGCCAGCTAAAGCTGTTCCGGTTTGCTCTTGGCAAACCTGGTACAAACTACATCCATGTATTTTGCCCTCCGGGCCAGCTAAAGCTGTTCCGGTTTGCTGCTGGCAAACCTGGTCCGCCTCGGGGCATCATAAAAAAACATGCGGTTATAGCTGTTATTAAATCCAGTTTATTCAGACAGACTGTCTGTTATCTCCTGTTGGCTTTGACGCAATAACACAACCCCAAACCACAATTGCCACACCAGTTGAGACAAGCCAAAAGCTTCTTTCAGGTAAGGTTGGGTATGAAAGACAGTCAGTATGGCAAAGCTACCTGTGAGCAAACCAAGCCCATGTAGTTTTGCCCTTTGTGGTTGTTGCTGCAATCCGGCCAGGCTGAACAGCAGGATCCACAGACCTCCCACCAGTTCAATGCCGCCGCCCAAAGCATTGGTCAATAGTCCCATGACATGAAATAGTGTCACTGAAAGCATTGGATCTGTATCGATCAGATGGATAGAGCGATGAAGCCCAAGCAGCGCTATCATGCCGGAAGCCATCATTAAAACGACCCAAACCTTGCCAAACAACCCAGAGACTTGCACCAAGGCTGATCGCGGCTTAGGCAACTGCTGGGGGATAGCAATCACCATCACTGCCAGTAAAAAACCAAACAGCAAATAACCTATGGCATAACCTGCTGCTACCAAAAACTGATGCTGATCTATGTATTGAATTTTCTGTAAAGGTTCTGCTTGTTCAGGTTGAGATAAAACCACAAAAAAGATCAGGGCCACTGTGAAGTAACACAAAGCCATGCCTATGGAGGCTAAACCGCCACAGCGTTGTAAAGTGAAAAAGGGTGTTGAATTGGATGAGCCTTGATAAAAGGACATAATGACTCCTGAAAAAAACTGAATTAATGTGGTAAGGGTTCGCAGAAAATCTTATGCAAAGCTGAAGCTTATGTCGTCCGCGACTATAAGCGCGGACAGTTTTTTATGCCGCAGTTAGCTGTTATTACTTAACCTGAGCTCGGGATAATGAGTGTCGAATTTTTTAGTTTCATTATATAAATCATATGGATACACTAATTCATTTAAGTCACTTAAGTCTTTGTTGACTGAGTGCGCAGATTTTTGCGTCTATCAAGGCGTTTTGTCGTACGCCATAGCGCGCTATGGTTAGACAAAGCAACACTGAGAGGCCCGAAAAGATGCCCGTTCAGTGGCGCTGCTTATCCCGAGTTCAGGTTACTTAGACTGATGAGGTTCTTCATCGCAAACGACAAGGTAGGGAAGTCTGTTGATGCTTGAGTTGGTTTTTGCCGCTATGGCCTTGGGTATTGTGCTGATGCTTGTGCCTTACTTTGGATTGCAACTGCAGCAGAATAAGCACCTGATACCGCTTCTCATAGTGCTTTTGTCATTGGCCTTTATTGCCACTGGGCCTGTGGTTTTTACCCTGTGGCCTTCATTGGTTTTTGCGTACATTGCGCTGATGCCATTGGCTTTTTTTGCTCTGAATCCTGCCTTGTGGTTTTACATCAAAGCTTTAACTGCAGAGCAGCCCTGGCGCTTCAAAGGTGCAGATGGCTGGCATGTATTACCTTTGGTTTTTGCCGGGGTACTGGCGGTGCTGATCCAGAGTTTGTCTTATGAACAACAGCAGTTGTTATTTTTTTCTGAGGCGTCAGATGTGGCTGGTTACACTTTGCTGGTTGCTATCGTATTTCTAGCGGCGGTGTTGTTATGGCTGGGGCAAAGTTGTTTTTACTTCTGGCTGATGCTCAGCAGGGTCAGAAGTTACAGACGAAAGCTGCGGCAGGTGTTTGCCGAAGACAGCGGTAAACGGATGGTCTGGCTGGAAATGCTGGTGCTGCTGCTTCTGTTCAGCTGGAGTTATGCAGTGCTGAACCTGATGCTGGCTGATCGCATGAATTCTGTCTGTTTGTCGGATGTCGTGGTGCTGTTTTGCTTGTTACTTGTGGTCTGGTTAGTCGCCTGGTGTGGTTTAACGCAGCAACCGGGTTTTAGTGAAACCTATAAGCTACAGACTGTTTCCACTGAAGCTGAAGAGTTAAAGCCTGATCAAGCTGAAACCAAAGATGCAGCGCAAAACACAACAAAATACCAACGCTCAGCCTTGGGCGAGCAACAGTCTGCACGTATTGCCGCCAAGCTTCAGCAAGCTATGCAGTCTGAGTTGTTGTATCTGGATGACACACTCACCTTATACAAGCTGGCTGAACATCTTGCTGTACCAGCACACTATTTATCTCAGACGTTAAATCAACAGCTGCAGCTATCATTTTTTGAGTATGTGAATCAGGCTCGTGTAGAAGCCGCCAAACAAAAGCTCAAACAAAGCGATGATTCAGTGTTAAGCATAGCTATGTCTGTGGGGTTTAATGCCCGCTCGTCTTTTTATACCGCCTTTAAAGCCAATACAGGCCAAAGTCCGGCACAGTTCAGAGCCGCCCATCGGCAAGACACACAGTTGCTATAAGCCCGTGAACCCCCAGGCCTGAAAATGTGCTGGCTGTATTTCGCTAAAGCAGGTTAAGCGACTTTCGGCTTGATCGTATTCAGTCCTGTGCCAGTGGTGTTTGGCTGGCAGGGCTACTACTTTCATGCCTGCCGCTTTGGCTGCGGTTAAACCTGTGACTGAGTCTTCAAATACCAGGCAATGTTCTGAAGCCACGCCCAGTTTGCTGGCTGCCAGATGATAAATTTCAGGTTTAGGTTTGCCTTGTGTCACCAGTTCAATAGAGCAAAGCGCCTGAAAATAAGAGCGAATTTGTAATTTATCCAGCACTGTATTCATTAATGAGGCAGGGGAGTTGGTGGCAAGTGCTACGGGAATTTGCCAGCTTTGCAGTTGTTGCAACAGCTCCACTACACCTTTTTTCACCACTCCACGTTCAAGCACAGCCAAAGCCACGTAATCAATAACGGCTTGTTCGGTTTGTTCAATGCTTAAATCCTGCCAGGGCGAATGCTTAAACCAAAGTTCAGTCACAGCTCTGGTGGTCATACCGCTGGTTTGTGACGTAATAGCCGGATCCAGTGTTACGCCGAGTTGACGAAACACATGCTGCTCTGCTTCAGCCCAATAAGGTTCAGAATCTATCAGTACCCCATCCATATCAAAAATAACTGCCTGAACCACCTGACTGCTCCCTCTTCACTGCATCAGGCATTATTATTCAACAGCACAAGACTCTGCACCACAGCTTTATCCGCTTTCGCAGATTAAATTCTTTGTCTGGCTTTATTTTTGCGATGAAGAGCAAAAAACCAGATTGGAGTCTGAAAGCAATTGTTTTATGGTAAAGCGTCACTTTTAATAAAAGGAACTTGTAGTGCGCCTGTCTTTTGCCTTGTCTTCTGTATTTTTGTGCAGTTTCAGCCTGTTGGCGGCAGAAACCTCAGTTAAGCCTGCAGTGAGCTATCAGTTATCATTTGCTAATGCGGCGCATCATGAAGCTGCCATTCAGGTGAGGTTTGACGCTGTCAGCTCGGCCAATCTGTTGCTGAGTATGAGTAGCTCCTCACCTGGTCGTTATGCTGCTCATGCTTTTGCCAAAAATATCTACGATTTAAAAGCAACGGACAGTACAGGCAAAGAATTACCACTGCGGCGCATCAGCCTAGGTCAGTGGTCAGTGGGCCAGCATGATGGCACTGTGATTGTGAATTACCGGCTTTACGGCGACAGAGCCGATGGCACTTACAATCAAATAGACCGGTCTCATGCCCATTTAAATATGCCTGCTACCTTGTTGTTTTCGAATGACTATGCAACTTCGCCATCGTCCTTAAGGTTCAACTTGCCCGATCCGCGCTGGAAAGTCGCTACTCAGCTGCAGTTACAGAGCGACGGCAGCTATACAGCACCCGATCTGCAGTATCTGATGGATAGTCCGGTTGAATTAAGTGCTTTTAGCAGCCGCAGCTGGCAAGTCGCAGATCATCTGTCTGAAGCCACTATTCATCTGGTTATGCATCATCAGGGCACAGAGCAACAACTCGATATCTTCACTGAAAAAGCCAAAGCTGTAGTGGCAGAGCAACAAAAGATTTTTGGTGAATACCCGAAGTTTGATTATGGCCAGTACGTGTTTATTGCCGATTACCTGCCTTATGTGGATGGGGACGGTATGGAGCATCGCAACTCTACTATCCTGACCGATGAGCGTTCATTGCTGGAGGCGAACTACGCTCAGATCGAAACCTTGTCGCACGAGTTTTTTCATGCCTGGAATGTAGAGCGCTTGCGTCCTGCTGATTTAGAACCTTTTGATTTTCAACGCTCCAATATGAGCCGCAATTTATGGTTTGCCGAAGGGGTGACTAACTACTACGGCAAACTAACCTTAAGCCGCACTGGTCATTTTGATTTAGCCACTTATCTGGAGAAAACAGTAGCTGCACTGAACAGAGTGCAACTATCACCAGGCCGGCAGTTTTTTGCTGCAACAGGGATGAGTGAGCTGGCTCCTTTTGTTGATGCTGCTGTATCTGTGGACCCGACCAACTACGCCAATAGCTTTATCTCTTATTACACCTATGGCGAGGTATTGGGTCTGGCGCTGGATTTAACTTTGCGTACTGAGTTTGAAGGACTGAACCTTGATTTGCTGATGCGAAAGTTATGGCAGGACTTTGGTAAAACCGGCCGCTTTTACACTGAGCAGGATTTGCAGCAGGCTCTGGCAACACTGACGGCTAATCCGGATTTTGCCAAAAGCTTTTTCAGCAGCTATATCAACGGGAGCAATGGACAGCAATTACCTGATTTCAAAACTTTATTTGCCGCTATGGGGTTGCAGTTAGCGCCAGCTCAACCAGAACAAGCTTTTTTAACTGCAGCCACTTTGCTTGAGCAGGACAAGCAGCTGAAAGTCGACAGCAATACGCTGATAGGTACGCCTTTGTATCAGGCTGGTGTAGACAAAGGAGATATGTTGTTAAAGTTGGGGCGGTATAAATTAAGTTCTAAAGCCCAGTGGGACAAAGCTTTATCCTATTACAAAGTGGGAGATACAGCAGAGCTGAGTTTTAGCAGCCGGGGTAAAAACTACAGCACTCAAGTGACTTTTAGTGCTGATCCACGCTGGGCTCTAACAGAAAACAAAGAGGCGACAACAGCGCAGTTAGCAAAAAGGGCTTTGTGGTTAAAAGCCCGGCTTTGAGGTTAGATTTTATGTCGCTCAATTCATTGAGCTAAAAATTGGGCCATTTTCACCACGGCCTGAGTTTGCTGACCTTTGCGGTTGGCATAGTTGGCATCTGTATAACCCCACCAGTCCCAACAGGCTTGTGGATTCATTGGCATCAGGTTTGATGCGCGAGTTTGTGGATACAGCACCACTATATTGTTACTGTCGGCATAGCGGTTAAATCCTGCTTTTTCAACATAAGCCATACCTATCGCATCGGCATGCTGGTTACAGCCATGAAAACTGATATGTAAAGTACAGCTTTGGCCTTGCTCACAGCTTTTGGGCACATAGACAAAACCTTGTTCAGCCATAGTATCAGCCAGGTCGCCTGCTATTTTTTGCTGTTCAATTGGATAAACAGTGCCGCTGCTGTTTTCGGCAGGGGCTTTTAAACCGGGCTGAATAAACGTCAGCGCTTCCCCTGCTGCATCATAATTACATTGGCCTAAAAACGGCGCTTCGGAGCTGTCACAAGCACTGCCTTCCTTTAGTGTTGGCATATGATGAGCAAAGTTTTTATCCTTCACATAACTTAGCTGTGCTGTCGGCAGCCATTCTTTGTACTGCTGATAAAGGGCGTCAGCCACTTCTTTGCTGATTTTTTGATCGGCAGTGCCATGTAGTAACCAGATTTTGCTTTGTTTAATCTCTGCTTCAGACGCCAGCAAGCCCTGAACTGACCAGTCTTTTAACTGCTTATTGAGATCAGCCAAAGGGATAGGGCTCGCGACTTTGTTGATGCAGTGATCCAGCGCGTTCATTAAATTATTCTGTGCACAATACACAGGGCCAGCTGCCACTATAGCTGCACCTTTGACCCAATCGGCATGCGAAAGCTGAAACTGCGCTGCCATATAACCACCACTGGATAAACCCGACACTGTGGTTTGGTCTAAATTCAGTTTTAATGGCGGTAAAGTGGCAGAAGCTGCGCTACTCAGCGCAAAAGCAAAAGAGGAGATAACAAAAGGCAAGGTTTTCATCTGAACTGTCCTTTTAAAGGCTAAAACTTGATTGATAGCATTCTGATTACTTTAGGCTGATGCCGCTATAGCACTAAGGTACAGTAAGTGATCAGAACTGCTTTGGTAAAAAAGATCCGCTAAAGCAGTGATACAATCCGTGACAAAAGCCGTACTATAAATGCACTTTGCTTTGGGTAGAAATAAATGATGTTGTCCAACTCCAATGAACTGCTAATTCTCGGCTGTGGCCATTCAGAATCCGATACTTTGTTTAATAACAATGCGTTGATCACCAACTCTGAGGGAAATGTGCTGATTGACTGTGGTTACACTATCAAACCCGCTTTACAGGCTCAGGGTTTAAAGTTACAGGATATTGATGCAGTATTTATTACTCATGTGCATGCCGACCATGTGTTTGGCCTGGAGCGGCTGGCGAATGAAGGCCGTTACAAATACCATAAAAAAGCCCGGCTGATTTTGCATCATGAGTTGTATGACGAGTTATGGCATCAGTGTTTAAAGGGCGTGCTGGCAAAAAATGGCGAAGGTGAAAATGAGCTTGCTGATTATTTTGAACTGGAGCTGTTACACAAAGAAGAATTCGAGCTTTTTGGTAACCTTTATCAGTTGCACAGGGTGTCTCATACGCCGGGAAAAGTCTGTTTTGGCTTGATGATTAACCACAGTGTTTTTTATTCCGGCGACACTGTGGCTGTTCCGCAACTCTTACTGCAGTTAAAACCGGATCTGGTTTTTCATGATGTGACCTTAACGGACTACAATCCTGTGCATGCTTCGGTGCATTCGCTGCTGAGTTTGTATCCGCCTGAGCTTTGTAAAAAAACCTATTTAATGAGTTATGAAGATCATTGGCCAGAGTATCGGCAGATGGTCGAACAACACTTTGCAGGTTTTGCTCAGCAGGGGCAGAGGGTGGTGTTAAGCAGAGAATATCAAACGGATACAGCAACAGGCTGAATAACAAGGAAGTTTATGTATTATGTGATTTCGATAGGTTCAAATATTCAGCCTGAACAGCATGTTGCAGCAGCAGTCAGTACTCTGACCAAAATCTTTGGTTCGATCTACCTCTACCAGCGGGTTTATACTCAGGCTGAACTGGTGGAATCTAATCATGTCTTTATCAATTCAGTGCTGGTGCTGCGCTCCGAATTGCCAGCAACACAATTAAAAGCAGAGCTCTGCCGTGTTGAAGAATTGCTTGGACGGGACAGAAGCGATCCACGACGTAGTGTCAAAGATCGCAGCTGTGATCTGGATATTATCTGGTATCAGCAATGCTGGTCAGAGGTATGGCAAACTGAACTGACAGAATCCTATATTCAGCAGGTATTTTATCCTGCCAGCAAACAGGCGCCTATTCAGTTGGGCTGTCAGTTATTTTCCGAGCGACCTGCCGCCATCTATTTTCAGGCTGAGGCCAGTGACAAATTTATTATCGATCAAAAACCTGACGCCCTGATAAATTGGCTCGAAGCCGGCTTCTTCTGCAATTAAAGTTTGTTGCATCACCTGCTGTTTTTCGCTGTTGCTGTGCTCTGGCAAAAACATGATAGGGCCAGGCTGAATGCTGTTAACCCTTATCTTTGGTGCATAAGCTTTGGCCGCCGACTTCATTAAATTCTCAAGCCCGGCTTTGGTGCTGCAATACAATGAAAAAGCCGGATTAGGGTTTTCGCTGTAAATATCTGTGATATGCACAATCAAACCACCGCCCTGAGTTGTGGCGATTTGTGGTGCTAAGTGTTGGTTCAGCAGTGCTGGCAGTTGCATATGTACGGCAAATAACGCCTGATAAAAATCTATGCTGTCATGAGCATGTAACTCGTCTTTTTCAAACAAAGAGGCGTTATGGATCAACAGGTCTATGTCACCTTTTTGTTGTAATTGACGGATAGCGGACATCACTGAATCGGCCGACTGATAATCTACAACTATTTGAGTCAGATACTGCTGAGCTGGGTTTAATTGTCTGGTGAGGCCAAACACCTGATAACCTTCTGTACTAAGCTTTTCTGCCAGATAAGCACCAAGGCGGCGACTTGTTCCTGTGATTACTGCTGTTTTCATGACCCAACTCCATCAATTTATTTACTGCTTTATACGCTGTAGTCTGGGTTCAGTTCATTGCTATCCGCCAGCATACTGATTTTACAAAGATTAAAACTATTTTTTACGAAATTTGGCAAAAAGTCATTCTGTTATCAATACTTAGTAAAATGTTCATCCTGTCATAAGGACCCTTTATGAACCTGCACAGTATCAGAGTGAAAAGCACTTTACCTATGCTTATTCTGGCTTTGACCTTGTTGATTGTGGTTTCCATGTTCAGTTATTTATCTGGTCTGCAGAAGAGCGCCTTGGCGGTTCAGGCGGATAATTTTCTGCAAGCTATCTCCGTTGTTTTAAATGCGGATCGTGACTTATATCAGGCCAAACTGGCTTCTATTATGCACCTGACTAAACAAGGCGACAGCTCCATACTGGAAGCTGAAGTGGAAGAAAATGCCCTACAGGTGAAACAACGTTTTAATGAGTATTTGCAATTGTTAAAAGATTATCCTGACGTCAAACAACAGTTTTCTGGCTTTGAGCAGGACTATCAGAAGTGGTATCAAAGTGCTGTTGCTTTGCTGAACGCCAGTAAAAGTGGCAGTGCAGCGGCAGATTTAATAGCTGAAGAGCAACATCAGTTTAGCGCTTTGCGTACTGTATTGGATAAAGCGGGCGAAGCGGCGCTGGCTAAATCTGTCAGCGAACAACAAGATTTAACTGCCGAAATCAGTTTTTTCCAGAATACGACCTACCTTGTTACCCTTATCATATTGCTGGTAGCTGGCTGGTTTAGTTACAGCGTGCCTAAGTCGTTGACCACACAAATTAATACACTAACAGCTCGTTTATCGGAAATTGCCTCAGGTGATGGTGATTTAACAGCCCGGCTGGATACTAATTCTCAGGATGAATTTGCCGCTTTAGCAGGCCAGTTTAATGGTTTTGTAGCCAACTTATGCCAACTGATAGCCTCAGTGCTGCAGCAGGCGGCACAGCTGAGCAAACTGACACAAGTTTTGTCAGAGTCAGCTATTAAAACCAATGATATTACCCGTTCACTCAATGTGGCGTCCGATTCTATTGTCAGTGCAGTGCATGAGATGACGCTGGCGAATAAAGAAATGGCGCAAGTCGCCACTGATTCGGCTCATGAAGCGGACGAAGCTAAAATCAATGCCGAGCGTGGTTTGGTGGTGGTGAATAGCGTGACTCAGAGTATGGCGAGTTTAACCAAAGACGTAGACAAAGCTCTGGCCTGTTCAGGTGAATTGGAAAACAGTTCTGAAAACATTGCCTCAGTGCTGGACGTGATACGAGGTATTGCCGAACAAACCAACCTGTTGGCTTTAAACGCCGCCATTGAAGCGGCCCGCGCTGGTGAGCAAGGTCGTGGTTTTGCTGTGGTGGCCGATGAAGTTCGTACTTTAGCCTCAAGAACTCAGCAAAGCACCAATCATATTCAGGAAATGATCCAGGCCCTGCAAAGTCGTGTTAATGAGGCTGCAACGGCCATCAGCAGTGGTAAAACCAATGCTGATCTGACCGTCAGTAGTTTTTCTCAGGCCGAGCAGGTGTTTCGTCAGTTACAGCAGTCTTCGATTAAAGTGAATGATATGGCCACTCAAACTGCAGCTGCTACTGAGGAGCAGGCGCTGGTGTCTGAGGAAATCACTAAAAACCTCTATGCTTTGCATGATCAGGCCAGTGCAGCTGGTGACATTGCCAAAGATAACGATCGTTTATCCAATGAAATCCGCCTGTTGTCTGATACCTTGTTTGGTTTAGTAGGTAAATTCAAAATCAGTTAGCAGAATGTAAAATATGGGATTGCCAAAGGGCACGTTTTTGCATAAGCTGCGTGCCCTTTTTAATTTTTGCCACTTGTGGCTGGCTGTACCGAACCTCATGATCATTTTATATGCTGAGGCTTGATGTAATAGGTAGGTAAGTATGTCAAAGGCAGTAATTTTAGTAATGGACAGCTTTGGAATAGGCAGTGCACCCGATGCTGATAAATTCGGTGATGTCGGTGCCAATACTTTTGCCAGCATCAGTAAAGCGTTTTTTCAGGCCAAAGGCCGTCAGCTGCAATTACCTAATCTGGCCAGTTTAGGTTTAGTCAAAGCAGGTTTTGCAGCCAGTGGTGAAATGGCATTGGTAGAGGATAACCCAACTTTGCTTGGCAGCTATGGTTATGCCCGCGAACTATCCAGCGGCAAAGATACACCCAGTGGTCACTGGGAAATTGCTGGTGTGCCTGTGCTGTTTGACTGGGGCTATTTCCACGACAAACAAAACAGCTTTCCTGTTGAACTGATTGACGAGCTGGTGCGTCGCACTGGTGTGCCGGGTATTCTGGGTAACTGCCATGCTTCAGGCACAGACATTCTGGTCAAGCTGGGCGACGAGCATATTAAAACCGGTAAACCTATTTGTTATACCTCGGCTGACAGTGTATTTCAGGTGGCTGCTCATGAAGAACATTTTGGTTTAGAAAAGCTGTTGCAGTTCTGTGAAACCGCTCGTGAGCTTTTAGACAGTTACAATATTGGCCGGGTGATTGCCCGTCCTTTCCTCGGTACAACGGCAAATAATTACGCCCGCACAGGCAACAGAAAAGATTATTCAGTGTTGCCTCCGGCTCCTACTGTATTGGATACACTGACTCAGTCTGGTGGGACAGTCATCAGCATTGGGAAAATTGCAGACATTTATGCACATAAGGGCATCAGCAAAGAAGTGAAAGCCAATGGTCTTGCTGCTTTGGTTGATACAACGCTGGCAGAAATGGCGATAGCACCAGATCGTAGTTTGGTCTTTACCAATCTGGTCGACTTTGATCAAAACTATGGTCATCGCCGCGACCCTATAGGTTACGGTGAAGCACTGGAGTATTTCGACTGTCGTTTGCCGGAAATTATGGCGGCACTGGACGAAGATGCTGTGTTGTTACTGACTGCTGATCACGGTTGTGACCCAACCTGGCCAGGCACCGAGCATACCCGCGAATATGTACCAGTGCTGTTTTATGGCAAAAACCGCATTGCCAAAGATTTAGGCGAAAGAGCAAGTTTCGCTGATATGGGCCAAACCATGGCCGAGTATTTTCATTTAGCGGCCATGCCTTATGGCCAATCCTTTTTAGCTTCTTAATTCAGAGTAACTCATGGCAACTCCTCATATTAATGCGCCAGAAGGCGCTTTTGCAGAAACCGTATTAATGCCTGGCGACCCGCTGCGCGCAAAACATATTGCCGACACCTTTTTGCAGGATGTTGAGTGTGTGAACACAGTACGTAATATGTTTGGTTATACTGGTACTTATCAGGGCAAAAAAGTCAGCGTATTAGGCTCAGGTATGGGCATTCCATCTATGTCGATTTATGCCACTGAACTGGTCAAGTTTTATGGTGTAAAAAACATTATTCGTATTGGCTCCTGTGGTGGTTTGCCACTGGACGTAAAAGTACGTGATGTAGTGATAGCTATGGGCGCCAGTACAGATTCTAATGTGAACCGTAACCGTTTAGGCGGCGGCCTGGATTTTGCTGCTTTAGCTGATTATGGTCTACTGGAGCGGGCAGTAGCAGCAGCCCGGGCTAAAAACATAGATGTGAAAGTAGGTAACTTATTTACCTCTGATTTATTCTACAACCCGGATCCAACTTTGTTTGATCGTCTGGAAAAGTACGGCGTTTTAGGCGTTGAAATGGAAGCTGCTGGTTTATATGGTGTTGCTGCAGAATTTGGTATTAAAGCATTGGCCATTATGACCGTCAGTGACCATATTCGTACTGGCGAAGCTTTAAGTGCTGAACTGCGTCAGACCTCTTTTAATGAGATGGTTGAAATCGCATTGGCTCTGGTTTAAGGAACTGTTATGTCACTGACCACTAACAAAATGTTTTATGTGTCATGGGAAGCCTTTCACAGAGCAACTAAAGAACTGGCAAAAGGCTTACTAAAGCGTGATTTTGACAGCATAGTTGCGGTCAGCCGTGGTGGTTTGGTACCTGCAGCTATTCTGGCGCGTGAGCTGGATATTCGTGTAGTAGACAGCATTTGTGTATCCAGCTACGACCATGATCAGCAACGTGAATTAAAAGTGTTGAAAGATGCGGCTTTGGCCGACAGCCCACGTTTATTGATAGTGGATGATTTGGTCGATACAGGTGAAACAGCCAAAGCGCTGCGGGAACATTTTCCAACAGCTTGTTTTGTCACTGTGTATGCCAAACCTCAGGGTAAACCGCTGGTGGATCACTACGTGACAGACATTGAACAGGACACCTGGATCCAGCTGCCATGGGATATGGAGCTTGCTTACAGCGCGCCACTGGCTGAGCAGAAGTAATAAAATATAGTTAAGCAAGAGGCCAATCACTGGTCTCTTGCTTTTTCAAGTTACAGTGTTTTTAGCTTCAGAATGCTGGAATCAATCCCCTCTATCAGGGTTTGAATATAAACGTCTCTGATTTGCTGTTCGTGAAGTATCGGTAGACCGTCTGCATAGTCTGATTCAGCGAATTCTTCTTTGTAATATCCTGGAGTCTTACGTAGTCCATTCCAATACTCACACCTGACAACGTACTCGTAAGGTCCGCAAGAAACCATATATACGTTACTGTGGACATAGTGAATTGCTTCATTCTTCATACGTTCAAGAGCTGTTGCGTATTCTTTAGCTCTTGATGATATATATGCTTTTGAAACTCTTTCTTGTAAAAATTGTTCAGTGTAAATAGCAATTGCCAAGCTCGACACCATCATATAAATTTTGGTGTTCATAAAAAATTGGCTATTGTAACTTTTAGAGAAAACCCTGTGGGTTGTAAGTTTATGGCTGTCGCTAACCAGGTTGGATAACATGACATGATCGAAAATTCCGAGTTTGGCACTTTCATGATAATTGTTTAATGACAGATTTAATGCTTCAAGCAAAGCCTGTGATTCATGAGTATCAGCATTGATAATGGCATCTCTAATGACTTGTCGGATTTGCTGAAGTGCAGTTTCACTTAACGCGCCCGAGTTATTACTCCCGAAACCGAATATGGCGCTCATTAGCACTGAAGTTAAACGACCCTGAACTTTCGATAGAATCTTACTTTTCAAATTATCTAAAATATTATTAGCGAATTGCTCAGGAGTTATTGGCGTAAATGCTTGTGCTGATACATTACTGGTTTGCATAGTCAGTTGGCTACTAGGATCGATGACTTGTGCTGATACATTGCTCGCATGCACCAAACCCGCCAGTACCGCAATTACGCTGAGTTTCTTAAAAGTTTTCATGGTACCGTTTCCTTGTGATCATAAAAATACTCAGCTGTAATCTAATGGAACGCTGGATGCAAAATCAATACAAATGTTTTTTTTGTGTTTAATTATTTTGAAATAATTGTGTGATTTGACGCGGTGGTTTTTGCTGTTACCAACATTTACTAATTTGACTGCACTATTAACTGAGGGCTTCTTGATAGGGCGATTGCAGCCAGAGACGACACTAAGGCTGCATACGATGCCGAATTCGAGTATGTGGCTTATGTTACTTGGTTAATTTAAGTTTTACCCAAACTAAACGATGATCAGAGCTTGCCGCACGATCCGCCACCAGTTCATAAAATGGCTGACCAGCCGCTGGCCAGAACACGCCGCTGGACAACACTTTAAAACCTGCTTTGGAAGGCAATACATAATCCGCTCTCATCCGCCAGCCTGCTGTATGAGTGGTACCATAAGGGCTTTGAGGGCTATGCGCTTTACCGCCGGCACTTTGTGGCGTGAAGCTGCTGTTGACTCTTGGGTGCATCAGCAAATTACCAATACCTTCTTTATAAGCGTTTCCTTCTACAGGGGATGAGTTTAAATCCCCCAACACAACAAAACGCTTATCTTTGGCCAAGCCACCTTTTTGCCCTCTGTCATCATAGATATACCCCGCTTTTTCAGGGCTCAGATAATCAGTCCAAAATCGTACTTCGTCATGGTTGCGTTTACCGTTTCTGTCTTCTTCGCCATCAAACACAGGTGGAGTAGGGTGGCTGATCAGCAAGTGCACAGGTTTTTTATTCACCAGTACAGGTACATCCCAATGAGCCTTTGATGAAAGAGGCATTAATTGCCAGGCGTCCGGACTATACCAGGGCGAGCCATCAGCTTTTGTCGTTTGCAAAGCACCTGGCATATCTTTCCATTTAAAGTACTGGAAGCTTCTTACTTTACTGCTGTCTATCGGGAATTTTGATAACAACATCATGCCGTATTGGCCTGGGTACTGACCAAAACCCCAGGCATCAGCGCCTTTATTGGTCAGTTTGCCGTCATTGTCCAAATCAAAACCGCTGGGTTGGCCTGTATTGACTGTACTGTAGTAAAAATACGGATAATCAATGGTTTTACCATCAGCATTTTGCGCTTTATTTAAATAATTGCGGATAAATAACTGTACCCCGGCCGCAGGGTCTTCGATGTAATCAAACTCATTCAGTAGCAGGATATCCGGCTGATTTTGCTGAATAATGGCCGCTATATTTTTGATCTGTGGATGCTTTCCTTCAGCGAGCAGAGTACTCAATACCTGTGGACTTCCTGCAACGCCTTTCGCCAGATAATTCTCAGATTCCATACTGACATTAAAAGTTGCGATGGTTATTTGGTCTGACGCCATTAATACTCCATGATAAAAGATGAAAGTGATGGCTAATACTCTGCGTAATAAAGTGAGTTTCACATTTTGCTCCATGTTTCGGGTTGGGGCCTGACTTCAGAGCCAAGCAACACAACCGATCTGGTTTGCATCATAAAAAAAACCGACGGTAAGAACCATCGGTTTTTCAGGTTAGTTCTACAAAATTCAGTCGTTAAGACTTATTTTGAATAACTATGTCTTAGAAGCGATATTTTACGCCCATTACAACTTCCCACAGAGAACCAACCTGGAAGACTGATTCAGCAGCGTTTTGTGGTGACACGTTATTAATGGTGTAAGTACCATCATCATTCATTTCTGCATCAACAACTGAGGCAGAGTTGAAAGGACCACGACGTTGCACGCCCCAATCACTATTCAGCATATTGCCCAGATTTTTGATAACAAAAAATGCGTTAGCAGAATGGCCTTCCGCGAATCCAGGTAACTCCTGATCCACTTTAAAGTCAACACGGGTATACCAGCTAGACTCGCCTGCGTTACGAGGCACAATCTTACCACGGTATTTTTCTAAACCTGCGTCTGAAATAAATTGGTCAAAAGCTGCTTCCACATCGGCTGATGCAAATACAACGTCATTGCCGTACTGTTCTAATGTTGGAACGTACATCAGTGAACGATAGTCAGCTAAGTCTGTGCCAGGCTGGAAGTTGTCAAAGGTGTATGAGAAGTTACGGCCTGCTTTGCGGTTTGCAAACAATGAGAATCTTGTGTCATAACCACCGATCAGCTCTGCAGTGTAACGCAGGCTTAATGTAAAGTTATGTGGTATCTCATAGTTTGACGTTGCAACACCAGGATCATTCTGATCAGATACAGAAATGTTAGTGAAGTTTGAGTATGCTACAGAGCTTGTCATTGGGTTGTAGTCTTTAGATTTGTTATAAGCATAACCAATCTGAGCATCCAAACCAAAGTCGTACTCTTTTTTCGCTGCAATAGAGATAGTTGTAGAACTACCATGTTCTGGAGCATTGGTCAGCAATAAATCACTGTAGCGGCTGTTACGAGTGACGTTGCGGCCTCGGCTATCTACACCTAAAACTTCTTTTGCATAAATAGGGCGTCCATCAATGGTATCTTCACCAGTATCAAAACTACTTAAGTCAACGATAGTAGCTGAGTCTTGTTTTTGGCTGTAAAGAATGTCGGCTGAGAAAATATATTCATTCTCAGTTTCATAGGTTGCACCAATGTTGTATTTCCACTCTGAAGGCATTTCAAAGTTAGGATCTACAGCATTTGTTGATGGTTCTTCACCTAAAAGTGGATTGTTGGCCGTAACCTGATCGACCATAGATTGCAATGGGTCATAAATGGCCTGGCCATTGCCTGATTTCGCTGCGTCCAGAATGTTGACATCAGGTCTGTATGAGTCGATGTTGGTAATACCGTCATTTGAATAGCTGTTAGACAACCAGACATTTGGATTACCACCTGAATACAGGCCTATACCACCACGTACTTCAAAGCTTTCATTGACTGCCCAGTTGAAACCAAAACGAGGCTGGAATAAATCTTTACCATCGAAAGTTGCCTGGTTACTGATGCCGTAACGATCTTCAAACAATTCGTTGTATTTAGGAGTATCACTGCTGCTGATCCAGTCATAACGAACACCAAACATCAATGTCAGGTCGTCCATGACCCATTTATCTTGTGCATAAACGGCATGGGTTGTGTAAGAGAAGTTGGCCGCAGCATCGATTGGATTATTTGTGCCAGCTGAGTTGTTGTAATACACGTCATCCGCTATGCCCAGCTCGTAATCGTCAAGACCACTGGCTCCACCAACAGTATTGCGATTGCGGTCACCACCAAAACGGTATTCACCGATAGTGTGTTGCATAAACAAGTTATACACATCTAAACTTTCACTTTCATAACCACCAGTGATGGTGTGGTCATCTAAATAATAAGTACCGGCAAGTTTGATGGTATCGTTAGTCCAATCCATTTCGTTAGATTGACGAGAGTCATCTGGACCAATGAATATAGTGCCACCATTTTCTAAAGATGAGATCTGAACTTCGCCAAAACCACTTGCAGCGTCAATAGAACGTTGTAAGTTCTCTAATTTTGTATGACCTAAACGTAATTCAGTGGAGAAGTTTTCTGTCCAGTCTGAATACAAGGATACAACGGCAGAATCAAGAGTTGCGCCCTTTTTGTAGAAGTGGTTCGACAGTGCCAGGTTTTCACTCGAATCGTCAGACTGATCGATTTCAAAACCATCATTGTAGTTGTAGACCAATGAAGCACGGTGGGCATCATTGATGTTCCAGTCCAACTTCATTAACAGCTTTTCGTCTTCAACAGGTGCTGACGCTGGCAAGCCGCCTGCATCATAACCGTAGACGTCACGGGAAATCTGAATAGCTCTGTTAACTTCGTCCATTGTTACTGAGCCGTTTTGAAGGGCTTCATAACTAAAAATTTGTGCGCCTTCCAGCTTTTCGTAAGACACAAAACCAAAGAGTTTGTCTTCAACTAAAGGAAAGCCTACGTTAATACCGTAACGTTTTACGTCATAACTACCTAAATCGAACTTGTCGTCACCAGCTTCATCACCACGAAGTGAATCGTTAGTGTAATCATAGAAAACACCGCCATGAACCTCGTTTGTTCCTGATTTTGTTACGGCGTTGATGTTACAGCCAGTAAAACCGCCGTATTGCACATCAAATGGTGCCAGCTCTACTGCAACCTGGTCGATAGCATCAAATGAGAATGGCATACGGGTTGTAGGGTAACCGTTGTTATTTAAACCGAAGCTGTCGTTCATCCGAACACCATCAACAGTCAGGCTACTAAAACGAGGGTGGCTACCGGCACAGATAATGGATTCAGAGCCATTGTCTTCAGAAATAGAAATACGAGGGTCAATTCTGACTAAATCTTTCAGGTCACGGTCAGCCGACGGTGCACTTTCAATATCATCCAGGTTAAATACAGAGCTCGGACTAGTGTTGCCAAATTCGCTGGATGCCAGTTGTGAACCAGTGACTGTGATAGTCTCAATGTTTTGTGCTTTCAGCGTTAAATTGATGTTGTAAGCTTCACCCAGGTTTAAAAAAACTTTTTCAACAGTGGTGTCCTGGAACTCCTGAGAATCAATAATGACTTTATAAGGGCCACCAACACGAAGACCTTTGGCTGAAAACGAGCCGTTTTGTCCGACAGTTGCACTTTTTGATGTGCCTGAAGGTTCGTGGATGATTGTCACTGTTGTGCCTGCAGCTGGTGCACCTGCTGGAGTCATAATACGACCAGTGATATTTGATGATGTTTCCTGAGCCTGCAAAGGCGCAATGACACCCAAAGTAGCCGCAACTGCAAACGCAATTTGACTGAGTTTTAGTTTATTTGCCATGGTTCATTCCTGAAGTTTTTGTTTTAAATTAAGTTATTAACATGTCGCATTTAGGCTCTGAAATAGAGTTCCTTAAGCTCTGAAATACATGTATGTGTACAGTTTACAGTCTAATTATTAAAAAATCATGACAAAATAGTAGCTTCAGGAAAGTTCATTAAAATCGTGTATTTTTTTGTGAAATCAGATAATAAATTTTGTCCTTCATGCCAAATCGTAGATAATCTGCAGCATTCGCGTTTTTATGAGGTAACTGTAATTGCCAAAAAGTACCATTATTGCTATTGCCGGCGCCTCGGCCTCTGGTAAAAGTTTGTTTGCATCTACTGTGTATCAGGAACTGGTTGCTGAATTGGGTGGCGAGCGCATCGCTGTATTGGCTGAAGATGCCTATTACAGAGACCAGGCGCATTTGTCTTTTGATCAGCGCACCTTAACCAACTACGATCATCCTGCCGCTTTTGAGCATGAATTACTGGCATCACATCTACAGCAGTTAAAAGATGGCAAGTCTGTATCTATGCCGCAGTACTGTTATAAAACTCATACCCGTAAAGCTGAAACTATTACTGTGCATCCGGCGAAGGTGGTGCTAGTGGAAGGTATTTTATTACTGACCGACGATAAATTACGTCAGCAGTTTAATATTACCGTCTTTATGGATACGCCTTTGGATGTTTGTTTGTTACGTCGTATTAAACGCGATATGGAAGACAGAGGCCGTAGTCTGAGTTCTATTACAGAACAATACGAAAACTACGTACGCCCTGCATTTTTTGAGTTTATTAACCCATCCAAACAATACGCCGATTTAGTTGTGACCCGAGGTGGCAAAAACGAAATTGCGATTGATATTATCAAGACCAAAATTCGCCAGTTACTACAGGAATAACCACAAGATTTACAATGAGTAGCAACGGCCAGGCATCAGTTTTGGCCGTCGCTTTCATCCATATTCCTGTTGCAACATTTGCTTTGCAAGCTTTTCAATTCTGTTATAATCGCCCGGCAAAACGTCAAGTTTAGACAACCCCAGAACAGCAACTCCAGGTGTTTAAAACCAGTACTGGTTACGAACACCCCCGCTCGGAAACTGTAACTACTTGATCTTTTGATGCTATTCTAGGATTTGGCATCACAAGAACAATAAATCTGCGCCTTCATGGCCGGACCCTATATCCAAGGAATAACTATGATGAGTTTGGTTGGCATTCTTGCCATCTTAGTAACTGCGTATTTGGCTTCGGCCAACAGAAACCGCATCAAATGGCGTACCGTAGTTGGTGCTTTTGTGATCCAGTTGGCGATTGGTGCTTTTGTACTTTATGTGCCTTTTGGTAAAGATGTGCTTTTAAGCATTTCAGGCTTTGTCGGCAATATTATTTCTTACGCTCAGTCCGGTATCATCTTTTTGTTTGGTGATGCAGGCGCTCAGAAATATGGCTTTGTATTTGCCATTCATGTGCTGACGGTCATTATCTTCTTCTCTTCTTTAATAGCTGTGCTGTATCACATTGGTGTGATGCGCATCATCATCACCGTATTAGGTGGGGGTTTGCAAAAGCTATTAGGGACCAGTCGTCCTGAATCTATGAGTGCTGCAGCCAATATCTTTGTTGGTCAGACAGAAGCGCCGCTGGTTGTTCGTCCTTTTATTCCAACCATGACCCGTTCTGAATTATTTGCGGTGATGGTAGGTGGCTTATCGTCAGTGGCAGGTTCTGTTTTGGCAGGTTATGCCGGTATGGGCATTGAACTGAAGTATCTGATCGCCGCCAGTTTTATGGCTGCACCGGGCGGATTGCTGATGGCAAAACTGTTATTGCCAGAAACCGAAGCTCCAAAAAATGATTTAACTGACATTGGTATGATGGAACAAAATACCAATGTGATTGACGCTGCCGCTTCAGGTGCTGCCAGTGGTTTGCAACTGGCATTAAATGTTGGCGCTATGTTGCTGGCTTTTGTTGGTTTGATCGCATTGGTGAACGGCTTAATCGGCTGGGTTGGCACTTTAGTTGGATTTGAAGGTTTAACCCTGCAGTTGATCTTCGGCTATATTTTCCAACCACTGGCATTCATCTTAGGTGTGTCATGGGAAGAAGCCCGTCTGGCAGGTAGCTTTATCGGCCAGAAATTAGTGATCAACGAGTTTGTGGCTTACCTGGATTTTATCCAGTATGTCAAAGCCGGACAGTTGAGTGAACACACACAAATTATCGTGACTATCGCTTTATGCGGTTTTGCAAACTTCTCATCGATTGCCATTCTGTTAGGTGGCTTAGGAGTGATGGCTCCGAATCGTCGGTCAGATATTGCAGAGCTGGGTTTGAAAGCTCTATTAGCTGCCACTCTGGCTAACCTGATGAGTGCGGCAATAGCAGGCTTTTTCTTTTCGTTAAGTTAAACATAGATACATAGGTTGCAACTATGACTCAACAACAAGTCCCTACGTTGGACATCAGACGGTTTGCCACCGACAAAGACACCTTTGTCGCCGAGATTGGCAAGGCCTACACTGAGTTTGGATTCTGTGGCATTAGTGGTCACGGTATCCCGGATGAAGTTGTGGACAATACCTACAAAGCAATTAAGAAGTTTTTTGCTTTACCGACTGAAGTAAAACAAAAGTACCATGTGCCAGGACAGGGTGGAGCACGTGGTTATACGGGATTTGGTGTTGAAAAGGCCAAAGACAGTAATCATCCGGATTTAAAAGAATTCTTCCACGTTGGCCGCGAGTTATCAGGCCCGGCGCCGCACCCAAGTTTGTATCCAAACCTGTGGCCGTCTGAAGTTGAAGAGTTCAAAGAAGCAACTTACGGTTTGTACTCTGCGCTTGAGAACTTAGGCAATACGGTACTGGAAGCTTTGGCTTTATTCTTAAAGCAGGATCAGACTTATTTTGCAGACAAAGTGAACTATGGCAATTCAATTTTACGCCCAATTCATTATCCGCCTATCCAGGATACTTCGACTCAGTCTATTCGTGCTGGTCAGCATGAAGATATCAACCTGATCACTTTATTGGTGGGGTCGCACGAGTCGGGTCTGGAAATTCTGCGTCGTGATGGCAGCTGGTTACCAGTCACTACTATTGAAGGTACTATAGTAGTTAATATCGGCGATATGTTACAACGCCTGACCAACCACCTGTTACCCTCGACGACTCACCGCGTGGTGAATCCGGCAGGAGCAGCTGCAGGTCAACCCCGTTACTCTATTCCGTTTTTTATGCACCCGAATCCGGATTACGTGATTGAAACTTTGGATAGCTGTATCACAGCAGAACAGCCAAACCGTTACCCTGAACCTATTAATTCAAATGACTACCTGATGCAGCGTTTGGAAGAAATTGGTTTAATTAAAAAAGCCAAGTACTGATAGCACAAGGCTTAGTCTAAGTAAAAGGCGAGCATCAGTTCGCCTTTTACTTTTTGTCTGCTTTTTAATTGGGTATCCGACTCAAAAGCCAACACTTTGTTGAATATTTCAGCAGTGACGGTGAAAACAACTGAAAATTTGCATCAGACAGTTGACGATTGCCCACTTGACGCATAACATGCACGCCGTCAACGACGCTTTGCGCCGCGGTGGTGGAATTGGTAGACACACTAGCTTCAGGTGTTAGCGCTTCACGGCGTGGGGGTTCGAGTCCCCCCCCCGGCACCAAAACTTCGTTGACAGAGACAAATTGAGTTGCCGCGGTGGTGGAATTGGTAGACACACTAGCTTCAGGTGTTAGCGCTTCACGGCGTGGGGGTTCGAGTCCCCCCCCCGGCACCAACTCTCTTAAAATGAATTTCCCTCAGTTTTACAGCCTTACTTTTCTCCAATAAATCTTTAATTTTTTCAGTTCCGCTCTTGAAGGTATTTCTGAACCAATTTTTGTTAATTTTCTGTGCTTGCTATTTTTTATCTTCAGCCTACTCTCAACAAAACAAACATTTACGTCTTGTTGCATAGGTGGTATATGTTAAGAAGTCTGAGCATCAAAACCCGTCTTTTTGCGATAGTTGGTGTAGCCGTGCTGGGGCAACTTCTGGTGTGCTGGTTAGTCCTTTCTGGTTTAAAGCAAAGTATTCTGGAAGAGAAACGCCTCTCCACTCTTTATTTGTCTCAGGTCGCAGTTGCTTTAGTCAATAACTATCACGGTAAAGTAGGCACTGGTGAGTTAGACGAAGCCAAAGCTAAACAACTGGTGTTAGCCGAACTGAAATCCCTTCGCTACAAAGAGAACGACTATTACTTTGTCATCGATCAGCAGGTCACTATGCTGATGCATCCGTTCAGGCCCGATCTGGACGGTAAAAGTGTTGCAGACTTCAAAGATAAGCAAGGCGAACTGTTGTTTCAGAACATGGCTGATGGTGTGGCCGATGATGGTTCACATTCGGTGTTCTACAACTGGCCCAAACCTGGCGCCACTGAAGAAGTGCCCAAAATTAGTCACGTTGAGTTATTTAAGCCCTGGGGTTGGATAGTTGGGACAGGCATTTATATTGATGATGTGGACGCCTCTTTTTATGAGGTTGTCCTACAACTTGCTGCCTTGGTCTTTTTCGTGGTTGGTTTAATGCTGGCGTTAAGCTGGTATGTGACCCGTTCTGTAGTGAAACCCATGACAGATGTGGTTGCTGCTATGCAGGACATTGCCTCAGGCGATGGTGATCTGATGGTAAAACTCAGTTATGACGGTAAAGATGAATTAGCAGCACTGGCGACAGCCTTTAACCTTTTTGTCGGTAAAATCCGCCAGTTGATTACTTCAGTGGGAGTTACCTCGGCAGATGTCAACGAAAGTGCGTTGGATGTGGCCCGTATTTCTCAGCAAATATCTAAAGAGAGTGTACAGCAGCAACAAGAAACCGATATGGTGGCGACAGCTATTACACAAATGAGTTCAGCCATAGCTGAAGTAGCTCAAAGTGCCGAACAAGCGAATCATGAAACAGCTCAGGTTGAAACTCTGGTAGAGCAGGGCATGAAGTTGATGAAAGCCTCAGTTGAGAGTATTCATACTCAAAGTCAGACAATAGAGCAAAGTTCGGTAGTTGCCTCTTCTTTATATACCTCTTCACAAAATATCAGCCATGTATTGAACATCATTAATAAGCTGGCTGATCAGACAAACCTTCTGGCTCTGAATGCGGCCATAGAAGCAGCTCGGGCTGGTGAACATGGTCGGGGTTTTTCTGTGGTTGCAGATGAAGTTCGAACTCTGGCGCACCAAACGCAAAAATCGACTCAGGAAATATCCGGCATTATTGCAGAGTTGCAACAAGGCACTCAGCAAATGACCGCTGCTGTGCAGGAAAGTAAAACTGCTGCAGAACTGAATATCAATCTGGCAGTACAGGTTCAGCAAGCTCTGACTGATATAGCCAATTCAATAACACAAATTTCAGATATGAATGCGCATATAGCAACCGCAGCAGAACAACAAAGTGCTGTAGCCGGCGAAGTTGATCAAAACGTACATACCATCAGTCAGCTAGTGCACCAGACTGCCGGAGCTATTAAAGGCAGCGATCAATCTACCCAACGTTTAACTCAGCTAAGTCAGGATTTAAAAGATCTGGTGAAGCAGTTTAAGGTGCAATAACTGCTTTTTATTCGGTAACCGCTATTTCCGTTAAGAAAACGGGCAAAAAAGTCTCTTTTTTGCCCGTTTTGCTTTTTTTCTGAGCGAACGATCACGG
>NZ_AFHI01000024.1 GCF_000217935.1 Rheinheimera sp. A13L
GCCAAAGCCACCTTCACGGTGGCTTTGTTATTTGCGCCACCTAAGCGCTGATTTTAAGCCGCCAAACTGCTACAATTCGCGCCCATTTCCAGAAAGTGAAGAGCAACGCCATGCCGTGGATCCAATTACGCGTAAACAGCACTGAAAAACAAGCCGAGCAGGTCAGCGATATGCTGATGAGCTGGGGAGCGCAAGCAGTCAGTTTTGTTGACGCCAAAGACACCCCTATTTACGAACCTATGCCGGGTGAAGTCTTGTATTGGGAAAATACGGTTGTGGTAGGTTTGTTTGACGCTGAACATAACATGGATAAAGTGGTTCGCCAGCTGGAAAAAGCCGCCATTTTCAAAAACGGTGTGCAGTACAAGCTGGAACAACTGGAAGACAAAGACTGGGAAAGGGAATGGATGGATAACTTCCACCCTATTCGTTTCGGTCACAGATTATGGGTCTGTCCAAGCTGGCGCGATATTCCGGATCCAACGGCAGTGAACGTGATGCTGGACCCGGGCTTAGCTTTTGGTACCGGCACTCACCCAACCACAGCACTTTGTATGGAATGGCTGGATGCACAGGAATTGTCGCAAAGTTTAGTGGTCGATTTTGGTTGTGGCTCAGGTATTTTAGGTATTGCGGCATTAAAGCTTGGTGCTAAGCGTGTGGTCGGTATCGACATTGACCCACAAGCTATTGAATCCAGCCTCGCCAACGCCACCCGTAACAGTGTAGAGCAACAAATTGAGTTGTATTTGCCGAAGGATCAACCTGCTTCATTAGAAGCCGATGTAGTAGTGGCGAATATTCTGGCCGGCCCTTTAGCACAGCTTTCTGGCATTATCAGTGCTTACGTCAAACCAGGTGGCCTGCTGGCGCTGTCCGGTATTCTGGAAAGTCAGGCTCAGTCGGTGATCGATGCTTACGCGGCAGAATTTGAGTTTGACCCTGTAGCGGTCAAAGAAGAATGGGTGCGCTTAACGGCACGGAAGAAAGTTTAAGGCCTCATCGTTCGATCTATAGCCTGACTGCTCTACAGGCGACCTGCCCATCAGGTCGCCTGTTTCTAACAAACTCATATCAGTACACCCAACGTTCTGGCAGTATTAACGCAGCGGCGATATAAGCTACTACCACAGCAACCGGAAAACACAGCGCCAGCAATACCACTACAGTGCGGATTAACCAGATTGGTTGCTCATAAAAAGCAGCAAAACCTGCACACACACCTGAAATTTTACGTTTAGCCTTGTTCACAAACCAGGCACTTTTATCTTTTTCTAAACTCATATGCTTACTCTCCAATCTTGTTATAAACCGCTCTGTCTAACAACCAGAGCAAACCAGCTAAAGCCCAGACCACGACAATATTGATAATAATCAGTGACATGTTCTGCCTCTCCCTAAACGCTTTTTGTTCAGACTTCGTCTGCAGCCCAGCTGCCAACAATGCCAAACCATGCTAATACAACCATCAGTGCTGCTATTTCCATTTTGACTCTCCTCACCTTTGTTTATGTTTTTCACTTTTTGCTGATACTCATCAGCGCTTAGTTATTCAGACTTCGTCTGCAGCCCAGCTGCCTACAATGCCAAACCAAGCTAATACAACCATCAGTGCTGCTATTTCCATTTTGACTCTCCTTACCTCTGTTTATGTTTTTCACTTTTTGCTGATACCCATCAGCGCTTAGTTATTCAGACTTCGTCTGCAGCCCAGCTGCCAACAATACCGAACCAAGCTAATACAACCATCAGTGCTGCTATTTCCATTTTGACTCTCCTTAACCTTAGTTAGTGGTTTAATTCATCATCAGTTCATCTGTTGATATCTATACATTGCAGCTGTTATGCCAACTTAAAAATTAATTTCAAGCCACTGTTTTAAATCATTATTTTATGAAAAACATCAAAGCAAGGTTGTTGTTTGAATTATAGTCAAAACACAAAAGTAGCGTTTTTAACCATTTTTTAGTTATTTTTAAATAAGGCAATTTCAATCAAATTCAAACAAGCAGGTGCAACCGACTTGCACTAAAGAGGGATCAGAAAATCAGGGGTATAAAAGGAGCCAGAGAAACAAACTTAGCCATGGAAAAGGACTTAAAAAAACAAAACCCGGTACTACTTAAAACCGGGTTGAAGCAGGAATATCGAACGGGGGTAATAACCAATGCCAGATCACAGATACCAGGCCAACACTAACGACGGGCAATAAAAACAGCCCCAACAAGCCTAATGTTAAGCTCAGCATCCTTAGTTCACCTTAGCTGCCGCAACAACTGTTTGTTTATCAGTTTCAGTGCTGGTGACTAAAGTTGCTTCCAGTTCGGCCAGAGCTTTTTTACTTTGTTCAGCAATGGCCGCTTTTAATTCAGTCATTTGCTGACTCATCAATTCTGTCGCAAAATTGCTGATCGCTTGTGTATTGACTGAAGGTAAGCTCAGCTCATTGGCTTGCGCTACAGGGGTAACAGCAAAAGCTGCAGAGGTAATCAGGACTAACGTAGCGAGTGTTTTCATGGTCGTGCTCCTTAATGAGTAATGAAGTTCACTATCTCTATTTCAAGGTGCGTGCCATACTAATAATATTTTTTAAGTTATTGATAATAAACAACTTAACTAAGATTAAAAGGGGTTTTCAAAATCAAATAAAAAACCAATAAAACAAAAAAGTAGGTGAAATTCACCACTTTTTTGTTTTCAACGTTAAAGCTGTGGCACCTTTTTCAGCGCATCCAGCATCACTTGTGGACCACTGGTCGGCAGATGACCTATTTCACTTAAATGCCGGCGCCATAAACGGGCACCTGGTACGCCCTGAAACAGCCCCAGCATATGGCGTGCTATATGCCAGAATCGTGCACCTTGAGTCATTTGTCGTTCAATGTAAGGCAACATCAACTCAACCACCTGATGGGGTGTAGGTACAGCTCGTGGGTTGTTATAAATAGCAGCGTCGATTTGCGCCAGCATTAGCGGGTTGCTGTACGCCTCGCGGCCTACCATCACACCATCCACATGCTGTAAATGGGTTAAACAATCAGCCAGGGTTTTAACGCCACCATTGATGGAGATATCTAAATGCGGGAAATCTTTTTTCAGCTGATAAACGCGCTCATAATCCAGTGGCGGAATTTCACGGTTTTCTTTAGGGCTTAAACCACTTAACCAGGCTTTACGGGCATGCACAATAAACTGGTTACAACCGGATTCAGCGATAGTGCCGATAAAATCGACTAAAAACTGATAGCTGTCGTGATCATCAATACCAATGCGGCTTTTTACCGTGACAGGAATATCCACTACAGCACGCATTTCATGAATACAGGCAGCCACTAATTCAGGTCTGGCCATCAGGCAAGCGCCAAACATACCATTTTGTACTCTGTCCGAAGGGCAACCTACATTGATATTAATAGCGTCGTAGCCCCTTTCCTGACAAAGCTTAGCGCTATGCGCCATATCTTTAGAGTCTGAACCACCCAGCTGAACTACGACCGGATGTTCTTCGTCATTAAAACCAAGATAATCCCCCTGCCCATAAATAATGGCCCCTGTGGTCACCATTTCGGTATAAAGCACCGCATGTTCAGACAATAAACGGTGGAAATAACGACAATGTTTATCCGTCCAATCCAGCATAGGGGCAATGGAGAAACGGTGATCCATAGTCACAGGCTTGGAGGAGGAAGTATTCGAACTAGTCATAAACGGCTGCCATTTGGTTAATCTGCTGTTTTCTGCAAACTCTGAGCACAGAGTGTAGAAAAATCGCGCGAGTATACACCAGAAGGCCAGGCTTTTCAGTGCAAAGCTTCTGGCTATACTGATTTTTAGCCTTGCTGCATTATGTGACTACAATAGAAATGCAGCTACAGTCAGATGCTGGAGCCTGACAAAATTACAGATTTGTAAGGCAAAAGACTAAAACAAAGGAGCTTGTATGCGTAACTTTCTGGTGTTTATCTTTACATTGATTTGTACCCTTAGCCTGATCTCAACAGCTGAAGCCTGTACCAGAGCTGTTTATAAGGGTCCTGAGCAACTGGTGCTTACTGCCCGTTCGATGGATTGGCGTGATGAGATCCCGGTGAATCTTTGGCTATTTCCCCGAGGTATGCAACGCCAGGGAGAAGTTGGCCCTAACTCAGTGCGCTGGACCTCGCGATATGGCAGCGTAGTCGCCAGTGCCTTTGATATTTCAAGCACTGATGGTTTGAACGAAAAAGGCCTGGTCGCTAATCTGTTGTGGTTAGTGGAGTCACGTTATGCCGACTATGACGGCAGTCAACCCGGTTTGAGTATTGCTGCCTGGGTACAATATATGCTGGATAATTTTGCGACAGTCTCTGAAGCTGTAGAGGCCATGCAGAACGAACCTTTTGTTGTTGTCTCTGCAAATATTCCAGGAACTGACCGTTTAGCCACCTTACATTTATCTTTATCAGACGCTTCAGGCGACAATGCGGTGTTTGAGTATATCAATGGAAAGCTGGTGATCCATCACGATCCGTCTTATACCGTGATGACCAACTCCCCCGTATTTGAAAAACAGCTGGCAATCAACGAATACTGGCGTGAATTGGGAGGCACCACTATGCTGCCGGGAACAAACAGAGCAGCAGACCGTTTTGTCAGAGCCTCGTTTTACCTGCAAGCAATACCTCAGACCAGTGATCCCTGGATTGCGGTAGCCAGCCTGTTCAGTGTGATCCGTAATGCTTCAGTGCCCTTTGGCATTTCATCACCCACTGAGCCCAATATTTCATCTACCCGCTGGCGCTCTGTTTCTGATCATAAAGCACTACGTTACTACTTTGAGACTGTATTAACACCGAATACCTTCTGGGTTGACCTGAAACAAGCTGACCTGCAAAAGGGGCAGCCCGTGCGTAAACTTGCCTTGTCAGAACATCAAACCTACGCAGGAAATGCGGTTTCACAATTCAGGCCAGCCGAAGCTTTTCAGTTTGCAGGCTTGTAGATGGCAACTGAACCATAACAACTGCAGTAAAACTTAACTTTTGTTTTGTATAAGGAATTACCAATTCAAAGGCTGGAGCAGACAAACTTCTGTGATAAACTGCCGCCATTGCTACCGGAGTGAGCTACCTTATGTCGATTGAATCTTTGGTCACCAGAGCCCGCCATATTTGTGATGTGAATGGTGCCCGCTTTACCAGCATTCGTGAAAAAGTGTTTCGTTTATTAGCGCAAACTCACGGTGGTATTGGTGCCTATGAATTACTGGAGCAATTAAAAGCCAGTGAACCCGCAGCTAAACCTGCCACTATTTACCGTGCTTTGGATTTTCTGACCGAACAGGGGTTCATTCATAAAATTGAATCGACTAATGCATTTTTGCTCTGCCATCACTTTGAGCAACATCATCCGGCGCAGTTGCTGATCTGTGATCAATGTGGCCATGTGGAAGAATTACATTCATCCCCATTACAGCAAGAGTTCGTAAAATTAGCCTCAGAAAAAGGCTTTTTAATTCAACGACAAACTGTAGAAGCTCACGGAAGTTGCCAAAGCTGCCTTAAAAAAGCGTCAATTGACTGAATCCGCTTGACGCCTTGCTACCTCAGTGGCTATTTTAGTGATTAGAACCGAATAAAATTGTAAATATTTTAGAAAAAATCATACCAAAACAATAAGCTAGACTTGTGTTATACGACATAGCCACCTAATCTTGAAGTTGGCAATGCACTCAGGTCCAGACTCCGAACAGGCTAATTAAATGAATGTTGAGTATGTAAATCCGTTTCTCTCTTCGTTAGTCAATGTGTTAGGTACCATGGCCAATACTAAAATTGTGCCAGGGCAGCCACGGTTGAAGAAAGACGAGCAGGCTCGCGGCGAAGTATCAGGTTTGATTGGTATGATAGGCCCTACCACAAAAGGGTCATTTTCAGTCACTTTTGAAGAATCCTTAGCGCTGGAAATCATGTCCAGAATGTTGGGAGAGAAACCTGACACTATTAACGCTGATGTGACTGATATGGTGGGTGAAATTACTAATATGGTGACAGGTGGCGCTAAGCGTATTTTGGGTGAAAAAGGCCATGAATTCAGTATGGCGACCCCTGTTGTCGTATCAGGCAAAGGCCATACCATTACTCATAAAACCACTGGTGCTAAAATTTTGATGCCATTTGATTCAGACTTCGGCAAAGTTTTTATTGAAGTCAGCTTCGACGAATAATTTGATCTGCACCTACAAAAAAGCCGACTTCAGTCGGCTTTTTGCTGTTCAGCATTCATATATCTGAACTCGACCCTGCTGGTGATATTACACAGTAACTCATAAGGAATAGTCTGGGCCTGCTCTGCAATTTCTTCGACCGGCAAATCAGTACCCCATAACAGCACTTCATCACCAATCTGCACATCGGCTTTGCCAATATCCACTGTGGTCATATCCATAGAGACACGCCCAACTATCGGATAACGCTCACCTTTAATCAGCACAGGGCAGCCATTGCCGGCCGCTCTTGGATAACCATCGCCATAACCTACAGCCACTACAGCCAGGCGGGTATCTGTTGGCGCAATCCAGGTACCGCCGTACCCTACTTTGTCGCCTTGCTTCACGTCACGCACCGCAATCACGCTGCTGCTAAAGCTCATCACGGCTTTTAATTGATGTTGCTCTGCTCTGCCCCGCTCCATCGGCGAAACGCCGTACAAAGCCAATCCAGGCCGGATCCAGTGACCATGACTTTGAGGCCAGGCCAAAGTTCCTGCGGAATTTGCCAGACAATGCTCACCAGCCAAACCTTCAACTGTTTTAGCAAAGAGATCAATCTGCTGCTGAGTGCTATCCTGCGCCAGCTCATCGGCGCTGGCAAAATGAGTCATCAGCCGCATCGGCTGGATCACATTGGGGCTGTGGCACAACTGCTGGTAGGCCTGTAGAAATTGCTCTGGCAATAAACCTAAGCGGTGCATACCACTGTCCATTTTCAGCCAGACATGGATGGGTGAATCCAGCTCTGCCGAAACTAAAGCCTCAACCTGACTTTCATGATGCACTACCACTTGTAAGTTGCTGGCGACGATCTGTGGTAATTCGTCTGCGTGAAAAAAACCTTCCAGCAGCACTATAGGTTTAACTATGCCACCGGCGCGCAGCATCAGCGCTTCGTCGATACGGGCTACACCAAAAGCGCTGGCGTCTTTTAGCTGTTCGGCCACTTTTAATAAACCATGACCATAAGCATTGGCTTTTAATACCGCCAGCACTTTGCTATTTGGCGCGGCAGCACGCACTTGTTGTAAATTATGCAGTAAGGCCGCTAAATCAATGCGGGCCTGTGGACGACGACTCATTAATACTCGTCCTCAAAACGGGCTGTACCGGCGTAATTATCAAAACGTGAATAGCGGCCATGGAAAGTCAGGCGAATACGACCTATAGGGCCGTTACGTTGTTTACCTATAATGACTTCGGCCGTGCCTTTATCCGGGCTGTCGTCGTGATACACCTCATCACGGTAGATAAACATAATTAAGTCGGCATCCTGCTCGATAGAACCGGATTCACGTAAGTCAGAGTTCACCGGGCGCTTGTCGGCTCGTTGTTCCAAACTACGGTTAAGCTGCGATAAGGCAACGACCGGCACTTTTAACTCTTTGGCGAGAGCTTTTAATGAACGCGAAATTTCGGCGATTTCTAAAGTACGGTTTTCCGATAAACCCGGTACTGTCATCAGCTGCAGATAGTCGACCATGATCATGCTCAGGCCACCATGTTCACGTGCTACACGACGGGCACGGGAGCGCACTTCAGTCGGTGTTAAACCTGAAGCATCATCGATATACATTTTGCCTTTGCTGTTCAGAAGTTCGATGGCGGAGGATAAACGCGCCCAATCTTCATCATCCAGCTGGCCTGTCCGCACTTTGGTTTGGTCAATACGGCCTAAAGATGCCAGCATCCTCATCATAATTTGTTCGGACGGCATCTCTAAGCTGAAAATAAGCACCGGCTTATCGCTGGTAATAGCGGCGTGTTCACACAAGTTCATCGCAAAAGTGGTTTTACCCATAGAAGGACGGGCCGCAACAATAATAAGATCCGACGGCTGCATACCATTGGTCATTTTATCCAGATCCATATAACCCGTGGAGACACCAGTTAAACCACCAGCGCTTGGGTTACGGAACAGCTCATCTATTTTATCTATGGTTTTCGACAAAATGCTGTTGATAGGCTCAGGGCCTTCATTGGAATTGGCGCGCTGTTCTGCAATTTTAAAGACTTTGGTTTCTGCAAAGTCCAGAAGCTCGGCACTGTTGCGGCCTTGTGGGTCGTAACCTGCATCAGCAATATCGTGCGCTACAGAAATCATATCCCGAACCACAGCACGTTCACGCACTATGTCGGCATAGGCCAGAATATTGGCCGCACTGGGAGTGTTTTTGGCAATTTCGCCTAAATAGGCAAAACCACCAACGTCGGCTAATTGCTGGCTGCGTTCTAAAGTTTCAGAAACGGTAATTAAGTCGATAGGCTGGTTGGCTTCAGCCACCCGTGACATCGCAGAGAAAATAAAGCGGTGTGAACGTAAATAGAAGTCGTGCTCAACCACTTTTTCCGAGACCTTGTCCCAGGCATCGTTGTCCAGCATTAAGCCGCCTAAGACGGATTGCTCAGCTTCAATGGAATGTGGCGGCATTTTTACCGCTGCGACTTGTTTATCTCTTTGCTTATTGTCCATAACACCAGAAATTCTAGAAATTGCGCGACAGGTTTATATAGCTTAGATACAGCACCTGCATGGGAGCGATAGCCTACCATTAAAGCATGCTTAAAGGCTTGGAAAAATCAGTAAAGCGGAATTTTTTTAACGTAAAACGAAGGCAAAACGGGGGAAGGATTGGGCACACAAATTTGTGTGCCCAAAAGGCTTATTAAGCCTCAGCAACCACTACTACTTTGATAGTAGTTGTTACTTCTGCGTGTAACTGCAGCGCGATGTCGAATTCGCCAGTTTCACGGATAGTACCGTTAGGTAACTTCACTTCTGCTTTCGTTACTGCAACACCTGCAGCAGTGATAGCATCAGCAATATCACGTGTACCAACTGAACCGAACAATTTGCCTTCGTCACCAGCTTTAGAAGCTAAAGTCACTTCAGCCAGAGCAGCGATTTTCTCAGCACGAGCTTGAGAAGTTGCTAAAGTTTCAGCCAGTTTGGCTTCTAACTCAGCACGACGCTGTTCAAATTTTTCGATGTTAGCTTTGGTCGCTGGAACTGCTTTTCCCTGTGGGAATAAGAAGTTACGAGCATAACCAGATTTAACAGTTACGTTGTCGCCTAAACCACCAAGGTTAGCGACTTTGTCCAACAGAATAATTTCCATTGTAATACCCTCTCTGTATACGGTTTAACCAGTCGCTGCTTAGCTGTGTGAATCGCTGTATGGTAACAAGGCCAGGTAGCGTGCGCGTTTGATAGCGCGAGCTAATTGACGTTGATACTTAGCGCTGGTACCAGTGATACGGCTTGGGACAATTTTGCCACTTTCAGTGACATAATTTTTTAACGTAGCTGTATCTTTGTAATCGATCTCAATCACGCCTTCTGCAGAGAAACGGCAGAATTTACGGCGACGGAAATAACGAGCCATGAAACTTCTCCTAACTTAATATTTCAATCTGTTGGGCATGCAGCACCAGTTTAGACTGACCGCTGCGGCTCTGATGCCGGTTTAAAAAACCTGTCACCCGAACTTTGTTTCCCAGTTTCAAATTGTGAGTTTGTTGCGTCAACCCGGTTCCTGCACAGACTACTTGTAATCTGACATAAACCTGACGGTTAAAACCGGCTTCCTGCTGCACTGATTGGTGCTCAATCACTAAATAACTGTGAGGAATACCGGCCGGACTTTCGCTGTGGTCAACCTGACGGCATATAGTGCCAGTCACGACCAGGCTATTGTCCATCTGCAAATTACTCGTCGTTTGCTACCAGCTCATCTGAATCACGAGGAGCACGGTCACGACGTTCGTCACGTACCTTGGCCATTGGTGATGGCTCAGTCACGGCAGTGTTAGTGCGCATGATCAGGTTACGCAATACAGCGTCGTTGAAGCGGAAGTTAGTTTCCAGCTCGTCAATTACTGCCTGTGGCGCTTCTACGTTCATCAGAACATAGTGAGCTTTGTGCAGCTTTTCGATTGGATAAGCTAATTGACGACGGCCCCAGTCTTCTAAGCGGTGAATTGAACCACCAGCTTCTTTGATCGCGCCAGTGTAACGCTCGATCATTCCTGGAACTTGTTCACTTTGATCTGGGTGAACCATAAACACGATTTCGTAATGACGCATTGTAGCTCCTTACGGTTAGTTAGCCTCGGGTGAGCTCGACCAGACTCGCATAGAGGCAAGGAACGTTCTGGATGGTCGAAGGGGCGGTATTCTAGGGGTTTCTTGCTGTTAAAACAAGCTACAGAACAGATTTTTATTAGCGCTGCCCTTAGTCTGGTTGCACTTTGTTGCTATTTAGGCAAAAAGCCCCCATAACCTTTGCAACTGAGCAAAAAACAAACAGGAATAAAGTCATGGTTTTCAGAACTGAACGCGACAGTATGGGGGACGTAAAACTACCGGCAGAGGCTTTGTATCAGGCACAAACGCAGCGGGCTTTGGATAATTTTCAAATCAGTCAGTTGACTATGCCTCCGGCTTTTATTAAAGCCGTGCTTCGAGTTAAACAAGCAGCTGCTGCCGCTAATCTTGAGTTGGAGTTACTGCAACCAGAAATTGCTTCGGCCATTAGTTCTGCTGCAGAGCAACAACTGCTCAAGCTGGATATGGCGCACTACCCTATCGACCTGTTTCAGACGGGCTCTGGCACCAGCACCAATATGAATGTCAATGAAGTGCTGGCGACTTTAGCCAGTAAAAGTTCAGGCCTTAACATCAGCCCTAACGATCATATTAATCTGGGCCAAAGCAGCAATGATGTGATCCCAACAGCTATTCATTTAAGTGCAGCTGTTGCCAACCATCAGTTAATTGAGACACTCACCAAACTGGAAGCTGTCATAACCACTAAAGCTCAGGCAATTGGTCATATTGTCAAAACAGGCCGTACTCATTTAATGGATGCGATGCCTGTGACTTTTGCTCAGGTGCTATCCGGCTGGCAGGCCCAAATTGCCCATGCCCGGCAGCAACTGGAGTTTGCACAGCAGCAGGTATTAGCATTAGCTCAGGGCGGCACAGCTGTGGGTACTGGTATTAATGCCCATCCGGATTTTGCTGCTTTGTTTTGCCAGAAGCTAAGTAGCCAGACAGGTTTAAAATTTAAACCCAGCTCTAATTTCTTTTTCAGTTTAGGCTCGCAAGACTCTATTGTTGCTTTATCAGGCGCCACCAAAGTGTTGGCTGTGGCTTTACTAAAAATAGCCAATGACTTGCGCTGGATGAACTCTGGCCCGTTGGCAGGTTTAGGCGAAATAGCATTGCCTGCTTTGCAGCCTGGTTCTTCCATTATGCCGGGCAAAGTCAATCCGGTTATCCCTGAAGCTGTGGCCATGGTGGCCGCTCAGGTGATAGGCAACGATGCCACTATTACAGTGGCTGGCCAGTCCGGTAACTTTGAGCTGAATGTGATGTTGCCCGTCATAGCCCATAACATCTTACAAAACCTCGAGCTGTTAAGTTCGGCAAGCTCTGCTTTAGGTGAAGAGGCCATAGCAGGTTTTACAGTGCAAAAAGACAAGATAGACGAAGCCTTGTCGCGTAACCCTATTCTGGTGACGGCACTCAATCCATTAATTGGTTATTTAAAAGCAGCGGAGATTGCAAAGCAGGCTTATAAAGAAAAGCGGCCTGTGATTGATGTGGCAATAGAACAAACCAGTTACAGCAGAGCAGAGTTAGAAAAGTTATTGGACCCGGCCTTGCTTAGCAAGGGTTAGAAGGCTTGGGGTCTGGCCACAAGGCTGACCCCATAACCGGATTACTGGCGCTGACGCACTGCTTCAAATAAGCAGATACCGGTCGCTACCGATACGTTTAAGCTGGAGACTGAACCAAACATCGGGATCTTCATCAGCGAATCACAGAGCTCGCGGGTCAGACGACGTAACCCATCACCTTCAGCACCTAAAGCTATAGCCAAAGGGCCATTGAGTTTCGTTTGATATATAGTGGTGTCAGTTTCACCTGCAGCCCCTACCACCCAAATACCAGCGTCTTTTAACTCACGAATAGTGCGGGCTAAGTTCGTCACCGTAATAAAAGGCACCACTTCTGCTGCACCACAAGCCACTTTACGCACCACAGGTGTGACTTTGACTGAACGGTCTTTTGCTGCAACCACAGCATGCACACCGGCAGCGTCGGCACTTCGTAAAATAGCGCCTAAGTTATGCGGGTCGGTAATGCCATCTAAAATCAGAATAAAAGGGCTAGATTGCTCAGAAATAATACGGGCTAAATCCTGCTCGTTACCTGATTGCTGAGCTCGGGCTCTCGCTACCACGCCCTGATGCTGTGCACCATTCACCTTTTCATCCAAAGCTCTGCGGTTGCAGTACTGCACTGACACGCCAAAATCACGGGCGAATTTCAGCAGCGGCTGTAAACGCTGATCGTCTTTGTCTTTTAAGATAAAAAGTTCAAGAACATCTTCCGGCGCACGTTCAAATAACGCACTTACCGCATGAATACCAAATACAAAATCTGCGCTCATCGCAACCTCTTTGAAAATGACCGAGCCCGGTAACACCGGGCTCAGTTTAACTAGCGTCTATACCCTTCTTACTTGAAGCCGCAGCTTTGTTGACTGCGGTATCTCGCCCCAATCACATAGGAAAACTATGCTCTTGGGGTCTCGAACGCTTGTCGCCGCGCTGCAACTCCAATTAATTTGGGTATAGTGTAGCAAAAACACTGACCTGGCTGTTACTTACGCTTACGTGGCGCTTTGCCAGGACGTGGACCAGCCGGGCTTTTGGCCGCAGGTTTACCAGTAGCTGGTTTTTTCGCTGCAGGCTTTTTATCACCAGCTTTAACCGAAGCTGCTTTACCGGCACCGGCTTTACGGGCACCTTTTTTACGCATCGAGGCTTTTTCTTCCGCAGGTGTCATCGCCGCTTTTTTACTGGCGCTGACTTTGCGATTCGAGGTTGTGCGTTTTTCCATGCCCACTATGCCTAAATCAATTTTGCGCGCTTCCAGATTGACCGCCAGCACTTTGACTTCAATCAGGTCACCCATACGGTATTGCACATTGCTGTGCTCGCCTTTCAGCACCTGACGTTCGGTATCAAAGTGGTAATAATCGTTTTGCAACGAGGTGACATGCACCAGACCTTCAATATACAAGTCGCTGATCCGGACAAACAAACCAAAGTTAGTGACGGTAGACACCACACCTTTAAAGCTGTCGCCTATGTGATCCTGCATATACTCACATTTCAGCCAGTCCGCTACTTCACGGGTCGCATCGTCAGCACGGCGTTCTGTCATCGAACATTGTTCACCCAAAGGATGAATTTGTTTTTCAGTGTAGCCTTTAGGCCCTGTCACTTTCTGACCCTGAGTTTGCAAAATGGCTTTAATAGCACGGTGCAATACCAGATCCGGATAACGACGAATAGGCGAGGTAAAGTGCGCATACGCTTCTAACGCCAGACCAAAGTGACCTAAGTTGTCGCCCTGATACACCGCCTGCTTCATTGAACGCAGCATCGTAGTTTCAATCAGCTCTTTATCCGGTCTGTCCTGCAGTTTTTGCAAAGTCAGCATCAGATCCAAAGGCGTGGGTTCCACCGGCAGATTGGCTTCAATACCTAATTCGGCAAGGAAACGTCTGAAGTTGGCAAACCGATCCGCATCCGGGCGCTCATGCACACGGAACAAAGCAAAAGCTTCATGTTTTTCAATCAGCTTCGCCGCTGAAACGTTGGCTAAAATCATACATTCTTCAATGATCTTATGCGCTTCGTTGCGGTGAATTGGCACTATCTGTTCAATTTTACGATGGCTGTTAAAGATAAAACGGGTTTCGACCGTTTCAAATTCAATAGCGCCCCGTTCGGCCCGTACTTTCGCCATTTGTTTATACAGCGAATACAGGTTATCAATATTGGTTAAGTTGGCTTCGTATTGCTGACGCAACTTCGGCTCGCCTTCTAAAATGGCGTGCACTTTGTTGTACGTCAGACGGGCACTGGAGTGCATCACAGCTTCATAAAACTGGTAACCATCCAGTTTACCTTGTTTGCTGATATGCATTTCAGCGACAAAACAAAGTCGGTCTGTATGCGGATTCAGTGAACATAAACCGTTGGATAACACTTCAGGCAGCATAGGGACTACGTGATCCGGGAAATACACCGAGTTACCACGTTCCAGCGCTTCTTTATCCAGCGGAGTATCCGGCAGTACATAAGCGCTGACATCAGCAATGGCTACCCATAAATGCCAGCCACCATCGGCTTTACGTTCACAGTACACTGCATCGTCGAAGTCGCGGGCATCTTCACCATCTATGGTGATTAAGCCCAGTTGCGTCAGATCCACCCGGCCAGCTTTAGCTTCCATCGGTACTTCAGCACCATAACCAGCTACCTGCTGTTCAACAGCCTGAGAGAACTCGTGTGGGATCTGGTGGTTACGAATAGCGATTTCGATTTCCATACCAGGCGCCATATGTTCGCCCAGCACTTCAATCACTTTACCTACCGCATTGACTCTTTTGCTTGGACGCTGGCTGATTTCAACCAGTACCACCTGACCATGACGCGCTGCGCCTTCTTCACCTGGAGGTATCACTATGTCCTGGCTCAAACGTGGATCGTCTGGTACCACAACACCTAAAGCAAAATCTTTAAAGTAACGGCCTACTATAGGTTCATTACGGGCTTCTAAAATGCGGACTATACGGGCTTCCACTTTGTCGCGGCTGGCAAAATCACTTTTTGATGCCAGCACCACGTCGCCATGCAGCAGACGTTTCATTTCAAAGTTAGGAATAAACCAGTCAGGACCACCTTGTTCCAGCTTTAAGAAGCCAAAACCATCACGGTGACCTAATACAGTACCTTTGACTAAATCCAGGTCGTCGACCAGACCATAACGTTTGCTTTTGTTAAACAGCAACTGGCCGTCACGTTCCATGGCGCGCAGACGTTTTTTCAGCGCAAACATAGCTTCATCGTCTGTCAGCTTTAATTCAGCGGCCAACTCTTCAAAGTAGGCAGGTTGTTGCCGCTGCTTTAAGTGTTCGAGGATAAATTCCCGACTAGGGATGGGGTTTTCATATTTTTCTTGCTCACGCGCAAGATGCGGATCTTTGACCGTCATGTTTTCTCTTTTTCACTAATTCAGCCTGCAGTGTAGCAGTCGCAGGTGAATTTTTCACTACAATGGCCTTTTGGCCCTCGTTAGCGCAGCACCCGGCATTTTGTTTGCCAGCTGAGCTAACAGCTGTTGCACCTGTTGGTGCGTTTTGGTGTCGGCGATCACTGAGTGATGCAGCCAACGGTAACAATCTTCCATATCCAATGGACTGGCGTCGCCTTTGATCAGCATTTGAGCAAAACGCATTTGCGCTTTTAAGTTGCCCAAGCCTGCGGCTTCACGCAGATATAACACAGCTTTGCTGTTGTCCTGCTGAACAAAACGACCAATGTGGTAATAACGCCCTACTTGCTCCAGTGCTTCAGGTAAACCCTGAGATGCAGCCTGTTGCATTAAATCCCAACCTCGTTCAACGTCTTTTTTCACACAAACACCAAAGGCCAGCATATCACCATATAAAAATTGATAGGCTGGCACTTTCATCACATCTGCTCTGGCCTGAATATCATTCACCAGCTGGCAGTCGTCTTTTTGCACCCGCTGTAAGTGACTATTTTGTTTGATTAAGTCCAGTAATTCATCCTGAGTATAAAGCTGCACTACTGTGACTTCCTGCGCTTTGACAGGTAAGCCAAGCAGAGCAATGACTGAACTTAAAACGAAAAAACAAAACTTCATAGTTACCCCGGGCTATAGCCACTGATATTTATACACTTAGATAAAATCTATACAAAAATCAGGCCATCGCAAAAGACAGTGTTCTGACACCAGCTTATCCTGTTTAGTTCGCAGAGCAAATAGCTCATGCCCCCCGATAACAAAAAGGTCGGGAACCTTTTTCACTCACATCATCCATGACGTTCGCCTTCGGCAGCTAAAGCTGTGCAAAACGGCTGTCCTGCCGTTTTTTGAACAACGCGTCAGCGTTGGCCTGGAAGGCATTTTACAGGATAGTAAAATGCAAAAAACGCTGCACATGGCAGCGTTTTTTCTTTTTACCGAAGATTAAACGGCAAATGGATGACGCAGCGTGATGGTCTGAATACGATCCGGGCCTGTTGAAATAATATCAATAGGTACGCCTGTGATCTCTTCCAGACGGCTGATGTAGTTGCGAGCCTGAACTGGTAACTCTTCCAGCTTCTGTACACCAAAAGTACTTTGGGTCCAACCCGGCATTTCTTCAAAGACCGGAGTGACAACTTCATAGCCTTCTGCTGCCATTGGAGGCACATCAGTGATAGAACCGTCAGCTGCTTTATAACCAATACAGATTTTGACAACACTTAAGCCATCTAAAACGTCGAGCTTGGTTAAGCAGAATCCAGAGATACTGTTTAACTGCACTGCACGTTTTACTGCAACAGCATCAAACCAACCACAACGGCGTTTACGGCCAGTAGTTGCGCCAAATTCATGGCCTTTGACACCTAAGTGTTCACCGACTTCACAGTCCAGTTCTGTTGGGAACGGGCCTGAACCAACACGGGTGGTATAAGCTTTCACAATACCTAACACATAGTCTAAGTAACGTGGGCCAAAACCAGCACCAGTAGCGACGCCGCCAGCAGTGGTGTTAGACGAAGTCACGTAAGGGTAAGTACCATGGTCAATGTCTAATAAAGTACCCTGGGCACCTTCAAACATGATTTCTTTACCGGCTTTACGGGCTTTATCCAGTAAATCGGTAACGTCTACGACCATAGGCTTTAACACATCAGCTATAGCTAAGGCATTGTCTAAAGTGGTTTGGAAGTCGATCGCATCCACTTTGTAGTACTGAGTTAAAGTGAAGTTGTGTAAGTCCATCAGAACTCTCAGCTTTTCAGCAAACAATTCAGGATTAAACAAATCACCTACACGCAGACCACGACGCGCTACTTTGTCTTCATAGGCTGGACCAATACCACGACCTGTAGTACCAATTGGCTTATCGCCACGTGCTACTTCGCGCGCTTTATCCAAAGCCACATGGAAAGGCAGGATTAACGGACAAGCTTCGCTCAACAACAGACGCTCTTTCACCGGAACACCTTTCTGTTCCAGCATGGCCATCTCTTTTAATAAAGCTTCAGGGGATAAAACCACACCGTTACCAATCACACATTTTACGTTTGCACGTAAAACACCTGATGGGATCAAGTGCAGTACCGTTTTTTCACCGTCTATTACTAACGTGTGACCGGCATTATGGCCGCCTTGATAGCGCACCACATAGCTTGCCTTGTCAGTTAACAAGTCAACGATTTTTCCTTTTCCTTCGTCACCCCATTGGGTTCCGAGTACGACAACGTTTTTGGCCATGGTTCCTACATCATGGAGAAAAATTAGGCGGGGATTCTACCAAATTAACAACCAAAGTTCAGCGCGATTGAGAAAAAAAAACCAGATATTTTCTTTCTGGTTCTTTTTCAACAACTAAAGGGGCAAAAAATGCTTAAGGCGCAAAGAAAATCAGCAGTAAAACTCCGGCGATCACTAAAAAACCACCCAGCTGTTGCATCTGCACTGTAGATTGATCTGCAATTTTTCGCAGGTATGAACGCCATCTGTTCGGAAAAAACATAGGGCCCAAACCTTCAATGATCAGGACCAAGCCTAAAGCAGCCCACCAGTAGTCCGCCATTTAGCTAATATCCTTTAAACAAGACAAATTGTAATCTGTTGCATTGTGATACAAAGCGAATCCAAATCTTAGCCTGTCACCCCGGTAATCCGTCATAATGCCCTGCTGTTTTAATGCAGAAGCAATACGGGCGACATCTTCGGCGGCAAAACGAAAAGTTAAAAACTGGCCTTGTTGCTGATTTTGTTTATCCAGTAAATGCCGGCGATTCAGCAGTGGATGCTGCATCTCATCCAACAGAAGAAGAAAAGCCTGCTGCAGACTGTGAATATAAGCCTGTGCCTTTTCTACTGTGATTTGCTGCTGGTGATACAAATCAAACACAGCCAATACACGGTACAAAGCAGAGCAATCCATAGTAGCACCGGCGAAGCGATAACCATTGTTGGCGTATTGCACCTGGCCTTGTTTGGCCTTTGCCAGTTCACCAAATTCAGCAAACCAGCCTGTGTAGATGGGTCTGTGTTCACTACTTTGTGGCACAGCCATAAAACAGCAGCCTTCCCCACCCTGTGCATACTTATAACTGCCAGCCAGATAAAAAACACGCTTTGCTATAGCAGATAAATCAGTTGGCACTGCCATAAAACCATGGTAACCATCGACCACTATCATAGCGTCAGTGACTTTATCCAGCGTCTGCACCAAAGCTGTTAAATCTTTGATACCGACACCAGAGTTAAAAAACACCTGACTGAAAAAGACCAAATCTGTGTGCTGTGCAGCCACTGCAGCTTCTAATCGCTCTGGCAAAGTAGCAAAAGGTTCTGTGGGCACCCGAATCACATTAACTGTATTTAATTCAGAGAGGCGGTTGATTTGACGATGAAAGCTATGAAACTCACTGTCTGTAGTGACCACGGTCAAAGGGGTGGACCAGTCAAAACAACTTAATAAACGCATGACAAATTCATGAGTATTAGGCGCAAACACAATTTGCTCTGGTTCAGGCAGCTTTAAAATACGGGCTATATGTTGCTGTACAGCCGGCACCTTTTCACCAAACACCAGCTCCCATTTGTCGTCCACCAATCTGGCACTGTCATCCCAGTAGGCCAAAGTGGCATCACGGGTGACGTCAGGCCAATAGTGGTGGGAATGGCAGGCAAAATGTTGTTTACCAGGGTTGGCTTTTAAGAAGTGCTGATAAAACTGCTGATACATAAAGAGATCCTTACATAAGATGCAGCCAGAGTAACCGAAAGCAGTTCAAATAGAAAAGGCCCCGCGGGGCCTTTTCTATTTAGTGAAAACCAGCTGTTGTCAGCTTAGTTTTGCACTTTGTCCGACTTCATATATTTGAAGAAGTCGTTGTCTGGCTGAATAACCATCACATCGTTTTTGTTTTGGAAGCTGTTTCTGTAGGCCTCTAAACTACGAACAAAACTGTAGAACTCGCTGTTTTTGCTGTACACGTCTGCATAAACTTTTGCAGCAGAAGCATCACCTTCACCACGCACAGTACGGGAGTTACGTTCAGCGTCAGCTACCATAATAGTTACGCGGGCATCCACGTCAGCTTTGATAATTTCAGACTGTTCCATACCACGGCTGCGGTGTTCTTTTGCCACAGCAGTACGTTCAGCACGCATACGTTGGAAAATCGAGTTACTGATTTCATCAGGTAAGTTGATTTTCTTCACGCGAACGTCAAGGATATCTATACCTAATTCTTTTGCACCAGCAGCAGCTTGTTCCATCGCTCGTTGCATCAACTGAGTACGTTCACCTGATACAATTTCCTGAATGGTACGGCTACCAAACTCTGTACGTAAACCGTTGTTGATATACTGCTTTAACAGCACTTCAGCCTGAGACAAATTACCGCCTGTTGATAAGAAATACTTACCAAAGTCGGCAATACGCCATTTCACGTAGCTGTCAACCAATAAGTCTTTTTTCTCGGCAGTTACAAAACGATCAGATGACGGATCGGCCAATGTCTGGATACGGGCATCAAGCTTACGAACGTTTTCAATCAGCGGCATTTTAAAGTGCAGGCCTGGTTCAAATACACGCACCAGTTCTGCGTCATCACGCTGGATTTTACCAAAACGGATCACAATACCGCGTTCGCCTTCAGGGATAACAAAGACTGAAGACACTGCAACAATACCAAGGATAGCAATTAAGGCTAATACTAAATTTTTCATCACTTAACCTCTGCCAGTTCTGGTGCTGTCAGCACGGCTTGCTTCAGGACGCAGATCCGGAGTTCTGCCATCGTTACTATTGGTTCTGCTGTTTGGCGACAAAGGATTTATAGCAGGAGCTTTGGTATCGCCGCTGTTATTGATCATTTTGTCCAAAGGTAAATACATAATGTTGTTACCATTTTTCACATCAACCAATACCTTCGAGCTGTTGCCATACACCTGTTCCATAGTCTCTAAGTACATACGGTCACGGGTCACTTGCGGTGCAGCCAGATATTCAGGTAAAAGTTTCTCGAAACGAGCCACTTCACCCTGAGCTTTTAACAAAATTTGTTGTTTATAGGCTTCTGCTTCCTGCATCATCCGGTTCACCTGACCACGGGCACGTGGTTCAATTTCACGGGCATAAGCTTCAGCTTCACGGATATAACGTTGTTCATCTTCCTGTGCTGAAATCGCATCATCAAAAGCTTCTTTCACTTCTTCTGGTGGACGGGCATCACGGAAGTTCACATCAACTAATTCCAGACCCATAGTGTACAAAGAGATAATTTGTTCAAGCTCGGTTCTGGTGTTTTGACGGATCACTTCACGACCTTTCGTCAGTACGTCATCCATGACAGAGTGACCTACGACATAACGTAAGGCTGCGTCTGTGGCTTCACGTAAGCTGCTGTCGGCATCGACTACAGAGAACTTGTAAGCACGGGCGTCAAACACACGGTACTGAATTTCAAAGGTGACACGAACCAGGTTTTGATCCTGAGTCAGCATAAAACCATCAGTACGTAATGAACGAACGCTGGTGATATCAACTGGCGTCACTGTATCGATAAAAGTGGGTTTCCAGTGAATACCTGGCATCACTTCTGAGTGATACTGACCAAAACGTAAGATCAAACCACGTTCTGATTCTTTAATGGTATAGAAACCGCTGAAAGCCCAGACCAGTAATGCAACCACCAGTATCAATATCAGCGCGGCAGAACCACCACTGTTATTACTGTTGCTGTTACCGCTGTTTTTATTGCCACCAAAGATACCACCGAACTTTTTGCTTAAGTTGCGGAAGACTTCATCTAAATCGGGCGGGCCTTGATCACGACCACCTTGTTTCCAAGGGTCTTTATCTTTGCCGTTATTGCCCGGCTCGTTCCAAGCCATGCTTCACTCCATCTCTAATTGTGATATTGAAACTAATGTATCAAAAAAAGCTCAGGGCTGACGATAAAAAAACTAAGTTCGGACTATATAGTTTTGTAACAGTCCGTCACTTTGTTTCAGTAAACGTGCCCACTCTGCTTTTGATAACGCTATTCTCACCTGAGTTTCACCCAGATCGGTAAAAGATTCAGTCTGAACCGCTGATAATTCATGTAAACGTGCCCGCCACACAGCTGCATCGGCAGGCAACTTTAAATCCAGCTGCATATAATCATCAGCTAAACGCTCGCGGATCACTTGCAGCAGCAATTCGATACCCACACCTTGCTTTGCAGAAATATATACGGCAATGGGTTCAGCCTGCTCGTTGTATTCTATACGGGCCTGCTGCTCAGTCTGGTCAATTTTATTAAACACCAGTAACTGTGGCACCTGATCAGCGTCAATCTCATGCAGCACCAGTTGCACTTGCTTGATATTGTCCGCCATACGCTGGTCGGCCACATCAATCACATGCAATTGTAAGTCTGCATCACGGCTTTCCTGCAAGGTTGACTTAAAAGCCGCAACTAAGTCGTGAGGCAAGTGCCGGATAAAACCAACGGTATCGGCAAAAATGATAGAGCCAAACTCCTGCAGTTTAACTTGCCGCAATGTTGGGTCCAAAGTAGCAAACAGCTGATCGGCTGCATACACATCCGAACTGGTCAGGCGGTTAAATAAAGTAGATTTACCAGCATTGGTGTAGCCTACCAAAGACACCACAGGAATTTCAGCACGCTGCCTGGCTTTACGGCCTTGTTCGCGTTGCTTACTGACTTTATCCAGCTTCAGTAACAAAGCCGTGATTTTATCCCGCAGTAAACGTCTGTCGGTTTCGAGGCGGGTTTCCCCCGGCCCTCTCATGCCTATGCCGCCTTTTTGCCGCTCAGCATTATCCCAGCCACGCACTAAACGTGACGACAAATGTTTCAGCTGAGCCAGTTCAACCTGCAGCTTACCTTCGTAACTGCGGGCGCGCTGGGCAAAAATATCCAGGATCAAAGTGGTACGATCAATAACCCGGCACTGACAAAGCAATTCCAGGTTACGGGTTTGAGCTGGGGTTAAAGAGTGATTAAAAATAATCAGATCAACTTGTAGCTCAGCGACAGCTTGCGCTAGTTCTGCCGCTTTGCCACTACCAAGAAAAAATTTGGCGTCGATCGTACTACGGTTGGCAGTCATCACAGCACGTGATTCAACTCCAGCCGACGAAACAAGCATCTCCAGTTCCTGCAAATCTTCACTGGCACTGTCTTGTGAAAGATAGATATGCACAAGGATCGCTTGCTCGGGCACCATATCGCTGTCAAACAAGCTGTAGAATTCCTGGTTATTCCATCTCGTCCATATCGCCTGTACCAGTACCATGGCTAGCCATAGTATTGACAGCACGAGCTGGGACTACAGTAGAAATGGCATGTTTATAGACCATTTGACTGACTGTGTTTTTAAGAAGGATCACAAATTGATCAAAAGACTCGATTTGTCCCTGCAGTTTAATACCGTTCACCAGATAAATAGAGACTGGGATACGCTCGCGTCTTAAAGTATTTAAAAACGGGTCTTGTAACGATTGGCCCTTTGCCATTTTCGCTTTCCTTATTTCTAATTATGTTTCTCTATATATGGATTATTATATTATTTTCAAGTCGTTAAATAACAACTTTTTTTCAATTATCTTCAACTAGCTTAGCGAAGTTAAAATGGCTTGCAAGTTTTCTGCCTGTTTGTCTTCGGTTTTTAACCAATTTAATTCAGGCCAACTGCGTAACCAGGTCAATTGCCGTTTCGCCAGTTGACGTGTTGCAGCAATACCTTGCTCCAGCATCTCCTGCTCAGACAACTGTCCTTGCAAGTGTAACCACATCTGGCGATAACCAACACAGCGCATCGAAGGTAAATCCAAATGCAGATCAGAACGTTGCATCAAAGCTTTTACTTCATCCGCAAAACCACAATCTAACATTTGCCGGAATCTGACAGCTATACGGTGGTGAAGTTCAGACCGATCTGTTGGATTGATAGCAAATTGTTGCACTGGGTATGGAAAAGGCTCACCTTTGTGCTCCGTCAGTTCCGTCAGGCTCTTGCCTGTTAATCGGTAAACCTCTACAGCCCGGTTTACCCTTTGTGGATCATTAGGGTGAATACGAGCCGCCGACACTGGATCAAAGTCTGCCAGTTGCTGATGTAAATAACCCCAGCCATGCTGTGCAGCTTCTGCTTCTATCTGTTGCCGTATTTCCGGATCCGCTTCGGGCAAAGGCGATATACCCTGCAACAAAGTGCGGAAATACAACATGGTGCCGCCCACCAGAATAGCGGTTTTGCCCCTGCTGTGGATATCAGCAATAAGTCGTAATGCATCAGTACGAAAGTCAGCTGCAGAATAAGCCAAAGCAGGGTCCAGGATATCAATTAAATGATGAGGCGCATCTGCAAGCTCTGCCGCAATTGGCTTGGCGGTGCCTATATCCATGCCTTTATAAATTAAAGCACTGTCGACACTAATCAGCTCAGACGGGATGCTTTTGTACAGATCAATCGCCAGTGCAGTTTTACCGCTGGCGGTAGGCCCCATTAAAAAAATAACTTTAGGATCCATCTGAGTCCTGTAATAACTGAATAGAAGCTGTTAAATCCAGCGGTACAGCGTGCCAATATGGCCCTTGCTGGCTTAACAGTGGGAAATTTTTGATTAAAACTACAGCCTGCAACAGAGCGGAACTCAGTAGCTGCTGCAGTAACAAGCTTAGCAGTTGATGGTCCTGCTGTTGCAACCAGCCTTGCAACCACAAAGGTAACCACTGCGCTACCGCACTTTGACGTAACCAGGCAGGCACAGCTCTGACAATCAGTGTCTGGTTATTGACCAAAAAATCAAAGCCCAGATGGCTTAATAAATCCGCTTTGCTTAACAAAAACTGCTGTTCTGCCTGTTGCAACGTTAACCGCACCGGCATTAACAGAGGCAAAGGATCTGCACCTTGCTCCAGCCATAAGCTGGCTGTGCTGGCAGCTATATCGATGACCCATAGTTGATCTGAAACAGAGCACAGCAGATAACGATTCTGGCTTATCAGAGCTTCCCGTAGTACAACAGAATCTGATTGCTCCATTCGCTGAGTTTTTTCAGCAAAAACTGGCCAGCTTGGTGCGACAGGTTGCGCCACAGCAGGTCTGTAGGGTTGACCTGCATAAGCTGAAGGTCGCGCGGCATAAGCGGGTGCACTTACGGCCTGCTGTCGTTGTTCAGCTCCTCTTTGCTGTGCAGCAGTTTCAGCTCTGGATAAAGCGGCTGGTTCAGTTGTGCTTGCGACCTCAACACTGTGTTGTTGTGGTTCTAACTGCAGCAAAGCATTGGTTAAAGCAGAGGCAACAAAGTCGTGTACTAAACGGGCCTGATGAAACCGTACTTCGTGTTTGGCCGGATGCACGTTGACATCCACCTGACGTGGATTAATGTCCAGATAGAGCACAAAAGCGGGTTGTTGTTCAGCGCTTAGCAGAGAGCCATAAGCCTGACGTATCGCATGATTGAGCAATTTGTCTTTCATCATACGGCCATTGACATAGCTGTACTGGCACTGTAGCTGTTCTTTACAGGCTGAAGGTTGCAACACCCAGCCCCAGAGTTTTAGATCGTCGTACGCCACTTCGACAAAAGCAGCCTGCTCCAGAAAATTTTTACCGCATAAAGCAGCAACTCGTTTTTGCTGTGCTTCACGGCTTTCGGCTTTTTTCAGTTGTCGAACTGTCTGGCCGTTATGAATTAAAGTCCAGCTGACATCAAAGCGGCTTAAAGCTAAACGTTTGACCAGCTCGTCTATATGAGCAAATTCAGTCTTATCACTGCGTAAAAACTTACGCCGCGCCGGAGTATTAAAAAACAGATCCAGCACTTCAATACTGCTGCCATCCGGATGAGCTGCTGGTTTAATTTGCACCTGCATATCACGACCTTCGGCATAAGCCTGCCAGGCTTTATCCTGAGCTGCAGGCTTGGAAGTTAAAGTCAGACGGGAAACTGAACTGATGGAGGCTAAAGCTTCACCTCTGAAACCGAGGCTGACAATTTGTTCTAAATCATCCAGAGAACTGATTTTACTGGTGGCATGCCGGCTTAACGCCAGGCCTAATTCAGCTTCAGCTATGCCTGAACCATTGTCGCGGATCAGAATTTTTTTACTGCCACCGCGCTCAATCTCAATCAAAATTTGATCGGCACCTGCATCCAGGCTGTTTTCGACCAGCTCTTTAACGACAGAAGCTGGCCTTTCTACCACTTCGCCTGCGGCAATCTGGTTCGCCAGTTGAGGAGGTAAAATTTGAATAGGCATCAGGGGATCCTAAGCACCTGACCAATCAGAATATTGTCGCTTTTCAGATTATTGTGCCGGCGCAGTTCCGCCATGCTGACGCCATACTGTTTCGCCACTCGGGATAAAGACTCACCGCGTTTTACTTTATGAGTACGGTTACCACTGCTGGCAACGGCTGTACTTCTGTTTTGTGCAGTTGGCATCACAGTAGGCACGGAACGGCCGTTATTTTTATGTGCGGCAAATAATGAATCTGCCGGTGGTGATTTTTCAAAATAACCTTTTACAGCCCTGAAAATAGCCTGTGCCAGCTTATGCTGATGATTTGGATCTTTGAGTAAACGCTCTTCGTTGTAGTTAGAAATAAAACCGGTTTCTACCAAAATTGACGGAATATCAGGTGCTTTTAATACCGCAAGACTGGCCGCTTGCGGCTCTTTTTTATGTAAATGCGCCACTGTCGACATTTCACGCAATACTTCTTTGGCCACTTCAAAACCAGTCACCATCGAATGGTTCATCGACAAATCCAATACGGTTTGCGCCAGATAACGTTCGTTGGCTGAATCTTTGATAACTTCAGCTACACCACCTAACAACTCTGAATGCTGCTCAGTTTGCTCCAGCATCCGGCCAACTTCAGTAGTAGCGCGGCGCATAGACAACACCCAGACCGAAGCGCCATGAGCTTTGCGGTTTTGCACTGCATCAGCATGAATAGAGATTAATAAATCGGCCTGCTTTTGCCTTGCTATCTCAGGTCTTTTATTTGGATGGATGTAATAATCACCGGTACGGGTTAACACAGCTTTTAAACCAGGCTGTTTATTGATCATCGCTGCTAACTGGCGTGATACCGACTGAGTAATAATTTTTTCGTGGGTACCTTTAGGCCCAACAGCACCGGGGTCCTGACCACCATGACCTGCGTCAATCGCAATAATAATATCTCGGCCAGTGACTCTGCTGCTTGTTGCTGATTGAGCAGGCTGAGACACCACAGGCGCAGGTTTTGCTGAACTCACAGGTGCGCCTTGACTGGCGGAAGAAGCACTCCCCTGAGCTTTTAAATCAACAACTAAACGGTGGCCATAAGGAGGTGAAGGTGGCAAAGAGAAAATGCTATCGCTGACAGGGAAAGACAGTTCAATGACTACTGCTGTGGCAGCACTTGGAGTGCGGCTGGCATACACACGTTTAACTAAGGGCGAGTCACCAGTAACAGCACCTATATTTAAGCTGTTTACACCGGCCAGTTCGATTTCCAACCGGCTTGGGTTACTTAAGCGTTTTACTTTATGAGACGGTGCGTTCGCTAAATCCAGCACTAGTCTGGTGTTATCAGGAGCATGCCAAATCCGCACTCCCTTGACACTGTTCACTGCCCAGCTGTGACTGCATAGCAGCAACAGCATCAGGCTAAACACCCGCACTATCAGACTCATTGAGCCTGACTCCACTGAAGGGCAATAGCGTCCATCCATACCACAGCGTCCGGCTTATTCGCTGTCACGCTCAACTGGCGTTGGTTCTGATCAATCTGTAATTTCAGCTCCAAATCGGCATCAGCCAATAAACCATAACCACGTTCTGGCCATTCAATCAGACACAAGTTCCCTTTAGAGAAATAGTCACGGATGCCCATAAACTCCAGCTCTTCCGGGTCGCGCAGGCGGTATAAATCAAAATGGAATACGGGCTGGTCAGCAATAGTGTAAGGTTCAACCAAAGTGTAAGTTGGACTTTTTACATTGCCCTGATGGCCCATAGCCTGCAACAAACCGCGGCTGAAGGTGGTTTTACCTGCACCTAAATCGCCTTGCAAATAAAGCACAGCACCCTGCCGTAAATGAGGGGCAAATAAGGCAGCCAATGCCAAAGTAGCGGCTTCATCCGTTAAGTGAAAAGTGTAACTTTGAGCTGTCATCTGTACCTAAGCTGAGTGATCTCAGTCATAACTATTTTATAAGCGCACATGCTGTTCAAGTACAGCAGATGAATTGGCCGCTATGCTAACAAAAACAGCGCAAAGCAGCCAGTTTCTTTCTATCCCCTTCGTACTTGAAGCTGCAGCTTTGTTGGCTGTGAGCTCTCGCCCCAGTAGTTTGTGGCATATGATGGTTGGCAGACCTGCGAGTTCTCGCTTCAATCCAATTTCACATAGGACTACTATGCTCCTGGGGTCTCAATCACTTGCCGCCTCGCTGCAACTCCAATTACTTTGGGGAGGTATAAAAGGCAAAGCAAAATCCTGATTGGCTTTTATGCTAAAGTGCGCAGCGAAAAACAGCGGATTTTATGATGACCAGCAACAGCCTCAGTACTACAAACAGCGACATCAATTGGCTGCATCTTGCAGAGCAAATCAAAGTCTGGGGCCAGCAATTGGGTTTCCAGCAGATAGGCATTACCGATACAGATTTAACCTCGGAAGAAGCTAAATTGCAGCAGTGGCTGGATGCTGGTTTTCACGGTGACATGGACTATATGGCCGCGCATGGCATGAAAAGAGCCCGCCCTGCTGAACTGCATCCAGGCACTCTGCGCGTGATCAGCGCACGAATGGACTATCTGCCAGAACATGCGCAGTTTGCCGCTAATCTGGCCGATCCCTCCATGGCTTATATCAGCCGTTATGCGCTGGGACGGGATTATCATAAGCTGATTCGTAACCGCTTAAAGCAGCTGGGCGAACGCATTGAAAAAGAGTTAGGGGCCTTGGGTTTCCGGCCTTTTGTGGACTCAGCCCCTATTCTGGAGCGGCCTTTAGCAGTCAAAGCAGGCTTGGGCTGGCAAGGCAAACATAGTCTGGTGCTGAATCAGGATGCGGGTTCATGGTTTTTCCTGGGTGAATTGCTGGTTGATATTCCCCTGCCTGTCGATACACCTAATTCGGAAGATTGCGGCACTTGTGTCGCATGCATCACTATCTGTCCTACTCAGGCCATAGTAGCACCTTACACTGTGGACGCCAGACGTTGTATCTCCTATCTGACGATAGAACTGCAAGGCGCTATTCCGGAAGAATTCCGGCCTTTACTGGGCAACCGTATTTATGGCTGCGACGATTGCCAACTGGTGTGCCCTGTCAACAGGGCGGCAGATATCACTAAAGAGCAAGACTTTCAGCGCAGACCACAGTGGCTGAATAAATCGCTGCTGGATTTATGGCACTGGACTGAAGCCGAATTTCTAAACTACACCCAAGGTTCAGCCATTCGCCGCATAGGCTATCAACGCTGGCAACGTAATATTGCTGTGGCTTTGGGTAATGCACCTTATGATCTGGCCATTATTGAAGCTTTGCAGCAACAACTACCGCAAAGTGAAGAGTTGGTAGCGGAACATATTCAGTGGGCTTTGCTACAACAGCAGAAAAAAAGTCTGTTGCAACAGAATTTATTAAGCCGCCAGACTGACCGTTTAGTAAGGGTTATTCAGAAGGGTTTACCACGGGATGCCTGAGGTCAAACTGGGGCTTGGCAGTCAAACGTTGTTGCGAATTTTGTAAAATTTGTAGTTTTTGCGTGCGATCGGCGGTATGCCAGTCTTTAATTTCCTGCAAAGTACGGCCACAACCTAAACAGACGTCAGAGTGGTTTAAACAACAAATACGGTTACAAGGTGATGCAGGCATAGGCTCCTCCGTTAGCAGATTAAGCATAGCCTGCAATCCACCATCCATCCCCTACTTACGCTGTTTTGGCACCCAGGCCCAGACAAACTCTGCAATCACTGGCTCCACATTCACTTCGTCAGTAATTTTCACCAGAATAGTGATGTCGCCTTTTTCAGTGTCGCGGATAAACTGGATCTGCTCTTCAGTTAACGAAGTGGTCGCAACCAGTTTGCCAGTGGCTCTTTTGACATAGTTCAGCTGCATCGACTTTAACAACGGAATACGGTCGTCCGCCACATGCAAACCTACCAAAAAGCCACTGGCCGACTCGCCCAACAAAGCCATAGCAGCTGCATGCACTGAACCAATGTGGTTTTGTACCTTGGTTTTATTCGCCAGGCTCAACTGCGCTTGCTGGAAATTTAATACATCTACTTTCACCGAAGCAGTACCGGCAAACTTCACTGCTTTGCCAAATAACAAGGTCAATAAAGGTGAACGTAACCAGGGCGAGTAGTGATTGATTTTGGCAACATAACGGCCAAGTTTATTGATGGCTTTCATACTGGTCTTACCTGTAAGTTTTAGTCTGGCAAAGATAGCAGTAATAAAATCAGGCAGCAAGTTAGACGCAGGACAAAGAAGAGTAAGTTTGAATTTAAGTTGGAAACAGAAAAGCGATAAAATTTGGAGCGGGCAACGAGGCTCGAACTCGTGACCTCGACCTTGGCAAGGTCGCGCTCTACCAACACAACTATGCCCGCATGGGTAGTGTTTGAATAGAGTGAATTGATTACTTAACAAGATTGAAATTTGGAGCGGGCAACGAGGCTCGAACTCGTGACCTCGACCTTGGCAAGGTCGCGCTCTACCAACTGAGCTATGCCCGCTTAGGGGTATTACTGATTTTTGTCTCAAACTGGTTATTGGTGGACCAATTTGATTTGGAGCGGGCAACGAGGCTCGAACTCGTGACCTCGACCTTGGCAAGGTCGCGCTCTACCAACTGAGCTATGCCCGCATCCTGTTTTCGTAATCTGTGCTCTTTACGTTGGAATTAAAGAAGATTACTAAAAACACCGCTTCAATTGAATTTTCGTTCGAAGCGGCGCGCATTTTACAAAATTCCCTGCCCTTTGCAAGAGATTTTATTCAGGAATTTTGAAAAAATGTGTTTTATAAACTGCTAATTCAGCAATAGATTCCCGAATATCATCCAAAGCTAAATGACTTGATGACTTTTTAACCAGCTTAGTCACTTCCGGATACCATCTTCTGGCCAACTCTTTCACTGTGCTGACATCCAGATTGCGGTAGTGGAAAAAAGCCTCAAATTCCGGTGCATACTTGACTAAAAAGCGTCTGTCCTGACCAATGCTATTGCCGCACATGGGAGATTTGCCTGCAGGCACATAATCAGACAAGAAGCTGATGGTCTGTGCCATAGCGTCGGCTAATTCAACTTCACTTTCCAGGCAACGTTTGGTTAAACCGCTTTTGCCATGGGTTTCAGTGCACCATGCATCCATGCCGTCTAAAACTTCTTTTGGTGTTTTAATAGCAAACACCGGGCCTTCAGCAAGGATATTTAACTGGCTGTCGGTCACTATAGTGGCCATTTCTAAAATCACATCCTTTTCCGGATCCAGACCTGTCATTTCCAGATCGATCCACACCAGATTATTGTCGTTGCTCGCCATGCTGTATACCTTTGATTAGTGCAGCCAGTTTTGCTGCTTTGTAACTTGCCCGAATAGCGGTATCATACTATGCCTTAAGCAAAGTAAAAACCGCCGCAGTCAGGCGACAGTAAAGGCACAAGGCCACAGTGACCAAAAAAAAGCATCTTAATCAACGCCAGCATCAACGTATAGCCGCCAATCAGGATCGTCGTTTAGCCCGGGCTCAGAATAAAACCAACAAAAAAGAGCTGGATTCAGACTTATTGGCTGAAGCTGAACATGGCTTAGTGATCAGTCGTTTTGGTCAACATGCCGATATTGAAGATAGCTCAGGCCAGATTTTCCGCTGCAATATCCGTCGCACTATCAACTCCTTAGTCACAGGCGACAAAGTCGTATTCTGCCGAACTAAAGTACCGGGCGGTGGCCCAGAGGGTGTGGTGGAGGCCGTAGCAGAACGTGAGTCTGTTTTACTGCGCCCGGATTTTTATGATGGTTTAAAACCTGTAGCGGCCAATATAGATTTAATGATTATTGTCTCAGCCGTTTTGCCAGCTTTTTCACTGAATATTGTCGACCGTTACTTGATAGCCGCCGAAGCCATGCATATCAAGCCGTTGTTACTGCTGAATAAAATTGATTTATTAACCGAAGAGCAGCGCGCTGAAGTCGATCAGCAACTGGCGATTTATCAGAACATTGGTTACGAGTTTTTATTACTGAGTGCTAAAACCGGTGAAGGTACAGCTCAGCTGGATTCTTACCTGAAGCAAGGCGTCAGTATTTTTGTCGGTCAGTCTGGTGTAGGTAAGTCCTCTTTAGTGAATAACCTGCTGCCTGATTTGGGTGTAGAAACCCGCGAAGTATCAGAAAACTCAGGTTTAGGCCAACACACCACCACCACAGCACGTTTGTATCATTTACCGGATGGCGGCGATTTAATAGATTCGCCCGGTATCCGCGAATTCGCGCTGTGGCATTTAGAACCAGACCAGATTGTTTTGGGTTTTCCGGAATTTAAAGACTGGCTGGGCCGCTGTAAATTCCGTGACTGTAAACATTTGAATGACCCGGGCTGTGCACTGCAACATGCGGTCAGTATTGGTGAAGTTCACCCGGAACGTTTTGCCAGTTATCATAAAATCCTGCTCAGTATGGCGCAGGATAAACCGAATTATTTTCAACCCTGAGGTTTAAATCCACCATGGATAAAGTCAAAATCGCATTGCAATATGCAATGCCAAAGCATTTGTTGTCCCGTCTTGTTGGCTATTTGGCGGCGGCGCATTTAGGTTTTATCAGCCATGCACTGATCAGCCTGTTTATCAAGGCCTATAAAATTAATATGGCCGAAGCCCAATTTGAAAAGGCTTCTGACTACGCCAGCTTTAATGAATTTTTTACCCGTCCATTAAAAGAAGGTATACGCCCAATCAATACCGACGCTGATATCGTTTGTCAGCCGGTTGATGGCGCTATCAGTCAGTTGGGTGATATTGTCGACGGCAAGTTGATTCAGGCGAAGAACCACAACTATTCATTGCAGGCATTATTAGGCGGCGATGCGGCTACGGCAGCGCCTTATGCTGGCGGTAAGTTTGCCACTATTTATTTAGCGCCCAAAGACTATCACCGTATTCATATGCCAATCACCGGCACCTTACGTGAAATGATTTATGTGCCTGGTGACTTGTTTTCAGTGAACCCTTTAACCGCAGAAAACGTGCCGGATTTATTTGCCCGTAATGAGCGTGTAGTAGCGATTTTTGATACTGAATTGGGCCCTATGGCGCTGGTGTTAGTGGGCGCAACTATAGTGGCCAGCATAGAAACTGTCTGGGCTGGTACAGTGACGCCACCTGCTGGTAAAGACGTGTTCCGCTGGACTTACCCTGCCACAGGGCCACAAGCTGTTACTTTAGAAAAAGGCGCAGAAATGGGCCGCTTTAAACTGGGTTCCACAGTGATCCTGGCGTTCCAGGCTGGTCAGATTGAATTTACTGACAAACAATATCCAACAGCGGTCACCCGAATGGGCGAGCCCTTTGCCGATATAGTCTCGAAAGATTAAATACATCAAGCAGAGCCTGGCTCTGCTTTTTTTTAATCTGAACTTTTGATTTGTGTGTTGCTTCAGGTTACGGAGAATACAAATGCAGATTATTGCCCACCGTGGTGCCAGCGGATCCTATCCGGAAAATACCTTGCTGGCGATAGAACAGGCTTTACTGGCAAAGGCCGATGGCATTGAAATTGATGTATTTTGTGTCGAAAATACTCTGGTGGTGATCCATGACCAGAATGTCAGCCGCACCACCAACGGTACAGGTTTTTTGTCGGATTTCACCTTAAAGCAACTGCAGCAACTGGACGCAGGTTCAGGCCAGCAGGTGCCTACTTTATGGCAAGTGCTGCAACTGGTGAACAATCAAACGCTGCTGAATATTGAACTCAAAGGCGCCGATACTGCAGAAGCGTTATTACAACTGATCGAAAAAGCTGAAACTGAACTAGGCACAGAGCCGGATAAACTGCTTATTTCTTCTTTTAATCATCCTCTGCTAAAATACATTAAAACACAGAGGCCAGATTTAAAAACCGGCGCTTTAACAGCTTCATTACCGCTGGATTATGCCGCCTTTGCATCAGAACTGGGCGCCTGGTCAGTGAATTGTGATAAAGATTTTATTGATCAACAGATGGTTGCGGATGCACATCAACGTGGCTTAAAAGTACTGGTTTACACAGTCAACGATGCTGTCACTGCCGCAAAAATGCAGCAGTTAGGAGTAGATGGGATTTTTTGTAATTATCCGCAGCAAGCCAGAAGCTGGTAGCAGTTCAACAGAAGATCAGCCTTTGTGGCTATCACAGCTATGACACTGATTACACAAACGAATATTGAGTATGTGCGCCAGCACCACAAAAGATGCACCGACAATCAGAATGTAATGTTCATAGTCATGGCCAAAGATGTCTTTTTGCCAATAGATAAAGCCACCTAAAAACAACGAATAAAAAGGGTAAATCTTTTTATGGTAACGGTGGAAACCAGCAAACAAGGTAATAAAACCCAAGGCCATAGTGATCAACAGGATAATCTGCTCAAAGGCATGATTATGCCAGGCGCTTAAGCCCAACAGTGGCAACACGGGCAATAACACAGGCAGCATAATGCAATGGATAGCACACAAAGATGTGATAGCTATGCCTACTTTATCCAATGTACTACGAACCTGACTTAACACGAATTGACACTCCGTTTTTGAAGGAGTGAGATAATATAACAAATCAAAAGAAAAACAAACCGCCTGTCCTATTCTTTTCCTAGCTGCAGAGAAAAGCTGGCTGACTGAATCGGTTTCTGGCCTCTGCTATGGCATAATGCGGAAAATTTTTTGGAGGCAAAGTCGTGGATCAATTATTGGATCAATTGGATCAGAACTTAAAAGAGTTGTACCGCAAAGCTTTGGATGCAGACGCTCTACTGGATGAAGTGCAACAGCAGGGTCATGGTAAATATCAACGCATTTTTGTTGATGACAAAAGTTTTCAGGTCAGCAGCGACAGATTTATGCCTTATTTAAGCGAAGCGGCTGAACAAGTTGCCGCTATGCGTCAGACTCAGCAATTTAATACCGCAACTTTGCAGCGGGTGGTCAAACAAATTCAGTTATTACACAAGACCTTAGCTGAGTTTCGTCAGGCCATTACAAAATAGCTCATTTTTTGACCTGCTTATAAGAAACTATTCTAACGCAAAAAGGCCGTTGCACTACTCTAACAGAGGAGAAGGAGTACGCTATGGCCACTTTAACGACTTCATTAGACAGCATCAAACTGGAAGCCAGACAATTAGCCTTGTCAGGTAATCAGGCTCGTGCAAATCCCGCAGCTTCGCTCGCAAAGGAGCTTGAGCCCGCAGTACAGCAAAACAAATTTCAACAGGCTTTTTCCAGCTTGCCACAAGAGCAACCCCAGAAAGAAGAAACCCGGCAGGATTCAATTCGGGTGACAAGCACTATAGGAAAAGCAGCCTCCAGTGGTCAGTTAAGCCGGGAGGAGGCCGTTGCCATTTACAGAGAAATCGCTAATCTGATTTAGCCGTTTTTTGCTGATGTGAAGCAACGGCAGGAGTCATAGTGTCTTTAAACCAACGCTCCAGCATCACCTTTTCGTATTCAAAAGCACGGTCAGATCTGCTCACGCTGCTTCTGCTCATAAAGCCCATATCTTTTAACTTCAGATCTTTTTCTTCAGCGACCACCACTTTGTTTTGGTCAAGCAGGCTGTAACTGAAATTAATACGCGGGATAAAGATGTCTTTGATCACGCGGATCTGTTGACCTGTCTGAGTAAACATATGATTCACATCACCCGCCAAATCTATATCTGTCACTACCACATTCCAGCTATAACCTTCTGGTAATTCTTTGGCTAAGTCTGCAAATATTTTGTCGAAGCTGGCCATAGTTCTTTTTTCAAAAGCACCACGGGCTTCGTTGGCTGGTTTCATATCGGTAAATTTTTTGTAGTCTTTGTATTCCACTTTGACTTCACCTGCCATCGCAGCACTGATCGCAAGTAGGGAAAGTATCACTACACCTGATTTCATAAAACGCATAACACACCTCTTCTTTTTTGCACCTGCCACACTATTGGTTCAACAAAGTCTGTGGCTGGTTACTCTGAATAAATGATCCAGGATCTCTTACTCTACTGACATCACTATAGCTTAGTCCGTTCCTTTGTCTGAAGTGATTAATTGTGCCAAGAAGTGTTCAGATGTAATAGCTTGCTGACAAAGCCTGACACTTGGATTTGTTCAGCTTTTGCTGACTTTTATGAGCTGTATTTTTTTAGAGGATACTGATAACAAAAAACCGCCCGGAGGCGGTTTTTATTTAACTAAAACAACGTATTAACCAGCACGGCCAGCACGTTTACGGTCGTTTTCAGTTAAGTGGCGTTTACGGATACGAATAGAAGCTGGTGTTACTTCAACCAGTTCGTCGTCATCGATAAATTCCAGAGCTTGTTCTAAAGCGTAACGGATTGGCGGAACCAGGTTAATGGCTTCGTCAGTACCAGAAGCACGTACGTTGGTTAACTGTTTACCTTTTAAGCAGTTTACAGTTAAGTCGTTGCTACGGCTGTGAATACCAATGACCTGACCTTCATACACTTCTTCAGCATGGCTGATAAACATACGGCCACGTTCCTGCAGAGAGAAAATGGCGTAACCAGCAGCTTTACCTGTAGCGTTAGAAATTAATACACCGTTCATACGCTGACCTATAGTACCGCCTTTGTACGGGCCGTAGCAGTCGAAGCTGTGGTACATCAGACCAGTACCTGAAGTCAGAGTCATAAATTCAGTACGGAAACCAATTAAACCACGGCTTGGCATGTTGAAGTCCATACGAATACGGCCTTTACCATCTGGTTGCATATTGGTCAGGTCAGCTTTACGCTCACCCATTTTTTCCATGATAGAACCCTGGTGTTGTTCTTCAACGTCAATGGTCACGTTTTCCATTGGTTCAGTTTTTACACCGTCTTCCACTCTCATGATCACTTCAGGACGAGATACAGCCAGTTCAAAACCTTCACGACGCATGTTTTCAATTAACACGCCTAAGTGCAATTCACCACGGCCTGATACTTTGAACTTGTCACCGTCTTCAGTTTCTTCAACACGTAAAGCCACGTTGTGTTTCAGTTCAGCATTTAAGCGATCTAAGATCTGACGTGAAGTAACAAATTTACCTTCTTTACCCGCGAACGGAGACGTATTGACCTGGAAGGTCATAGTCACTGTTGGTTCATCTACCTGCAGAGCTGGCAATGGATCCAGATTGTTTGGAGCACAAATGGTATCAGAGATTTTCAGCTCGCCTAAACCAGTGAAGGCAACAATATCACCTGCGTTGGCTTCAGTGGCTTCAATACGCTCCAGACCTAAGTAACCAAAAACCTGACCTACTTTAGCGTTACGTTTATTGCCATCGGCACCAATCACTGTGACTTGCTGGTTAGGCTTTAAAGTACCGCGCTTGATACGACCGATACCGATAATGCCTAAGTAGCTTGAGTAATCCAGCTGAGACACCTGAATCTGGGTATCACCGTTCAATTCAACTTTTGGTGGAGCTACGTGCTCAACAATGGCTGCGAACAAATCGTTGATATCTGTTTTTGGCTCGTTGTAATCCAGAGTCGCCCAACCATTGATGGCTGAGGCGTAAACGATAGGGAAATCTAACTGCTCGTCAGTTGCGCCTAAGTTGTCGAACAGGTCGAATACCTGGTCGATAACCCAATCCGGACGTGCACCCGGACGGTCAATTTTATTGACAACAACAATAGGCTTTAAACCGTGAGCAAAAGCTTTTTGAGTTACGAAACGTGTTTGTGGCATTGGGCCTTCAACAGCGTCAACTAATAACAATACAGAGTCAGCCATAGACAATACACGTTCAACTTCACCACCGAAGTCGGCGTGGCCTGGTGTGTCCAGAATGTTGATGTGGTAACCGTTCCAGCGTACTGAGGTATTTTTTGCCAATATTGTTATACCGCGTTCGGATTCCTGGGCATTAGAGTCCATTACACGTTCCTGCAACTTAGCGCGGGCATCAAAAGTGCCTGACTGTTGCAGCAATTTGTCTACCAAAGTTGTTTTACCATGGTCAACGTGCGCGATAATGGCGACATTACGCAGTTTTTCGATCGCTGAAGCGGTTCCGCTCATTTATATTTCCTCTGTGGCACTAGCTGACCATAATCTTGACTACTAGGCATTGACTAAAAGTTGTTCGAATTCAAGGGCGCGTATTCTACTCTGTTTTTACGCAGAAAGAAAAAATAACTGTGATCTGCAGCGGCTTATTTTTACTCCACTGTAACTAAACGATGAATTTCAACGCTTTTCAATGACAACAGGATGAAACTTGCTATTTTAAGGCGTGTTTATTTGAAAAAGCACCAGGCTGGGGCTTTTGCATCACAATGAAGCAACATTGCACCAATATAATGCACAGGCATGAATCATTGCGGAGCAGCACAACTGAAAGTCGTTACAAATCAACACCATAAATCTTTGGCATAAGAATGGCATTACAAAGCGCAAAGCTTTGGCCTAAGCCAGCATTATAAAAACAGGTGCTTTATCGCACCCGTCAACAGCACAAACCGGAGGAATGCATGTCTGCATCTACAGTACTGAGTTTTATCAAAGAGAACGACGTAAGATTCGTTGATTTACGCTTTACAGATACCAAAGGTAAAGAACAACACGTGACTATTCCAGTCAGCCAGATCAACGAAGATTTCTTTGAAGACGGCAAAATGTTCGACGGTTCTTCTATTGCCGGCTGGAAAGGTATTAATGACTCAGACATGATCCTGATGCCTCAGGCCGACACCATGTTACTGGACCCGTTTTCAGAAGAAACGACAGTAAACATCAGCTGTGACGTTATCGAACCAAGCACTATGCAAGGTTACGAGCGTTGCCCTCGCTCTATCGCTAAACGTGCTGAAGAGTACCTGAAGTCTACCGGTATTGCTGACACTGTATTGTTTGGACCTGAGCCAGAATGGTTCATGTTTGATGACGTGCGTTTCAAAAACACTATGTCTACTGCTTTCTTCGCTATCGATTCAGCAGAAGCTGCATGGAACTCAGATAAAGTATACGAAGGCGGTAACAAAGCTCACCGTCCTGGTATCAAAGGCGGTTACTTCCCGGTACCACCAGTAGATCAACACCACGATATCCGTAGCGCCATGTGTGTGGTGCTGGAAGAAATGGGTCAGGTAGTTGAAGCTCACCACCACGAAGTGGCTACTGCGGGTCAGAACGAAATCGCAACTCGTTTCAATACCTTAACTAAAAAAGCGGATGAAATTCAGGTTCTGAAATACGTGATCCACAACGTAGCTAACCTGTACGGCAAAACTGTAACCTTTATGCCAAAACCTTTAGTAGGCGATAACGGTTCAGGTATGCACTGTCACCAGTCATTAGCAAAAGATGGTGTCAACCTGTTTGCTGGTGATAAATATGCTGGCTTGTCTGAAACTGCGCTGTACTACATCGGCGGTATCATCAAACATGCTAAATCAATCAATGCCTTCACTAACCCTTCTACCAACTCGTACAAGCGTTTAGTGCCACATTTCGAAGCTCCTGTGATGCTGGCTTACTCAGCCCGTAACCGTTCAGCTTCTATCCGTATCCCATTGGTACCAAGTGCGAAAGCACGTCGTATCGAAGTGCGTTTCCCGGATCCGGCAGCTAACCCTTACTTAGCTTTCGTCGCTCAGTTAATGGCTGGTTTAGATGGTATTCAGAACAAGATCCACCCAGGCGATGCCATGGATAAAGACTTGTATGACCTGCCACCAGAAGAAGAAGCACTGATCCCTCAGGTTTGTGGTTCTTTAGACGAAGCTCTGGATGCTTTAGATTCAAACCGCGCTATCTACACTAAAGGCGGCGTAATGTCTGACGCGATGATCGATGCCTACATCGAACTGAAACGTGCTGAAGCCAAACGTGTTTCTATCGCAGTTCACCCACTGGAATATGAACTGTACTACAGCGTGTAATCCACGAATTACTCTGTAGACTTATGAAAACCCGCGCCTGCGCGGGTTTTTCTTTGGCTGGAATTTGAGATCCCCGCCCGGACAGATTAGAGTGAATACAGCTGCACCCCTAATCCGGATTTACATGAACAAGCTGATCCTGTTTTTTGTTTTACTCTGCACCACTGCATTTTGCACCAGCCTGTTTGCACAGCAGGTTTATGTCAGTGTTGATGAAAATGGCGTTCCGCTGTATTCAGACAAAGCCAGCGCAGGGGCTAAAAAAATAGAACTGAAAGTATCACTGCAAAGCCAACAGCCACAACAAGCCACTCAAATAGACCCTCTTGCCTCTTTAACTGAGGAAGCGCCACTGTATCAGTTGACCATATTGACACCAGCTGCAGAAGACACAGTGATTTCCAATCAGGGTGAAGTGGTAGTACAAAGCGACGTCAGCCCGGAACTTGCCGACCACCACAAATTACGTTTAGTGCTGGATAACAGTCAGCACAGCCCGCTGCAACAAAGTAGCAACTTCCGTTTACTTGGCGTTGAACGGGGGGAACATCAACTTCAACTTCAAGCCCTTGATCAAAACGGCAAGCTAATTGCAGAAAGTCCTGTCACAACCTTTTATTTACGTAAAACTACAATAGCTACACCAAAATAGTGCGTTTTGACGGAGATCCGTCTGATTTTACAGTACACTGTGAAATCAAAGCACCATTTTGGTGCAACAGGTGAGCGCAGTGACCCAACAACAAAAGACGATGGACTTTTCCACCACCGACTTTACCGATCAGCTCAGTACCGCCATTTTGGTGCTGGATAGCCAATTACAGGTGCAGTATTTTAATACCGCCAGTTCGGCAATGTTTGGTGTGGGCGAAAAACGACTGGCGCAGCAGTATTTTTTTACCTTGTTTCAATACACAGATTTAACCTCCAGTTTCTTTTTAACCGCACTGCAAAACCGGCAGGGTTTTGGCATCAGTGATGTGCAGGCAGTTTTACTGGATGGGCGGCATATTCTGCTGGATGTCACAGTTAATCTGATTGAACAGCCCCATTTAGCTTTGATGCTGGAACTACGTCAGGTGGATCAGCAACGCAAAATCAGTCTGGAAAGTTTACAACAGCACCAGCACTTAGCTGCCCGTGAATTGATCCGCGGTTTAGCCCACGAAATTAAAAACCCTTTAGGGGGTTTGCGCGGTGCGGCCCAGTTGCTGGAAGAGTCGCTGAATGAGGATCAAAAAGAATACACTCAGCTGATTATTGCTCAGGCTGACCGGTTGCGTAATCTGGTGGATCGCTTGCTGGGGCCTTATAAAGCGCCCAATAAAAAATCGTCTAACGTGCATCAGGTGCTGGAAAGAGTCAGCCAACTGGCTCAAATGGATAACCCGACTCAGGTGCAGTTTGTGCGCGATTACGATCCGAGTATTCCGGACTTTTCATTTGACCCCGAATTGATAGAACAAGCCTTACTGAACATAGTTGGCAATGCTCAGCAGGTGCTGACTGAAGGTGGCCAAATCACCTTACAAACCCGGATTTTAAATCAGCATACCATTCATGGTCGTCGTCACCGCTTAGTCGCAGCCGTCAAAGTGATAGATAACGGCCCTGGTATTCCACCTGAAATTAAAGACACCTTATTTTTCCCTATGGTCACAGGCAAACCTGGTGGTACAGGTTTGGGCTTGTCGATAGCTCAAACCCTGATCCATCAACATGGTGGCTGGATTGATTGCGAAAGCTGGCCGGGGCAAACCGCTTTTACTTTGTATTTACCGCTCAATAACTCTGGAGAAGAAGAATGCAGCAAGTAGTCTGGATTATTGATGATGACAATTCGATCCGCTGGGTATTGGAAAAGGCGTTAGCCAGGGCAGATATTGCCTGCGAAAGTTATGCTTCTGCCGATTTGATGTTGCAACGTCTGCAGTATGAACAACCTACAGTGGTGGTATCCGACATTCGGATGCCAGGCACTGATGGTATGGCGCTGTTAACCAAGTTGCAGGAACTCTCCCCTGAATTGCCTGTGATTATTATGACAGCGCATTCGGATCTGGACAGTGCAGTCAATGCCTTTAAAAAAGGCGCTTTTGAGTACCTGCCAAAACCTTTTGATATTAATGAAGCTGTATCGCTTATTCAGCGTGCTTTGGCGCACAGTCAGGCGAAACAGCCAAAACAACAGGCTGTAGTACAGACTGAAGTGCCGGAAATTATCGGTGAAGCTCCGGCTATGCAGGAAGTATTTCGTGCTATTGGCCGCTTATCACGCTCCAGTATCAGCGTGCTGATCAACGGTCAGTCCGGTACAGGCAAAGAACTGGTGGCTCATGCACTGCATAAACACAGCCCACGTTCAGAACAGCCTTTTATTGCGTTAAATATGGCGGCTATTCCAAAAGACTTAATAGAATCTGAGCTGTTTGGTCATGAAAAAGGCGCATTTACCGGCGCTGCCAACTTGCGTAAAGGTCGCTTTGAACAAGCAGATGGTGGCACGTTATTTCTCGACGAAATAGGTGATATGCCGCTGGACGTGCAAACCCGTTTGTTAAGAGTGCTGGCTGATGGTCAGTTTTACCGGGTCGGTGGTCACCAGGGCATCAGCGTGGATGTACGCATTATTGCGGCCACTCACCAGAATCTGGAAATACTGGTGGCTGAAGGCAAGTTCCGCGAAGACTTATTCCATCGCCTGAATGTGATCCGCATTCAAATTCCTGCACTGAAAGATCGCAAACAGGATATTCCCAAACTGGCGCAGCATTTCCTGCAGCAGGCAGCCCGTGAGCTGAATGTGGAAGCAAAAAATCTGGCGCCTGAGACCGAAAAATTTATAGCTCAGCTCGACTGGCCTGGTAACGTGCGCCAACTGGAAAACAGCTGTCGTTGGTTAACAGTGATGGCCAGTGGCAAACAAGTGCTGTTATCCGACTTACCGCCTGAACTCACCAGCGCACCTAAAGTCATAGTAAGCTCCACAACTGGCGGTCAACAAAGCTGGCAAGATGCGTTAGCGGCCTGGGTCAGTCAAAAACTCAATGCCGGTGAAGAAAACATTCTGGCTGAAGCAGGGCCTGAATTTGAAAAAATAGTGCTGCAACAGGCATTACATTACACCCATGGTCATAAACAAGATGCAGCTAAACGTTTGGGCTGGGGCCGAAATACTCTGACCCGTAAGTTAAAAGAACTGAACATGGAATAGGGGATTTTGTTCTCCCCCTGCTCAGCCATAAAAAAAACCAGCCAGATGGCACATCTTTCCATCTGGCCGGCAGGAAACTGAATTGCGTTCAAAAGGGTTCGAGCGCAATTTCGATGCTTTTGTAATACAACGAGGTTAAGCCTTCGAACCCTGAGTCTGTACCTACAAAAACCCAGACTTTGCCTTGCCCATCACTGTATAAAGGAATGCGCTGACTGGTTGTGGTTTGGACTGTTTTTTCAGCGAATGCAGAACCATCACAGGCTGCACCTTGGGCGGCAACATTGCCTATCACTTTGGCATGACTGCCTGACTGTGACTGCTGCCCCTTGTCCAGGTTTAAATAGTAACCCTCTTGTTTGGGTTCTTTGTCGCCGTAACCAAACTTCAGATAAACGCTTTCACCTGGTGCGCCCCCTACTCCGGCACAATCAACACCGGCATTGGATAAAAAGCTCAGACGAACCCTGGCGTAATATTTAGTGGAAGGTTCCAGCCCGGAAAACTGGTTTTTCAGAAACATAAACAAATCATCACTGCGATTCATACCAGACAGGTAAAAGCCATTAGCTGATGTCTCACCAGGCAAAGTGCGGATCCCCGACTCCAACTGGTAAATAGCTGCATTGTCGGCAGGATAATCTGAAAAGCCAGCGGTCCAGCCCTGAGCTCCTGAGTTGAAATTAAAATTGTAGGCTTTGTCCTTAGCTGATATCAGCTCCACATCACAGCCTGAAAGGAACACCCCACTAAAAACCATTACGAAAGCCAAACGCTGCATCATCGATCTCCTTTTTGCTGCCTTGAGTCTAAGGGCAAGAAAAAGTGAGGCTGTGACCATTTGTAATGGTTAGGTTGGCAAAAGTTACCGGATACAACCAAAGGTAAAACCAGCCGCCGGACACGGCTGGTTTATGCAGTATTAAGCAAAAGGCTGCTCAATACTGACTGCAGGTTCTGTAAACCAGCGAGGGCCAGCAGCTGTCATGTAAAAATGATCCTCCAGCCGCACGCCAAATTCACCCGGCACACAGATCATAGGCTCGTTACTGAAACACATACCTGGCGCCAGTAAAGTCTGTTCATTGCGCACCAGATAAGGCCCTTCATGAATATCCATGCCTATACCATGGCCAGTTCTGTGCGGTAAACCGGGCAGTGCATAATCCGGCCCTAAACCAAAAGCTTCTATCACTTCACGTGCAGCAACATCCACCAGACCACAAGCCATTCCAGGCTTTGCAGCATTAAAAGCGGCGGCCTGAGCGGCTTTTTCCACTGCCCAGATTTCGCGTTGACGTTCTGAAGGAGTGCCAAAGACATAACTGCGGGTGATATCAGAGACATAACCTAATAAACGACAACCTGTATCTATTAACACCATATCGCCGCTTTCAAGATTTTTTGGTGTTTTCACGCCATGCGGATACGCCGAATCCGGTCCAAACAACACAATACAAAAATACGAGCCACTGGCCCCTACTTTGCGGTGTGCTTCGTTGATAAAGGCTTCCACTTCAGAGGTGCTGATGCCTTCATACAAGATACTGGCGACGGCTTTATGTACTGCCAAAGTCATATCCATAGCCCGCTGCATAATAGCCAGTTCAGCCGCTGATTTTTGCGATCGAGAGCCCTGAGTAATAACCTTACCACTGAGGATTTGTTGCTCCGGATTGACCTGACGTAAGCCTTCGAAAATAAAAAATGCGCTGCTGTCATCCAAAGCCAGCACTGGCTTTGGCTTATTGCAACATTGCTTCAGGGCATTGAGCATTAATTGATACGGGTTTTCATCTTCATGCCAGCCCCGCACTTCACCCTGCACCACCTGAAAACCGCTGAGCGTAGGAATTTCAAACACAGGGCTGATATACAAGAGTTCACCTTCAGCCGGCCCTTCTGCAAATAGCAAGGCCCCCACTAGCCTTTCGCTGGCATACCAGACTGTGCCGGTGAAATAACTTAAATTAGTGCCGGCATTCAGATACAAAGCATCTATGCCGTGCTGACGCATCAGTTGCTGCGCTTTTTTGATCCGGGACTGGTATTCCGCAAGCCCAACAGGCAACAGGCCCGCCGTCATTGAGCTTAAGCTGTCCAGCGCCTGTTGTTTGGTTTGACCACCTATCTGACTCATTATGCACTCCGCTTTTAAACTGATGTGTTGAGTATGCGACTGTGATTGCATGAATTAAAATGATATAAACTCAACAACCCATGAATTGAGCTCATCCATGTTACCTCCACTAAAAGCACTGCAGGCTTTTGAAGCCACAGCCCGACTAAAAAGCTTCAGCAAAGCAGCAGAGCAGCTATTTGTCACACAAAGCGCTATTAGTCATCAGGTGAAGCAGTTGGAAGATTTTATCGGCCAGCCTTTGTTGCTGCGGCAAAACAAAAGTGTAGAGCTGACCCAGTCTGGCGATATGTTGTATTCAGTGGTGCGGGATTGTTTTGTCCGGCTGAACTCTGTCACTCAGCATTTATTAAATCAGCCTCCGGTGCAGTTAAAAATTCTGGCGCAAACTTCTATTGCAGTGGAATGGCTGGCACCCCGGCTGGAATTATTTAAACAGCGTTACCCTGATTTGGACACCTTATTGGATATGGCCTCTATGGCGCACCACGCCGACGCCGAGCAATACGATATGATCCTTGGCACCTGGCCGGCCCCTGCCGGTTTTGTCAGCCGGCAATTGCGCACTGAGTTTTGGTACCCGGTTTGTGCACCGGCCCAGTTTCAGTTATTAACTGGCACAGAAGCAGCAGAGCTACTGGATTACCCACTGTACAGTTCGGAAACAGGAGAAGACTGGCAGTTATGGTGTCAGCATCAACAACTGCGCAGCCCTGCGGCTTTGCAGTTGCGTTATGTCAATCTGGCGTTATTGGCAACTAAAGCCGTCAGTTGTGGCAGTGGCTTTGCATTGTCGAATGATTTTATTGCCGGACCTGCAGTAGCTACAGGTCAGTTGATTGCCTTGCGTCAGTTTAGTTACCAGTTGCCCTGGGGCCAGTATCAGTTGCATTACAAAGCCGACAGTGTGCAAGCCACTGCTGTAGAGCAGTTTATTCAATGGCTGACAGAGCAATTGCAGCCACAAGACGTTCAGAATTCAGTGCGCTGAGCGTAGGCCCGCCAGAACATCACACCACAGATTAAAAACATAAAAGCCAGCACCAGCGGCAGACTATTCCACTTTTGCATCACAATAATGTTGTCCTCTGGCCACAGCAGCTTTTTGTTGGTCGCCGCAGAGCGGATACCATGGATTAAAAAGTCGCCAACTTTATTTTCAATAAAAAATATCAGCTGATTTTCTCTGTTTAAAAAACCATATAACTGCTGGGTATTGTCGCAGTCCTGTCTGTCCTGCAGCGGCAACCATTCGGTCGACAAGCTGCTTTTTAAGTAAATAATGCCTTTGCGATCTGCACCTGCATCACAGCTCATGCCACTTAAAACAGCGGGAACCTGCAATAAATCGGAGCCATCACTTTGCACTGTGTATTTGGGAAACCAGACAAAGACAGCTACTGCGGCAGCTGCAAGCAAAAAACTGAACAGACTGCTCCATTTTAAACGCCGCAAACTCCAGTTCAGATAAGACAGGCTTTTTTTCATCGCTTCACCCCAAGACTGTAAAAGCCGCTAAGGTAGCAGTGTCGTGGGTTTTAGGAAAGCAGAAAACAATCTTGCGTCTGATCAGTAAGCCTTTTCCCCCTCCATAAAAAAACGGCAGCCTGTTAAGCAGACTGCCGTTTTCTAAGACTACAAATTAAGACTTGGCTTCAGCTCTGGCTTCTGCCTTTGCTTTGGCTTTTTCCTGCCATTTCTGTTGGCGTTCTGCCTGTTTAGCTTTTTGTTCAACCGTCAGTACCTGATTGATCTCAAACTGTAATTTGGCACGGGCCACTTCGTGATCCAGTCTGTCTTTTTGTTTGGACTCTAATAAAGCCCGTACCGCTGCTTCGTCAAAATGATCAGCTTGTACCAGCGCTTTTAACTGCTCCATTTCTGGTTTTGCTTCACCACGTTTTGGCATAGTGGCCCGGTGTTGTTCCATCAGAGTTTTGATCTGTGTTTTTTGCGCTTCGGTTAAATCCAGGCCTTTTAAGGCTTTCATATGGAAGCCTGCTGCCGGGCCATGGCCTTGATGACCTCGTTCTGGACCTGCAAAGCTGCTTATGCTGGTTGCGGCAACTAAACCACTGAATAATAATGCAATCACTGTAGAATGTTTCATAGTGTCTTTCCTCGTTTGGGCTGTATTGCGACAGTGATAGCTTACGACACTGAATGCAAAGCAGCGCAAAGCCAACGTAAAGGTTGTGTAAAGGACTGCAACAAGATGGCCTTGTCTTTTACACTGGCAAAAAAACAGCCCGGAGCTGAAATGACTTCTATATTGATGATTGATGATGATGTAGCTCTGACCCAACTGGTGGCGGAATACCTGCAGCTGGATGGTTATCAGTTTACGGCTGTGCATCAGGGGCCTGAAGGTCTTGAACTTGCCAAATCCAACGCCTTTCAATTGGTATTGTTAGATATTATGTTGCCCGGTATGGACGGTTTAACTGTGCTGAAGCAATTGCGCCAGCACAGCTATTGCCCTGTGCTGATGTTAACAGCCCGGGGGGATGAAATAGACCGGGTGGTGGGTCTGGAGCTGGGTGCTGATGATTATCTGGCAAAACCTTTTAGCCCAAGAGAACTGGTGGCGCGCATTAAAGCTATTTTGCGCCGGGTCGAGCTGGTACAACAACAGCAACAACCCCAAGCCAGTTCTTTGCAGGTGAATCAGCTGAAACTCGATAGCGCCAAACGCCAAATCTCTGTGTTGGATAACCCACTGGTATTAACAGCCACCGAATATCAAATTCTTGAGTTGTTAATGCGCCATGCGGGTGATGTGGTCAGTAAAGAAGATTTAAGCCAACTGGCTTTAGGGAAAAGACTACAGCTGTACGATCGCAGTCTGGATATGCATATCAGCAATATCCGCAAAAAAATTGCTCAGTATGATGAAGGTGAAAAAATTCAGACCTTAAGAGGTTTAGGTTATCTGTTACTTCAGGGTGAGAACTGATGAACTGGTCGCGCTGTAACCCGGTAAATTATCTGGCTGGCCGCATATTTTTATGGTTCTGGCTGGTCTTGTCTGTGGCTGTAGCTGGCGCTATTTTATTGGCCAGAGGCTGGCCTGAACAAACGGAAATACGGCGTTTACCCCACCCTGTGGCAGAACAATTCAGGCATCTGAAAGAACATTTTCAGCCAATTGCCAATCTCACCCGATTACAACAGGATTTGGAACGCAAATACAAAGGCCGCTGGCTGATGGTCGATGTAGACAATAATCAGTTGCTGAATCCAGAGGCCTTGCCAAAAAACTTCGACCCGAACTGGCTGACTGAGCTATCGCAACTCAACAGGCCTCGTATGCTGGTGTATAAAAATACTTTTGTGATGGGGCCATTAGTGATCGTGGCTTCGGATAAAAATGTCGCCTTATTTCAGCTAAAACAACGGCCTGAACAAGCCTGGTGGCAACTGCATACACTGCCGGAAGGCTTTTTACTGATCTTACTGCTGGCCGTTTCTGCCGTTGCCAGCTTAATTCTGGCCTTGTCCATCACACGACCTTTGCGCGAGCTTAGCAGCAGTCATTTAAAATTTGCCCAAGGTGAGCTGGACAACAGGGTCACAGCTCTGGCCGCCCGTAAAGATGAACTGGGTGATTTAGGCCGGGGTTTTAATACCATGGCCGCTCAGATAGAAAACCTGATCCATAACCAGCAGCGTTTATTGCGGGATGTGTCGCATGAATTACGATCCCCCCTGACCCGATCGCAACTGGCGCTGGCATTGCAACAACGACAAGGGGATCATCCTCAGTTACAACGTATTGAAATGGAACTGAAATTACTGGATCAACTGCTGGATGAATTGTTAACCTTCAGTAGGCTGGACGCAGGTCAATACCCATTGGAAAAACAGCAACTGGATTTAACTGAGTTACTTTATGCCATTATTGAACTGAATCAGCTCGAAGCCGATGCTAAACAACAGCAGGTACATCTGAATGCTCCTGAAGAGTGCTGGCTGGATGCCGATCAACGTTTATTGGGTCGTGCCATTGAAAACGTGCTGCGTAACGCCATTAAATACAGTCCGGCAGAAAGCCTGATTTTATGTACACTGAAACAGCACGAACACCAGTTGGAATTACTGATTCAGGATCAGGGGCCTGGCGTGCCAGCAGAGAGCTTATCGCAAATTTTTGCACCTTTTTACCGGGTGTCCGCAGTGCGTGAACACCAGAATGGCACAGGCCTTGGTTTGGCTATTGCAGCTTCAGCCATACGGCAACATCAGGGCAGCATTAGTGCTACAGTGCCTGAAACCGGCGGTTTAGTGATCCGCATTTTGTTACCTTTGAGCAACGAAGGACGACCCCTTGCCTGAATCCCGCTTTCCCCCTTTGTCCGCCCGTTTTAGCGAAGAGCAACTGGCATCAGCATTGCCCGTTTTGCAGCAATTCTGGCAACAAGGCCAGCATCAGTCTTTTTTAAGTTTTGATCAAACCCGGCTTTGTTACAGCAGTTTTCGCCATCCAAAGCCCAGAGCTGAAATAGTGCTGTCACCAGGACGGATTGAAGCCAGCCAGAAGTATCAGGAATTCTGTTTTGATTTATATCAGGCCGGTTTTACTGTGCATCTGATTGATCACAGAGGTCAGGGCTTGTCTGACAGACTCAATCCGGATCGGCATTTAGGCGACGTGGCGGACTTCCAGCATTATGTGCAGGATTTTGCACTCTGGTTACAGTGCCATATACTGCCGCAGCAACAGGCACCGCTGCTGGGACTGGCTCATTCAATGGGCAGCGCCATTTTATGCCGTTATCTGCAGCAGTATGCACAGCATGGGCTTATCGGTGCTGTGTATTGCTCCCCTATGTTTGGTATTCGAAGCCATCCTTTACCAAAAGCAATAGCTGAGCCTTTTGCCCGCCTGATGGCAAGACTAAACAGGTTGTGCAGTACGCAAAACTGGTATTTTCCGGGTCAATCCCGCTATAAAGACAAGCCTTTTACCGGCAATCATCTGACGCACAGCCAGGTACGTTATCAGCAGTTTCGACAACTCTATCTTGAGCAGCCTGAACTGCAATTAGGCGGAGTATCCTGCCGCTGGCTGGCACAGGCTCTGCTTGCAATTGAAGAACTACAGCAAGCGCCGGCTTTGTCTTTACCACAGCTGCTTATTCAGGCCACAGCAGACCCTGTGGTGGATAACCAGATGCATCAAAGCTATCAGGACAAACATCAGGAGCAGTACTGTGAGTTAGTGAAAATTGAAGGCGCCTTGCACGAAATTATTTTTGAAAGCGATGCACTGCGTAACCCATTGTTCAGAGAACTAAATCGGTTTTTTCTTCAGCTTGGACTTTGATAATCATCACTTTCGCTTCAATTCGGAGTATGAATAAGGCTCGGCATGAATAATGACTTCCGCCTGCTTATACAAGGCCATCAGTTGTTGCTCGGCCCTATCCACTATGGCGTGAGCGGCCAGCAAAGATAAATCATCCTGCAACACCAGCCGCAGTTGAATAAATACCGCAGGCCCGGCCTGGCGGGTTTTCAGTTGTTCGACCGCCAGCACTTCGGTTTGGGCCAATACTGTGTCTTTGATACGCTGCAATTGTTCAGCAGGCAGTTGCTCATCCAATAAATGCTGCAAGGCTTCTTTAGCCAGCACTGCAGCGCTGTAGAGTAAATAACCACAAATCAGTGTGGCCACCAGATTATCTACCCATAAAAAACTCTGACTGGTCAAAAACAAAGCTACCAGCACCAACAGGTTCATTAGTAAATCACTGCGGTAATGCAATAAATCAGCTTTTACCGCCAAAGAACCGGTACGCCGGATAATCCAGCGCTGGATCAGCACCAGAGTTAAAGTTAAGCCAGCACAAAGCACAGTGATCCACATACCAAAAGCCAGTTGCTGCACCATACCGGTTTGATGAAAACGGCTCACCGTTTGAGTGAATAACAGCAAAGCGGCTCCGGCTAAAAAAGCCGCCTGCAACAAGGCCATCACTGCTTCGGCTTTACCATGACCAAAACTATGGTTCTGATCCGCAGGACGCAGTGCGTAACTCAATACTGAAAAATTTAATACCGACACCAATAAATCCAGTGATGCGTCGGTAAATGACGCCAGCACAGAACTGGAATTCGTGACTATCACAGCCCACAACTTCAGCACTAAGATAGTGAATGCGATGGTCAGGGTCAGATAACCAGAACGCTTAACCCAGAGCCGATAATCTGTGCTTTGGTTCTTTTGTGTATTCAAGGTGCTCATGCCGGCCTCTTTCATCATCTGCATCCATAGGCATTGTACGCCAATTTTGATACACTCACCGGGCTTCAAATACTGGAAATCATCATGCTGGACATAGTGTTATACGAACCTGAAATCCCGCCAAATACCGGCAACATTATCCGCCTTTGTGCCAATACAGGCTTTCGCCTGCATTTAATTGAACCGCTGGGTTTTGCCTGGGACGATAAACGCATAAAAAGAGCTGGCCTGGACTACCACGAATTTGCTGATGTGAAACGTCATGCGAACTTTGCAGCCTTTTTAGCGGAAGTTCAGCCAGGACGGGTTTTTGCCTGTACCACCAAAGGCAGCAATCATCATAGTGATGCGCAGTACCAGTTAGGAGATGCCTTAGTATTTGGCCCTGAGAGCCGGGGTTTACCTGCGGATCTGCTGGCCACTTTACCAAAAGAGCAGTGGTTACGTATTCCAATGACGCCAGACAGCCGTTCTATGAATCTGTCCAATGCGGTCTCGGTATTTGTTTATGAATCATGGCGTCAGCTGGGTTATGCAGGCGCCAGAGCCTGAGTTTGCCAAGCTCTGAATCCTAGAGCTATAGTGATACTCAGCCTGCTGATTTATCAGTATTTTTAATAAAAAATTATCCAGGGAATAGATTCAGATGCTGCTGCGTTGCCTAAAATTTTGTCTGGCGCTTTGGCTTGCTTGCAGCAGCGCTGGTCTGCAAGCTTATTTGCAAGTGCAACCTATAGTGCATTCGCGTCAGTCGCAGCATTTGGCCATAGAACTTTTTACTCAGGATAAATCAGGCCTGTTATGGTGGAGCACCAGTACCCAACTGCACCGCTTTGATGGTCATGATCACCGATCTTACACTTTACCTGCCGAATTACAAACTCAGGCTTTGGTGCAATTGCTGACGCTGGATCAGCATAAATTATGGCTTGCCAGTGTTGATCAGCTCTGGTTATTTGAACAACAAAGTGGTGAGTTTCGCCAGATTTGGCAAAGCAAAGCCCCAATTAAAGCGCTGTTTTTATCCGGTAGATCCACCCCACTGATCTTAACAGAACAGGAAATCTGGCAATGGTCGGCTGAATCCACTGATGCCCAGTTATTGTGGCGCGGTAGCAGTACAGCAGCAGGCTGGGCTCAGGGCGTCAGTGATGGCGGCTACTTATGGTTATGGTCCAAAGATGCAAAATTAGCCCGCTATGATTTAGTCGATCAAAGCTGGCAACATTATCCGGTGAATTTACCCCAGCAAACCGATTTAGCTTTAGGTCCGGACCAACAGCTATGGCTGCTGGCGCAAAATCAAACACTTTATCAGTTAAAAGAACAACAGCTACAACTGGTAAAAACTCCAGAGCACTTTTACGCCACAGCCTTTGAAGTTGATCCATTAGGCCAGGTCTGGCTGTTATCGGCTCAAAAACTTTACCTCTATCAGCATGACAGCCAAAGCTGGCAAACACAGCAGTTGGCTCAACCCTGGATTCAGCTGTTTGCCGACCGGCACCAGAATATCTGGCTGGCCGACCCGGGCGGTGCCTTAGCTCTGGCGCAATCTTCTGCTTTAGAAGTGCAAGCCAGAGGTAAGTCTGTCGTCTTGGATCACAAAGGCCAAAGCTGGCAACTGGAACAACAGCAATTAACTCAGGTAACACCAGAACAAAACAACAAGCCAGTACTGGTTTTTCCTTTTGCTTTGGAGCAGGTGAAAAAATTCTGGTACCAGCAACAGTATTTTGTTTGGGTTGATCAGCAAATCTGGCGTTATAACGACAGCACAGCCAACTGGGTATCAGTGGAAGAAGAGCCCGTATTGGATCTGACTCTGGCGGATGAGCAATTCTGGTATCTGACGCATCAGGGACTTTGGCAATGGGAGCAGGCTTCGGTTGGATCCACTTTACTGACCGACCAGGCCAGCTGGTTTTTAGTACGTTATCAGTCCGGACAACTCTGGCTCTCTGGCAGCAACAGGTTGTATTCATACCAACTGGCTGATCAACAGTTGCGTACTTACGACATCAGCCCCTGCGCCTCCTCTCCCTGTCTGGATGCAAGGCAAATACTGGATATAGTGCCGGAGCAACAACAGTTATGGCTGCTAACGCCGGATCAGCTTTACCACTATGAAGCTCAGCAAAACAATTCTAAGCTGACGCTGGTACTGCAAAACAAATGGCAGGTGCCCTGGCAACAACAGCATATGCTAAAGCAGGACCAGCAGGTTTGGCTTTGGTCCAGACAACGCCTGAGTTTATTGGATCTGACCGATAAGTCTCTGCTGCAATGGCAACTGAATCAGGCAGAACAGCTGAACCCCTTTCAGGTTCAGGTAGTGGATCAGCAACTGCATATCAACAGCTCCATAGGTCATTACCAACTGCCGCTGGCTCAACAAAAAAGCAGCTTTATAGCAAATCCTTTGCGTCTTGAACTCATTGCAGAAAATGGACAGCGATTAAAACAGCAGGACCATTTGTTGCAGCTGGACAGTTGGGGCCCACAGCTACAGTTTCGTGTAAGCCATTACCCTACTGCAGGTAAGCAATGGAATTATTTCCGTTACAGTCTGGATAACGCCCAGCCAGTGATGCTGACCTACCCTCAACGCCAGTTCAAATTGTGGCTGGATAACAGTGCTGCCTATCTGTTGTCTATCGAAGCCAGTCAGGATGGCTTGAGCTGGCAACGGGTGGGTGACTACCAACTGCAATTTAACCGCTACTGGTGGATCCAACAAAGCTGGCTCTGGTTGATGTTGTTTGCTTCAGTCCTGATGTTGGCTTTGTTGTTATGGCGTTACAAAAAACACCAGTATCGTTTGCATCAGGCGATGGAACAGCAACTGATGATAAGCTCCCTGTTCGACAATACGCAGGATGCAGTCTGGTTAGGCGATGAGCAATTGCGGATAGAAAAAGTAAACCAGGCCTTTTGTCAGATCACCGGCTTTGCGCCAGCTCAAATTGAAGGTAAAACCCTACAGCTTTACACAGCACAAGGACATCAGACTGAACTGCTGAAAACCATAGTGCAGCAGTTACAACAATTCAGCTTCTGGCGGGGTGAAGTCTGGAGTAAAAAAGCCAATGGCGACAGCTTTGCTTTGTCGTTAGCTATTACTTTGTTGTCTGGTAAAGGTGCTCTGGAACCCAAACTTTATCTGGCGATCTTCTCGGATGTGACCAATCGTAAGCTGAATGAACGTGAGCTACGTAAACTCAGCACCAGAGATCCTCTGACCCAACTGCCTAACCGTGCCTTGTTTCTGGAACATCTGGACAGAGCATTTTTTAGTTGCAGCAGTCGTTTTCCGCACTTTGCTGTGCTGCTGGTTGACCTGGACCGTTTTGCCAAAATAAACGATTCCTTAGGCCACGACAGCGGCAATATGCTGCTGCAAATGGTGGCTGAACGCCTGCAAAAACAACTGCCAGCAGGCTATATTCTGGCAAAACTAGGCGTTGATGAATTTGCTGTTCTGGTCCCTTCCCATTTTAGTGTTGAACAGTTTGATCTGTTACTGAACCGGCTGAGTTTACAATTGTTGTTGCACATCAGGCAGCCGCTGTTATTAGGTGATTTGGAAATCACCCTGACCGCAAGTATTGGTATAGCGGTTTACCCAGACGATGGCCGCTCGTCAGACATTTTGTTGCGCAGCGCCGATACAGCGCTACACCATGCCAAACAAATGGGTCGCAATAACGCACAGTTCTTTAATGACAAGATGCTGCAACGCACTCCTGAATATCTGGCATTGGAAAGTGACTTATGGCGGGGCATCAGTCAGGGCGAATTTAAAGTGGTGTACCAACCCAAATACAATGTCAGCACCAATACCATAGTGGGTTATGAAGCTTTATGTCGTTGGCACAATCCAAGTCGCGGTATGGTGTCTCCTGCAATGTTTATCCCTATAGCAGAAGAAAATGGCGTTATTATTCAGCTGGACCGGCTGGTATTCAGTCAGGTCTGTGCTCAGATCCGACAATGGCAACAACAAGGCCGGATGCGGGGTCGTGTCGCAGTGAACCTGTCGGTACAACAACTGCAGCAACCGGACTTATTAGATTTTTTACAGCAGGAACTGCAGCATTACCAACTGGACGCCAGTTTACTGGAACTGGAAATTACCGAAACCGCCATGATGCGCGATGCAGAGCATTGCCTTGAGGTGATGCATCAACTGAAAGCCCTTGGTTTTACGTTGGCGCTGGACGATTTTGGCACTGGTTATTCATCTTTGGGTTACCTGAAGCGTTTCCCTATCGACACCTTAAAAATTGACCGGGCTTTTATTAAAGACATGGATAGCTCAGAGCAGGATCGCAATATCACCTCCACTATAATCCGGCTGGCCAGTTATCTGAAAATTGCAGTAGTGGCCGAAGGTGTGGAAACTGAAATGCAGGCCTATTTGCTGCATGTAATGGGATGCCAGGTGGTGCAGGGATACTTATTCAGCCCACCAGTGCAACCAGAACAGATTGCTTTGCTGCTGGATAAAGAACCGAAGAAAGAAAGCTAATTGCAGGGGCCGGGTTCATCCCCGCCCGTTTCAAATTCCAATTCAATAAATTGTAGGGGCGGGTTTATCCCCACCCGAACGCTGCGGCGCCAAATACGACGACGGGTAATAAAATTGATTAAAAACTACGGGCGACCATAAAGGTCGCCCCTACAATAACTCTAATTAAATTCAATAAATTGTAGGGGCGGGGTTTATCCCCGCCCGAACGCTGCAGCGCCAAATACGGCGGGGATTTTAGCCTAAGTAATTGGAGTTGCAGCGCGCCGGCAAGAGATTGAGACCCCTGGAGCATAGTAGTCCTATGTGACTGGGGCGAGCAGCGCAGCCAACAAAGCTGTGGCTTCAAGGACGACGGGG
>NZ_AFHI01000023.1 GCF_000217935.1 Rheinheimera sp. A13L
GTGATAGCACCGGCCTTTTTATATCGTTCTGTTCTGCTGAGTGTTTAGTGCGCTGAGCGTAACGGGCCTACCACGTTAATCAGGCTGTTTTTACTGAAATCCAAATCACCAAAACCTTTGTGGTTCACCAGGATCACAATGATATCGGCTTTTAAACCTTGTTCTACGGACACCAGTTCGACATTGGCGGCCAGCTTGTTGGTCTGATCCACATTAGGTTCGACTGCATAGATTTTACCCTGATAAGCAGCAGCTAAATCATTGACTATATGCAAAGCCGGGCTTTCACGTAAATCGTCAATATCCGGTTTAAAAGCTAAGCCAAAACAAGCAACAGAAGGTTTATGCAAAGTATGATTAGCCACGGTAGATAAAATTTTCTGCAATACCCATTGAGGTTTAAAGTCGTTCACTTCACGGGCTGTGCGAATAAGTTTTGCTTGCTCCGGTGCTGAGTGCACAATAAACCATGGATCAACAGCAATACAGTGGCCACCTACACCGGCGCCTGGCGTCAGAATATTTACGCGAGGGTGGCGGTTGGCCATTTTAATCAGTTCCCAAACGTTGATGTTCAACTCATCACAGATGACCGACAACTCGTTGGCAAAGGCTATATTGACGTCACGGAAGGCGTTTTCTGTCAGTTTCGACATCTCGGCAGTACGGGCGTCAGAGAGCAAACATTCACCAGTGACAAAAGTCTGGTACAGCGCTTTGGCTTTTTCAGAACAGGCCGGGGTTAAGCCGCCAACAATACGGTCATTCGCAATCAGTTCATACACAACACGGCCCGGAAGCACACGTTCAGGGCAATAAGCCACATGAATATCCGGCTGAGAGGAATCGGTAGGTACAGTTAAATCCGGGCGGGCTTCACGTATCCACTGGCAAATTTTTTCTGTAGTGCCAACAGGGCTGGTTGACTCCAGTACCACTAAGTTGCCTTTGGCCAGCACTGGCGCTATAGATTTTACTGCGGCTTCAACATAAGTTAAATCCGGTGACAGATCATCAAAAAATGGCGTTGGCACTGCAATCATAAAGGCATCGGCTGCTACAGGGCTGGTTTGTGCTGACAAATAACCACCTGTCACAGCTGCATGCACCAGCATGTCCAGCTCAGGTTCTACAATATGAATTTTGCCTTGATTGATGGTATCCACGGCATGTTGATTCACATCTATACCAATGACCCGCAGCTTGCGAGACGCTAACATGGCTGCCGTAGGCAGGCCTATATACCCTAAACCTATCACCGATACCGTCTTAAACATACTGAACTCCATTAACCTGCTACATTGGTTTTTTATTGGCTGACATCTTATCACAGCACGCCAGAAAGCTTAGATGACGAAGCGTGGCTGTTGAGAAATTTTTTTAATAAAATAACAGTGTTAGCCCAATGGCTGCTTAGTGACTCTGTGGTATCTTGCAGCAATGAACTGCCCACAGTCGTCATAAGGATTATGCAGTGAAAGATTTTTTAGAGCCTTTTTTGTATCCACAGAATATATTTCTTTGGTTGTTTTTTTTCGCCTGCCTGTACTATCGCCGAAAAGGGCTGTGGTTATTGTTGATTTGGTTTTATCTGACAGGCAATACGCTAGTGGCAAATCAGGTGCGGGAATGGTACAGCTCTCAAATCAGCACGGCTGAACTGCCCGTTAATTTCAACGGCGACTATGTATTGTTGGGTTGTGGTGGCAATGAACATAGTCTGCCGGATTGCGCTATCAACAGGATCAGTCAGCTGTCTTTAATGATTAATGCACAGCAGCGTCCGGTGAATGTGCATATGACTACTTTGCACTGCGCGCCTTACGAGGCCTTATTAAAGAAAAAAACAGAGTATGCAGCCATTACGTGCTTTGACGGCGGGCCTACCACCTACCATGAGTTTGCGTCCTTAGATAAAAAGCTGGATAAAACTAAAAGTTATTTGTTTATCAGCAGCGATTACCACGCCCTCCGGGTAAAAAAATTATCGCAAATGCACCAGTTGAATGCGCAAGTCTATGCCGCATCCAGCGCAACCTTCAGGCCGGTAAATTGTGGCTGGAATTGTTTGCTGACGGTGAATTTGTCGAACTATGATTTGTTTTCAAAGCTGACAGCTGAAACCGCAAGTTTGCAAGTCTACTGGCTAACCAAAGACTGGACTGAGTGGTATACCCCGCGTTCTTGAAGCTGCAGCTTTGTTGACTGCGCTACTCGCCCCAGTCACATAGGACAACTATGCTCCTGGGGTCTCGCTCGCTTGTCGTCGCGCTGCAACTCCAATTACTTTGGGTATCGATGGGGTATACAGTTAACGGGCGTTGCGGATGATTTCCTGCGCCATTAAATCAGCTACTTCGTTGGTTGGTTTCAGTTGTGCATCAGCACGTTCGAAGATATTAAGCAGCGTATGGTAAATCTGATTTACCTTAGCGGTGGACTCTTCTGCGTTATAACCTTGAACACGCATTTCCATTGCCACGTTGATAATACCACCGGCATTGATCACATAGTCCGGCGCATACAAAATGCCTTTCTGACGCAGAATTTCACCATGACGACTTTCTTTAAGCTGGTTGTTGGCACAGCCAGCAATGATTTTGCATTTCAGCTGAGGAATGCTGATGTCGTTAATGGTGGCACCTAAAGCACAAGGAGCGTAGATATCAGCATCAACAGCATAAATTTCATCTAAGCCTACAGCAGTAGCGTTAAACTGAGCTACGGCACGGCTGACAGCGTCCTGATTGATATCAGTCACAATCAGTTTGGCGCCTTCTTTATGCAGGTATTCACACAGATAAAACCCAACGCTGCCTAAACCCTGCACAGCGACAGTCAGGCCATTCAGATCATCGGTGCCAAACTTATGTTTAGCGGCAGCTTTTATACCACGGTAAGTTCCCAGCGCAGTGAAAGGACCTGGATTGCCGCTTAAACCTTCTAAGCCAGCGACATAGGGTGTTTCTTTGTTGACCATCATAATGTCGCCAGTGGTGATATTCACATCTTCAGCGCTGACATAACGGCCACTTAAAGAATGTACAAACTGGCCAAACTTGCGGAACAAAGCTTCAGATTTGATTTTTTTAGCATCGCCAATAATAACGGCCTTACCGCCGCCTAATGGCAAACCCGCCATTGCATTTTTGTACGTCATGCCGCGGGATAAACGTAATACGTCAACTAAAGCATCTTCATCCGCCACATAGTCCCACATACGGCAGCCGCCTGTCGCTGGGCCTAAGGCGGTGCTGTGAATCGCAATAATGGCTTTTAAACCTGTGGTTTCATCACTGCAGAATACGACTTGCTCATGGTTATCAAATTCAGGATGGTTAAATACAGCCACGACTTGTTCTCCGTTGATATAACTCACTGCACCTGGCAGGGAAAGGGCTTTTTTGCGCCGCGGAATGTACCACTTCAGTAAAGCTTTCGCCATCAATCTATAAAAACAAAATCTGGTAAGACCAGGTAATTGTCGACAATGTAAGCCAACTCTTGATTGTCTGGATTGAGTCACATAAAGTAACGCCACTTCAGGAGAGGATTAATCCAATGACAGATCAGTTAACCCCGGAACAGCAAGAACAGGCAAACAATGAATGGGTTCGCACTCAGTTTCAAAAAGCGAACCAGTATCTGGCAGAAAAAGGCATATTGCCAGATACTATTGCAGTATCAGAATCTCGTTATTTAACACCAATATTGGCGGTCTGGAAGATGACTGCTCAAAACCGTCAACAATATTGGGTGATAAGTGGTGATTTACCTACAGATCATTTGCCTTTGTCGGCGGCAAAAGACGCCAGAGAAGCTGTACGTGCTTTCTCATTCAACTGGCAATTAAAAGCCGAGCAAATTATGAATTCCGGCGCTTTGGATCAAACCAAAGTCGATTTTGCGAATTTATTGGTGCAACGTGCCCATGGTTTGTATGAACTCTTTGATAAAGAAGAGTTATGGGGCAAGCAAAGTTAAGCAAGCTGAGAGTATATAAATCTTTACATGCTATCTCAGACAAAAAACCGCCATTAGCGGTTTTTTGTCTTCAGGCCATCAGCAGATAAGAGCCTACTCAGTAAAGTACCAGTAGCCTTTATTGATCAGCAGGGTGATCAACTGCAAACGACCGTTATCCGCTGCGAAATGCTGGCAATCTTCCTGACTAAGGCTTATCTGATCGGTCAGTTTTTTCACGGTAGCAAGTTCAGTCACAGGCACTAAAAAGCGGTCGCCGTTGATAAACAACTGAATATCTTCTGCTGGATTAGCCTGGTAATACAAAGTGCGCAGGCCACCTAATTTGGCCAGCACAGAACCTTCTTCCAGATACTCACCAATTTCATTGGCTTCATAATGTGGATCCGGCTCTGTGGCATCCAGCTCATGTTTGGCATGGCTGATATAACTGCCAAACCACTGAGCCGCCAGATTTTTGTCGTCCACCAATTGGCGTAACAAATCTTGTACCTGGCTCAGATCCTGTTCGCTGATCGCACCCACTGACTCTGGTATCTGACGCTCTGGATCAGTAAAACGACGACCCGTAATGTCCTGATCAATCAGATGGTCGGCCAAACCTGTCAATAAATCTTTTTGTGCCGGAGCGCGGAAACCTACTGAGTAGTTCAGTGATGGATCTAATGAGATGCCGTCATGCGGGCAACCTGGCGGAATGTATAAAATATCACCAGGTTCAGTGATCACATTAATGCAATCAACAAAAGGAGTGACCTGCAATAAACGTGGGTGAGGGCAGTGCTGTTTTAAACTGCTGTCCGGCATACCCACACGCCAATGGCGTTTGCCCTGACCCTGGATAATAAATACATCGTATTGATCCAGATGCGGTCCTACACCACCACCAGCTGTGGAGAAACTCACCATCAAATCATCAATGCGCCAGTTAGGAATAAAACGGAATGGCTCTATCAAAGCTGCAGATTGGGGATGCCAGTGATCCACTGCCTGCACTAATAAAGTCCAGCCTTCCTCTCCTAAATGACTGAAATCTTCAAAAGGACCCGTCTCCATATCCCAGGCGGCGTCTTTATTGCTGACAATACGGGATTCAATTTCTTCTTCACCGGCAAGGCCTGCCAGTTCATCCGGACTGATAGGGTCGATAAATTCTCTGAAACCGGCTTTGATCAGCAAAGGTTTTTTCTGCCAGTAGTCCGTTAAAAACTGCTGGGGCGTTAATTCATTTAAAAATAATTGGTACATAAATCACCATAAAAACAGGGCGATAAAATCGCCCTGTTGAAGTATTTGAAGTGCTGTTTAGCTTAGTCTAATAAGTTAACCAGTTCGATAGCTGCGCCTAAGTAGTTATCAGGGCGCAGAGCTTTTAGTTCTGCTTTCACTTCTGCAGGCAGCTCTAACTTGTCGATAAAGACCGCTAAATCTGCTGGTGTAATACGCTTACCGCGAGTCAGCTCTTTCAGCTTCTCATACGGCTGTTCAATGCCGTATTTACGCATCACTGTTTGTACCGGTTCGGCCAGAAGTTCCCAGTTTTGATCCAGTTCGCTCATCAGGTTGGCTTCGTTGACTTCCAGTTTGCTGATGCCTTTGAGGCTCGCATGATAAGCAATGACAGTGTAAGCAAAACCTACACCTAAGTTACGCAGCACAGTAGAGTCTGTTAAGTCACGCTGCCAGCGTGATACAGGTAACTTGGAGGATAAATGCTGGAATATGGCATTGGCCAGGCCCAGGTTACCTTCTGAGTTTTCAAAATCGATAGGGTTTACTTTATGCGGCATAGTTGAAGAGCCAATTTCGCCAGCTATAGTGCGCTGTTTAAAGTGACCTAAAGCAATATAACCCCAGACATCACGGTCAAAGTCGAGCAGTATGGTATTAAAACGCGCAATGGCGTCAAACAGCTCGGCAATATAATCATGCGGTTCAATCTGAGTGGTGTACGGGTTCCAGCTTAAACCAAGGCTTGTGACAAACTCTTCTGCAAACTGGTGCCAGTTCAGGTTCGGGTAGGCGGATAAATGCGCGTTATAGTTACCTACAGCACCATTGATTTTGCCCAGCAGTTCAACTTTGGCAATTTGCTCACGCTGACGCTTTAAACGCATATACACGTTCGCCATCTCTTTGCCTAAGGTGGTCGGAGAGGCAGGCTGGCCATGGGTACGGGCCATCATAGGAATAGCTTTGTACTTGTGAGCTAAAGCTTTGATTTCGTTTAGTAACTGATCACACAGTGGCAACAACACTTCATCACGCGCCGCACCTAACATCAAACCGTGAGACAGGTTATTGATATCTTCTGAGGTACAGGCAAAGTGGATAAATTCACTAACCGATGCCAGCTCTGCATGGTCTGCTACTTTTTCTTTTAATAAATACTCAACAGCTTTGACATCGTGGTTGGTGGTGCGCTCTATGTCTTTCACTCGCTGCGCATCAGCAAGGCTGAAATTGTCGACAATTCCGTTTAACAGCGCATTAGCGCTGTCGGATAAAGCCGGAACTTCTGTGATGGCTGCTGTGGCTGCTAATTTTTGCAACCAACGCACTTCCACAGTCACACGGAATTTGATTAAACCATATTCACTAAAAAACTCACGCAGCTCGCTGGCTTTTGAGCCATAGCGGCCATCTACAGGGGAGATGGCGGTTAATGCTGATAATTCCATTAGGTGCTCCTATGAATGGGTTGGGGCAATAGTGTGTAAAACGGATTTGGCTTCATTGAGCAAAGCTTTGCGTTTGAATATAAAATGCAGACGACTGCCACCGGACTGACGCCATAACACCACAGCGCGGATAGCAGCCAATAACAAAGCTCTTACTTTGTGCTGTACCAGTGGCTGCTTCAACAGCTCTGGCTGACCAGCGACCTGAATTCTTGTGCCTAAAGAGCTGATGCATTCGACATAAATATCAGCCAGATTGGCAATAATGTTTTCGTCGGTAATAGCAAAATGCTGCAGTTGCTGCTCTAAACGGGATAAACGTTTGCCCAGGTTATCCAGATTATCGCGGTTTTTACTTAGCTTACGCTCCAGCGCTATTGCAGAGACCACATAACGGGTCAGCTCCACATCTTTGCGCTGATTGTCACCTAACTGATCGACCAGACACTGATAACCTGCCTGCAGGTTCGCCACATCTTTGCCATAAATATCCAAAGGTTCAGCCGGGGATAAATTGGCGATACTGGCTAAACAGAGCTGCAAATCGGCCAGCGCCACATCATTAGTGCGGGTAACTTGTTGTAAAAGCATAAGTGCCTGGCACATACCTGCCAGCGCTAAGGTTTGAGTCTGAATACTGTGTTGCATAAATTAGTGTATGGCCGAGTTAATAATGCCACCACCCAAACAAATCTCGTCGCTGTAAAACACAGCAGACTGGCCCGGGGTAACGGCTTTCTGAGGCTGATCAAATACCACAACCACAGTGCCATCCGGCATTGGGGTCAGGGTGCATGGAATGTCGGTCTGACGATAACGGGTTTTGACAGTGCAGCGAAGTAGCTGCTGCGGGCCTGTACGATCGACCCAGTGCAATTGGTTTGCTACTAAACCTTTGGAAAACATACTTGGGTGATCGTGGCCCTGAGCCACAATAAGACGGTTATTGATCAAATCTTTTGCTACCACATACCAGGGCTGATCATCACCATCTTTTAAACCACCAATACGTAAACCTTTACGCTGGCCTAAAGTGTGATACATCAGGCCATCGTGCTGGCCAATTTTATCGCCCTCTACTGTGTAAATATCACCAGGCTGAGCTGGCAGATATTTTTGCAGGAAATCTTTAAATTTACGCTCACCGATAAAACAGATGCCTGTGCTGTCTTTTTTATCGTGGGTGATTAAACCTTGTTCTTCAGCAATAGCCCGCACCAGCGGTTTTTCCAGATGACCTACAGGGAACAGGGTCTGCGCCACATGCTCTTCGCCTATGGTGTAGAGGAAGTAACTCTGATCTTTATTGGTATCCAGACCACGCAATAACTGCCAGTGGCCGTCCACTTCGCGGCGCTGTACGTAATGGCCTGTGGCTATATAGTCGGCGCCCAAAGCTTCGGCAGCAAATTCAAGAAAGGCTTTAAACTTAATTTCCTTGTTGCACATAATATCCGGGTTTGGGGTACGACCGGCTTTGTATTCGGCAAGGAAATATTCAAACACATTGTCCCAGTATTCAGCGGCAAAGTTGACTTTATGCAGTTTGATACCCAGCTTGTCACAAACCGCTTGTGCATCTTTTAGGTCTTCTGCAGCAGCGCAGTATTCGCTGTCGTCATCTTCTTCCCAGTTCTTCATAAACAGGCCTTCGACCTGATAACCTTGCTGGATCAAAAGATAAGCGGACACTGAAGAATCCACACCGCCGGACATACCGACAATGACTTTTTTGCTGCTGTTATCTGACATTACACCGCACTTTTTACTGGCTGGATGGGAACGGGCGCGGATTATAGCACCAAATTCTTTGCCAAAAAATGTTAATCAGGCGGAATATGCGACAGTGTTTCTAATCTGAATGGATGATCGGGTTTTTAATCTGACTTAGTGGCAGCAACTGCTTTTGTTCAAATTGGGTGATGGCGTCCAGCACCAGTTGACTGCGCACCGGCAGGGTATGTGCGTTCAGCTCGGCCAGACTTAACCAGTGCAAAGCCAGAATGTCCTTATCTTGTGGCTGATAAACAACGGGTAATAGGGTTGGGGTAAAGACAAAGTTTACCCGCACATAAAAATGCCCATTGGCGGCTTTAAGCTGAGAGATGCCAAGCCAGGCGTCAGGTTCTAAGCTCAGGCCTGTTTCTTCCTGTAATTCCCTTTTTACAGCGCTGATTAAGTCTTCATTCTCTTCGACATGACCAGCAGGCTGATTCAAAACAAGGCGGCCAGAGACTTTGTCTTTTTCTTCCACCAGTAAATAACGGCCCTGAACATACAACACGGCAGCTACAGTTAAATGCAATAAAGGACGGGACATGCAGGCTCCGAAGCAAAGGAAAAGTAGCAAAAATAGCAAAAACTCTGATCTTTATGCCATATATGAACAAAAAATCCGATCTTTTGTTGTAATTGACGCAAAACGCCCATAAATCGTTAAAGTTGCCACAGTGGTCGGGCCGCAGGCTAGTGCTTTTTCGCCTGACAATTAGGTAGGATAAAGCGCGACAGGGCTTGGGCCTCTACTACTTCTGTCGTAAAGCGCTGTCCCTGACTAGGTTCTTGCGAATAGCGCTGTTATACTCGCACACCGCGAGTAACTGTAACGTTTTAAACAGCATAGGCACTTCGACATAGAGGTTTGCCTATCAAACGACTCAATTTTGCTGTAAATCCAGGAAACGATATGACCACCTCAAAAATTATCTACACTATTACGGACGAAGCCCCGGCACTGGCCACTTATTCTTTTTTACCTGTAGTGGAGGCTTTTGCCAAAACTGCCGATATCGAAATTGAAACTCAGGATATTTCTTTGGCTGGCCGTATTGTTGCCTTGTTCCCTGAATTTCTGACTGAAGCCCAGCGTCAACCTGATGCCTTGACAGCGTTAGGCGAGCTGGCCAATACGCCACAAGCCAATATCATCAAGCTGCCAAATATCAGTGCTTCTATTCCACAGTTAGTGGCTGCTATTAAAGAACTGCAAGCCAAAGGCTACAAACTGCCTGATTACTCAGAAGACCCAAAAACAGCGGAGGAAAAAGAAGCCCGTAGCCGTTACGACAAGGTTAAAGGCAGCGCGGTAAACCCTGTGCTGCGTGAAGGTAACTCTGACCGTCGTGCTCCTGCTTCTGTTAAACAATATGCCCGTAAAAACCCGCATTCTATGGGAGCCTGGAGCAAAGAGTCGAAATCTCATGTGGCTCATATGAGCGCAGGTGATTTCTACGGCAGTGAGAAGTCAGTCACTATTGCTGAAGCAGGCCAAGTGCGTATTGAGCATGTAGCAGCTGATGGCAGCGTGACTGTATTGAAAGAAAAAACTGCTGTGAAAGCTGGTGAAATCATTGATGCTTCTTCCATGAGCAAAAAAGCACTGCGTGATTTTATCGCTGCAGAAATTGCGGATGCAAAAGCCAAAGATGTGCTGCTGTCAGTGCATTTAAAAGCCACCATGATGAAAGTCTCTGACCCTATTATGTTTGGTCATGTGGTCACTGTGTTCTTCAAAGACGTATTTGAAAAACACGCCGCTACTTTTGCTGAATTAGGTGTAGATGCCAACAACGGTTTAGGTGATGTCTACGCAAAAATCGCTAAGCTGCCAGCCGATAAAAAAGCTGAAATTGAAGCCGACATTAAAGCTGTGTATGCCACGCAACCAGCATTGGCGATGGTGAACTCAGACAAAGGCATCACGAACCTGCATGTGCCAAGCGATGTGATTATCGATGCTTCTATGCCTGCGGCTATCCGCTCTTCAGGTCAGATGTGGGGGCCGGACGGCAAGTTAAAAGACACCAAAGCTATTATCCCTGACCGTTGCTACGCTGGCGTGTATCAGGAAACTATCAATTTCTGCCGTGAACACGGTGCTTTTGACCCTCGTACTATGGGCTCAGTGCCTAACGTAGGTTTAATGGCGCAAAAAGCAGAAGAATACGGCTCACACGACAAGACCTTTGAAATCAAAGCTGCTGGTCAGGTGCGTGTTGTAGATGCTGCCGGTACTGTGCTGATTCAACACAATGTTGAGCAAGGCGATATCTGGCGTATGTGTCAGGCCAAAGATGCTCCAATCCAGGATTGGGTGAAACTGGCCGTCAACCGTGCCCGTTTAAGCAAAACACCTGCTGTATTCTGGTTAGATAAAAACCGTGCTCACGATGCTCAGCTGATTGCTAAAGTAGAACGTTACTTAAAAGATCACGACACCAATGGTTTAGATATTCAGATCATGTCGCCGGAAGACGCAACCCGTCATACCTTACAGCGTATTAAAGACGGTCTGGACACTATTTCTGTTACAGGCAACGTATTACGTGACTACTTAACTGACTTATTCCCAATTCTGGAATTAGGCACCAGTGCTAAGATGTTGTCTATTGTGCCTCTGATGAACGGCGGTGGTTTGTTTGAAACGGGCGCTGGTGGTTCTGCTCCTAAGCACGTTGAACAATTTGTTGAAGAAAACCACTTACGTTGGGATTCGTTAGGTGAATTCCTGGCTTTGGCTGCTTCTCTGGAGCATTTAAGTCAGGTGACAGGCAATGCAAAAGCTCAGGTTCTGGCTGATGCATTGGATCAGGCAACAGCCAAGTTCCTCGATAACGACAAATCACCAACCCGTAAACTGGGTCAGCTGGACAACCGTGGCAGTCACTTCTATCTGGCCTTCTACTGGGCTGAAGCTCTGGCAGCACAAAGCAAAGATGCAGCTTTAGCCGCTCAATTTGCTCCTTTGGCCAAAGCCTTAGCTGAAAATGAAGCCAAAATTGTGCAGGAATTAAATTCAGTTCAGGGCAAAGCAGTGGATATCGGTGGTTATTACAAACCAGACGATGCCTTAGCGTCAAAAGCAATGCGCCCAAGCGATACCTTTAACCAGGCCTTAGCAGCACTGTAATAAACTTTAGGGGAGAGGCTTGTCCTCTCCCGTCTAATGACACCTGGGTGCTTATGGACGGGCCGGGACAAGCCGCGGCCCCTACAATCCTCTTGTATCGAATTTTGGTCAATTGAAATAAAAGAAAAATGCCAGCTTTAGCTGGCATTTCGTGTAGGTCTCTATGCTTCAGGTGGTTATTCAGGCTTCTCGCCATCTGGCAGTGCTATATTTACTGCATGTAAACCTTTTGGGCCCTCAGACAGGTCAAACACCACGTCCTGGCCGGCCTTCAGCGTACGGTAGCCATCCATGTTAATGGTTGAATAATGGGCGAAAATGTCTTCGTCACGACCATCTTCACGAATAAACCCAAATCCTTTGGCATTATTGAACCATTTCACTTTACCGGTAGCCATACTACTTCCTTCTCTAAGTTAGCTAAATTCTGTATTCTAAGGCGGAGCAACAGGGAGCTGCGGGCAGACTCCACCATTTACTGTAGATAATTTGTGCAACTAGTCAAGTTTTTTGCAGACTTGTAAACAGAGGTTGCAGGTACTATCTATAAGATAAGGGATACAAAGTGGCCGCAAAGCCTGTAGTGGCTTTAGGTCCGGCAAAAAAAATACATCAATGCAATTTTGATGCTTTGAACAGGCGTGGCTATAGTTTATGAGCGGTTATAAAGAAAACAACGTAACAGATTACGGAGTGGTGGAGAAAACCCGGCAACAGGTGAAACCACCTTCCATGTATAAAGTGATACTCCACAACGATGACTATACTCCAATGGATTTTGTCATCGATGTGTTAACCCGGTTTTTTAATATGCAATATGAAAAAGCCAGTGAAATTATGTTGCAGGTGCACAATGAAGGTATGGCGGTTTGTGGTGTGTTCACAGCCGAGGTAGCGGAGACCAAAGTTCAGCAAGTGTCCATTTATGCGAAAGAGCACGAACATCCATTGTTATGTACTATGGAACGGGCTTAACGCCAAACAACTGCTGTAGTAACTCAGGTGGATTAGGAGTGATGTTGTATGTTGAACAAAGATCTTGAGTTAACCTTAAATCTGGCGTTTCGGTTTGCGCGGGAAAAACGTCATGAGTACATGACGGTCGAACATTTATTATTAGCTTTATTGGACAACCCGGCGGCTGGTGAGGCATTAAAGTCTTGCGGTGCCAATATAGACCGCTTGCGGCTCGACCTGTCGCATTTTATAGATTCAACCACCCCTTTGTTACCAGAAGATGACGCAGACCGCGACACGCAGCCTACGCTCGGATTTCAGCGTGTACTGCAACGTGCGGTGTTTCATGTGCAATCTTCTGGTAAATCTGAAGTCACAGGGGCCAATGTACTGGTGGCTATTTTTAGTGAGCAGGAATCCCAGGCTGTTTATTTGCTGAAAAAAATCGATATCAGCCGCTTGGATATCGTTAACTATATTTCTCATGGTGTGATCAAAACCGAAAAAATCGAGCATCAGGACGAGCAGCAAGATGAAAACGGTGAGGTGCAGATTGAAGAAAACAAATACCTCGAAAGCTTTACGGCAAACCTGAATATTCTGGCGAAAAATGGCCAGATCGATCCATTGGTTGGCCGGGATATGGAGCTGGAGCGTACTATTCAGGTGTTGTGCCGTCGCAAGAAAAATAACCCGTTATTGGTGGGTGAAGCAGGGGTGGGTAAAACCGCTATTGCTGAAGGTCTGGCCTATCGCATTGTGAATAACCAGGTGCCTGAAGTGATTGCCAATGCCACTATTTATTCACTGGATATGGGCTCCTTGCTGGCCGGCACTAAGTACCGCGGTGATTTTGAAAAACGCTTAAAGTCCTTGCTGAAAGAAATCGAAAACGAAAAAGATGCAGTGCTTTTTATCGATGAAATTCATACGGTTATTGGTGCTGGCGCTGCGTCCGGTGGTGTGATGGATGCGTCTAACTTGATTAAACCTCTGCTGTCGAGCGGTCGTTTACGTTGCATTGGCTCTACCACTTATCAGGAATTTAAAAACATCTTTGAAAAAGATACAGCGCTGGTGCGTCGTTTCCAGAAAATTGATGTGGTTGAACCCAGCGTGGATGATACCACCCAAATTCTGCAGGGCTTAAAAGAGCGTTACGAAGCTCACCATGGCGTGCGTTACACTCAAAAAGCTTTGCGTGCTGCCGCTGAGTTATCGGCTAAATACATCAACGAGCGGCATCTGCCAGATAAAGCCATAGACGTGATTGACGAAGCAGGTGCCAGTCAGCGTCTGTTGCCTGTGTCCAAACGTAAAAAAGTCATTAATGTGCCGGAAATTGAACATATTATTGCCAAAATGGCGCGTATTCCTGAAAAGTCAGTGTCAGCATCCGACAAAGATGTGCTGGCGAACTTAGACCGTAACCTGAAACTGGTGGTCTTTGGTCAGGATGAGCCTATTGAGGTGTTAACTTCGGCTATCCGCTTATCCCGCTCTGGTTTGGGTAATGAAGAAAAGCCTATTGGTAACTTCTTATTTGCAGGCCCTACAGGGGTTGGTAAAACTGAAGTCACTAAGCAACTGGCCAAAATTATGGGCGTAGAGCTGCTGCGTTTTGATATGTCTGAGTATATGGAACGCCATGCTGTCAGCCGTTTAATTGGTGCGCCTCCTGGTTATGTAGGTTTTGATCAGGGCGGTTTATTGACAGATGCGGTGTCGAAACATCCATATTCAGTGGTGCTTTTAGATGAAATCGAAAAAGCGCACTCCGACATCTACAACATTTTGTTGCAGGTGATGGATCACGGCACTTTAACTGATAACAGCGGCCGTAAAGTGGATTTCCGTAATGTGATTCTGGTGATGACCACTAATGCGGGTGTGCAGGAGACTGTGCGTAAAACCATCGGCTTTAAACAGCAAGATCACAGCCACGATGCGTTAGCCGAAATCAACCGGACTTTTAGTCCTGAGTTCAGAAACCGTCTGGATGGCATCATCTGGTTTAAACATTTATCCCGCGATATTATTCTGCAGATTGTCGACAAGTTTGTCTGCGACTTGCAGGTACAGCTGGACAAAAAACAAGTCTCGATGGAATTGAGTGGTGCGGCCCGTCAATGGCTGGCTGACAAAGGTTACGATCAGGCGATGGGGGCTCGTCCTATGGCGCGGGTGATCCAGGAGCAACTGAAAAAACCTTTAGCCAATGAAATTCTGTTTGGACGACTGGCGCACGGCGGTGATGTGCGTATTGATCTGAAAGGGGATGAATTAGAATTTGATTATAACGAAGAAGAAGCCTTGGTCTAATATACCCGTCGTACTTGAAGCTACAGCTTTGTTGGCTGCGCTTCTCGCCCCAGTCACATAGGTGAACTATGCTCCTGGGGGCTCGTGCACTTGCCGCCGCGCTGCAACTGCAATTACTTGGGTATAAAACTTAGCAACATATACTGAATACGAAAAAACCCGGCCTGGCCGGGTTTTTCTTATAGAGCATAAAACAAATAGCGTTAGCGCTATCTGGTTCCGTCAAATCTTAACGTTGACGGAACACGATGCGACCTTTGGTCAAATCGTAAGGAGTTAATTCAACAGTGACTTTGTCACCTGTCAAAATGCGAATGTAGTTTTTACGCATTTTGCCTGAAATATGGGCAATAACTACGTGGCCGTTTTCTAACTCGACCTTAAACATGGTATTTGGCAGGGTATCTAAGATAGTCCCTTGCATTTCAATTACGTCTTCTTTCGCCATTCAGCGTGCCAGCCTCTTATTAAAATTCATTAGTTCAAAAAACTGCCGCAGATTTTGCCGAAAAAGGGCGGATAAGTAAAGCAACATAGACAGATTTAGCGAAATGAGAGCCATTCTCCGGCTATAAAGCGTTGTTGTGGCAAAAACTTTGCCTTGTAGCTCATTTTTTGACAGTGCTGAATGTAATAACCCAGATAGACAAAATGGATGTTTTCTTGTTTAGCTTGTTCAATCAGCGCCAGAATAGCCAGGGTGCCAAAGGCCAAAGCGTGACCAGTCCGGTAAAATGTGTAGACAGCGGAAAAGGAATCGGCAGTGGTATCGACTACAGTCACTGCCACTAGCTCATCGCCTGTATATTGTTCTAAAAACTGTATTTTCAGCCAGTCAGCTTGCCATAAATACGACATTTGCTCCGGACTGGTCGGCGACATCGAGCCGTCCGCATGTTTAGTGTCGATATAAGACTGGTACAAGGCATAGTATTTTTCTGCACACTGGTCCATATCCTTGTGTGCAACCAACTGATACCGCCAGTCACTGCGTTTTGCTTTATTCCAGACCCTGCGTTGATTACTGTTCGACTGAAATGCAGTCGCTTCCAGCCGCACCGACTGACATTGCTGGCAACCCTCACAGTAGGTGGTATAAATTTGCTCACCGCTGCGTCTGAAATTCAGTGTCAGCAGTTGCTGGTAAAAAGTTGCATCTAAGGGCTCGTCCGGCAGAGTAAATAAAAGGCGCTCCTGCCGGTCCGGCAGGTAATTGCATGGCTGTTGCTGACTCACTCCAAGCTTTAAACCTGACATATCAGAGCTCCAACAAAATATCCTGCACACGCCAGATATCAACGGGGCAGAGCAGGCTTTTATGGTTGGCCAGCAAGGTCAGGTAGGTTCTGCGTGACAAAGGCTCTGCTCCTAACTGCTGTAAAAAAGGATTCATCATCTGACAATCAATATAGCCTGTCGCAAAGGATGACAGATGCTGTTGCAGAGCCGCCAACGCAATTTTTGCGGTATTAGGTAAGGTATTAAACATAGACTCACCACAAAACAGCTGGCCAACCATTACGCCATAACAACCACCCACTAATTCTCCGTCAGTCCAGACTTCAATACTGTGTGCATGGCCTTGCTGATGCAAAGCGATGTAAGCCTGTTGTATGTCCGGTACTATCCAGGTGCCTTGCTGTGAAGCGCGTGGTGCACTGCAGGCACGGATCACCGCAGGGAAAGCTTTGTTGATACTGATTTGAAAGCTGGAATGGTGCAATAATTTACGCAAAGTACGGTTAGGTTTTAATACGTCGGGTTTAAAAATGGCGCGTTGTGACGGACTCCACCACAGCAGCGGATCGCCCGGGCTAAACCAGGGGAAAATGCCACTTTGATAGGCTTTAAGCAAACGTTCGGGTGATAAGTCACCACCCATCGCCAATAAACCATCCGGTTCAGTCAGAGCCTGACTGACCGGAGGGAATTCAAGCGATGCTTTTGACAATTCGGGCAAATAAATCACCACTATTTACCCTTTAAAGTTCAGAGCTTTTATTTAGCTAAAGCGTCTAAATAACGCTCTGCATCTAAAGCGGCCATACAGCCTGTGCCCGCTGAAGTAATAGCCTGACGGTAGATATGATCAGACACATCACCTGCGGCAAATACACCTTCAATACTGGTTTGAGTGGCGTTGCCTTCAGTACCACTTTGCACTTTCAGATAACCGCCGTTCATTTCCAGTTGACCGGCAAAGATGTCGGTATTTGGTTTATGACCAATAGCAATAAATACGCCGGCTACAGCTACATCTTCAGTTGGCTGGCCATTGGTTGATTTTAAACGCATGCCGTTTACGCCCATATCGTCGCCCAGAATTTCTTCCAGCTCACGGTGGGTATGCAGAATAATGTTGCCTGCAGCGACTTTCGCCATTAAACGGTCCACCAGAATTTTTTCAGCTTTGAAGGTATCGCGACGGTGCACTAAATGCACTTCTGAAGCTATATTGGCTAAATACAGCGCTTCTTCTACCGCCGTATTACCACCACCTACCACTGCAACCTTTTGATTGCGGTAAAAGAAACCGTCACAGGTCGCGCAGGCTGACACGCCACGGCCGTTGTAGGTTTCTTCTGAAGGCAGGCCTAAGTACTTGGCAGAAGCGCCAGTGGCGATAATCAGCGCATCACAGCTGTACTGACCATTGTCACCTGTCAGAATAAATGGACGCTGCTGGAAATCGACTGTGTGGATATGATCAAACAGAATTTCAGTGTTAAAGGTTTCAGCATGAGCTTTCATGCGGTCCATTAATGCAGGTCCTGTTAAACCATGTGGGTCGCCTGGCCAGTTTTCTACTTCAGTAGTGGTCGTTAATTGGCCGCCCGCCTGCATACCGGTCAGCAACACCGGATTTAAATTGGCGCGCGCAGCATAAACAGCCGCAGTGTAGCCCGCAGGGCCTGAACCTAAAATCAATAAACGGCTGTGTTTTATAGTGGACATGCATTACTCCGGCATTTTGTATTCAGTGATGTATTCAATGGATTTGTTAATGGGGCCGATTTTATGGCATTGCAACTGCGAGATAAAGCACAACTGCATTTTTTCCGGTTCAGGCTCTGGCAAGGATCCCGTGCTATGGTATTGTTTGTTTACACCTATTTGCTATTGATCCTCCGCACATGTTGAAATTGCACTATGCGCTGCCTGCTTTTTTTAACTCTGGAGGCCTGAATTGATGAGGTTCAGGCACTGTCATTATGTTCTGTTTCTGTGGCTATTGAGTTGCAGCTTTATGCTGTCTGCTAACGCTCTTTTTACCCGTATCAGCGTGGATGATGGCTTGCCCAATGCCAGCATCTATAAAATAGTACAGGATGATGATGGTTATATCTGGCTGGGGTCAACCAACACAGGTTTATTGCGTTACAACGGCTATGAACTGGAAGCTTTTGACATATTACCGGCCTCTGTCAGTGAGAATATGCTGGTGCCAGATATTGATGCCTTGTTGATCGATCAACAACAGCAACTCTGGGTAGGCAGTTGGGGCATGGGGCTGAGCAAAGTGGCTATCCAGACCGGCGAGATCACTCATTATTCTGACCGGCCAGACAGCGCTTTGCCTTTAGTCAGCAATTACATTCAAAGCTTGTTGATGGACAAATCCGGCGCTTTATGGATTGGCACAAACAAGGGACTGCAGCGCTTATTAGCCGACGGCACAGTTCAAACTATAGGTGCAGCAGACAGTGCTCAGCCTCTTGTTCATCAGCGGATCTGGGCACTGGAACAAAGCGATGATGGCACAGTCTGGATTGCCACCAGTAACGGTTTGCATCAATGGACAGCACAAGATGGGCTCAGTGCTGCCTATCAGGTATTTGGTCCACACAACGTCAACAATGAAATGCGTACTTTGTTTGCTCATGGCAATCAGCTCTGGGTTGGCGGGCGCAGCGCTTTGTTTCAATTTGACCCAGCTTCTTCCGAATTTCGTGCAGTGCCTTTTTATGATGATGCAGTCAGTCCTATCATCAATGTGTTGGTCAGCGATCAACAAGGCAATATGCTGGTAGGGACTTTTGATGGTGTCTACAAATTATCTCTAATCACGGGTCAGTTTGAAGCTTTTGGCGATCACCGTCAGCTGTTACCCGGTATCAATGTGCGTTCTTTGTTGGTCGATCGCAGCGGCTTGTTATGGGTTGGCAGCAGAGAAAAAGGTTTATTTTACGGCAGGCATCAGCCGTCTGCTTTTACTGATCTGACACAATGGGGCGAACAAGCAGCCACTTTGGCCACTAAACAGCTCACTGCTGTCAAAGTGGAAGATGATTTTTTATGGTTGGGCACAGCAGACCAATTTCATCAGATCAACCGCAGTACAGGTGCTGTTGCATCTTTTGCCATGTCTGCCCGGGTGAATGCGATCACCAGAACCAGTCAGGGAGAACTCTACCTTGGTCTGGACAATGGTTTATGGCAGTTTGATGAGAAAAAGCAACAACTGGTGCAGCTTGATTCAGGGCAAAGTCCCAATAGCACTCTGTGGCAAAATGTGCGGGATCTGATCAGCTTGCCAGACGGCAGTTTATGGCTGGGCTTATGGCAAAACGGCCTGATGCGCTGGGACCCCGCAGGCAATCATCAGCAATGGTTGCAGGATATGGCGCAGCAGAAAGTAGGGGATGCTGTGCAGGTGGTGCAGCACATTCAGGGGCAACTCTGGCTGGGCACCCGCTACTCAGGCGCTTTTGTATTGAACCCAGGCACAGGGCAATTACAGGCTTTGGCTGAGTGGTTGCCTGTTCAGCAAGCTTTAGATATTCAATGCATAGCACCTGGTCCGGATAATACGGTGTTGATCTGTAGCAGAAGTGGCTTATTAAGTCTGGATCTGCAAAACCGCATAGTGTCGGTACTGGTGGACGCAGTCAAACTGCCGGGCACTGAATTACTGGGGGCCTACACAGATAAACAAAACAATATCTGGTTGTTATCGGCCTATGGTTTAACCTTAAAACCTTACCGGCAAGAGCGTTTAACGACTTTCACAGAACAAGATGGTCTTAATAGTAAGGAAATGATTTTTAAAGCATTTTCTGTATCAAAACGTGACAACTTGTACCTGGGGACTGCCGGAGGTTTAGCTATAGTCAACGCCGAAAGGCTCTGGCTGAATCATCATCAAGCCAATACCCGCATTTCCGCTATCTGGATTGATCAAAAGAAACTTAAACCCGGCTTGATGCAGGGCCCCTGGTCTCATATTGAATTAAAACCCGGTGAAAACATTAGTCTGGAGCTGGCCAGTCTTGATTTCCACGACCCTAAACGGAATCAGTTTATTTATCAGCTCGAAGGGGTGGATAACAGCTGGCAACACAATACCGGCTACACCAAAGTAAATTACAGCCAGTTAGAGCCCGGCAGCTATAAGTTTAAAGTGCTGGGTTCAAACCAGCATGGCTTATTTACCGAGAAAGCTCAGACGCTGAATATCGAAGTTTTGCCTTTATGGTGGCAGCGCGGCTGGGTGATCACAGGCCTTGCACTGCTTTTAATGCTATTGCTGTTGGCTGGCCATGGCTACAGGCTGAGGCATATGCGCCAAATTAACAAGCTGCTGCAACAGTCGGTACAGGAAAGAGCCACAACTCAAACGGTGCTGGAGGCAATGGTAGAAGAACGCACTAAAGCGCTGCAGGACAGCACCGCAACTTTGTCTCTGCGTTCACGACAGCTGGAGCTTAGTTTGTCGCAACTGGCCGAAAATAACAAAGAACTTAAACGGCTGAATAACTTAAAAGATGAATTTATCTCCACTGTCAGCCATGAACTTCGTACACCTTTAACTTCTATTCGTGGCGCGGTCGGATTACTTGCCAGTAAAGCTGTGGACCAGAATTCAGGGCATTACCAGCAATTGCTGAGCACCGCTTTGGGGAATAGTGAACGATTATCGCAGCTGATTAACGACTTATTGGATTTGCAAAAGTTTGAATCCGGTAACTTTAGTTTGTCTTTTGAAGTGATAGATATGAAACAGCTTGTACTTCAGGCGCTGGACAGCATTGCGCCTTATGCTGCCAAATATCAGGTGAGTTTTCAGACTCAACTTGCAGAATCTAAAGTGCTGGCCGATCCAACCAGAGTAAGGCAAGTGGTGGATAATTTATTGTCTAATGCCATTAAATTTTCCAGCTCAGGCCAGACAGTGATGGTGCAGTTAAGCCAAAAAGCTGGTTTTATGCGTTTTGCAGTGCAGGATCAGGGCTGTGGTATCCCTGATAATTTCCGTAACCGTGTTTTTGAAAAGTTTTCTCAGGCTGATGGCTCCAGCAGTCGCAAAACTGAAGGCACAGGGCTTGGTTTAAATATCTGCAAAACTATTATTGCGGCTCATCATGGCACTATTGGTTTTGACAGTGAACCAGAACAAGGCGCTTTGTTTTGGTTTGAATTACCGCTGACGCAAGAAGGGCATTCAGAGGTTGTTTAAGCAGCCACTGACAGCGGTAATACATAACAATACACAGCCAGAAAATGGCAAAGGCTGCCGGCCAGTACAAACAAGTGCCAGATCAAATGATGCATAAACAAAGTTTTTTGCACATAAAACAGCACGCCACCTGAATAAAATAAACCACCTGCCAATAACCACCACATGCCTGCTGCTGGTACATGGGTTAGCATAGGGTTGATAGCGACTATCACTATCCAGCCCATCATCAGGTACATGGCTAAAGATAACTTCTGATATTTAGCGCCGGTAAAGAGTTTTAACAGCACGCCAGCCAGCGCAATACTCCAGACTAAGGCAAATAACCACCAGCCCCAGTTGTCTCTTAAACTCACCAGCGTAAAAGGGGTATAGGTGCCGGCAATTAAAATAAAAATGGCCGAATGATCCAGTTTTCTCAGCCACAGCTTATGCTGCAGGTTATCAATGGCATGATACAACGTAGAGCTGCCGTACAATAAAATTAAACTCAGGCCAAAGACCCAACTGCTTAATTGCCGCCAGAAATCGGTATCAGCACTTTGCTGCAGCATCAGATACAAGCCAATGATGCTGGCTAACACCCCTAAACCATGGCTGATGGCATGGCTTAATTCTTCTGATGCACTGTAACTGGTGGCTGCTTTCATCTTCGGTATAGTGTTCTGAGTGGTTGAAAACATCATGTTAACACTGGCTGGATAAAAGCAACCAGCCTGATTCGTTATTTTCGACAGATAGAGGTAAACTAACGACCTTTGTTTTTTATACTGAACAGTAGTCTTTTATGTCTGTGCTTCTTGTGGTCGGTTATGTCTGGCCTGAACCTAATTCTTCCGCTGCCGGCAGTCGGATGTTGTCTTTGCTGGCGATGTTCCGCGAGCAAAACTGGACTGTTATTTTTGCAAGTCCGGCGGAAAAAAGCCCACACCGTTTTGATTTAAGTCAGTGGCAAATTGCCGAACAGCAGATCCAGTTAAACGACAGCAGCTTTGATGAGCAATTAAAACAGTGGCAGCCCGATATGGTGATGTTTGACCGTTTTATGCTTGAAGAGCAGTTTGGCTGGCGTGTTGAACAGCAATGCCCTGATGCGCTGCGGTTGTTAGATACTGAAGATCTGCACTTTTTACGTTTAGCCCGTCAGCAGGCGTTTAAAGCGGGCAGGGCTGTGACACTGGATGATTTACACAGCGAACAGGCGCAGCGTGAAATAGCTGCTATTTACCGCTCTGATCTGACGTTAATTATTTCAGAAGCCGAAATGCAGCTGCTGACCGAACACTTTAAGGTACCGGAAGATCTGCTGTGTTACAGCCCGTTTTGGCTTGAAACTCAAACCGAAGCTGAACTCCTTGCTGATTTACCGCTGTTTGAGCAGCGCCAGCATTTTGTCTCTATTGGTAATTTTCGGCATGAACCAAACTGGCAGGCTGTGCTCTGGCTCAAGCAGCAGATCTGGCCTTTGATCCGCAAGCAACTGCCCAAAGCCGAACTGCATATTTACGGCGCTTATCCGCCGCCTAAAGCCACTCAGCTTCATCAGCCCAAAGAGGGGTTTCTGGTCAAAGGCTGGGCTGAAAGCGCAGCTGAAGTGGTTAAAAATGGCCGGGTGTTAGTGGCCCCTTTGGCTTTTGGTGCTGGCCTTAAAGGCAAATTTATTGATGCCATGGTGCAGGGCACTCCCAATGTCACCACGGCCATAGGCGCTGAAGGCATGGTGCATCAGGGGCTATGGGCTGGACTTATTGGCGAAACTGCTGAACAAATCGCAGAAGCCGCTGTGCTTTTGTATCAGGATCAGGCTTTATGGCAGCAAAAGCAGCAACAAGGCTTCCGCATTCTGGCGGAGCGTTTTGCACAAGATCAACATCAGCCCAGGGTCTGGCAGCAACTGATAGATGTGCAGCAACAGCTGTCACAGCGCAGATTAATGAACTTCACTGGCGCTATGCTCAGACATCATCAGCATCGCAGCACGCAATTTATGGCGCAGTGGATTGAAGCAAAAACTAAATTGGCAGAGCTGAAACACAGCCTTGCACAGGAGACAACAGATGAGTGAAATCAGCCGTCAGGCTTTAGTTCAACTCTTGGATCAGGAACTACAAAGTAGCCTGATCAAAGACTATTGCCCCAATGGTTTACAGGTAGAGGGTAAAAACCAGATTAAAAAAATAGTGGCTGGTGTGACGGCTTCCCAGGCTTTGCTGGATGCGGCTGTAGCAGCTGGTGCTGATGCCATAATGGTGCACCACGGTTATTTTTGGAAAAACGAAGACTATGTGATCACCGGCATCAAAAAACGCCGCTTACAAAGCCTGTTAAAACACGACATCAGCCTGATTGCTTACCATCTGCCGCTGGATGTGCACCCGCTGCTTGGTAACAATGCCCAGCTGGCGTTAAAGCTGGGCTTAACCCAGTGGCAGGCTGTGCCCGGCGTCAGCCCGGCAGGCGTCTTGATGCGAGGCTCTTTAGCTAAGGCGATGACCAGTCAGCAGATTGCAGATCGGTTGCATTATGAGCTCAATCGTGCTCCGCTGCTGCATGCAGTGCTGGATAAACCAATAACAGAACTGGCCTGGTGCACGGGCGGTGGCCAGTCTTATATTGATCAGGCTTATACTGCCGGTGCAGAAGTTTTTATCAGCGGTGAAGTGTCGGAACAAACTATTCATAGCTCCCGCGAGCTGGGTATCGACTTTATTGCCGCAGGTCATCATGCCACTGAGCGTTATGGCATCAAAGCTTTGGCTGAATTTGTGCAGCAGAAAACCGGTGTGGTCTGTGAATTTATTGATATCGACAATCCGGCTTAAGAGTTTTTCCAAGTGAGTATAAACAGTGACTAAAAAGCAGCAGGACCGCAGTTTTGATGGCATAGCGGGCAAGTTTCAGAAAAATATTTACCAGACGACTAAAGGCCGCTTGCGCCAGGCTGTGCTGTTGCGTGACTTTGCACAATGTGCCGATTTACAGCAGCCCAGCCGTATTCTGGATGTAGGCGCAGGGCAGGGCCAACTGGCGCTGGCTTTAGCAGCACAAGGCCATCAGGTGACGTTAACTGACCTGTCGCAGGATATGCTGGATATGGCGTTACAGGATGCCAGAGAGCGCGGAATAGAAGCAAAGATCCAATGCCATGCTCTGGCCTTGCAGCAGTTGTCGGAGCAAGACTGGCAGCCGTTTCCTGTGGTGTTATGTCATGCGGTGTTGGAATGGTTGCATGAACCGGCAGAGGCCATCAGGCAACTGCGTGCTTTAGTGCAAAAAGGCGGGCTGGTGTCGCTGATGTTTTACAATAAAGACGCTAAACGCCTGAGCAATATTATTTATGGCAATTTTAACTATGTGCTGCGCGATTTGGCGTTTAAGAAAAAAGTCAGTTTAAGCCCGCAAAACCCACTGCAACCGGAAGAGGTGTATCGCTGGTGCAAAGAGGCTGGTTTTGCCATTGAAGGTAAAACCGGAGTGCGCTGTTTCCATGATTATCTGCGCGACCGCTCTGAGCAGGAGACAGAATTTGATAAGTTGCTGCAGGTGGAACTGCAATACAACAGACAAGAACCTTATGCCTCTATAGGGCGTTATCAGCATTTGTTACTCCGGGCTTTGTAACCTTTTTCCTTAGCCGAAAATTAAATGTAAAAAAACAGTTGCAGTGCTGAAGAAAGCTGTTATGATTAATTGCGTAATACGAACGGTTATCATTTGCAAAATATGCAATCAAGTGGGAAGTCTGCACCCTGCCAGGAAGGCACCTTGATTTCGTAGGCGGATAATAGTTGTGTTACATGTTGTGACCCTATGACAACAACTGTTCTGCTGTTGTTGTCAGACTCCGAAGTCTTTGCCCATCCAAAGACCACGTTCTGGCCCGGCCTTATCAGCCGGGCATTTTTTTAAGTCCGGGATCCAGATATTTATCGACATATGCGGTATGCCAAAGCTCTTATGTGGTGATAATCACTATGCCGCCACAGACCAAGGATTTAAACTTAGCCAGAGTAAACAGCCAGCTTGATAGCGGCCGCCAATGAAACCTTTGGTGAAGGATAAAGTTACCTTCTTCAGGGCGCAGTTGGTGCGGACATAGCTATTACCGCATTTCACCGCACTTTCTGGCTCTGCCTGTCACAACTGAGCCATCGATTATGGCAATATCAGCCAGGGATTAACGGTTCGCTGCGGGGCGTGATGATGCAGTCTGCTGCCAGATCTTCTTTTAAGATCAACCAGATAATTGTAGAAATAAACTGACTGGTTTGTTCGGCAGAAGCTTGTAACGCATCTGAAGTGATTGAGTAACCCTCAATAAAAGGTATGAGTAATAATTCAATACGGCGGATTTTGGCAGAGTCCTCTGTCAATTTTGCAAAGATCTGGCTTAACTTTGTGGCACTTTGCAGATAATAATAATCAAGATGATTTTTTATCGGCAAGCTGCGACTTGATAAGGCCCAGAACTCACGGAAAATGCGACACCACTCAGACAGTTCCTCACTGTGAATTAAACTGGCGATAAATTTTTGCAAGTCTGGTAACTGTATTTCCGGTTTTTCTGCCAGATGGCGAAAGAACTCCATCTCAATAATTGTCATGCATTTATTGAGGTACATATCAATCATTGCCATCAGCAGCTTTTCTCGATCTTTATAATAATATTGCAAATTACCGAGGCTAATCCCTGAACGGTCAGCCACCTTTCGCATGGTCAGCCCGTGACTGCCATGTTCTGCAAGTAAATCCAATGCATATTCAAGTATCCGTTGTTGGTTGTTTGTTCTGACCACTGCTGTACCCTTTTATCTGATATTGCGTCAATGAAACATGGCAAGGTTTCGCCAATATACCAAACTTCTTTTTGCAGGTAATTTTGCGGTTTGCCTTTCGGATCAAATTGGACTGTAAACAATCTTAGTTTTATAAAAAATAGTCTGGCTAAAGCCTTTACCTGCCTGATCCAAGACCTGAATCAGGCACATGTTAAATACAGCTGCGAACTCCAGACTTTTATCGACATAAACGTGATAACTCCTTCGATCTCCTTTGATTAATCACTTGCCAATCCAGTGTCATCCCTTCTAGGTCAAAAGACCTTAATGAAAAATAAAAGTAAATTATTTGTTGACATCCTTCGGGGGTGTTTAAATAATAAGGTCACATGACCTACAAACCAACTGTTTGTGCGTCGCTTACCCTGAAAATTACGACAAAGGATGAAATGACATGAGTACAGTTGAAGAAAGTAAGGTGCTTGAGATCGTGGCGGACGTATTGGAGATGGATATTGATGACGTCGGTCTGGACGCTGCTTTATTGGATGATTTAGGGGCTGATTCACTGGATATTGTCGATGTCGCATTTTCATTAGGTAAAGCTTTTGGTATCAAAATGCCAACCAAAACAGTACTGGGGATAGTTGCAGAACTGGCGCCAGATCTTCCTGTACTGCAAAACTTTCGGCTGACTGAACTTGGGGCTCGTATGTTACAAAATGGTCCAAATTTGTATACAGCCGAGGTGGCCAAAGTCGGTGCAAGCGCGGCTATGGTGCTGGCTGCAACCAGTGTCAGAAACTGGTATGAACTTTGTTGCTTTGTCGCGTCTCATCCGACGAAAAATGGCGATTTAGCCCTGAGTGACTTTGTTACTGAGTTTGCTGCCGATTATCTGGCTGAAACAGTTTGATTAGCAAAGGATAAATGGGATGCGTCAAGTTGTTGTTACTGGTGTGGGGGTCTGTGTGCCGGGCTGCTCTGAACCACAACAGTTGTTTAGTCAGTTGGCCCAAGGTCAGTCTTTTATCAATTTTGATGAAAAAATGGCGGCATTGGGAGTCAAAAATGTCGCGACCTGTGCTGTGTCCAGAGATGAAATTGCTACATTGCACGCGTTATACCCTGCTGTGGCGGCAGAGCTGAGTGTCAGCGGCACTATGGCCTTCCATGCATTAACCTATGCTGTGAAAAGTTCCGGTATTGATGTGCCTTTGTTAGCCAAACGCTGTGGTTTGTTTTATGGCGTCCACAAATCGCTGATATCACCTGAGCTGTTGTTCAACTTTTGGCAAGGTTATAACGAAACTTTGCAGCAGTTAAATGTTGCGCCGTTATCAGAAGCAGAATTCAGCCAATTCCGACCTGACCATGTGTTACCTGTATTTGCCCGCGCGATTGGGCTGCTTGGACAGGTTCAGGCTGTGGCCGATGCTTGTGCTGCGGGCGCCACTAACATCTTGTCTGGCCTGCGGCGGATACGTGCCGGTAGCCTTGATGTGGCAATTTGTGGGGCAGCCGACGAAGGATCTCAGCCGTTATGGAATCTGGTGTTCAAGCATTTGGGCGCCTTAAGCAGTCCGGATACGACAGCCGATACTATGTGCAGACCTTTTGACAGGGACCGCAGTGGCACTGTACTTGCTGATGGCGCAGCCTTTCTGATCCTGGAAGAAGAATCACATGCAAGACTCAGAGGCGCGCCAGTATTGGCACGTATCAGTGGCGGCAGTCGCAGTTCTGAGTCATACAAAATGACCAGTACTGCGCCGGATGGTTCTTTGTATTTGCAGTCCATGCAGGCAGCTTTATCAGATGCAGGTCTTATCGCGGCGCAAATTGACCATGTGAATGCGCATGGCACCGGCACCAAAAGTAATGACTCCGCTGAGGGACTGGCCATTCGTGATTTGTTCGGCGCTCATTGTCCTGTGACATCAACCAAAGGTGCGCTGGGGCATTCATTATCCGGAAGTGGTGCTATTGAAGCTGTACTCAGTGTTTTGTCACTGCGTCAGCAGCAACTGTTACCCACCTTGAACTATCAGTGCCCGGGTCCGCAGGAAGCAGAGCTGAACATAGTCCGGCAATCCCGCCCGCAACAACTGACTCATATTCTCAGTAATTCGTTTGGCTTCGGCGGTCAGAACGCCAGTCTGGTGATTTCAAAGGCTTAACCACTACTTCAGAGGCGAATCACAGTGCTCCAACCTATTTACCTGCATCGCGGGCTTACTTTACTGCCTGGTCAGGCAGACTTGCGCCAGCTTCTGTCTGGCGCAACGCAGCTGGTCAGCACTGCTGTACCGGCGGGCAGTGCCTTGGATCTTGAGTGTCATGGCAGCTATCTTGGTGATGTTGATATGTCCGATCTGGCGCCCGACCGTAGTGTCAAAAAAACCACCGAGCGCCAGTCCCGCTGGTTGATTAATACAGCCGTCAGAACCAAAGACGCACTGACGCCCTTGTTTTCTGGTGCTGAAACCAAAGGGCTGTATATCGGGCTTGGTACTGTCGATTGTGATGAAGCGGATGAGCAAGCGTTTTTAGCCAGCTGTACCACTCAGGATCTCAGTGACCACAAGCTGACACACAATAATCCGATGGTCGGACTTATCCTGCTGAATACAACAGCCACCAGCCACATCTCACAAATGTGTCAAATCACCGGCCAGAATTGCTGCTTTTCACATTTGCAGGATGGTGGTGCCAATGCCGCTATAGAGGCTTCTTATGATCTGGCTGAACAGCGCATTGAGCTTGCGTTAGTTGGGGGGGGCGCTCACAAAATCACCCCTTGGTACCTGTTAGCCAATGAGACGTACTGGCGAAGTTTTAGCAAACTCTGGTTAACAGAGGCAGCTGCTTTTTTTGTCATGAGCCATCAGCCTTCGGCTAACAGACTGCTCGCGCGCTACCGCGGCAGACGGGGAAGTGGAGGCGACTGGACTGCGCTGATCCGTCAGCTTGCTCTGCATTTGACTGAATGGCCAAAGCACCGGCTTATGCAGATCATTATTTCTGGTGGTATGCCGGATCAGCAACAAATCAAGTTGCAACTGCAGAACGTGGCAGGTGCAGCCGAACTGATTTTTATCGAAGACGGCTGTGGTTTTATCGGTGCCGCCAGTTGTGCCGCTGCCGTCAATCTGGCGTTAGAGCTGCTGCAAGACAATGTCGCTGGGCCTGATGCAGAAGGGCTTGACGCAGTGCTGGTGTTAACGCTGGGACCCAGTCAGCAATTCAGTTATTTACTGACAGGAAAACAGCCATGAAGCAAAAAGTGGTCATCACAGGTCTTGGGGTAGTTAGCCCTTATGGGGTAGGAGTTACACCTTTTTGGTCGGCAGTTAAAAAAGGACAAGGGGCCATCAGCAACTGGCAACCTGAAGGGGTGTCGAATTACCCGGTACGTTATGCTGCTGCTATTGCTATAGATCCATTGCAACAGCAATTCCCTGGTTATTTTCCGGCAGATTACAGTGTAGAAAGACGCAGTATTTTTGGTCTTATTGCGGCTGAAAATGCTGTAGCTGACGCAGGGCTCACCAAGCAGAATTCAGCCCGTTGGGGCGTCAGCGTTTGTAGTGGTGTCCCTGAAGCTGATGATCAGACTCTGGCTGCTCTTGTCAGTGTCAACAGCCCACAAGCTGCTCTCGTCTTGTTACAACAGCGCCATCAACTGGTAAATAAAATGGGTGGTTTCCGTTGTGGTAATGACTTGTTGGCAACAGCAATTGCAAGTCAGTACGAACTTGAAGGACCTGTACTCAATATCAGTGGAGCTTGTGCTGGTGCGACTCAAGCTATTGGCCTCGCTTACAAAGCGATACAACGTGGTGAAGCCGATCTGATGCTGGCCGGTGGCGGCGACTCTGTTCTGAATATAAGAACCAATAGTGCGTTGGTATCACTGGGGGCCTGCAGTACAAGTCAGCGTTTTGGCAACAACTTATGCCGTCCTTTTGATCAGGACCGCTCCGGATTGGTCGCAGGCGAAGGTGCCGCCATGCTGGTACTTGAAAGTGAACAACACGCTAAAGCCCGTGGCGCAACTATTTACGCAGAACTGGTTGGTTATGGTAGTTCGCTTGACGCCTACAAAGTAACAGCCCCTCATCCTGAAGGCACTGGCGCAGTTGCAGCAATGCAGGCTGCTATTGCTGATGCAGGACTAGAGCCCTATCAGATTGGGCATATTAATGCACACGGAACTTCCACCCCGTTAAATGATGTTGTTGAGAGCAAAGCAATTGAACAGGTGTTTGGCGCAGCAGCTTCTGATCTGTTGGTCAGCGCTACCAAGTCTGTGATTGGTCACTGGATTGCAGCCGCAGGCGCACCGGAGGCTATAGCTACTATTCTGGCGCTGAGAGAAAAATGTGTCCCGCCAACTATTAACTTGTGCAATGCAGATCCTGACTGCCGGCTTCGTTATGCAAGGACGTTGACTGAGAATTTCCCCCATCAGTTTGCCTTATCCAATTCTTTTGGTTTTGGCGGTATTAACGCATCGCTCATATTTGGAGTTTACCCGTGAATTCTGCATTTCCATTGGCCATTACAGGCTATAGCGGATTGTTCCCTTCTGCTGCCTTTACCGGGCAATTTGGTGGGCTTTGTCTGACCGGAGCCGACGAGCACAGGGTCAGTCGCAAACTGAAACGATATATGTCAGATGCCACACCTGCCGCGATACAAGCTGCGGAACTTGCTCTTGAACAGGCTGATTTGGATCAGGCTTCGCGTAGCAAACTTGGCCTTTATGTGGCGCAATATGGTTATTTGCATCCGCATTTGAAAGACTTTATTGCCACTTTCAGTCATACAAAGCCCGGCACTGCAGCTCAGGCTTTTGTTGACGCCTGGCACTCGTCCCGCGTCAGCCCTTTTGTTGTCACTCAGATGCTCAATAACAACCTGCTTGGTTTGCTCAGTTTGCATCTGCAACAAACTGCGGATTGTGCCGCGTTGGTTCGCGACGAACTTGCTGCAGCGACAGCACTTGAAGAGGCTGCATTTAACTTGCAGCAGCTGTATTGCAAGCAGGCTTTAGTGGTTTGCGCCGGAGCTCAACAAGACTTAATGGCGATGCAAAGATTGTCAGTTGGTGAGGCGTTGTCTTTGGCCGCTCCCCCTGTGGCTGCAATTGCCTGTGTATTACAGCCTTTGTCTTCTCTGTCATCCGGGCAAAGTGTTCAGGGTGTTATTCAGCAACTTTGTGGCAGTTTCAGCTTGCCGGATTTACTAACAGAGCTGCGCCAGATGGTATCCGTGGTTCAAACCACAGATTTGTTGTTGCTTGACGTGATATCTGCCGCCGATGCCGGACTAGTGCAGCAAGAGCTTGGTTGGCCTGATAGTCAACTGATTGCACTGCGTCAGTGGCGGGATCAAATGGGTTGCCCCGGCCTGCTAAGCGCAGTCTTTTGTGGTTTAAATCAACTAAAAAGCACGTCTTATCAAAGATTTATTGCAATTTCTGTCGGAAGCGAAGGCTACTGCAGTGCTGTAATAGTCGTAAAGGATTATTGAAATGAACGAATACCAACACTTTTGTAAGCCCTCGCTACATGCTGCTTTGCAGGCCATGGGACTCAACTACGTTTACCACAGGGCTGCTACCACATATTTGTATTATTGGGATGAACAGACCAGTGAAGAAAAAGCAGTACTGGATTTGCTGGGAGGCTATGGAGCTGTGTTGCTACAGCACCATCATCCCGAGCTTGTGCGTACTGCTGTGGCTGCTTTTCATGAAGGTTGTCCGGTGCATAGCCAGTTTTCGGTGCGCACAGCGCCAGCCAGACTTGCGGCAAGACTGAATGAGATCCTGCGTCAGGAAGCAGCTTCCAACGAGGATTTCCTGTTTTCATTTTGTTCAACCGGGGCCGAAGCTGTTGAAATTGCAGTGAAACACGCTGAACTCGCGCGCAGTACAGAGGTAAACAAACAACTTACGGAAATAAACTTCAGGCTCAGTGAATTAAAAAGGTTGCAGCGACAACTGACGATCCCAACCGAATTCAGTCAGGTTTTAAATGTCGCAACAAACAGTAATGCATCTGATCTCGCCAATGCTATTGAGCACTACAACCAACAGGTTTTGCAGCGTAAACCCTGTTTTATCGCGTTAAAAAACAGTTTTCACGGCAAATTAAGTGGTTCAGTGCAACTGACCCACGGCAGCGGTTACAGCGGACCTTACCGGCACCTGGGGCTGGATGTACGGTTCTGTGACGCTGATGAGATCCTGGCATTCGCTCGTGATTTTCCTGCATCATCTATTATTGCAGTGAAGCAACTGGGTGATCAGTTTTCGTTGTATTGGCAGCCTGTCCGGGTTGTCAGTGCTATTTTTGCTGAACCAGTGCAGGGCGAAGGTGGTATCCGCTGCCTGACGTCAGCTCAGAGCGAGCAGCTCAAACAAGCCAGTCAGTTATTAAGATGTCCGCTGGTTGCAGATGAAATTCAAAGTGGCTCTGGCCGCTGCGGCAGTTTTCTTGCCGGCAGTCAGATAGGTTTACAGCCTGATTATGTCATCCTGTCTAAGGCATTGGGCGGTGGACTGGTCAAAATTGGTCTGGTTGCTATTAAAAGCTCTGCTTATGTGCAAGGTTACGATCTGGTACAAAGTTCCACTTTTGGCGAAGATGAACATTCTGCGACTGTGGCTCTGCATTATCTTGAGCTGTTGTATCAGAATGAAGGCGCTGCATTTACTCAAATCAACCAGCTTGGCGAATTGTTACTGCAACGACTGAAAGATTTGCAAACTTTATACCCAGATGTGATCAGCGAGGTGCGGGGCAGGGGATTTCTACTGGGTGTAGAGCTTACCTCGCAGCACAACGCCAGTTCAATGATGTTCCGCACAATGTCCTATCAGGATTCATTGGGTTATATGGCCGCTGGCTTCCTACTGAACCAGCATGCATTGCGGGTCGCCCCCTCAGCCAGTGCCCCCAATGTGATCAGAATGGAACCCAATCTTTGTCTGACACCACAGCATATTGAAAGCGTTTATCAGGCTTTTGCTGATTTGTGTCAAACCCTGCGTTATCAGGATTCTTATTATTTCCTGCGGTTTTTAACCCGCAACCTGAAAGTCCGAAGCAACCGCAGCCAGCTGCAGGATTTTCGTCAGCAAGCGCCAGTTGAACCAGCACTACCGCCGGCTGCCGTGCGTGTCGCCTTTATTAATCATCTGATTTCCGCCGACTGGCTGGCGCAGATTGACCCTTCTATGCAGCACGTACCGGTTGAGGAAGCCGATCTGTTGCTGAACCGGCTGGATTTTGATTGGCGGGTTGCCCCTTTGCCCGCGCAACGTTTTGTCTCTGCGACAGGTGTTGAGCTGGATTTTGTGATGTATCCGCTTGGCCTGACATCAAACCGTATTGCCCGGATGCTGGCTGATAACGATTTAGGCAGATTGCGGGACGCCATCGACGAACGTATTCAGACGGCACAGCAAGACGGTTGTCAGGTTGCGGGTCTTGGTATGTTTACTTCAGTGGTCACCAACAACGCCAAATCAGTGCGCGCGACCAACATCGCACTGACGACAGGTAATTCTCTGACTGTCGCGATGTCGGTCGCAGCAGTATTACAAGCAATGGCGGAGCAGCCGCAGCAGCTATGGCGTGCTGCAGTGATAGGGGCCGCCGGTAATATTGGCAGTATTTATGCCACTGCACTAAGCACCCATTGCCGACAGTTGTTGCTGATTGGCAGCGGTCGCGCCGGCTCTGACAAACGGCTGCACCAAAGTGTCTGTCAGATTTATCAACACTGCTGGCAGCAACTGTTGGACGCTGTGCCCGTTACAGGTATTTGTCAGCAGTTATTGCAACACCCAACTATTGCCCAGTGGCTGGCCCAACCGGAACTGGCCCCAGCGCAGGCCGGACAAGCGATTTTCGAACTGATGGCAGATGAGGCAAATGCTCCGTTGTTGCTGTCTGATGACATCCGGCTGGTGCAGGGTTATGAAGTTGTGGTCTGTGCCACCAACGCTGCTGACGCATTTTTACCTGTAGAGCTGTTGCGCCATGGCGCAGTGATCTGTGATGTATCTGTACCACACAATCTGGATGAGCAGGCGCTGGCTGGCCGGCCAGATTTGGTTTGCATCCGGGGGGGCATTGTCGCAACACCTCATGGCGAAAGCCTGCCAGAAAACGTGCGGGCTTACCTGCAACCAGGACAGATTTACGCTTGTATGGCGGAAACCATAGTGCTTGGCATGGAAAATCATTTCCATCACTACTCCTACGGCGATCTGGATATCCGGAATGTTGCAGAAATTCATCGTTTGGCCGCGCACCATGGTTTTGGTCTGGCGCAGGCCAAAACCAGTCAGTCCATGTAGGAGCATCAAGCATGAATGAATTATATGCGTTGGTGACAGGTGCAACCCGTGGCATTGGCCGCACTTTGGCACTGAAACTGGCAGAGGCCGGCTACCACATTGCATTTTGTTATCGTCGTCAGTCAGACGCTGATGCGTTGTCTGCTGCTCTTAGCACTACAGGCTGCAAAGTGTTGGCAATTGAAGCGGATTTGTCCTCGCCTGAAGCTATTGAACAGTTGTTCAACACTTACAACGAACATTTTCCACAGCTCGATCTACTGGTTAATAATGCCGGTATTACAGCGGATTCGTTGCTTGCCGTGATGGATGAACAGCAACTGACCTCTGTGATAGAGCTGAATCTATTGGCACCGATCCGCTGCTGTAAAGCAGCGTTGCAACTGATGCTACCTCGTCGTACGGGTAACATTATCAACATCTCCTCGGTGAGCGCACAGAAACCTAATCCTGGACAAACCACTTATGCTGCAAGTAAAGGTGGGCTTGAAGCATTCAGCCGTGCTTTGGCAGTTGAAGTGGCGAAAAAACGCATTAGGGTCAATTGTGTCGCGCCTGGCGTGATTGAAACCGATATGGTGCAGGAATTATTAGCCAGTCAGGGCGAACAGCTGAAAAAACGTATCCTCAGCAACAGATTCGGCCAACCTGAGGATATCGCCAGAGCGGTTTTGTATCTGGCCGATCCTGACAATCATTATGTGACGGGTGAAGTTCTGGCTGTCAACGGAGGTCTGTTGTTGTCATGAGCAGTCAACCTTTTACTGTGGTTATTACAGGCGCAGCCAGTGGCATCGGCGCGGCTATCAGTCAGCAGTTGATGGCAGTGCCTGGCAAGAATCTTATTCTGCTTGACCGGCAGGCTGACACTTTGGCCGAACTGGCTGCAACAGCGCCTCCGGGTGTTGTTGTTGAGACACTCGCTATTGACCTCACCAATACAGAGCAACTGACCAGCGGATTATCACCACTGCTGGCCGACAACAGTATCCACGAACTGGTGATCAGTCACGGCATCGCCGACGAAAATCAGCTGGACCAGTGCGAAATCTGGGACAAGGTGCTGCTGACCAATCTGACGTCGGTGCAGCGGTTGCTTGCTGTGCTGGAACCCCGGCTGGCCGATGGTGCCAGTGTTGTTATTGTGTCTTCCATCCTTGGTCTGATTGGCAAAAAAGCCAACTCTGCCTATTGCGCCAGTAAACACGGTTTACTCGGTTTGGTGAAAGCTACTGCACTGGATTTGGCTTCAAGGCGCATCAGAGTGAATGCAGTGTTACCCAGTTGGGTAGACACACCTATGTTAAGGCGGGAAGTGCGCCGACAAGCTGACCTGACGGGTATTGCGGAAGCAGATATGTTACGCCGCATTAAAAAGCGGATCCCTTTACGGTCAATGGTGGAGGCTAACGATGTCGCGCATGCGATCCAGTTTCTGCTATCAGCCCAAAGCCGGATGATTACAGCTCAGTCTCTTGTCATAGACGGAGGTGACGGATGCGGATTGTAATGGCTACGGCGTTAGCTTTGCTGCCGGGGCTGGCCGCAGGCGAGACTTATTGGCAGCCAACTCTGGAAGTCAATTATGGTCAGAATCTGGTGAAAGACTACAGCACTCGTCAGGAAGCTGTAGTCGGAATTGACTTCGAGCACCGGCAGGATGCTTATTTGCTGAAGTTTGACAGCCGTCTCAGCTATGACTTTGTCTACAGTGGCGAAGGCAGATACAGCCCGGCCGACCGGACTGAATATCAGCGACGTTTGTTATTGGATGATGTGTATGTTGCCTGGCAGAACAATGATGTGGATTTTCGTCTGGGCTGGCAAAAAGTCGCCTGGGGTGAAGCCGACGAACTGAGGCTGGTTGATGTGGTTAACCCGGTGAACTACCGGGACTTTATTCTGATTGATCTGGACGAACAGCGTCAGGCGTTGCCGATGGCAAAACTGGAAACAGCCTTGACAGAGCAGGTCAGCCTTGAGTTGTTGGCTATTGCCGGGTACCAGTCCAATACTCTGGTTCCAGATGGCGGAGAACTGGCGTTTGCTTCGGCGTTACCCGTCAGTATCAGTGACAATAACAAGCTGGAGTTTGGTTTAAAACTCAGTAGTTACCTCTGGGATGGTGATGCCGGATTTTATGCCTTTTCCGGCTACAACGATGATCCGGTCATGCTTGCATCTGAGCCGCAGGCAGAGTTTGCCTATCTGCTGCACCGTTATCTGATGCTCGGAGCCAGTTACAGCAAACCCTATGATTCATTGCTGTTCAGAACTGAACTGGCCAGGACTGCCAACCTGGCGGTGCCCCATCTGACAACAGACTATGCCCTGATTGATAAATGGCAAGCGTTGTTAGGTGTGGATTATCGCCATATTGACTGGACTTTCACTTTCCAACTGGCCGGGCAATATCTGCACAACCATCAGTCAGAATTAATGGTGCCGCAGTTTGAACCTACTTACACCTTGTCGGCAGAACGTGACTTTCTTAGTGGCAATCTGATTTTTAAGTCTGCGATTTCAACTATCCCCACGAATGGTGGCGGCGTTCTGTCGCAAATTAAATCGACGTTTAAATACTCAGAGTCGCTGCACATGAAATTGAATCTGGATTTTATGTCAGGCAGCTCTCGTAATTCCATTGGCCAGTTTTCGGATCGTGACAGAGCAATGTTGTCTGTCGTTTTTTATTTATAGGGAGAGCAATTGTATGAAAAAAACATTATTAGCAGGGTTCCTGATTTCATCATTCATGGCGTCCGCAGCTGATGCGGACTCTGTGTTGGCAAAAGTAAGAGATCGGTATGACGGTCAGGATTATATTTCTGACATGACGTTAACGACCAAAACAAAAGGAGGAGGCAGTAGCGAAAAATCGATGTATATGTTGCAAAAAGATATTGGCGACGAAGAGTTTTTATTTATTTCTGTTCAAGCACCTTCAGATGTCAGAAACGTTGGCTTTTTAGTGAAAGTATTTAAAGAAACAAAACAAATTGAAGATGAACAATGGATGTATTTGCCAGCGTTTCGAAAAGTAAGGCGTATTTCTGCTAAAGATAAGCGCGGCGCTTTTATGGGCAGTGAGTTTTCTTATTTTGATTTGGACAAATTACGGGTTGCAGATTTTAAATCAACCATAGTTGGCTCTGAAACTATTGATGGACGTGATACCTGGAAGATAGAACGAACGCCAGTTAATCAGGATGTCATAAACAAAGCAGGTTATTACAAAGTAGTTATTTATGTAGATAAAGAGCGGGATATTGTACTGCAGCAAGATTACGTCGATGCAAAAGGAATTGTTTTTAAAAAGCAGCAGTCTCTAAAGGTAGAACTTGTGCAGGATATATGGACTATTGTGGAGTCGAAAATGGTGAATTTCACGGAAGAAAAGGAGTCCCATATTAAATACAATAAGACTGTTTATAATGTTGGTCTGTCTGATGGGTTATTTAATATCATGAGTATTAAGCGCGGTGTAGATAAATCTGATGTGGTTCAATTAACCATGAATCATTCTAACTAAGACAACAGGCAAAATAAAATGATTGAAAAATATTTACAGTTAGTTTTCAGATTCGCATGGGCTATTCTTATTGGCCTGGCGGCACTTACATTCTACTTCTTTAATGCGATGGTGGGATTAACCGAAGACAACAACCCCTATTTTCTACCCGCAGAACACCCGGTTCGAAGTGTCATCTATGATATGCGACGCGACTTTACTGGCACATACGACTCTATTCTGGTTGCTGTTCACCACAAAGAATCTGTGTTCAATAAAACTACGCTGAACGCGATCTTTGAACTGACAGAACAATCGAAGGCCATCAATTTTGTTGATGGATCTGACATTGAACGGTTAACAGCCATTCGCGACAGCTATCCCCAGCTGAGCAAAGCGCTTGATCAGATTTTACAGGATGGCTTGACTCAGGCCGATGGGCCGCTATTGCGCCAGCTTTGGCAACAGAGCACTGATCTGCCTGCGGCTGACAGGAAATCTTTGTTGGTTATAGCGGAACGGGCTGACCCGGTAAGGGAAATGGCGGGTATGGCAGCTACCGAAAACGTGTTTACCGACGCATCAGGTACTTTGTATGCACAAAAAACCCTGAATCAATACGATGCCGATCCGGACGTTATCCGTAAAGCCATTATGAACAACGAACTGATGGAAGATGGTTTTATTGATAAAGAAGGCAAAGTCGCTTTATTAGTGGTTGAGTTGAGTCTGCTTGAAGATGATGCATACGGCCAGATCAGAGCTTATGAAGCCTTTCAGAAGATGGTATCTGAGTATCAGGACGCCCACCCTGAATTTACTGACGAAGTTTATATCGGCGGTGTTCCTGTGTTTTTTGCTGCACAAAAGCAAGTGATTGACCATGACTTTGCCACTTTGTTGCCCCTGGTTTTGCTCATTATTGCCGTGGTTCTTGCCGTGTTTTTCCGCACTATTCTTGGGGTGCTTTTACCTATGCTGAACGTGGTGTTATGCACCATTTGGACCTTAGGCATGATGGCCATCCTGCAGATGCCACTGGATGTGATCACGGCAATACTGCCCGTGTTTCTGATCACTATTTGTTCGTCTGATGCCATTCACGTCATGGCTGAATACTACCATCAGCGCAAGGTGGTTGGCGCACGGGTAGAAGCAATGCGACGCGCGATGCTGATGATGATTTCACCTGTTATTCTGACCACAGTGACGACTTGTGCGACTTTTACAGTGTCGACTTCAACCGCCATTGAGAGTCTGCAGAATTTCGGCATTCTGATTTCGTTTGGCATGTTTGCAGCCCTGATCATTTCACTGCTGTTATTACCGGCAGCTATTGCATTGTTTAAGGGCAAAACTCCGGCCATGGCCGCAGCCCCCTCTGCACAAGACGATCTTCAGGTTGCTCGTCGTTACCTGGTCAGCAGAGTACTGACTGCTATGTTACGGCCAGTAACAAGGCACCGGAACGCTTTTAACTGGATTTTTATTCTGATGATGGCTTCTTTTGCTTATCTGGCTACTCATGTGCGGATTGATGATATGGGCAGTGGTTATTTTGCTAAAACCAGTGATTTCCGGATCTCAGATGACTTTATCAATCAGCATATTGCCGGCACCAGTCCTGGCTGGATAGAAATTGATAGCGGCGCTGAAAATAAAGCGATGTCGCTGGAGATGCTGACCTTTGTCGACGCGCTGGAGACTTTTATTCATCAGCAGGAAAACGTAACGTTCAGCTACTCGGCTGCCCGCTATGTACGCCGTATCAATTACACCATGAACGACTTTGACGAGCAGTACAATCGCTTGCCAGTTGCTGTTGAAAAGTTCACTGAAACGGATCCGCAAACAGGGCAGACTATTGTCACTGAAGTGTCAGGTGAAGACATTGTTCGTCAGGCCGTGTTGATGTACGAAAATGGGGGTGGTACGGATATTACCAACGTATACAGCACTGATTTTCGCAAAACGATGCTGCTCTATACTTTGGGCACCACAGTTGCCAGCGATTACAACTTGTTCCTCGACAAGTTAAACCCCTGGCTTGCAGAAAACACACCAGAAGGTTATTCGGTAAAGCTCGCTGGTACCCCTGTGATCTGGAGCACTGTACTTGACGCATTAATTACCAGTCAGACATTAAGTTTGTTATTGGCCTTTGCCACTGTATTGCTGGTGATGTCATTGTGGTTGCGGTCTTTCCGGCTTGGACTGGCAGGTACTCTGCCTCTGCTGGCGACGGTCGTAGTGTATTTTGCTCTGATGGGCAGCTTTAATATTGAGTTAAACATAGGTACCGCTATTACGTCCTTTCTTGTGCTCGGTATAGTCGACTATTCAGTGCATTTTATTGTACGGATCAAAGCTGAAATGCAACGCGGTCTGGATATTCCTCAGGCAGTAGAAATGGCAACTCTGATCTCAGGTCGGGCTATTCTGGTGAATATTCTGGTATTTACCCTCGGTTTTGTAGCCTTGTTGTTCTCTGAGTTTAAACCTCTGGTAGACCTCGGAATGCTGGTTGGTTTGTCGTTGTTTGTCAGTGGAATGATGTCTCTTTTTGTTGTCACTCTATACGCCCCCTGGTTTTTTGCCGATGTCAAAACAGCTCAGGGTGTTGAAGAAACTCCACAATTACAGGTGGCTCAATAGTGAATATAAAGCAGCTAGGCCTGTTGTTGCTGCTGTGCTGGTTAAGTGGCTGTAGCCACTTAACCAGCCGTACCGCGGCGACTCCCCAGGAGTCTTTACCATTACCCCAGATGTTGGGCCAAATCAGTGCGCAGGATATAGGTCAATTTGCAGGTTATTATCATCCGGACGCTTTATTTTCCGATCCGGATGTTAGCTTGCAGGGTCGTAGCCATATTCAAGATCATTTTGCAGCTTTACTGACACAGATCCAGGTGGATAACACCCGAATTATCAGCAGTATTCGGCAGGGATCAGAACTGGTGGTGCTTTGGGAATCAGATATTCGTTTTCTGGCACAACCAGCCCAGCAGGTTCATTACCAGTTGGTGTCGGTACTGAGTTTGGATCCACAAGGACTGATAGTGCGGCGGCAGGATTATTTTGACGGTTTAACGCCATTTCGGCAGCACCCGGCTTTTAGTCGCAGGGTTGACAGCTTATGGCTTGATTATTTACAGCCGACACCACAGGAGCAACAATGATTTTAGTGACAGGAGCAACAGGGACAACGGGCTCTGCAGTTGTGAGGCAGTTAAACAAAGTGGGGATCAGACCCCGGATCATGGTACGTGATCCGCAAAAGGCGCAAAGATATTTACCCGATGCTTTGGTGGAACTGGTTCAGGGTGATTATGCCGATGCAGCCAGCGTGAAGGCTGCTTTAACAGGGATCAGCGCTGCTTATCTGGTCAGTAATGAAGATCCGCAATTTGAGGTGCAACTGGACCAATTTATCCGGATTGCTGAACAGGTAGGGCTGAATAAGCTGGTGGTGTTGTCTGCGCTGGCTGACCCACAATCTGACATCAGTTTTGTCCGGTTACATGGTCAATACGAACAGCGTATTTGCCAGTCAGCACTAAATTTTAGCATTATCTACCCTGACTGGTTTATGCAAAACTTTCTTGGGCACATTCAGGCAGGGCAGTGGGTGTTTCCGGGCGGGCCAGGCCTGGTCAGTTTTATTGATGTCAGAGATGTGGCAGCCTTTGCTGCCAAACTGCTGCAAGATCCGACTGGATATCATCAAAGCTGTATGCGGATCACCGGACCACAGGCCATGACATTTGCACAGGCCGCTGACAAGATCAACACTATGCTTGCTGGCAGTCAGTGCAGGCCTTTTCGCTTTATTCAGCCGACAGCGGATGAATATCGCAGCATGATGCTGCAGCGGGGGGCTTCAGCCAGTTCGCTGGAGATGTTTATTGGTATGACAAGCCTGAGCCGCAACGGAGTAAATTACCCTCCAACACCAGTGTTCGCCGACGTGATGGGTTATCAACCTTGCAGTTTTGAACAGTTCATTCAACAACATATGGATTATATCAGGCACTGGTTAAAATCTTGATGGTAGTCCCTCCTTCTTTTGCCAACAGCAGCCATCATCTGCTGCTGTTGGACACCAAACCACTGAAACTGGTGATTTGTCGTTATCAGTTCATCAGCGAAGGTGGGCAGCTTGCTGCTTTTTTATCCAGCGGATTGGAGTTGCCTGAAGCGTTAAAACAAAGGTCATTGATGCGTCAGTGTCAGTATCTGGCAGGCCGCCATTGTGCTCGTATGGCTATTAACCAACTGGCACCTTCAACCATTCCTGTTACAGTTAGTTCGGGCGCCAATGGCCAGCCGCTGTGGCCTGCTGGTTTTTTCGGTAGCATTAGTCATTGCGCGCAGCTGGCAATAGCTGTCGTTTGCCTTACACCAGTGGCTATAGGTATTGATACCGAAACACTGATGAGCCCTGACAGGGCTGAAAAAATCTGGCCCGCCATAATGACCAGTGCTGAACTGCATTTATTAACCTCAGCCTGCCGCGACATGGTCATAGCCGTCACTCTGTGCTTTTCTGCTAAAGAAGCAGTATTTAAAGCTTTGTCAGAGCGAATGGCACACCAACTGGACCTGCTCAGTATCCGGATCATTGCACATGCTCCGGACAGTGCTGAATTAACCGTTGTGCCGAAAATGGGCGCGTATCATTCGGAGTGGCCTGCTGAACTAAGAGTATGTTATTGGCATGATCAGGAACAGTTGCAAGTGCTTTGTGTGGCCACGCCACCGCAAGATAAACTATCAGCTAACTGCCAGACGTAGACCAGCTTTCATAAATGACGCACACAGCAATACCTGGCCTTGAGGTGAGATTAGCTCAGGTTTATGTCGCTATCTGAAGCTAAATAAAGCCTTTTGCTTTTGTGTAAAGTTATTGACCTTGTAGGTTACGGTTTTTTTCCTTGTGGGTTGTTGATAAAAAAACTCAAAGCAAAACATTGTTTGTTTGAATAGTTATTTGAGCTGTTTTATTGCTTCTGTTTTTCTGGATTTTGTCTGCGGCTTTGTGACGGCGAAGCCTGATGATGTTGTGAGGCTCCGGAGTTATTGTCTTTTCCAAACGCAGGTTCTGGCCCTGCCTTATCAGCCGTGCATTTTTTTGTCATCCCTGTCTTTTGCATAAGTCAGCAAAGGTTGCTTTAAGCAAATTGCAACCAGTCAGTCCGTCTCAGCGTTGATAAAAAATTGTCCTTTTTATTTGTACAACATCCATCCTGATTCAAATAAGTCCTGCCATTGGCACCGTTGTTGTGCAAACGAGAAAGCAAGGGGCGCGAAATACCTTGCTGTGTCCGGTGATCGATATTCTATGTGTTACGTATTCGTCAAAGGGTTTAAGATCAATGTGGGCAAGATAAACTTGTTTGTGAGGTACAGGTTTTACTGGTACCTTGGCAAGAGACATAGGTCATTTTGCCGTTTTCATATGCTCTTCATAATTTTTTACGCCGATTTAGGCACAGGTAGCTGAGGAAATAACTATGACGTTGGAAACAGTAAGATTTGGCGGCGACGATATCGAAAACTCGCTGGCAAAAATGGATGATAAAGCTCTTGATAAACTGGCATTTGGTGCTATTCAGCTCGACGGTAATGGCAAAATCATTCATTACAACGCTGCAGAAGGAACGATCACAGGTCGTGATCCTAAAACCGTTATTGGTAAAAACTTTTTCACTGATGTAGCACCTTGTACCCAGAGTAAAGAGTTCCAGGGACGTTTTAAGGAGGGAGTTCAAAAAGGCGACCTGAACACTATGTTTGAATATGTGTTCGATTATCAGATGAAGCCGACCAAAGTGAAAGTGCATATGAAAAAGGCGATGACAGGCGATAGCTTTTGGATTTTTGTAAAACGCTTATAATCTGTAGTTTTGGTCCCTTCAAGTGCTGGCCTATGCCAGCATTTTTATTCGAATTCACCAAGTGAAGGTTAAGGATGTTGACATGCCACAGCAACTGACGGTGTCAGATTGCAAACTAGTGCTGCAATCATTATTGAGTGCTGAGTTAAGTGCGTACAGGGGAATAGCTATTCCTTACTGGCAAGAGCCAGCTGATATTGACTCGCTGGAACTTTTACATCTGGCCAGTTGCGTCAACGAATTTTTCTGTTTACACGAGACTGGCTCAGAAGATCGTTTATTAATGACAAAGAGCCTGGATGACTGGGCAGCTCTGGTCGCCAATGCGACATGCGAAACCTCGGGGCTTATGTTCAGAACCTCGGGAAGTACAGGGAACCCGACTTCGCATCATCATAAATGGGAACATATAAAAGCCGAAGTGGATTCATTGGCTCTCGTTTTGCTTTCATCCAAGCCCATAAAGCGGGTGGTCAGTTGGTTACCATTACATCATTTGTATGGGTTTATGCTGGGAATGGCGTTCCCTGCTATGGCAACTACTCCACAGTTGGTTGTGACTGATGCTGTGCTGCCAAAACTATCAAGCGGCGATTTATTAGTCACAGTGCCACCACGTTGGGATTATTTAGCAAGGTCACGCCGGGCATGGGAGCCTGCTGTTTATGGAGTCTGTTCTACAGGTGAACTATCAGAGGACACAGGCTCAAGTTTGCGAAGCCAGGGATTATCAGGTCTGTTAGATATTTATGGCAGTACCGAAACTGGTGGTATAGCCGCACGTTGGTTGCCGGAAACCTCGTACCAATTATTAAAGCATTGGCAACCTGGCTGCGATGCTCAGCATATTCAACGTGAGAATGATGGGGCTGAGCTGCCGCTGCTGGACAATGTAGAGTGGGACAACGAACGTCACTTCGTACTCAAAGGCCGCCTTGATGAGGTGACCTCCATAGGTGGCGTCAATGTCAGTGTCACCTATGTAGGGCAGAAGTTGCGTGCCTTGGAAAGTGTTGCTGACTGCACAGTTCGGGTAGCTAAACAAGGAGCTCAGCTTCGTTTAAAAGCCTTTGTGATCCCCAGAACCAGTGAAGATGAGACTGCAACAGAGATAAACAATGCTATTAAACTTTGGCCCGCGGCCGAGCGTCCTGTTCAAATCACTTATGGTGCTGCTTTACCCATGAATGAGATGGGTAAGCTCACCGACTGGTAAAATCCTGAAGGAAACTTTTTATGCGCTCTGAGCAGCTAACGCTTGAAGATGTTGAAGCCATCGCGCTTGGACGCCAAACTTTAGTGGTGACCGAAAAACAAATGCATGCTGTAGAAAACGCGCATAAATTCCTCTGCCGTGCTATTTCGGACAGAAAACGAATTTATGGTGTGACTACGGGTTATGGTCCTTTAGCGACCACAGAGGTAGACCCAAGACAATCAGCTCTTTTACAGCAAAATTTAGTTCACCACTTGTGCAGCGGTGTGGGGGATCCTCTTACTCATCCTCAGGTTCGTGCCATGATGGTTGCTCGTTTAATAAGTTTATTGTCAGGGCACTCAGGTGCCAATCCTTTGCTGATTAAACGAATGCAAGAGTGGCTGGATGCAGATATAGTTCCTTTTATTCCATGTCGAGGTACAGTGGGAGCAAGCGGAGATTTAACCCCGCTGGCACATTTGGCAAGAGCCCTGAGTGGAGGGGGAAAAGTAAGCATAAAAGGTGGACTCTGGATAGAAAGTAGGGATGCACATCAGCAACTGGGTTGGCAGCCACTGGTATTAAAAGGAAAAGATGCTATCTCCCTTGTGAATGGAACTTCAGCAACTGTGGGCATAGCAGCATTAAACGCAACAGCTGCAGAGCGGGCGTTAAAACTTAGTACTTTACTGGTTCTGTTATACGCAGAGTTACTCAATGGGCACAGAGAAGCATTTCACCCTGCTATTGGACAGTTACGGCCTCATCCAGGTCAACAAAAGCTACACAGTTGGTTATGGAGTTTGTCAGCCAGCAGTGATGCTTTAGTCCCATGGTGTGCAGAGTCCAGGAACCTTAATCTGATGGGAGAAGATATCCAGCAAAACCAACCGCTGTTGCAAGATGCGTATACCTTACGTTGCGCTCCACAGGCACTGGGGGCTGCTCTTGATGTGATTAGCCAGCATGCGACAACAGTAAAGATTGAACTGAGTGCTGTGACTGACAATCCGCTGCTGTTTGCTGAAGATGAGCTTATTTTGCATGGGGGCAATTTTTTTGGTCAGCATTTAGCTTTTGCCAGCGATCATTTAAACAATGCACTGATCCAAATGGCGCTATACAGCGAACGCCGTATCGCAAGGATCACTGATCCTTTAAGAAATAAAGGGCTTCCGGCGTTTATGCAGCCTCTTGATACAGGTTTGCATAGTGGTTTTATGGGAGCGCAAGTCTGTGCTACGTCACTGGTCGCTGAGCTGCGCAGTCAAGCGATGCCAGCCTCAATTCAATCCATCCCAACCAACGCTGATAATCAGGATATAGTGCCCCTTGGTACTATTGCCGCCAGAAGAGCAAGTACCAGTTTGACTCAGCTTTATCAAATATTGGCCATTGAAGCCCTGGTGTTGGTGCAAGGGGCTGAGCTAAAAAATACCCATTCGTTTAGCCATTCGTCACAAGTAGTGTGTGCATGGTTAAGGCAGTATGCATTGCCACTCAAAGAGGACCGCGCTTTGTCAGAGGATATAACCAGAGTCGCAGAGGCCCTTATTGATCCAGACAAGGTGAAGTCGTTGATTGAGCTTTTAGCCTGATTTTATCCAAATTTGAAACTCTATGTCTGAAGCTCTGCCCTGGAGTTACATCTGTTTTATATAGTTCTGAATTTAAGAGTAAAAAATGGTTTGATACATAAGCTTGATACCGCTAAGAAAACAAACACAGGGTGAAAAATTAAAAACCAACATCCTGCCATGAACTGTGTTATGGTGGCTCCAGTCTGCTATTTCTAAGTCCGACTCCCACCCGGGGCTTCTTCCATAGACTTTGACTGATTTCAGTAAGTTAAAAAAACTGAAATGTTTTTAACCCATTCCCTCTCCAATTCAACCTTTAGACGTTGTGACGTACAGGCTCAGGATCCTTAGCTGCTATTTTTTTGCGCGGCAAGTTTCTTATGTGTGTTACCGCACAGAACTCATATGAATTACACCAGCATGATCTGGCCGTTTTTGCCTTGTTAGGCATATTATTCCATCTTATTTGAGGGCTTTAATGTCTACAAAAACCACACCGCAACCGCAGCAAAATCATTTGCTGGCGGCGCTGTCACCTGAAGTTCAGGCTCGTTTATTTCCACACCTTGAGTTGGTGTCTTTGCAGCTGAACTCAGTGATGTATGAGTCTGGTCGCCCTATGCGTCATGTCTACTTTCCAACAGACGCTATTGTCTCATTGCAGTACATTATGGAAAACGGTGCTACGACAGCCATTCTGGTGGTAGGAAACGAAGGTTTGTTAGGTATTTCGTTGTTTATGGGCGGGGCGAGCACACCAAACCGTTCACTGGTGCAAAGTGCTGGTCATGCGTATCGCCTGCCACGGCCTCAGGTAAAGGATGAATTTAACCGACACGGTCAGTTATTGCAGTTGATGTTGCGTTATACCCAGGCCTTGATCACTCAGGTAGCTCAGACTGCGGTGTGCAACAGGCACCATTCAATTGATCAGCAGCTGTGTCGCTGGCTACTGCTGTCGATGGATCGTTTAACCCATAACAACTTATCGATGACACAGGAGTTTATGGCCAATATGCTGGGTGTTCGCAGAGAAGGTGTGACTCACGCTGCAATAAAGTTGCAACAACAGGGAGCCATAACTTATTCGCGTGGCCATATCCAGGTGTTGGACAGAGATAAACTCGAAGCGCTGAGTTGTGAGTGTTACGAAGTCGTCAAAAAAGAAACAGAACTCTTGTTGCCTTATTTGCCGCAGCGGCAGGTCATCACCAATGTAGCTGCTATTCCTGTGGTGGTTTTGCCAACTACAAAAGCCTGAAGCATAAAGCAGTGGCAGAACACTGCTCCATTAAAACAACTCCGTTATAAGAAAGCGGCCCTCTGAATTGTTTCAGACGGGCCGGAAACTATCCCGGACTCTGCTTAAAAACCTTAATCAAACTCAAACTTGTAAAGCACATCTACGGCGCTGTCTATGCCTTGTACTGCTTCCAGATAGAAGTTTTTCATCAGCTCGTACCGTAAGGTAAATTCGCCCAAAGAGTTAAAAATACCTACACCGTATTTTAGTTGCAGTTTGGGGGATAAATAGCCGCTGACTGTTACTTGTGAGTCGTCACCCGTGCCTGCAGTATCAAGAGTAAATTGTTCAAAACCTAATGCCTGACCTAACTGGCTGACCATGCCGTTGCTGTTGGCAATGCCAAGGCCAATTAAACCGCTGGTCAGTGGGTTACTTTTGCTGTCACCGCTGCCTGACAGATCCCGTCCCATCAACAAGTAAGACAAAGCGTTGGCCTGAGGTTTGGATGGCTCGGAAAAAATCACCACTGAGGCCTGATCGGCAGGGCCGTTGACTCTGATCCCGGCTATCACGTCATCTTCAGTAGAAGAGGGGTTACGAATGGCTTCGATATTTAAAAACGGCTGATCAACAGGGCCGTTAAAGATCAGTTTGCCTTTGCGGATCAGTAAATCCTGACCGTAAGAACGGAAAGTACCATCCAGAATATTCACTTCGCCACGTAAGCGTTGTTGCTGCTCATTCTGACTAAACAACAACTGGCCTTTTAACCGGCTTTTTAAACCAAAAGCCTGTAGCCTTACTTCATCCCCTAAAATCAAACGCATTTCGGTGACTAATTTAACTGAACTGGTAACAGCTCCACGGCGCACTTCCAGTTCTTTATTCAGCAAAATTTCGTCATCTGAGATCTGTACAGCGTTTTGTGGTAAGTCATCTATGGCCAGTTCAGCACGCGGAATTTGCACTGTGCCTTGCACTGCGACCACCTGATTTTGCGCCAGTACTGTAATTTCAGGATTGATATACACCACGCCTTGCGACAAGTTCAGTGGTAATTCCTGACCACTTAGAGCCAGTCTGGCCTGATAATTTTTTAAATCAAACCAGTCGGCATAACCTGATAATTGTGCTTTGCCTTCACCACTTTGAATATCGGCGGTTAATATGGCTTTTTGCTGTAAAAAATCCAACTGCATATTGCCTTGTTCAATATCCAGTGGTGCATTGGCGCCGTGCAGTTTTACCTCAGTGACAGCGAGCTGACCGGATAACAAAGGTCTGTTCAGTGTACCGCTGGCACGAACCTGACCGTTTAAGGTGGCGACAAATTCACTTTGTTCAGGCAATAAAGTACGTAAAAAGCTTAAATCCAGCCGACTCAGGGTGAGCTCTGCTTCAAGTTTTTTATCCTCGGCGCTTAAATCCGGTAATGAAGCTGATCCTTTCAGAGAGCGGTCTTCACTAAACTGCATGTGCCAGTCGCTGGACAGCTTTTTTGGAGTCAGCTGTACTGTTGCATTCCAGCTTTGCCATGGCAGTTGCAACGGATTCACATCCGTTTGTCGCCAGCGGCCTGCTGTACCTGTGAGTTTCACTGATGCATTTAAGCCTTGTTTTTTACCCCAGTTCAGTTGCAGATCTGCGGCCGCTTCACCTGTCAGTTGTTGTGACTCACCAATAAAAGGCTCCAGCAGTGCCAGTTGAAACTGTTGCAGCTTCACAGATAAGTCGCCCTGACTGCTGCTGATGGTGCTGGGTTTTTCCAGACACAAATGACCAGGTTCAGAAGTCCAGCAATGTGCAGGTAAAGCCAATTGTTGTTTGGGCCAGTCCAGTGCTATCGGCAGAGTGTCAGCCAAAGCCCAGTGACCTACAGGGGTTTGCAGCTGAGCTTGCTGTACGCTGATCTGCCATTGCTGTTTTGGTTTAGCTGTGGCAGTTGCCTGCAGCTGGGCTTTGTAGTCAACAGCATCCAGTTGCAGTACCAGATCGCTGTTGTTTTTATTGCCTGTCATTAAAAGTTGGGCAGAATTTAACCTCTGGCCAGACAGCATGCCTTTACCCAGCGTCAGTTCGAGTTGATGATCCAGATTATTGCTATTGATTTGCGCATTCAGGCTCATGTTCTGCAAACGCAGCAGTTTTTTGTAGCGCAGTTTTTGTGCCTGTAATTTGATATCTACAGCAGGATACTTTTGTGGCCCTGTGACTTTTGCTTCAGCGCTCAGGCTACCCTGAGCACCAGCAACAGAACTGGCCAGATCTGGTGCTGTGACCAAGAGCTGCATCTGCCATTGATCTGTGACTTCACCTTCGGCTTTGATGCTGTTGTTGCCATGTTGCAGTATCAGAGTTTTGCTGCTTAATTTTTCTATATTTAAGGCTTTGCCTTTGGCACTCAGTTGGCCAGACAAAGACAGTGGCTGCTGACGCACCTGGCCCTGAATAGCTAAAGCGGGTAATTCCAGTTGCCATTGCTGCTGGTGGTAACTGGCTTTGACTTGAAGATCACCACTTAACTGGCCTGGGTACTCTTTTAGCCAGGGGTCCAGTTGCAGTTTGTCCAGCGCCAGAGTGGCATCCACTGCTAGCTCTTTGGTTAAATCCAGAGTTCCTGCACTGCTGACAGAGCCCAAAGAGGAGGTCAGGGTTAAGGCTGACCAACTGAACAGTGGCGCCTGCCATAAGGCTGTCAGCTGTAACTGGCTGTCGGGCAGTTGTGGCAATTGCTGCTGGCTTTTTACTGAAAGCTTCAGATCCGCCAATGAGCCTTGTGCATCCACTGTCACAGCCTGCAGTTTGTATAAGGTTTCACCTTGCAGTGGCCATTGTAAACTGCTGGCGTTCAGTTGCAGTGACAGCGGTAATCCGGCAGTCAGCGGGGCAATCTCTACCTGTGCTGTGGCTTGCTGAGTGCCTGTTAACTCCAGCTTGAGTTGTAACTCCTCAAGTGAACCTGCAATGCTGCTGTTAAGCACCAGTGAGCCACTGTCTGCTTTAATAAAACCCTGCACTGCAAAAGGGGTGGAGTTGGTCAGGCTAAGTTGTGCTTCGGCATTGAGCTGATGGCCTTGAAAGTCAGGCAGGCTGGTTTCCAGTCCGGTCAGTTGAAGTGCAGTTAATTCAAATTGATCAGGGTTGGCTTGCAGTGAAAAACTAAGCTGTTCTGCTGAGAATTGCTGAGCACCTGTGATTTCCGGCTGGAGTAAGGTGAATTTTTTTATACTAAGCCATAAGGGCAATTCAATGCGCTGTAACTCTGGCAGCTGATAATGCCACCAGGCTTCTGCACTGACTGTTGTGCTTTGTTGTTCTGACATTTCCGGCAACCGCAGCTGCAATTGCTCCAGCAGCGTCTCGCCCAACTGTATCTGCTGACCACCGAGTTTCAGCTCTGTGCTTAAGCTATTCAGGCTCAGTTGCAGCTCGCCTTGGTGCAAGGTCAGATCACTGATGTTCAGCTGGTTAATACTGACTTTGGGTAATTCGAGCAGGGTCTCTTCCGATTGAGCTGCAGTTTCAGCGGCTGGACTGAGTACAAGATGCACACCTTGCACTGTGGCTGTATCTATACAAATCTCAAAACGGCCTAAACAATACCAGCCTACTTTTGCTGTCAGGGTGTTGACCCTGAGCTTAATACCCTTTTGTGCAAAGTGTAGATCCGTCAGCGTAAAACCTTCGGCCAAAGTGCCGCTGATCTGGCCCAGTTGTACCGGGCTCTGTTCTGGTACCAGTTTGAGCAGGAGTTGCAAAGGTTTGTTGGTGTAAAACAACGCAACAAGACATAACAACAGCCCTAAACCTAAGGCTAAAAAGAATTTTTTAACACTAAAATCTGAACTGATGTTTTTTACATCAGGCCCTGTATTTTTCTCCACGCTCATAACTCTGGCCCCAAACTAAAATGCAACTGCAAGGCCTGGTCGGAGGGCACATCCAGTCCCCAGGCAACATCAATACGAATAGGACCAACAGGGGAGGCCCAACGCACACCTAAACCTACACCACGATAAATTTCAGCTTTGTCATTCCAGGCGCTGCCTGCGTCAAAAAATGCGGCCGCCCACCAATTGCCTGACACCCTGTATTGGTATTCCAGTGCTGCTGTTGCCAGATAACGGGCACCCAACAGATTGCCATCTGCGTCGACAGGTGAAATGGACTCGTAGGAATAACCACGAATGCTGTTATCACCACCGGCAAAAAAACGTAATGAAGGCGGCAGTTCGGTGATGGCTTCTCTGAATATGGCTCCTGCATCAAAACGCACCAGATAACGATGGTCTTCAGAAAAGGAACCGATCCAGCCGACCCGGCTGCGTATGCGCACAAAACTGCTGTCTGAGCCCCAGGCCGGGTCAGAAATTTCTGTACCAATTAAGTAACGGCTGGCTTCTGATGGCATGCTGCCACCACTGTCCCAGCTGCGGCTAAAACTGACACCAGGCATAATCAGATTCGCACTGCCTGAGTCCAGCCCTTGTTCATAGTCTTCGTACAGCCAGCGCAAGGATACTGTTCTGTACCAGTCGTCTGCCAGCAACCAGTGCCGTTCCAGAGCAGTGTTATATTCCTGACTGCGGGTATCTTCTATATCTTTATTTTTTATACCAAAGTTCAGTTTGTAGAAGTCGTTACTGACGTTTTTCTTTGGCCATTTGTAACCTGCTTCAACGGTTTGTTCTGGACCAGACAGCGCCATTCTGCTGTTAAAACTATGGCCTCTGTCATTTAGCCAGGGCCTGTTCCAGTTCAGCTTAACGCGTGGACCTAAATCTGTAGAGTAACCCACACCAGTTTCCACTGTATTACGAACTTGTGGTTCCACTTTAATAGTGACAGCCAGTTGTTGTTCGGCATTTTCCGGTTCATCGACCGTGACATCTATAGTGCGAAACCAGTTACTTTCCGCCAAACGTTGATTCAGCTCGCCAAGTTGGCTCGACAAATAAGGTTCACCGGGTTGAAAAGGCAGCAAGGAGCGCAGGCGTTCGTCACGAATTTGGCTGCCTTCAAAGGCAACTTCACCAAAGTGATAACGTGGGCCTGAATCAAATTGAATATGAATAAACCCCTGTAACAAGCGAGGTGCCACTGAGAGTTCTTGCTTGACAAACTTCGCCTGAAAATAGCCGCGGCGAAGCGCTAAAGAGTTCAGCTGGTTTTTGATTTCTTCATAGCGGCCATGATGCACCCTGTGATTCACTTTAGGGCCTACTTGTTTTACCAGTTGGATGAATTCGGGATCTGTGGAGGCTTCACCTAAAATTTCTACTTTGACGGATTTCAGCCGCAAAGCTTCACCTGGTTTAATGGTCAGCCGGAGTTTTTGTTTTTTATCTTTACCCACCAGGCTGGGTTCAATAGTCATGCGGTAATAACCCACAGCCCGACCTGCAAGTTTGACATCTTCAATGACTTTGTTTTGAAAACGTCTGGAACCCAGGTTGTTTTTCGCCGGTAATCGGTCCAGATAAAGTTCAATATTCTCGGCAAGGGGGCCTGAAACGCCCTTGAGTTCTATTTGGGGATGCGCTGCGGCGGCAGAGGCGGCAAGCAGCGCCAGAATGGCCAGAGTCCTGTACAACAAAATGCGAACTATCCTTTGTGTTAATACCGGACCAGCAAGGTCCGGCTTAGCTCTAAGAGTATAACAGTATGAGAGAGTTCAGTACGTTTTCAAACGCTTAACAGACCAATTGCGTAGACTAGTTGCCTGGAGCTCTAATCTTTAACCCTTGCAAATAAAAAGGTTTTTAACAGCAAGGACCATTCGGGTTCTTTGCCATACATACGGATCCCTAATTCAAAGACTCTGCTGGCGGCATTTTTTAGCCAGAACAGGCAAGCAATGAGTAAAACCAGAGATAACAGCCACTCCCACCAGGGCACAGACACTGTGGCCATTCGCATCGGCATAGCCGCAAAAGAAGTCAGCGGGAACAAACTGAGGATGTGCATCAGGCTACCTTCTGCATTGTCCATCGCACTGAACACTATACCCAGAGGCACGCTGGGCAAAAACATGATGATCGAACGGCTGGAATGGTTTGGATCGTCAATAGTGGCGGCAAAACCAGCCATAAAACTGTTGATGATCAATAAGCCTAAACTGACAAAAATTAAAGCGCTGACCAGTTCTGACGGGCTGATCGGCAATACAAAAATACCTTTGCCTTTCATCATAGAAATGGCCTGCAGCATGATGTAAAAAAACAAACCTGTGGTGATCATACTTTTTAAGCAAAACAGCGAAATACCTAAAATTTTGCCGTCAATCCATTCTTTGCTGCTGATCAGGGTTAATAATTGTTCAGTGACTCTTTGCTGTTTTTCCGTGGTAATGGCGGTAAACATAAAACCAAAACCTGAAAATACACCAACAACCATCAGCAGCAGCAGGCCGCCGCTGACTAATTTTTGTTCTTTGTTTTGTTGGACTGAATCTTTTTTCAGAAAAACCAGCTCTGCATCAGGCAGGTTATCTACAATCTCTTTTTGCTCTGTACTGAGCGGTAATTCGCCAATCCGTTGTTTTTGTAACCAGCTTTGCAGTTCCGGAGTCAGTTTTTCCTGCCAGCTGGCACTGGATTGCGCTGTCATCACCAGCTTATTGTCCTGCACCTGCACCACTAAGTCCCAGACTTCACCAATACCTGAGAGTGCTGTTTCTGCAGAGTCTGCAGGAATTTGACTAAAGCTATAACCACTGACTTTAGGGGCTGCGGCCTGGCTGACCAGTGCAATTTTATAGTCATTGTCCAGCCAGGTTTTTACCACTGGCCAAAGGGCGGAAAATACTAAAAAGGCCGCCAGTATAGCTATAGTGATAAGCTCTTGTTTCCATTTGAAATAACGTTGAAACTCAAAGACGGCTATAGTCCATAATTTCATGCTGCAACTCCTTCTGCATCTTTAGGCTGAGATACGGGCTGTTGTTGATTGTGTTGCTGCACCGCGGTCAGATACAACTGATGCAAACTGGGTTGAATACGGCTGAAATCCGCCAGCTCTGCCACAGCGCTGAGCTGTTGCAGTAACTGACTGACACTTACATCTGGCTTTAATGTCAGTTGGAATTTGCAGTCGTCTATGGCTTTTGCTTCTGCCACTGCAGTTAAGTGATCCAAAGCCTCAGCAGGGAGCTGCTGTTCAAAACAGACTTCAAACCATTGTTGTGGGTCCAACTGCCGGCTGACTTCTGTCAGACTGCCCTGAGCCACCAGTTGACCTTTATTTAACAGCAGCATCTGATCGGCTAAACGTTCAATCAGCGCCATCTGGTGTGCGCTTAAAATCACAGTAGTGCCACTTTGTTTTAATTCAGTCAGAATGGACAATACATGCTCCTGATTGACCGGATCCAGACCAGAAAAAGGTTCGTCCAGAATTAACAAGTCAGGTGCATGCATGACGCAGCTAATCAACTGCACTTTTTGCTGATTCCCTTTGGATAATTTAGTCAGGTTGTCGTCCATTTTTTCCAGCAGATCAAGCCGGGTGCACCAGTGAATCAAAGCTGTGCTGATCTCTGCTGTGGTCATGCCCCTTAATTTGCCAATGTAGGTCAGGTTTTGGCGTACCGTTCTGTCCTGATACAGCCCTCTGTCTTCTGGTAAATAGCCATAACAACGTTGAGGCAAAGTGCTGAGTTCTTCTCCTTTATATTCAATACGGATCTGGCCTGAGTCGGGTCTGGTTAATCCGACCAGCATACGGATAAGTGAAGATTTTCCTGCGCCGTTGGGGCCAAGCAGCGCAAAAATCTGGCCAGACTGAACGTCAAAACTAATGCCATTAACCGCTTTGACTGTGCTGTAACTTTTTTCTATCTGATACGCAGAAATCCTGAGCATGATCTGTCCTTACAAGCAAATAAGAGGGATGAGCTATCCTAGAGCGTGTTGACGTTTCAGGGTTATTTTTGCAGCAGTCTGGCCGGTTTTTATGCAAGGCAGCGCGAGTGCAGTGTAGTTATTCTACATAAACGAGTGCTAACGCAGCAGAAAGGCCGTCCAGGCGCTGCCCTCCGGGTTCGTCTGGCGGCGCCCTGAGCTTTGTCACTCGTCGCTCATTTAGAATAACTAAACTTCGCTCCTTGTTTCGCGCTCAAAGCGCCGCCAGAGCGAACAAAATTTAATCTCGAAACGTCAACACACTCTAAGCATATCAATGCACATGAGGTAACAACAACTGAAAAATGTGACAAATTATTAACCTGCACCCTGTATTCTGCTGTTGTCAGCACTTTGTCATCTGTCTCAGTTAGAATGAATTTTCTCGGGTTATCAGAGCAGGACGGGACTCATGATCATCAAAAGCCAAATGACCATAGTCGTATTGCCAGGTCTGGATGGGACCGGCACTTTGTATCAGCAATTGGCCCAGCAACTGGCTCCGGACTATGAGCTTCAGGTGATTGCATATCCTTTGGATCAGCTGTGGGGTTACAGTGAGTTACTGGACTATATCCGGCCCCAATTACCGCAAAGCCCTTATCTGCTGCTGGCCGAATCTTTTTCCGGCCCTTTGGGCATACTGCTGGCTGCAGAAAAACCACATTATTTAAAAGCTTTGGTCTTGTGCTGTACTTTTGGCCGGAATCCGTTACCTGCTATTAAAGGTCTGGCAAGTGCTGTGGATAAACTGCCATGGAATGAACTGGTGCATCACTGGACCGCATTATGGTTGCAAGGGCGTTATGCCAGTCCGCAGTTGTCTGCCTTGATGGGAAATGCTCTGATGATGGTGCCAGAACAGGTGATTAAACACAGGGCTAAGCAAACCCTGCAGGTGGATGTACTGACAGAATTTGCGACTTTGACTTTACCTATGATGTATTTGCAGGCCCGGCAGGACCGGCTTATCTGGGCTTTTAATGCAAAAACCTTAAAAAAGCTGCAACCTGATATGCAGCTTGTCAGATTAGATGCTCCGCATTTTTTACTTCAGGCCATACCAGATCAAGCGGCCTGGCAACTACAACTTTTTATCGAAGAGCATCTTGTTTCAGCGCAGCAACAACAGTCAATGCAGCTAGCCTGAGCCAGCTGCTGTGCTGTTAATGTGCTGGATTTTTATCCGACTGAGCCGTCAGTAAAAACAGAATTTTATCCATATTCAGCTTTTCATAAGGCATTAAACGCTCAGGTTTACCCTCACGCAAAATAGATAAATGATCAGCGGTAAAGGCCAGCACCGCAGTGGACGTGGTGATGGTATTACCTTCTACTTTGTACTGGCAGTGCGCCAGATCTAAAAAAGCCAGAATACGGGTACGGATACTTGTCATCATGGGTTGAGCTCCGGTGTAGCGCTTTTTAATAATAATCCCTGGTGGTGTACTACTTCTCTCACTCCGGGAGGAGTTCTCATGCAATGGCTCTGACACAAGTTAAGGTGACTTTGTTCCTTTGGCTGGATAAAAAGCAGAAAAATTACGATGAATGCAGCCTGAACTCAGTTTAGCTGCTGGTATTTTGCGATTGATTAAATAAATGTGTTCGTTTATTAATGTGTTTGTAACATTGTTAACTTCTAATGTTTGACCGTTAAAATTATAAACAACTAAAAAGTGAACTCCATGAACATCAAAAATTTATGCGCCGTTGCTGTTGCACTGGCGCTCAGTCCACAGCTGCAGGCTGAACTACTGATCTCCGAATACGTTGAAGGCTCGTCCAATAACAAAGCGATTGAACTGGTGAATCTGGGCACTCAGAGCCTTGATTTGTCGCAGTACAAGCTGCAGATGTTTTTTAATGGTAACACCACAGCTGCAACAACTATTAATTTGACCGGTACTTTGGCACCAGGCGCTGTCTATGTGATTGCCAATAGTAATTCAGTAGCGGCGTTAAAAGACAAAGCTCAATTGCTGAATAGTTCATCCTGGTACAACGGTGACGATGCGTTGGTGCTCTCCAAAGGCGAGCAGGTGATTGATTCTTTTGGTCAGGTTGGCTTTGATCCGGGCAGTGCCTGGAATTCAGCTGGCGTCTCTACCATAGATAAAACTTTAAGACGCAAAGCCTCAGTTACACAAGGGGATAACATCCCTGCGGACCTGTTTGATCCTTCTTTGGAATACGAGCAGTTTGCTCAGGATGATTTCAGCGATATAGGTTTTTATAACGGCTCAGGCCCTACAGATCCGGAAGAACCCGAGCCGGAAGAACCAGTTTATGTGCATGGCCAGTGTGGTGATGCTGTCACCTTTATTTCCGCTATTCAGGGCGAGGCAGATGAATCGCCACTGAAAGGTCAGACAGTTTCTGTCGAAGCAGTAGTCACAGCCAGCTATCAGGAGACCAGTGGCTTAAAAGGCTTTTTTATTCAGGAAGAAATGGCCGATCAGGATCAAAACCTTATGACCTCTGAAGGGGTGTTTGTTTACGACAACCTGTTTGGTAAATTGGTGTCAGTGGGTGACAAAGTTCGTGTCAGCGCCGTGGTCGAAGAGTCTTTTGGTCAGACTCAACTGGCGAAACTGGTGGACTTAACCGACTGTGGTGAAGGCGAGGATATAGCCGCTGTTGCTGTGACTTTACCTGTCAGCAATTTAAGCCAGCTCGAAGCGCTGGAGGGGATGAAAGTTCGCTTCACCGAACGCCTGACGGTCAGTGATAACTATGGTTTAGGTCGTTACAACGAGCTGACCTTATCTTCTGAACGTTTGTATCAGCCGACACAAATTGCATTACCAGGAGACGCAGCAAAAGCTGTAATGGCTGCCAATAGCCTGAACAAGCTGGTGCTGGATGACGGTTCTAATCTGCAGAACAAAGATCAGGTGTATCCTGCGCCAGGTTTATCGGCCAGCAATACCTTGAGGGTGGGTGATGAGGTGCTGCCTTTTGATGCGGTGCTTGGTTATGGTTTTAGTAAATACCGGGTGCACCCTCTGAGCGAACCTGTATTTATCAGCAGTAATCCACGCACAGAACAACCTGCCATCAGCAAAGGTGATTACCGTATCGCCAGTATCAATGTGCTGAATTATTTTAACGGTGACGGCACTGGTATCGGCTTCCCAACAGCCCGCGGTGCTTCCACTGCTGTTGAATTTGCCAAGCAGCGCAGCAAAATTATCGCTGCTATTTCTGCGATGAATGCCGATTTGGTCGGTTTGCTGGAAATGGAAAACGATGGTTTTAGCGAGCAGAGTGCCATTGCAGATTTAGTTCGTGGTTTAAATGAAGAAGCGGGTGCTGATGTCTGGGCTTTTGTTGATTTTGCTATGCCACAGGTAGGAACTGACGCTATTACGTCGGCTATTATCTATCGCAAAGATAAAATGACTCAGGCTGGTCTGGCTGCTGTTACCACAGCTGTGCCTTTTGATTATGGCAACAGGGCGCTGATTAGTCAGAGCTTTAAAGTGCAGCAATCTGCTGAATTATTGAACTTCACTGTGGTGCATTTACGCTCCAAAGGCAGTTGTCCAAAAGATAAATCTGATCTGGCCAATCTGGACTCCGGCGATGGACAAGGCTGTTGGAATGCGGTGCGTCTGCAGGCTGTACAAGCCATGCACAACTGGTTAGCAGGTTTCCCTACAGGTGTCGAAACCGACAATAGCGTGATAGTAGGTGATTTTAATGCCTATATGCTGGAAGACCCTATCCGGGCTATGAACGATGCAGGTTATGTGCAGTTAAGCCAGCAGGCGCATGGCAACAAAGTCAGCTCTTATCAGTTTAATGGTGAGTCGGGCAGTCTGGATCATGTGTTCGCTGCTGGTGATATCCGAAGCCGGGTGGCCGAAGTGACAGAGTGGGCGATCAATGCGGATGAACCTATTATTCTGGATTACAACGAAGAGTATAAATCTGATATAGCCAAAGCGAACTTCTATGCGCCAGACCCGTTCCGCTCTTCTGATCATGACCCTATGGTGATGTCGGTTTATTTTGCTAAACCTGTAGTGCAGGACCAGTTTTTTATGCTGGACGAGCAGGCTGCACCAGGCACAGTCGTAGGGCAGATTGTCACCAGTTCTGCTGTGGCTATTAGCCGCTATCAATTGTCAGGCGAACAGGCTGCACTCTTTACTATCAGCGCCACAGGTCAGTTGATAGTGGCTGCAGGTGCGGAACTGGACTATGAAAGCCGTCAGGTGCTGCGTTTTGACTTAACAGTACAAACTGAATCCGGCTTAGTGTCTGAACCTGCCACTATTGAAGTACAGCTGAATGATTTACCTGAGTTGCCAGTGCTTATGCTGGAAGGTTTACCTGTAGTGATTTCCGATCATAGTAAACCAGGTACTTTGCTGGCGACTGTTACAGCACAAGCAACAGGTAACAATGCTGTGATTGAAAAAATCCAGCTGATTGAAGGTGATAAGTATCTGGTACTGAAAAATGGTCAGTTAACGCTGAAAAGGAAACTGAATGCCAAACATCAGCCAGAGCTGCGTTTCAGTATCAAAGCTACTGACTCTTTAGGTGTCAGCACCAGTGTTACTTATGTGATTGAAGTGAAAGATGGCAAAAGTAATACAGTGTTGGAATGGGTGATTTCGGTGATCAACAAAGTCTTAGGTTGGTTATTTGGTTAATTAATATTTAGCCTGAAACACTATGAATTACAGCCACCGCAAGGTGGCTGTTTTACATTTTGCTGTCCTGCAAAATGCCTGTTCAGGCCAGCGTCGCTGCGCTGTGCTGTTAACAATCGCTCCCGACTATTGTTTTACATTTTGCGATCCACAAGGCTGTTTTCCGCCATATGGCAGATGGTGCTGCCTGTCAGTAAAATTTTATGCTAAAAGGAACCTAATCATTTATCCTGAGTCTGGTGTCTCAGGTTGTAAACTCAAATCTGGGAAAACAGATTGATACGAGGAAAATAGTCATTTGAAAACAAGGTATTGGATACTGTGTACAGGCGCAGCTGTGCTGCTGATGGGATGTTCATCAACCGATCACAGACGTTCAGCTGCTCCTGCAATTTTTACTGCTTGTGTGCATCCGGATCAGAGTAAACAATTCAGCTATCGCAAAGGCCGTCCTCTGCAAATAGAACACAAAGTGATGATGCAGCGCATGGCGACAGAACGGCAAATGCAACGGCGCTCTGGCCGTCCTGCCAATGCCGATCGTTATGATAAAGAGATGGGAGAAGGCCCTTTGTATGATGAACTGGCTGAGTTAATGCAAACAAAACAGTTTTGTAAAGAAGGCTACTTTGAACTCGACAGCAGCTTTGAACATGGTTACGAGCGGATTATTGGTGAATGTAACGACAGCGCAACGGAGCAGGAAATGAAAAAGCTGGCTTTATGTGGCCCTGCCGACAGGTTATAGAACGCTTTGCTATGGCTTGTTTCATCGGAATGTTCTGCGTTAAGTTGTAATGCAATACTTTGAAAAATATGGAATTAGTGAAAAGGAGTTTCATGTGAACCGTTTCTTTCTTGTACCTCTGTTATGTTCTGCCTTATTCAGCTTTGGTTCGTTCTCTGCTGCAGAGCCACAAGCTTCGTTATGGCAACAACTGGCCAAAACGGATCTGGATTATGTGTATCAGCAGATCAAAGCCAATCATCCGGGCGTGCTGGATACAGAAAACCCGGCTTTTATATCCTGGCTTGAGCAGGGGTACAAGGAGGGGCAACAAGCGCTGAGCAGCGTGCAAAATCTGAATGATCTGATGAATATACACAGGCGTTATTTTGCTGGTTTTGCCGATGGACATTTGTATTTACAACTGGGTTATCAGCGTAACTTTGTACAATGGCCTGGTGTGATTGTGCAGTTACGACAAGGTAAAACAACAGTCAGTTCCGCCAGTCAAAGCTGGTCTGAGCCTTTACCTGCTGTGGGCGCTGAACTGGTGTCTTGCGATGGATTAACTGCAGATCAATGGCTGGATCAACGCATTTTACCCAACAGGTTTAATTTACCAGTGTTAAAGGCAGCTCGTTTGCTGTACACGCCCTTTCTGTTAAAAGATGAGGGGGTTGGAAATTATCCTAAAGCACAGCAATGCATTTTTGCTGAACAAGGCCAACTCCGGGAATATAAGCTGGTGTGGCGGGGCACAGACGAAAGCCAATGGCGCGCTGCATTATCTCCTTATGTCACCACAGAACAATTCAGCTTCAATGCATTTGGGAAACAAAACTATTGGCTGACTATCCCGGGTTTTTCACCAAACCAAACGGAGCAACAGCAACTAAAGGCCGTGATCAAGCAGCTTTCTGAATTGCAATCGGCGGAATGGGTTGTGTTTGATATGAGAGGGAACAGAGGCGGCAACTCTCAGTGGGGGAGGGATTTGGCCACTGCTTTGTATGGTGAGGCTTATGTTAAAAATGAACTGAAACGTTTTCCGGATCAGTCCATGGCCTATTGGCGAGCCAGTGCCGAAAATACGGCGGATATCAGAGGTTTTTTACCTGATTTAGCACAGCAGTTTGGTAAAGACTCAGCGGTTTTTGCAGAGTTTAGTCAATTGACCGAGCGTATGACCAAAGCTGACGCGCAACATTTAGTGCCACAGCGCCTGACGAAACCGAATGAACATAATAAGAATCCAACAGTGCAGTGGAAGGCAATCCAGCCCAGGGTGCATACCAAAGTGATTTTTTTGACCGATATCCGTTGTGGCAGCGCCTGTCTTGATTTCGCCGATATTATGCTAAGACTGCCCGGTGTGATCCATGCAGGCCAGCCTACCTGGGCTGATACTTTGTATATGGACATTCGCACTGTGCAGCTGCCAAGCAAACTGGGCTATTTTTCGATCCCACAAAAGCTGTATCGCAACAGACCCAGAAGCAATAACCAACCTTATGAGCCTGAAGCAGAATGGACTTTTAGCGGAGATATCCAGGCGGATGCAGAACTTAAGAAATGGTTATCGGAAAAAATACAGAACAACATTTAATATTTAAAAAACGACGACTCTTGAGTCAATCGAAGCTTCATAGTGTCGGGAAATTATTTTTTCTGGCTGTTGGAGTGAGCTGAGTTGCTTGCTTTCGGCCTGCACCAGCTACAAGGCGTATAACTAAGGTACAGCCCTTGTATTCCAACAAAGCAAAGCGCAGTGATCAGTGGCAGGTACAGCCCCAACTGGCATAAACTGCTATGACGACTAGTGAATCATCTGTTTAGTATGGGATCCGTATGCAACTTTCTGATGTGGTTATTCTTAGCGGTGCCCGCACTGCTATTGGCAGTTTTGCCGGCGCTTTGTCTTCGTTAAGCCCTGCAGACCTGGGTACTGTGGCGGCTAAAGCGGCCATCAGCCGAAGCGGTGTAACGGCAGAGCTAATCGACCATGCCGTTTTTGGCCATATTATTACTACCGGAACAGAAGATGCGTATTTAGCCCGTCATATAGCGCTGAATTCAGGTTTGTCTGTGACCAGTGCTGCATTTAACGTCAACAGATTATGTGGCTCAGCCTTACAAGCCGTTATTTCTGCAGCCCAGTTAATCCAATTAGGCCAAAGCCAGGTTGCTCTGGCCGGTGGCGCTGAAAGTATGAGTAACGGCGCTTATTTGTTACCAGCAGTGCGTAAAGGTTTACGCTTTGGGCATGGAGCTGTAACAGATTTAACCCTGGGAATTTTGTCCGACCCTTTTGGTACTGGTCATATGGGCCTTACTGCTGAAACTATTGCAGCTCACTATGGCTTTGGCCGCAGTGAGCTGGATGCTTTTGCCTGCGAAAGTCAGCGCCGTGCCGCTTATGCGCAGCAGCAAGGCTACTTCGATGAACAAATTGCGCCTGTAGTGGTTCAGTCCCGCCAGAACGAACTCTGGATAAAACAAGATGAACATATCAGGCCTGATACCACAATGGAGAGTTTAAGCCGCCTCAAAGCTGCATTTAAAAAAGACGGTCTGGTGACTGCCGGTAATGCCTCCGGCTTAAATGATGGCGCCGCCGCTTTGGTGTTAGCAAGTCGCAGTGAAGCCAATCGTCTTGGCGTAAAAGCAGCAGCCCGTTTATTGGGATACAGTTTTGCCGGAGTAGAGCCTGCTCTGATGGGACTTGGGCCTATACCCGCAGTGCAAAAACTGCTGAGTCAGACCGGGCTTTCGTTGCAACAGATTGATGTGATTGAATCTAACGAAGCTTTTGCATCACAGGCTATGGCCGTCAGCCAGACTTTGGGTTTTGATAACGCGAAAGTAAATCCAAACGGCGGAGCTATAGCGCTGGGCCATCCGGTGGGGGCGACTGGGGCTATTTTAGTGGTAAAAGCTTTGGCTGAATTACAAAGAACAGCGGGGCGTTATGGCTTGATCACCATGTGTATAGGCGGTGGGCAGGGTATAGCTTTATTGATTGAACGACTCTGATAAAAGAAACCCCGGTTTAGCTTTTCTCCTTAAAAGGATTCAAAAGTCTGAACCGGGGTTCCAGGGGACTCATCAGAAGTGGTATTTCAGACCCAGAGCCACGCGGCTATTATCCATATCACCTTTTTCGTCTTCGATTTCTATGCTGTATTGCATAAAGTCAGCACTAAGTGTGACATCCAGTTGTTCTGTGATGCTATAAGCAGCGACTAAGCCGGCAGAAAACGCAATTCCAGAATCAGAAGCCATAGTTCCGCCAGCTCCGATTTGTTCAATGGCTAATTTAATATCTGTATCCCAACGAACCAATCCGGCGCGGCCACCAAAAGACCAGTGTCCTGCCATGCGGTCCGTCATATACTGCGCATGTAAACCCAATCCAGTGCTGTCTGCTGAAATAGTGGCGTTATACATAATGTCATCGCCAAAAGTGTCAGAAAATTCAATAACATCAGCATTACCATAGTCGATATAGCTCAGGCTGGCAGACCAGTTAGGACTGAATTGGTAGCTCAGGCCTAAAGAGGCTGACGTTGCATTGCCTGCATCTCCTTCGGCAGACTGGCGGGCAGAGCCTAAATCTGCTGTGACTGCAAAGCCAGTTGTTTCAGCTAAAGTCAAAGGGGCAGCAGAAAGTAAAGGTAGTGCTATCAATAGTTTAAATGCGTTTTTCATTACAGTTCCTTATGTATTTTTTGCGCCCGAAGTGTAAGTTGATTGGTGTTGTGGTGTAAATTGTTGTTTTAAAAAAGTTTGTAAACATTTATGTAGCAGAAAAACAACCTGAACAGAGCTTGTGTTGATCTTTATCAGTATTTGCCTGATGAAAAGCGACTAAACTGCGGTTATCTTCCTTCCCTGACTCAGGACTTTTATGCGTTGTTATTCGGCCGAACAAGCTCTTTCTTTGATCCAAAATGATGAGAACATTTGGTGCCATTCGATGGCAGCAACTCCCTATGCCATGCTCAATGGCCTTGCCCGTGTTGCGTTGGAAAAACAAAACCTGACCTTACTTAGCCTGCATACAGAACACAGCGAAGCTTTATGTTCACCGGAATTAAAAGGCCACTTGCGTCAGCGGGTGTTTTTTGTTGGCAGACCCAGTCGACCAGCTGTGAATGCAGGGCTGGCTGATTATGTACCTGCCTTTTTATCGGAAATTCCTAAGTTATTCCGCAGTGGGGAGCAAAAACTCGATACCGCTATTATTCAGGTATCGCCGCCGGATAAACATGGCTTGTGTAGCCTTGGTATTTCAGTGGAAGCCACCAGAGCTGCTTTGCAGTCTGCGAAAAAAATCATAGCGCAGATCAATCCGAATATGCCCCGTACTCATGGCGATTCATTTGTGCATCTGAAAGATTTTGCGGCTTATGTGGAGCTCGAGAGTCCAATTCCGTTGCATTTACCTGCTGTTGTGGACCCGGTGACAGCACAGATAGGCCGTCATGTGGCGAGCTTAGTGCGCGATGGCGATTGCCTGCAAATGGGCATAGGGGCTATTCCTGATGCCACTTTAGCTTGCCTTGGCGACAGGCAACATTTAGGTATTCATACCGAAATGTTTTCTGATGGCGTTTTACCTTTGCTGGAAAAAGGCGTGTTTACCAACCGCAATAAGAAAAAACATCCGGGCAAAATAGTCACTACTTTTGCGATGGGCAGTCAGGCTTTGTATGACTTTGTGGATGACAACCCTGAAGTGGTGTTTTTAGATGTGGCTTACACCAATGACACTGCTGTGATCCGGCAGAATCCACAGGTGATGGCAATCAACAGTGCTTTGCAGGTCGATTTATCCGGACAGGTGTGTGTGGATTCACTCGGAACCCGCATTTATTCAGGAGTGGGCGGGCAGATGGATTTTGTGCGTGGCGCTGCTTTGTCCGAAGGCGGACGATCTGTCATTGCATTACCAGCCACTGCAGCAGGCGGCACCGTGTCCCGTATCAGTTCTTTATTGGCACCTGGCGCTGGGGTAGTAACGACCCGGGCTCATGTGCATTATGTGGTGACAGAGTTTGGAGTGGCAAACTTGCGGGCGCGCAGCCTGACTGAAAGAGCCAGAGCTTTAATTGATATAGCGGCCCCCCAATTTCGCGAGCAATTAGCTAAAGCTGCTTATGAAGATTGGGGTTTGCTGGTCTAGAGCAAAGACTGAAAAAGCCCTGAGTTCACCTCAGGGCTAAGTGCTTAAATTGAACAAATCAAAGTCCAGCTGCTGTCTGAGCCCGGTATGGATTGAGTCCACCAGTTGGCGCGATAGACTTTATTCTGATAGGACAGATAGTCGCCTTGACTGGCATGGCTGGGCTGGCCGCTCCAGTCTTTTTGTGGCCAGTTGGGGTAGGCAAAAATCTGAGCTGGATCCAGGCCAGCACAGCCCGGTGTTGTGGTTTCTGCTGGTTTCAGATCCAGATTCACAAAGTGAGTGTTATTACTCAAATAAAAGCGGTTTTGTGCAGGGGTTGGCTGCACTGTGATCAGGGCATTTTGTTGCAAACCAATCTGCAGCAAAGTGCTGTGTTGACTATTAACCAGCTGAGCTAAATCCAATGCCCATTGCTGATTGATGGCAGTTGTTTGCGTGATCAACAGACTTTGTTCCATCAGTTCCTGACCTGAGCTGTCAAATACACGCAGTACCGCAGTTTCACCTGCAGAGCCTGTCTGCCCTGAAGTTAAGAAGGGGCCTTTGTCAAACCAGACGGGCTCTGGAACCGGGTCCGTGTTGCTGTTGACCAGCAATAAATCCGAGCAGTTATAAAAGCCTTCTCCAGCTGCGTCTTCTCTTTGCCAGCGGGTATAAAGTACGGCTTTGCCCTGACGATCAGCAGGCAAGCTGATGTTCAGCAGATAATATCCCGCTTGTGCTGTGATATCCGCTTGCTGGTGGATCAACTGTAATTTATCCCAGCTTAAAAGCTCTGTGGCCGGGTCAAAATCGGCGCTGGATAAATACACTTGCCAGTAGCTGGGGTTATGTGGCGTTGTGGCTTTAAACTTCAGTTGCAGGCTGTTTTGTTGGCTTAGATCAATAGTGCTGTAGTGCCAATGCGCTGAAGGTGCATCCATTCCTGCTTTGCGTGGGTCGCCGCCAGCACAAAGCAAGCCAGTGGTCAGTTTGGCTTTTACGGCGTTGATATCCTGATAGTTGGCTACATTGCTGGAAAATTCATGGTGCTGACTCAGAGGGTATTCGCCGGATTGCACAAAAGCGGCACGACAGGCGAGGTTGGGTATGCCAGAGCCATCGGCGGGCCACCAGTAACCGCCATCTTCTTTGCAAATTTGCTGCCTTGCTTTTGGGTACTCCACATAACCATGGGCCTGACTTTGAAAAGAACAGAGCAGGGCAAGCAAGCTCAAAGTTCCGGTGACTAGTTGTGATGTTTTCATAACAGATCTCCTTAAAAAGGCGCCGGAGTCAATCCGGCGCTGCGAAGGCTAAAGAAATTCGCTTTGGTGCAAACTTAAGAAGCGGTGCAGATCAGGGTCCAGCTGCTGTCTGAACCAGGTACTGAGTTAGTCCACCAGTTGGCTTTGTAAATCAGGTTCTGATAACGAATGTAGTTTCCACCTGCAGCATGATTGCCTTGAGGCCATGCCGGGTAGGTCACTACAGTCGCAGGTACGCCAGCGCAACTGCCACCGTTATTGCCACCATCACCGCCAGAGCCACCACTGATGGTGCCTGCTGGTAATTGTGGGTAGTCCTGTTTCAGCGCAAAAGACTCTGTACCCACAGTGATACGCCAGTTCGACGGCATAGGGATAGGCAGGTAGTAGTTCAGTGTCATCTCCAAAGTGGCGCCAGCAGCTAAAGGACTGTGGCCCGGCAGGGTGAATTCCACTCTGTGGAAATCATTGTCCAGACCGCCAATGTTGTTGCCTGAGCTGTTGGAGCCATTTTCAATCACAGTGGTACCCAAACCGCTTTGATCCGTCACGTTATTGCCTGTTGCTGTGGGCACATCAAAGCTGATTTTTGTGCCACCAGGTAAGGTTTGACCGCTGTTATTCACCAGTGTCAGTTTAGGATTCAGCGGGTAGTTTGAGTCACCTAATTTAAAACCACCCAGACTGACTTTCAGATCCAGACTGCTGGCAGGTAAAGGCCGTGGGTCACGCTGATTGCCGTACAACGAAGCTGTTTTAAATTTGTTGTAGAAGATGCTGGTTAAATCATCGCCAAAACCATATTCACCTGTGCTGCTGTTGTAGCTGTAATCACCCGCCAGCTCCCAAAACATTACACCGCCTATGCCTCGCTCGATAATGTAATCGGCTTTGGCGGCAATACTGGTTTCATCTTCAATCGACAGGAAGACTTTTTTGGTAGGGTTCCAAAGCCATGGCGCAACCAGCGTGCTGTCGTAATGGTGCTGATAAGTGCCAATCAGTTGATCTTCAGGCTGATTGACAGGGTCCAGGCCATAAATGCCGGCATAACTGCCTAAGATACCGGCCTGCAGGTTTTTGGTATGCCAGAGTGGGTTGGAACCAGCAGGCATTTCATTGCCATCTTTGCCCAAATCATGCCACAGGTTGTCTATGCCTACAGCACCACTGCCACATTGGTTTTGAGCTGAACCGCCCGTACCGGCAGGGCACTGATTCTGGTTTGGTAGTGGTGCTTTACCCCATAAACCATGGGTTCCGCCTGTGACATTGTTCCAGCCGCGACTGTAATAAGGCACACCTATATTGATGCGGCCCGCTTGCATAGCGCCACGGAAATAGTGGTAAGCCCAGTCGGTATTTAAGTAGCCGAGATTTTGGTACTGCGCCGAATTGTAGTAGTTCCAGGTCGCCAGCTCGTTGTCTTGTCCATCATCAAACAAGGCTGCATTAGGCCCAACATACTGATTCCAGGCACCGTGCAGGTCGTAGGTCATAATGTTGACGTAATCCAGATACTGAGTCACAGGAAAAGCTTCCATGCCACGCAGCAGATAACCTGAAGAAGGCGAGGCTATGGTCAGCAAATAATGTTTGCCATCCGCCACTGAAGCCGCATCCAGTTTTTCTCTTAAGGTTTTCATCAACACCACATAAGAAGCCATCAAACCGCCACGACGGGCATTTGCTATGGTGAAATCATCCGGGTTGCCCGAGTCTTTCATGGTCGAAGGGTACTCGTAGTCAATATCGGCCCCATCAAAACCATAAGTGCGCAGGAAACTGACGACTGAATCGGCAAAGGTATTGATGCCGTTGTAGTTAATGCTGTTGTCCGCATTGGTGGTCATGCTGTAGAAACCACCGCTGGCCACACGTTCACCTGCATCATTAAAGAAACCACCTGTTTCAGCCCAGCCGCCAATGGAGATCAGTGTTTTGACATGCGGGTACTGTTTTTTGTATTTATTCAGCAGGTTAAAGTGGCCTTTGTAGTTAAATTCCGGGTCCATTTCTGCCCCTGTCACTCCAGGCCATTCCATACCAGTGGCCGCATTAGCTGCACTTTGGGTATTGCCTATGCCCACCTGATTGCTGGCATTTACATGAGCGAAGGCATAGTTAATGTGACTGATTTTACTCCACGGAATATTAGGCACTAAATAAGTGGGTTGGCCATTAGCGCCATTGCGCCAGCTGGTAAAGTAACCAATGATACGGCGTTTATGATCGGCGCCCATCAGCTCACGGCCATTGCTGTCGTAGACTGTGCAATAAGGTATATCCAGATCAGGCGTGGCATACAAACCATCAGGACGACAAGCGGCATGACCACTTTGTTCATCCATCACATTAACCAAAACCGAGACTTCGCTGCTTGCACCAAGATTGTCTGTGGCCACCACTCTGAGTTGCTGCTGACCCGCAACAGCTGTCCAACTGGTGGTATAAGGCGCTGCGGTTTGTTCTGCCAATAAGCTGGTGCCGAGATAAAACTGCACTTTGGCCACAGTACCATCGCTATCACTGGCAGAGGCACTGATTAAAATCGTTTCGCCTGTTCTGTATTGGCTGTTGTTGGCAGGAGAGGAGAGACTGACTTGTGGCGCCTGATTGCCAGGTGTGCTGGTCACGCTAAAAGCAATAGTGCTGCTTTGAGTGCTGGCATTTTCATTATCAAAAGCCACAGCATAAAGCTGATGGTTACCTGCAACCGCAGTCCATGGGGCCTGATAAGGGCTGCTGCTGTCCGAACTTAACAGCTGATTATTCAGATAAAAATCGACTTTGCTGATACTGCCATCCGGATCTGTGGCATTGGCACTGAAGCTAATCACAGTACCAGTGGCAAAGCTGGTATTGGCAGCAGGGCTGGTGATACTTGCAACAGGCAATTGATTTTCGGCTGCCCCATCGCAACTGCCGACTAAAGTCCATTCCTGATAAGGGTTTGAATACAAAGCCGGATCACGGTTTTGGTTCCACCAGTTGGCTTTGTAAGCTTTGTTTTGATGTTTCACCTGATTATTGGTGACATAAGTGCCGCCGGCATCCCATGAAGCCAAGGGCGCGCAGTCGAGCGCAAGACTACTGAAACTGCTCAGGCTGAGTAGCCCACACAGATAAAGTTTTTGTACCTGTTGCATAATGATTCTCTTATTTTGAGTTGTGACCAGTGCTGTTGTAAAAAGCTCATGTAAAAAAACAGCGGGTTCTGACTCTGGAAAAGACAGACCCGCTGCTGCTTTGACGTTATTGCGCCGGATGGCCTAAACCTTCGTGCATAGCGTTGAGGATATGGCCGTTGTCTGCATCCAGTTCCCAGGCAAAAATGCCGCCCAGTTGGTGCTGCAGCACATAGTTGCCTTTGGCTTGCACAGAACGTTTAGTGTCGAAGCTGATTAAAGTGCCTACTGCGGAATTCCAGACATAGCTGGCTTTGGCCGTGTCGTCCCACAGCAGACTAAAACCATTGGCTCCGGTGCCATTGACGCCACCCATATAGTCGGCTTCGATTTTTTTATAGTCTTCGATACCTGCTTCCCAGCTACCGCTGATGCCAGCGCCGCCAGTGCCGGTAAACGGATTATTACCGCTGACGTTACTGACATTTTTCCAGCCGCGGCCATACATAGCTGCACCTAAGGTGATTTTGCCTGCAGGCACCTGACGTGACAGTAAATGCTGTACTGCTTCGTCTGCACTAAAACCTGGCAATGGAGAGTTTGGATTGGGGTATAAAGTAGCCTGATGGCCTAACACACCGTTCCAGGCACCGTAATAGTCGTAGGTCATCAGGTTGATGTAGTCCATGTACGGATGAGCGGCTTCCCAGTCGACCAGTTGCAGTTTTTGTACACCACCACTCATGGCTGCAGTGAGCTCATAAGTACGGCCTGTTTCCACACTTAACGCATCCAGCGCTTGCCGTAAGTCACGCATCAATAATGCAAAACCAGCACCGTCCTGGGGAGATCCCAAAGTAGGGTGGGCACCACCGCCGCCAGGGAATTCCCAGTCGATATCCACGCCATCAAAGAAGTCGTAGGTTTGGATCATATCGACAATGGACTCTACAAAAGTGGCGCGGGCCTGAGCATTCACACCTATGGTGTACAGCGGATCAGACAAGGTCCAGCCACCGACTGAAGGTAAGATTTTCAGATTTGGATGTGTTTTTTTCAGACGGTACAGCTCGGCAAAAATACCCCGTATCGGCTGATCCCAGGTGTCACCCGGGTAGGATTTTTCTAAAGCAGCAAATTTGTCATGCACCACCACTGTGTAATCCGGTTTTCCGGCACATTGCGCCATTAACGCGCTGTACCCTTGTGGATTGGCATCATTCAGTGAGCTATTTGGGCCACAAACCGGAATAAAACCATAAAACAGGTGGGTCAGGTTTTTGGCTGGAATATCAGCAACATGGTAATTGCGGCCATAAATGCCCCATTCAACAAAATAGCCACCCACCATTTTTCCTGTGCTGTTGCTGTGGGCTACATTGTTTTGTTTTAAAGGCTGAGGGTAGGCGCCTACATTGATATCAGTCCAGGGGTCAAAACCATCGTCGCCACCGCCAGTATCACCGCCACCTGCATTACCGCCGCTGACGATGATGGCTCTGCTGTCACTGTTGGTGCAATTTTTTATTGCGCCTTGCACGTTACACAACTGCACGACAAAGTTATAAGTTCCTGCTGTTGTGACTGTGCTTGAAGTACTGCCACTTTGTGCGCTTGAGCCGTTAGGCGTCAGGCTGGCGCTGTAAATCTGAGTGCCGTTTTGTAATAAATTCCACTCATTGCCGTTGGTTCCCCACCACATACTCCAACTGATAGGGATACTGACCTGACCGTTGCTTAAACTCAGGCTGGTTTCCTGCCAGTTTAGTGAAGGTTTAGCCGGAGCCGGGATTGAACCTGTATCACCGCCGCCTCCGGTATCACCGCCGCCTCCGGTATCACCGCCGCCTCCGGTATCACCGCCGCCTCCGGTATCACCGCCGCCTCCGGTATCACCGCCGCCTCCGGTATCACCGCCACCTCCGGTATCACCGCCACCTCCGGTATCACCACCACCTCCGGTATCACCACCACCTCCGGTATCACCACCACCTCCGGTATCACCACCACCTCCGGTATCACCGCCAGCACCGGCAGCTACCTGAATTAGCCGGGCGTCACTACTGGTACAACTTTGTTCGCTGCCTTCAAGGTTACAGAGCTGAACAATATACTCGTAGCTGCCAGCAGCTGAAACGGGCACAGTAAAACTACCATTTTGGGCGTTCTGGCCGTTTTTAGTCAGGGCTGCACTGTGAATTTGCACGCCGTTTTGGCTGAGGATCCACTGATTGCCATTTGTGCCCCACCAACTATCCCATTGAATAGGAATACTAATTTGTCCATTAACCAGGCTGACATTGCTTTCTTGCCATGCCAGTTGTGGTTTTGCAGGGGCTGCGGGAGCGGCTATAAGCTGTGTGCTGCAAAGCAGGGCTGCGGCCGCTGCAAAAGTCAAAGGTTGACGTAATCTGGTATTGAGCTGTTGTGCCCCGGCCTTTGCAGGATGCTGAATGAAGGTCGTTAACATGGTTTCTCCGGTCTTTTTGTTTATAGCAATAGTTTGCTTGTGTATGCCGATGCAGACACTGACCACGGACCATCCTTCTCCCAGTGCGTTACCAGCGCATTAAAAATTAGCTCAAATGACACCGCTGTCAATTAATGATCATTTCTCTTTGATGATAAATTTATGATAATTTGGTTATATATGAGCATGTGTATGAATAGTAAAGATAAAAAACATAAAGTTTTTATTCACATAAATGACAGCGATAGACAATAATTTTGTCGTTTTTATCTTTTTGGATGGTTTATAGGAAATATTGTCGATAGATGTTGTGCCGCCGCCTCATCGTTTTTTACCAAAAACCATGAGGCGGCGGCACAAAGCTGACTCAGTCTGGAGTATGATAGTGCGGGTTAAATAGATTCAGATCTCAGACCAAACAGGTCCAAAACAGAACCAACACAACACTAAAAAAATAGAAGGAACAAGAGGATGCACCCCAACAAAATTATGCTGGCATTAAGCCTTGGTGGCGCTCTGGCGTTGACCGCCTGTAAACCTGCTGAAGAGGCTGCACAAACAGAACCACAAAAGACAACTGCAGTGGCTGAACACTCTGTAGCCTCAGCATCTGAAAACACTGCCAGCTTATTGGTGCCTGGTTTTGAAAAGCGTTTAGATATCTATCGTACTGTAGATTTAACCGCTGATCTGTCCGCTGTATCAGCACAACATAAACAGATGCTGTCCAAATTGATTGATGCCTCAGAAATTATGGATCAGTTGTTCTGGAAGCAGGCTTTTTCAGAAGATAAACAAAGCTTTTTAGGCAAAATAACTGATGCCAAAACCAAAGCTTTTGCCGATGTAAACTATGGCCCATGGGACAGATTACAAGGAAATCAGGCTTTTTTAACAGATTATCCGGCTAAGCCTTTGGGCGCTCAATTTTACCCATCTGATATGACCAAAGAAGAGTTTGAACAAACTGATTTTGCCGATAAAGCAGGTCTGTACTCCATGGTACAGCGGGACAAAGAGGGGAAGTTAGTAGCAGTACCTTATTCGCAGCTCTACAAAACGGAACTGACAGCTGCAGCCGTTTTATTAAAAGAAGCTGCGGCTTTATCGGAAGATAAAGACTTTGCCAATTACCTGACCATGCGTGCTGAAGCCTTTTTAACAGACAATTACCAGCCGTCCGATTTTGCCTGGATGGCCATGAAAACCAACCCTGTGGATCTGGTGATAGGCCCTATTGAAACTTATGAAGATCAGTTGTTTGGTTACCGTGCTGCTTTTGAATCTTATGTGTTGCTCAAAGATTTAGCCTGGAGTGAGCGTTTAGCCAAATACGCAGCCACCTTGCCAGCTTTGCAAAAAGGTCTGCCAGTGCCTGAGCAATATAAAACTGAAAGCCCGGGCTCAGATGCGGACTTAAATGCCTATGACGTGATTTATTACGCGGGTCACTCCAACTCAGGTGGCAAAACCATTGCCATTAACCTGCCAAACGACGAGCAGGTACAGCTGGAAAAAGGCACCAGACGTTTACAGTTAAAAAATGCGATGCAAGCCAAATTTGAGCACATTATGTTGCCAATAGCGGATGTGCTGATCGCCCCGTCACAGCGCCAGCACATCACTTTTGATGCCTTTTTTAATAATGTGATGTTCCACGAAGTGGCGCATGGTTTAGGTATTAAAAACACCATCAATGATAAGGGGACAGTGCGTCAGAGCTTAAAGGAGTTTGCAGGCGGACTGGAAGAAGGCAAAGCCGATATTTTAGGTTTGTATATGATTTCCCAGTTGTCAGAGCAAGGCTTATTGCCTGATGCCAAAATGGAAGATTTTTACACCACTTTTATGGCTGGTATTTTCCGCTCTGTGCGTTTTGGCGCTTCAAGCGCGCATGGTAAAGCCAATATGGTGTGTTTTAACTATTTTGCTGAGCAGGGCGCTTTTGTCCGTAACGACGACGGCACTTATCAGGTCGATTTTGTCAAAATGAAACAAGCCATGACCTCGTTATCCCAACTGATCCTGACGTTGCAGGGCGATGGTAACTACGAAGGCGTGGCGTCATTAATGGCCGACAAAGGTGTGATCAAAGCTCAACTGGCGGATGATTTAGCCCGTTTAACCAGCGCCAATATTCCGGTGGATATTATCTTTAATCAGGGTAAAGGCGTATTGGGTTTGTAAGTGAGTGGGTCAGAGCTGCTCTTTGTAGTTTGCTCTGACCCGTTGAAGTATGTGCAACGAAAAGTATAAAAAATCCTTAATTTGATGGAGTATTGCAGTCAATTTACATAAACAATAATCCTCTAATTAGCCATCTATCCTGCTGAGCTCCCCATTTATCCCGTTTTTCCGCTGCAAATTTGGCCTGAGCTTGGTGCTGCGTTACCCTATAAAAGCGTTATATGCCCAAAGTAATGGTTGTCGCAGACAGGCAACAACGGCTTAGTCGACACAGCGGCTTCTGGTACTTGGGTATTTCTTCTCACTACTTACCAAAGGTTATTCAATGGTCAAGCCCACACTTCTGGCTCTGTCTATCGCAGCGGCCTGTCCTTCTATTGTGTATGCAACTGATACTTTACACAGCGCAGAGCAGCAGGATTTAGCTACGCAGCTACAACAACTTAAACTTCAGGTCGAGGCTTTGGAAAGCCGCCTGGCGCAAGCTTCTGAAACAGAAGCTGAACGCGAAAGCATCAAGGAAACCGCTGCTGCAGAGCAACAGAAATCAGCTGATGGTATAGAGATTGGCGGTGCTGTACGGACAAACTTCAGTCATACCTCTTATGATGAGGGCAATAAAAATCGTGGTGGTGATTTTGATTTTGACCTGCTGCGGCTGGATTTTCGCGGCACAGTAGGGGATGTCAGCTTAAATGCTGAAATTCGTTTTTTTGACTATATGACGGCGGTAAAAAAGGCTTATGTTGCTTATCAGTTGGATGAGCTGTGGCAAGCCCAATTGGGTATTACTCAGGTGCCTTTTGGCAACTGGCCTTACAACTCAAATAACTACTTCTTCAGCAGTAACTATTACCTGGGTTTAGAAGATGACCACGATTTGGGCTTGCTGTTTAAACGGCAGATTTCTGATCAGTGGCAGTTGGATATCGGCTTTTTCAAAAACGATGAACTCGGTGGCATAGATGGTTATGTCTCAGATAAAACCGACCGCTATTCCTACGATATAGTCGGCGCTCGTGGTGCGACCGAAGATATTTACGGCGAGCCTATTCAGGCGTTGGCTGAAACCAATACTTTTGTCAGCCGTTTTGGTTATCACCTGACAGAGGGCCAGTTAACAACTGAACTTGGTTTTTCTGCGCTCTCCGGCAAGTTGCACGATGGTGTGCATAACGCCGGCGATTATCAGGCTTTTGCTTTGCATCTGAACAGCCGTTATCAGCGCTGGCAGTTGCAACTGCAACATAGCCAGTATCATTATGATTTGGATGGTATAGAGCGTATCGCTGTAGGGGCTTATGGTTTTTATGACTCCATCGCTGCAGAAGCAAAATCAGCCACAGTCAACCTGGCCTACGATTTGCCAGTGCAATGGGGTCCTGTTACTGATTTGCAGTTTTATAACAACTACAGTCTGGTCTATGACAAATCTGATCAAAGCCGCAGCACACTGATGAATGTGACAGGTTTTTCTATTGCAGCAGGTTCACTTTTTACCTACGTGGATTATGTGCATGCCCGTAACCAGCCTTTTGTCGGTGGCAGTATGGCCGGAGACAGCAGTGACGAGGAGCAACGCTTTAATATCAATATTGGCTATTACTTTTAGCCGGTCTTTTTTTGCGACATTTTTAACCGCGTGATCCGCACTAACTGGTCAATCAGGCTGGTGACCCGTGTAGGCGCACACTAAAACTACAGCAGGTACAGAATGAACGAACAAAAAGATCCGATGATCCCTGATGGCAGGGTCAATGCTATCGACACCGACTACCAGGTGGGGCAAGACAATATTCTGGTGAAACTTGGCCCTTTTGGCCTGGATATCCATAACAGGGTGTTTCTGATCTCAGGCTTGAGTATTGTGGCTTTTGTGATTATTACCCTGGTATTTCAAAGTCAGGCTGCGCCGGTGTTTTCCGCTATGCGTGGCTGGCTGACCAGCAATCTGGACTGGTTTTTTATCAGCGTGGCCAATATTTTTGTGCTGCTATGTTTGGTGTTGATTGTATCGCCTCTGGGTAAAGTGCGACTGGGCGGCACAGAAGCAACTCCTGATTACAGCTATTTGGGCTGGTTTTCGATGTTATTTGCTGCTGGTATGGGCATAGGGCTGATGTTTTATGGCGTGTCCGAGCCTTTATCGCATTTCAGCAGCGCTTTAAGCGGGCCAGTACTGGAAAATGGCGTTCGTACTGACTGGGCACCACTGGCTGGAGCTGCAGGCGATCCGGTTGAAGCTGCACGATTAGGCATGGCGGCCACTATTTATCACTGGGCGCTGCATCCATGGGCTATTTACGCCATTTTAGCGCTGGGGCTGGCGCTGTTTTCCTTTAACAAAGGTTTGCCACTCACCATCAGGTCAGTTTTTTATCCATTATTAGGAGAGCGGGTGTGGGGCTGGCCAGGGCATTGCATTGATATTCTGGCGGTGTTTGCCACCTTGTTTGGTCTGGCGACCTCACTTGGGCTGGGATCTGCTCAGGCCGCAGCCGGTTTGCATCTGCTATTTGGAGTGCCTGAAGGCCTGACAACCCAAGTGGTGCTGGTGGTGGTGATCACCCTTATTGCTCTGGTTTCCGTGGTGGCAGGGCTTGATGCTGGAGTAAAACGTTTATCTGAAATCAATATGGTGCTGGCGGCGGCGCTGTTGCTCTCTGTGATTGTGCTTGGACCAACGCTGGTGATCCTAAGTGGTGTGCTGGATAACCTGGGGGCTTATTTGCAGTATTTGCCTGCTCTTGCCAATCCGGTTGGGCGCGAAGACAGCAATTTTCTGCAGGGCTGGACAGCCTTTTATTGGGCCTGGTGGATTAGCTGGTCACCTTTTGTTGGCATGTTTATAGCTCGTGTATCCAGAGGCCGTACTGTGCGCGAGTTTTTAATTTCAGTGCTGCTGGTACCTTCCTTAGCTTGTGTATTATGGATGACCGTCTTTGGTTCTACAGCTATTCATCAACTGGTACAAGACAGTTATCAGGCCGCGGTCTCTGCAGCATTGCCACTGCAGTTATTTCAAATGCTGCAGGCTTTACCACTGGCCAATATCACCTCCTTTATTGCCATAGTGCTGGTGGTGGTGTTTTTTGTCACCTCTTCGGATTCTGGCTCACTGGTGATAGATACCATAGCGGCTGGAGGTAAAGTGAATGTGCCTGTGGCGCAGCGGGTGTTTTGGTGTACGTTCGAAGGTTTGGTTGCTATAGCGCTGGTGCTGGGTGGGGGGCTGGTGGCATTGCAGGCCATGGCAGTCTCGACAGGTTTTCCTTTTGCCCTGGTGTTATTAGCCTCTTGTGTGTCTGTGGTGATAGGGCTGAGATCTGAGCCCCGTAGTTAACCGCAGTATGCTGAAAGTGGGAGGAGGTTACTCCTCCGCTTTTCATGGATAAGGCAAGCGAATGCAGATAGAACAGATAGAAATTCTGAATTTTTTAAAGCGTTACAGTCCTTTTAAAGAACTGCCGGATGATTTATTGCACCAGACTGCGATGCAGGTAGATATTGGTTATTTTAAAGCCGGTACGCCGATATTGCGTTTTGGTGAGCCGTTACAGGCTTTGCATCTGGTTCGCAGTGGTGCAGTCGAAACTTACAGGCGCAATGGCGTCTTGTACAACCGACTTAGCGAAGGCGGTATTTTCGCTGAGCAAGGTTTGTTGCGTGATAAAACCGTTATTTTTCCTGCAACAGCATTGGAAGACAGCCTGATCTATTTTATTCCCGCTGAGTGTTTTGAACTGCTGTACAAATCGGATGAGGTCTTTGCAGATTATGTCGAGATAGGCGATACCCAACGCAAAAAGAGCGGCGTTCTTTCAGACAAAAACAGTAATGAGTTAATGAGCTCAGAAGTTCGCCAGTTGATTGGCAGAGCTGCTGTGACTTTAGCCGCAGATGCCACAGTGCAGCAGGCTGCTCAATTGATGCAACAAGAGTCGGTGTCGTCCTTGTTGATTGTGGCGGATCAGTCAAAAGATGCGGCTTTGGTGGGCATAGTCACAGACAGGGATTTACGCAACAGGCTGATAGCGGCCGGGTTGGATTATCAGCAGAAAGTGGCTGTGGTAATGACCACTGAACTGGTCTGTATAGAGCAGCACCAGTTTGTGTTTGAAGCCATGTTACTGATGTTACGTCACAATGTGCATCATTTGCCCGTGCTTGAAGAGGGTAAAGTGCTGGGTATTATCTCTATTGCCGATGTGATCCGTTATGAATCGCAAAATAGCCTCTACATTGTCAGCAGCATTTTCCGCCAGCAGACTGTGGCTGAACTACAAAGCCTGAGTACTGAGCTGGCCTCTTGTTTTGTCCGTATGGTCAATGAAGATGCTAACTCCAGAATGATTGGTGCTGCTATGGCGGTGACGGGCCGCAGTTTTAAGCAACGTTTACTGGAGCTGGCAGAGCAACAATTGGGGCCACCGCCTGTGCCTTATTGTTTTTTGGCCTTGGGCTCTATGGCTCGGGACGAACAGCTGATTGTCACAGATCAGGACAATGCGCTGGTGCTGCACAATGACTACGACCCTCTGTTGCATCAGGATTATTTTGCTGCTCTGGCTCAGTTTGTCTGTGATGGTCTGGCCGCTTGTGGTTACAGCTATTGCAGTGGCGATATTATGGCCACCAATAGCCAATGGAGACAGCCGCTACGAGTCTGGCAGCAGTATTTCACTGACTGGATTGAAAAACCAGATGCACAGCGATTGCTCAACAGCGGTATATTTTTTGATTTAGAAGGGGTTTGGGGCCAGGTACGCTGGGCTGATCAGCTGAATCAACAAATCAGGCGGCAAGTGAAAGCCAATCCGGATTTTTTAGCCTGTATGGCCCGTAACGCCATCAGCCGGACTCCACCTTTAGGTTTTTTTAAAGATTTTGTGCTGGAAAATGACGGCCAGCAAAACAATTCACTGGATATCAAACGCAGAGGTACAGCGCCATTGGCCGATCTGGTCAGAGTGCATGCTTTATCTATTGGCTGTACTGCAACCAATACCTATGAGCGTTTATTGGCTGTCAAAGCGGCTGGCATATTACCTAAGGGCAGGGCCGATGATTTGTTAGATGCGCTGGAAGTGATAGCTATGGTACGAATTCGCCAGCAAGCCAAATCCTTACAAGCGGGCAGAGCCGCAGACAATAAAGTTAAACCTGAAGAGCTGTCTGCGTTTGAACGTAAAACCTTAAAAGAAGCCTTTCAAATTCTGAGTTACGCACAAAAGTTTCTGAAGTTTCGTTACCCCGGCGGACGGCAATGACGGAGGTGGTATGTTTTATTTGAAAAAGCAGGAGTTAAAAACAGATCCACTGCAGCTTCTGAGCAACAACTGGCAAAAAACTATGCAGCAGTTGGAGTTATCCACCAAAGATGCCAGATTAAAGGCTTTTTATCAGGCAGGCGCAGTAGCTGCTGATACTGCTTTGCAAGAGGTCTCTTTTGTCGCTTTAGATTTTGAGACTACAGGGCTGGACCCGGTGCGTGACGGCATTGTCAGCATAGGGCTGGTACCGCTGACATTAGGGCGTATTCAAAGCAGTAAAGCTCAAAGTTATTTGGTCAAACCCAGAGTAAAGCTCAATGAAAGTTCAGTGATAGTGCATGGTATTACCGACAGTGCCATAGCGCAGGCTGCTGATTTAGAACTTTATATAGAGCCTTTGTTACAGGCTTTGGCCGGAAAAGTGGTGCTGGTGCATCATCTGCCTATTGAACGGGCGTTTTTGTACCATGGTGTGATGAGTCGCTTAAAAGAAGCTGTTGTTTTCCCGATGATCGACACTCTTGCGTTAGAACGAGGTTTTACTCAGTCAGGCCTCAAGGGCTGGTGGCGTCAACTGACCAAACAGTCGCAGCCTTCATTACGTCTTGCCGATTGCCGTCAGCGTTATCAACTACCGGCTTATCAACCTCATCATGCGGTGACAGACGCTATTGCCTGTGCTGAGCTGTTTCAGGCTCAGGTGGCTCAACATTTTTCGGTATCAACTCCAGTGGGCAAGCTCTGGAGTTAATACCGTTCTAACCTGTTCGTGCTACTAAGGTTGATAAGGTAAAGACGAGTGGTGCAGTACTATGCGTAATTTACCATCAGCATCTTTTTTAAAGCCCCAGCTTTTATCTACAGTGGTGACTTTGCCATTTTTATCCGTCAGCATCACATGACCCGTGGTTAACGCTATATCACCATGGATATAAACCGCGGCGTTTTTATAGTCATAGGCTGTCCAGCCTTTGAGTGCAAAACCTGTGTCTGCAGGAAAGTTTTTGTCATCGCCAACAAAATAGGCTAGGGCTCCCTGATAGGTGGTACGGAAAGTTTGTGCACCTGTGGCCAGGGTTGGCTTAAATAACACAGGAGTGATGTTGTAACCATAAGCTGTGTCCAGCACAGTTTTTGCGGTGATTTTTGCTTTTTCAAGTCCGGATTTTTCGTAATCAGCGCTGATCTGGATCAGTGCTTGCCCCCAGGCGTCCTGAGCCGCCTTTAACTCGGCTTGCGTGATGGCTGTGTTGGCATAGGCCAGTGGAGCGCACCAGGCTACAAAAGTCAGTCCAAGTATGCTGGTCATTTTAAGGTTCATATTTTTTCCTTGCTCTATTCAATCATTGGTCTGGGTTCAGTATCGGCCAGTCAGCTGTGCAATTGGCTGCATCTAACATGAAGTTTGTCTGCACTGAAGATTAAAAACAGATGAACAAAGCAGCCTTTGAGCATGACTTGCATTACTCTGTCAGCATAGAAGGCGCTAACTCGGAGGCGTTGTGTTTCGAAGTAAACTGTATCTTGCGTTTTTTTTGTTGCTGGCAATCACCCTGGTGCAGGCTGGCCTTGCGATATGGGCTTCCGGTGTGGCCAGTTATCATGTAGAGCGCAGTCGGGTTGCCAATCAGATGCTGGCTGAATTTATTACACTTGGAGCTGATAAACAGCGGCTTAAAGTCTGGCTTGCCCAATCGTTATTGACCAAAGACAGCACTGTCGAGCAACGGGATCAATACCTTGGGCAAATGCAGCAAAGTTTGGCTGGTTTAAATACCTTATTGCAACATGATCAGCGTTTGTCGGAACATCCTGATGACTTTGCTGCCATAAGCCAGCAGTTGAAGTCCCTGTCTATTCTTGAGACGAACGTCGCAGCTTTGGAGCAAAGTTTAAAGAATAAGCAAGTCAGACCCGAGCATGAAGCGCAAATATGGCGGTTGTTGATCCAAACTTTCGATAATCTGGAAGGACTGGACTTGAAGCATCTGATTGCTGACTCTATTGAATTACAACGCCAGCGCTCAGAGCAAGCCGAAGAAAAAGCGGCAACAGCATTGCAACAGGTCAAAGTTCTGGTCGTGGTTGTGTCTTTGTTTGGCGTGGCTTGTGCTGTGAGTCTTGCACTTGTGTTATCCAGAGCTTTGTATCAGCCAGTGCAGCAGTTACTGACAGGCACTTCAGCTCTGGCTGATGGCCAACTGAATTACCGTTTGCCAGAGCAGGGGCCGGCTGAGTTCAGCATGCTCGCCCGTAGCTTTAATCTGATGGCTACAGGTTTGGAGCGGGCCAGACAACAAGAAGAAGATCATACCCGCAGAGTTGAGCTTGAGGTCGCAGAGCGCACCCGTCAATTGCGACATGCGGTTGAACAGCTACAGCATGCAGAACAGCAACAGCAACGTTTTTTGGCTGATGTTAGCCATGAGTTGCGTACTCCTGCGACAGCGATTCGGGGGGAGGCCGAAATCAGTCTGCGTGGCGCAGACAAAACCGCTGATTTTTACAAGGATAGCTTGCTGCGGATAGCTCAAACCAGTGTGCAGTTATCCAGTCGTATTGATGATCTACTGATGCTGGTGCGAGGCGCACAACAACTACAGTTGCGGCCTCGGACTTTGACCCTTGGCGAGTTATGGCAACAGATCACTGCATTAGCCCGGCAGTTGTCTGCCAGCCAGTCAGTGCAGATCCAGTGTGCAGAATTGCCTGATAACGCAGCCACAGAATTGTTGTGGCTTGATCTGGATAAGTTGCTGCAGGCATTACAAATTATCCTCGATAATGCAGTGCGGTACAGTAGTACAGGGCAACAGGTTGAATTAAGTGTTGCAGTGGCAGAGCAATGTGTTATTCGGGTGCAGGACCATGGCATAGGTATTTTGCCTGGTGATTTACCTCATGTATTTGACCGCTATTTCAGAGCAGATAATGCCCGCCAGCTCAGGCCTGACGGACTGGGGATAGGTTTATCATTGTGTCAGACCTTAGTACAAAGCCAGCATGCAGAGCTGACAGTCAGCAGCGATGATCAACAAGGTACTTGTGTCAGAGTTATTTTACCTTTAGTGGAAGAGGAAAACGCATGCATATCCTGATCGTTGAAGATGAAAAAAAGGTGGCAGACTTTCTGATCAGGGGACTGAAAGCCGAAGGCTATTTTGTCGATTGGGTCGGCGATGGCAGTGAGGCTTTACCTGTATTACTGGCGCAAAAACCACAGCTGGTGATTCTGGATCGGATGCTGCCAAAAATGGATGGTTTACAAATATGCCGGTTAATACGTTCCCAACAGTTGCCGGTAAAGGTACTGATGTTATCGGCTTTGGCTGAAGTCTCTGACAGGGTGGATGGTTTAAAAGCTGGTGCTGATGACTACCTGGTGAAGCCTTTTGCTTTTGAAGAATTACTAGCAAGGATTGAGGCGTTATCTAAACGTAATCCTTTTGCTGCGGTTCGGCGCCAACTGACAGTAGGTGATTTGGAATTAGATTTGGACAGTATGCAGGCCAGACGACAAGGCCAACTGCTGCAGCTGACCGCCAAAGAGCTGGCTGTGCTCGAGCTACTGATGTCCAGCCCCCAAAAAGTATTTAGTCGTGAGCGGGTGCTGGCAACGGTGTGGGGTATTAATGAAGATCCGTTGACTAACGTGGTCGATGTTTATGTCAGGCGTTTACGAAAAAAAGTCGATGAGCCTTTTGGTGAGAGTTACATCAGAACCTTAAGAGGGATAGGGTACTATTTATCTGCGGAAAGCTGACGCCATCTGACCATCAGCTCAACCGCTTTCTGTGCTGAAACGGCTGAGCTGATGTTGTGTTTAGGATCAGGCAGGTTCTGTTACTGTCGAAACTTGTTCTTCAATTTCACCCGCTACCGGAATTTTTTCACATAAAATCCAGTCTTTTTCATCGACCCAGTTTTGCGCGCCACCCGCCACAGTGCGGATTGGCACTATATAACGGCATGAGGTCTGAGGTTTTACCGACGCAAAAATTGGCACAAAACCAAAGTTCAGCGCGGTTTCGATCAGCGCCTGCTGGTTATGCGGATCAATATCGGCTGCTTCGTCGATATAAATTGGAATACGGTATTTACCGCGTTCGCGCTCGGACAATAACTGGCGGATAAATAACATACCGCACAATAACTTAATAGTAATACGGGTACCGTTGGAGCCAGCTGAATCAATCTTATCGAAGAACTCTACTTCACCGGCCCGATTCACCACTTTAAAACGAATATCAAATAAGTCAGATAAAGTTAAACCACCTTTTTCACTGGCAGCCTGAATCAAATAATCCTTCGCGGCCTGCACTTCACGCTCATTACTGCTGGCATTGGGGGCCAATAAGTCCAGCGTATCCCCTTGCTGATAAGCTTCTGATGTCGTCAGAATGGTATCTATATGGCCAACCAATAAAGCACGGTCAACAATTTCAATTTTAAAATCCTGCAGGTTGGAGATCTGATGACGCCAAATACCGCGGTTAAAGCTGTTCAGCTCCCGGTGCAGACGGTTTAAATCATCGCGTAAGCCTTTGAGTGTGGAGGCAACTTCAGTCAGCGCCACACGGGCACGACGTTCAATGGCTTCACGTTCTTTGTCTAAATGATGGAAAGCGCTGATGAGTTTCTGGAACTTCAGCTCTTCATCGGATTCAACTTCAAACTTAGTGATACCAGCGTTAAAAATAAACAAGTAGGTGTTTTTGATATTCACGTCGATGAGTTTCAGCTCATTACACTGCTTATTAAAGTCGCGTAATACGTCAGCTAAGTTATCAAAATCCAAGGTCACTTCAATAGGATAAGGTGTGACTTTGCCGGAATAGAAATCAAGCTGGAAGTCGATCCGCTCTTTTTTCTCCTGCTCAATACGTTCAGCCTGACGTTTAATTTGTTCCTGCTTATTACCGACTAAATTACGGCGGTCAGACAGGGTAGAGGCTTTGTGCTGCACTTCGGCTAGTTGTTCCTGCAGCTTGTCCTCTTCAATTTCAAGCTCTGACTGCAGCGCTTGTTGCTCGTCACTGAATTCGAGCATCTGCTGGTAGCGGCCAAACTTCTTAATGTCTTCTTCGGCTTGTAATAAATCCTGATACAAACGGTCTTTTTCACGGGTTTTACCCGCTAAATCACCAGCCACTGCCAGTTGCTGCTCCAGCGTATGTAAGGTTTGTTGCAGCGCATCAATTTGTTCTTTCAGCTGGATTTTATTCTCTAAGCTATTTTGCTCTACCGGCTGCAGATGATGCAGGTCTATCACCACACCTGGTAAATGCAATTTGCCTTGTTTAAAGCAATCGGCAATTTTCTCCAGCTGCTCTGAAAACAAAGCATCGTCCAGAATTTCAATATCACCGCCACCCGTAGTAGAAAGCGACAATAAATCCGGATTCAGAATACGGGTCATTTGCTGTACTTCCGGCAAGCTTAAATCTTCGCGTAAGCGGGAGTACAGGTTAAATTCCAGGTTCTTCAGTTGCAGTTTTAAGCTTTGCAGCTGTTTGGCACTTTGGCTTTTTTGATGAGCCAGAGTGGTGGCATTGACCTGACTGGCACCTTGTAAGCTGTGGCTGAGTTGCTCGTAAGCCGCACGGATATTGCTTAAGTTAGTTTGTAAGGTTGCTTCATTACTTAAACTGAATTTTTGTGACAGACCATCAAATTCGCCAAACCATTGCTGTAACTGCTGCTGACGGCCCGACAATTCTTTAATTTGGCCAACATACAAACGCTGACGCTCTTCCAACTGGCTTTTTTCTGCCAATAAGCCTGTGAGCTGCTCGTTTAATATATCTTGCTGATCGTCAAAGTAGCTATGGAATTCAGTTAAAGCCACATCCAGCTTAGGCGCATAAGTGGCTAAACGACCTTTAAGTACAGAGCGGTTTTCCAGCAGGCTTTCCAATGCTGTGACTGCTTCCTGCTGGTTTTCTAAAGCTTTCAGTTCACGTCTGTCTTTATTGACCTTTTCAAAGGCGTTATGCCAGACCTGATAAAAGTCGACCTTAGGATCACCTAAATGCCGGGCAAATACAGGCAACAGCAAACGTTTGACGTCCTGAGCAGTTAAGCGGTGCAGGTTCAGAATACGGCGGAAAATATCTTTATACACTGGTGCATCAGACACGTTCGCCAGTGGGATCATGCGAAGGTTAATGCGGCTGTCAAAAGGTGTGGCGCCCCCCGTCAGCATGGCATTCAGTTCTGACTGTTTTAGCTCAATAGGGTCAAAACCTAAACTGCGTAAATGATGGTCCAGCTTGTTGTAGCGAACATAGCTTTTTCCATCTAAATAATGGGTTAAATCCAGTTTGCCTTTGTAGCAAAAATACTGGAAAGCATAACCTGCAATTTTGCCGCGACCTGCTACACCAATCACCACAGGGCCGTCTGGTAAGTTCGCTTCAAGCAGTATGTAGCTTTGGTCTGTACCGAAGTAAAACTTACGGGTTTCGTCTAAATCGTGACCATCCCATTCAGTTAAGCGCAAATCGTTGATTAGCGGGAACTGTAGGGCATTTATCACCGAACTTTTGCCCGTATTATTTGGCGCGCAAATGGAAGAGGAATCATCCAGCGGGATCACACATTTGGCATAGCCTGCGGTGTTTAGCAGTGCCAGTTTAGTTAAGCCATACAGCTCTGATTTTTTGTCAGCTTTTTGCTCTGTTATTAACTCAGACATCAGCTTTCTCCTCTGCCACAGCGCTGTGATCCACATCCATCAGCGCGTCTAAATAACGATACACAGGGGATAATAATTTGATTTGATCGCCACTTGGCCGTGCCAGACCATAACGTAATAAGCGGTTGGCGATTTCACGTTTCATATCGGTCACTGAGAAAATTTCCAGTTGTTCAAATAAGTGGTACTGCTGCTGTAACAGCTGGCCCCAAATCTCTGTGGTAATTTCATGTTCAAACAAAGCGCGCAGTGGGTCCTGACCTTTGTCGGCGTAAAACTCGACCAAAGCAAATAAAGTTAACGCAAAAAGCCTGGAAATTTTGCCCATACTGGCGGTGGCGTCATCCACTTCAAAATAAAAGAAACCGCGGCTGTCGCGTTTTAATGTATTGCCTAAGGCACCAAATAAAGCGGAATAAGAGTCTTCCTGCAGATCCAGCTCTTGCCACAAGGCAAAATCCTGTTCGCTGATGTGGTAACCGTTCGACAACTTTTTGCTGATTTCAGCCAATTGGGTCAGTTCATCTAAGTTTAATTGCATTTAATTAGTCCCGGCTTCGCTGCTTTGAAAAGGGTGTAAGGTCAGCTTATAGCCATTGAGTGTCAATTCAGAGTGTTCGTCGCTGTGCTGCAGTGTCAGCTCATCAGAGCGCGACAATTCCTGGTATAAAAACAGCAATTCGTCCACTGGTAGTTCAGGGTAACTGTCGGCCAACCAGCGGCTTAAATCCGGTAGCTTTTTCAGCGCTTTGGCTTTGTGAACCACATCTTTAAGTTCAGGCACCTGCATCAGCATGCTGTGATTACTGAGGATTTCTTCAGGCAACTGATAGGCATCGTGTTCGTACTGGCACAGCTCAGCCATATAACTGGTGATTTGATTGGCAGAACCTAAAGAGAAACGCTGACTGTCAGAACTGATGTGCGGCACTAAAGGATCAAGTGTCAGCTCTATGCCTTTTTTGCGCATCTGACCCAATAAGAAGCTGGCGTTGCGCGATAACAACGTATTGCGACGCAGCTCGTCTCTAAGCGGCATTAACAAATCAGCACAACGACTTAAGCTTTCACGGCCTACCTGATTCATTTCAATTAAACGGGTGCGCAGCTGAATTAAGGTTTCTTTTTCAGTGTTCAGTGTGCCAGTCACTTCAATGACTTGCAGCAACTCGCTGAGCATCGCCTCCACATCGGACACAGTTTTCTGAAAAGGTCCGTTGATGTCGACCAGGGCTAAGACTGGATCTATATAGTCATCAAAAGCATCCATCACTGCTGCGTAGCGGCGTGCCAGACTTAGTTTTCCTTCATCGGCTTTAGCCCGCTCGACCAAAGATAAGATGGCGCTTTCGTTCTGGCCAAAGTGCTTCAATACCTCACGAATACGTTCATCCATCACACGGGAGAAACGACGCAATTCGCTGCTGTCGCGGCTTTGTGCTGCCTCTTTCATCCGTTCTGATAAACGGTTTAATTCCAAAATACGACTTTCAATATCAGTCGCTAACCCAAGCTGCTGTTCCTGCATTAACTGCTGAGCAAATTCCAGCACAGAGCGATTCAGCTCCAATTGACTGGATTTAGCCAAAGGGATCAGAATTTCGAGTTGCAAAAAACGCTGGGCTTCACGGAACACCTGTTCACTGCTCAGGCCATTGTTATGGCGCAGGATCAGATGCTGTACATCCTGGAAACTGAAGTTACCGCTGGCACTTCGTTCGACCAACTGTTCAATGACAGTCCAGTGCTCATCTAAGCAGCGGATAATTTTACGTGGCGCTATCATTTGTCCTTTCTTTCATAAATATTTCACAAATGTGACTTTGGTAGGGTAGTGGCATCTTGTTGGGGCTGGTAGAATACCGCCCCGCAAATTCCTTCCTTTTCCACAACAATAAAGCTGGTACTACATCATGGTAAGCGCAGTAATTTTGGCTCTGGTGGCAATAGCCTTTGTGATGATCGTTATAGAGGATATTATCCACGTAAACAAGGCAAAAACGACACTTTTTTTCGGTACTCTTTGCTGGATCCTCGCTTTTATTTTTCCAATGCACGGCGCTACAAGTGCCGAAATTACTGAGCAATTGAATCATAACTTATTAGAAATCGCCACTTTGTGGTTGTTTTTGATGTCAACTATGACTTTTGTTGCTTATCTGAACAGCAAAGGTTTTATTTCCCAAATTGTGCAGCGTTTGTTACCTGCAGAACTGTCTGAACGCCGATTGATGTTTATTGTTGCAGTATTTGCCTTTCTTTTCTCGTCATTTGCCGACAACGTCACTGCGACTCTGGTGTCTATTGCGGTGATCAGCAGCATTAAGCTGGAAGCGAAAAAGCGTATTCAGTATGCCACTCTGATTATCTTTGCCGTCAATAGTGGTGGTGTGTCATTGATCACAGGGGATGTGACCACTCTGATGTTGTTTTTAGGCGGTAAAGTAACAATAACCAATCTGTTACTGTTGATCCTGCCATCTTTATTTGCCGTTGCTGTGCTGGCGATTTTGTTATCACGAAAAATGAAAGGCCGAGTTGTGTTGGAAAAATCTCCTAAGCCAATAGAGAAAACTGACGTGATTATTGCTGGTATTTTTGCGGCTACTATTGGTTCAACGCTGTTGTTCAACATCCTGTTCCAAATCCCACCTGTACTGACTTTTCTGTTTGGTTTAGGTGTGATGTTTCTGGCTGCTCAGTTCTTGTTGCGTAAAAAAACAGGTGTAAATATTCTGCATTACATCCGTGAAGTTGAGTTTGACACCTTATTGTTTTTCTTAGGCGTTTTGTTGCTTGTTGGTATTTTGAAAGAAATTGGTGTGCTGACCAATATCACTCACTTGTATCAGTATTTAGAGCCGGTGCAAGCCAACTATCTGATGGGTATTTTGTCTGCAATGATCGACAACGTGCCTTTAACCGCAGCGCTGTTAAAAGCGGATTTAACCATGACAACTGCGGAATGGCTGACCTTAACGTACGCCACTGGTGTGGGTGGTTCAATTCTGATCATAGGCTCAGCAGCAGGTATTATCGCGATGAGTAAAGTCAAAGAACTTACCTTCGGCACTTACTTTAAAATGGCTGGATATTTATTGGGTTGTTATAGCCTGGGTTATGTTGGCGTGTATTTTATTGGCCAATTTGCTTTGGCTTAACCATAAAAAACTGTAATTTAATTACAGTTTTTTTTAAAAGACGGCTAAACGGCTGTTGCCTTTTGTAAAAAAGTCACTTAAGCTCAGCGCTGTCAATCATACGTGATTGTGATATACCCGATGTGTAGGGGCGGGGTTTACCCCCACCCGTATTCAAGAACGACGGGGATTATACCCTAAGTAATTGAAGTTGCAGCGCGACGACAAGTGCGTGAGACCCCAGGAGCATAGTAGTCCTATGTGACTGGGGCAAGGGCACGCAGTCAACAAAGCTGCAGCTTCAAGTACGACGGGTATAGACCAGAAGAGGAGCGTTAACCAGGTAGAACATCTCAGGCCGCTACAAGCCGCAGGATGTTTGAGGGGGATTAACGCCGAGGACTAACAGCTGTAGCTGCTGTGCGTCCGGTTGCTAAGGCTGAATCCTTACGACTGTCACCTGTTTTTTGTGGTGGAGAGCTTCTGGCCTTTGTGTGTCCGTGATCAGTTGTATGCAGCATCATGCCTGCACTACAGCTTTATTTACTGCCTGCAAATGCCATGCTCTGCCTTATGACTTATTGATAAGGAGAGACTCGAATGTCTAATCAACTTATTGTCGCCAAATTTGGCGGAACTTCAGTGGCCGATTTTCAGGCTATGTCCCGTTGTGCTGATATTGTGTTAGCCGATCCTGCTATCCGTCTGGTGGCTGTCAGTGCCAGTTCGGGCGTGACCAATTTATTGGTCGATATCACTAAACAAACCGAAGTACAGGCCCGTTATAGCTCATTTGAAGGCATAGAGCGTATTACGCTGGCTGTATTAAATGCGTTGCAGCAGCCTGAAACTGTGGCCGCTCAAATCAACAGCTTGCTTGCCGATTTACGTAACCTGATTGAAACTGGTGGGGCTGTTTATTCCGGTGCTCATAAAGATTTGATCCAATCTTTTGGTGAACGCTTAAGTTCAGTGTTATTTACTCAGGTTTTAGTGGAACGAGGCGCTGCAGCTCAGTGTTTTGATGTGCGCCGCGTGCTTCGCACCGACAGCCGTTTTGGGAAAGGCGAACCCCAAGTCAGTGTGATTGCTGATTTAGCTCAAACTCATTTATTACCTTTACTGCGTGAAAACATTGTGGTCACTCAAGGTTTTATTGGGGCCGATGAAGCGGGGCAAACCACCACATTAGGCCGGGGGGGTTCTGATTACAGTGCTGCTTTATTGGGTGAAGCATTAAATGCCGCTACTGTGCAAATCTGGACTGATGTAGTGGGTATATTTACCACAGATCCCCGTTTAACGTCAGAAGCCCGTTGTATCAATGAAATCAGCTTTGATGAAGCGGCTGAAATGGCTACTTTTGGCGCTAAAGTGTTACACCCTGCAACCTTAATTCCGGCCATGCGCCGTAATATCAAAGTATTTGTCGGTTCAAGCCGCGAACCTGAAGCGGGCGGTACCTGGATTGCTAAAATTGTCGAACATAAACCTGCGTACCGTGCCATAGCGCTACGTAAATCTCAGACACTGATCACGGTAAAAAGCCCGGAAATGTTGCATGCCGCAGGCTTTTTAGCCCGAGTCTTTGATATTCTGAGCCGTCATCAGATATCGGTTGATTTAGTCACCACCTCAGAAATCTCCGTGGCATTAACTTTAGACGAATCTGCGGGCAGTGCTTTTCATTCAGCGATTGAACCTGCACTTGAAGAGCTAAAAAGTTTCTGTGAAGTGTCAGTAGAGCAGGGTTTAAGTCTGGTTGCCGTTATTGGTAATCATCTGCACAGCGCTAAAGGGGTTACAGGCGAGTTGTTCAGTGCCCTGGAACAGATCAATATGCGGCTGATATGCCACGGCGCCTCACGTCACAACCTGTGCTTTTTAGTACAGGATGCTTCAGCTGCAGCTGTGGTAAAAGAGTTACATCAAAAGTTGTTTAACTAAAAAACTGGTGTCAGAGCTTCAGGCTCTGACACCAGTTTCAATTAAACAAACAGCTGTTTCATATCCTGATAAAGGGCGACGAACTCAGGGCTGTGGCTGAAGTTAACATCGGTAATTAACCCTCTGTCAGCAAAAGGTTTTAGCGCTATACGGGTTTCAGTTTTGTCTTTGGCAAAACCTTTTTGAATAGTGGCGATACGAATAAAATCCAGGTAATTTACTTTATCCATATGAGGCAATCTGGTATTCCACAGCTCTGCCACTTCGATCAGCTCATCCGGAAATTCCCATTTACGTAAAATACTACCACCTATACCCCCGGCCAGATCGGTAATGCAGCCAGTAATAAAGTCTTTATCTCCAAACTGCTCCAGATGTTTTTCCGCTTCAGTCAGAATGGGTAAAGCCCCTATATTGTGAATTAAGCCAGCCAGCGTCATGGTATCAAAGTTAACAGGGCTGGATTTCAAACGACTGTTGTATAACTGCATGGTAGCCAAAGCAACAGCCGCTACCTCCAGTGTGTCCTGCCAAACTTTGCCCATCATGTCTTTAATCAGGCTGGAATGAGAAACAAACAACTGCTCCAGAGCCATGGCTGTCGCGATGTTTTTGATATATCGCAGGCCAATGCGGGTAACAGCCTGTTGTAAAGAGCTGACGGGTACTGAACGGCCTAAAAAGGCACTGTTGGCAATTTTCATCATACGGGCTGACATGGCCGGATCGTGAGAAATAATATCCGCCATCTGGTTTAAATTTACATTTGGGTCTTCCGCCATTCTGCGGATCCGTAAAGCAATTTCGGGAAGACTTGGCAGCACCAGGGTATCGTTTTGAATTCTTTCGACCAGCAAACTTAATAATGCGTTTTCGTTTGACATAAACTGTAACCTTGTGACAAAAAAGGAGAACTGGCTTTGTGTGCAGTATTGCTGTCAGACCAGACACGGACACTCCGATTATTAACGAATTCTGTTGGCTTTGCCCAGTAGCAAAACAAAAGAATTTTTCATTTTGTCCAGATCAGGGGAATTAGCTTGTTTCTTTGCCCTGAATTTGAAACAGCTTGTCACGAATTTGCCAAAAACGACCATCCTTACGGGCTATGATGGCAGCGGGGGGCTGGAATCTGTGAACCTGTTGCAACACTTTACTGACTGTCGCTTCACTAAATGCCCTGTGTCTGTCTACCAGATGAGGGGGTACAAATAAGCTTAAGAACTTTTGTTTTTGTGCTTTGGTTTGCAAACTCCAGTATTCGGCTATTTCTGCGCCGTCAGCGGAGAAATAGCTGACTTTGAGTGAGCTTTTGCCTTCTTTACTCTGATGACTTTGCAGTTGCATTCGTGCGACATAAAGCACTAAGGCATCTTTTAAACTTAAGGCTTCTTTGAGCTTTTTATCCGGATCGACCAAGACCAAACCACAGTCACCGCAGTGGCGGGCGGCAATATCGTTTTCAGCGCCACAGTCCGGGCAAAACTTGGCTTTAAAACGGTAGCCACAGGCTTGAGGCTTTTTTTGTTCATCCTCTTTATAGCCCTGACAGCGACGACCATAGTGTTCCAGCACTACACCTCTGTCATCAGTTTTGCCCCAAAAGTTATTAAAAAAACCACAGAGCGGGCAGGGCACGGTCACCAATTCAGTACCTGGTTCCGGCCTCAATTCACCTATATCAGGTTGCTCCAGATTAAAGCGGTTTCCGGCATAATCCAACACCAGACAATCGGTTTTACCAGGGCTTAAACGCAGGCCACGGCCAACAATTTGCTGATACAAGGTGACAGATTCGGTAGGCCGTAAAATAGCGATTAAATCTATATGAGGGGCATCAAAACCTGTAGTTAAAACGGCCACATTCACCAGATACTTCAGTTGTTTTTGCTTAAAGCTGTTTATCAGTACATCCCGATCTTTTTGCGGGGTGTCGCCTAAAATCAATGCAGTCTCAGCGGCCGGTAAATAACCCAAAATTTCGCGGGCATGGGCAGTAGTAGCTGCAAAAATCATTACGCCCTGCCGGCTTTGAGCCTGTTGTATCACTTGCAGAATAATTTGGGGCGTGGCACGTTGCTGCTGGTTGATACGCAAATCCAGATCGGCTTCTTTAAAGTAACCACTGGCTGTTGGTTTTAAACCGGCAAAATCGTAACTCAGTACAGGCGCATCCATTAGTACTGCAGGTGTTAAATAACCCTCAGCCAATAAAAACCGGATAGGTAAATCAAAAATACAGTATGTAAAGAAACGTGGTTCAGTGGTGCGGATAAGGCCACGACTGTGATACTGATAAATCCAGCCTGAACCTAAGCGGTAGGGGGTGGCTGTCAATCCTAATACTTTTAAATCCGGGTTTTGGGCTTGTAAAGCACGAATGACTTTTAAATAACTGCTGTCTTCGTCATCGCCCACCCTGTGGCATTCGTCAATCACCAATAAGCTGTACTGCTCAGTAAATTCAGCAAGGTTGCGCGCGACCGACTGCACTGAGGCAAACACCACTTTGGCCGCCGTTTCTTTGCGGCCTAAACTGGCGGAAAAAATAGCGGCCTCTAAGCCATAACTCTGGTATTTGGCATGGTTTTGTTCAACCAGCTCTTTGACATGAGCCAATACCAGCACCCGGCCACGCGCCAGTCGTGCCAGTTCAGCGATGACTAAACTCTTTCCTGCACCAGTGGGCAATACCAGCACAGCCGCATCCTGTTTTTGCCTGAAATGCACCAGAACAGACTGCACAGCTTGTTGTTGATAAGAACGAAGTTGAAACATCAGGAGGCTTTACGCAGGAAAAAGGGGCAATAAAACGCCCCTTGATAAGGGTTAATACCAGTGATTACTGAATACCGTGGTTAGAGAATACAGTAGCGCGGTCAGCTAAAAAGGTGATTTTGATATTTTTCGCATCATCACCCCAGCGGCAGCTTTTAGTGCCCACAGCTTCGTCACAATGTGTCGCTTTTCCCAAAATATCGGTCACTTCATTGTAGGTCATACCGGCTTTCACCTGATCATAATTGTCTTGCGTCAGTTTGCTGCATGCCCCTAACAGGCTCAGCGCAGCTAACAAAACTACGATTTTTTTCATAACAGATTCCTTGTGTTATTTAAGTGTTTAAAGTGTTGCCGCCACAGCTGACTCTGGCGGTGTAAAGCGTTTCACCTGAATAATCACACCTAAACGTGGATGATCCAGATAATGAATTTGGCCTAAAGTTAAGCGGGCACTTTGTTTAATAGCAAGTTGCGCCGGCTGTTTTGTATCTTCGCTCTGGCGCAGATAAAAAGTGCCATCAAACTGAATAAAGCGACCTAAACGTAACTGAACTAAAGAGTCAAATTGCCACGGACTGAACCAAAGTTGCAAGCTGCTCTGACCTTGTTGCACTGCGGCCAGTTGTTGCTGCACTTGCTGCATTAAATCAACAGTTTGACCTGCTTCTGCATTTTCATCCGCATGGTAAGAGCCAGCATACCAGTGGCTGCGGCTGTTACGGCCTGATATCAGAGGTTGACGCCAGGCTGTGTGTAGCAGCAATTGTTTGCCTGCTTCACGTTGTAACTGGTAGGCCAGATTTTTCAGTTGTAAATCATTGGGCCCCACCAGATAAGCGGTATCTTTTGCAATGCCATCGCCGGTAAAAGTAACAGGGATTTGCGCTGGTGCAGCTAACTGTAAGGCCAGCTCTTCAGCACTTAATGGCCGACTTATTAACTGACCATCCATATCCCATTGTTCCATCTGGCAATTCTGGAAATTCAGCTGAAATAAAGAAGTGACTACAGGCTCTGGTTCTAATTGCACATCTAATGAATCTTCTGCCACCACGGGGTCTGGCTGTTTATTCTGCTGATGTTCTGTTAATAGTTGCTGAATTTGCTGCTGTACAGTGGTAGAAACTGGCTGTGCAGGAATTGGGGCTGACAAAGTCGGATCAGCCTGTTCTGGTGTGCAGGCTGGTATAGCTTTAATTAAATCAGCCACTGCAGGTTGCACTAAAGGACGCATCAAATCCATCGCATTGCTGGTTTTAAGCGCCGCTACAGGGGCTTCAAACTGCTCTTTTAAGCTGTTGTCGGTGCTTCGGCTAAAGGCTATCAGCTCAATTTCATACCAGCTGTTAGCCAAGGCTGTAGTTGTAGCGAATAAACCAACCAAAGCCAGTCCCAGCGATGTTAAACGCAGATGTTTCATGATGCTCCTGTCTGATGTTTAGCAAAGTCATCCAGCATAAAGCTGACGAAGGCGAATCTGCTATTGGTATCAGGTAAGTCTTTGATAAATTTCAGTTTACTGCCGCCTTCCAATTTAAATACTTTCGACTGAGTCTGGATCAGCTGAATAATGTAAGACGGGTTCACTGAAGTCCGTTCGGCGAATTCTAGCACACCACCTTTACTGTTGGCTTCCAGTCGTTTAATTCCAAGCCCTTGCGCCTGCATTTTTAACTCTGTGATTTTGACTAAGTTTTTTGCGGCATCCGGCAATAAGCCAAAACGGTCAATCAATTCTACCTGTACATCGTCCAGTTCCTGTTCGTCGCGACAAGAGGCTAAACGTTTGTAAAAGGATAAACGTAAGCTGACATCCGGAATATAGGAATCCGGCAGCAAGGCAGGCAGCTTCATATCCAGTTCGGTTTGTTGGGTCAGAAGTGCATCTAAACTTGGCTCTTTGCCTGCTTTTAAAGCTTCTACAGCCTGCTCCAGCATTTCCATATACAAACTAAAACCTACGGATTCAATCTGACCACTTTGCTCGTCACCCAACAATTCGCCTGCGCCGCGAATTTCCATATCCTGACTGGCCAAAGCGAAACCTGCACCTAAATCTTCCAGAGCTGAAATCGCCTCCAGCCGTTTTTCTGCGTCTTTAGTCAAACGTTTTGGCGGTGGTGTTAATAAATACGCATAAGCCTGATGGTGCGAACGGCCAACCCGGCCCCGCAACTGGTGCAGCTGTGCCAGACCAAAATTATCCGCTCTGTTGATAATAATAGTATTGGCTGTTGGCACATCTATACCGGTTTCGATAATAGTCGAGCACAGCAATAGATTAAAACGCTGATGGTAAAAATCAGCCATGATGTTTTCCAGATCCCGCTCACGCATCTGGCCATGGGCTATGCCAATTAAAGCTTCAGGCAACAGCAGGGCTAAATCAGCGGCTGCTTTTTCTATACTGGCTACATCGTTGTGCAGAAAATACACCTGACCACCACGGGAGATTTCCCGAAGCACAGCTTCACGGATCAGGCCTTCTTCATGTTCACGCACAAAGGTTTTGACCGGCAAACGTTTGGCCGGAGGAGTAGCGATAATAGATAAATCACGCATGCCAGACATCGACATATTCAAAGTGCGGGGAATAGGCGTGGCTGTAAGCGTCAGAATATCGATATTGGCTCGCAGGGCTTTGATTTTATCTTTTTGCCGCACGCCGAATCTGTGTTCTTCATCAACAATCAAAAGGCCTAAATCTTTAAAACGAATATCGTCCTGCAGTAGTTTGTGGGTGCCTATCAGTATATCCACTTTGCCTTGTTCGGTTTCTTCCAGTATCAGCTTTTGCTCTTTGCTACTTATAAAACGCGACAACACCGCTACTTTGACCGGCCAGTTGGCAAAGCGGTCGCGGAAGTTTTCAAAATGCTGCTGTGCCAAAAGCGTGGTAGGCACTAAAACCGCGACTTGTTTATTGTCATTGACTGCAACAAAAGCCGCACGCATCGCCACTTCTGTTTTACCAAAACCTACATCACCACACACCAGACGGTCCATGGCGCGTTCGGTTTGCATATCGTTTAGTACTGCAGCTATGGCGTCGAGCTGATCCACAGTTTCTTTATAAGGAAAACCATCGGCAAACAGCTCGTACTGGTCGGCTTCAAGTTTAAAACCATAGCCAGTCTGGGCGGCCCGCTGCGCATAAACATCCAAAAGTTCTGCTGCCACATCCCGCACTTTCTCTGCCGCTTTGCGCCGGGCTTTTTCCCACGTGTCGTTACCGAGTTTATGCAGCGGCGCATGGTCCTGATCCGAACCTGTGTAACGGCTGATTAAATGCAAGGAAGACACAGGCACATACAACTTACTGGCGCCCGCGTATTCAATGGTGACAAATTCAGCACTGATCCCGGCAGCATCCAGCACCTGCAAGCCCTGATAACGGCCTATACCGTGCTGTAAATGCACCACAGGCTGACCAACAGAGAGCTCCGCCAGATTACGGATTATGGTATCGCCGGAGATTTGCTGGCTGTGTTTGCGTTTACGGCGCTGGGTCACTTTGTGACCAAACAGCTCGTTTTCGCTGACTAAAGCTAAAGGCTCTTCACCAGCTTTAGCTTTGCTTTTGCCTGCTGTTGATTGCAAAGAGCTGGCCTGGAGTAAGCAACCTTGCTCCAAAGACCCTATCACTATGCCTAAATCAACCTGATCTGTTAAAAACTCTTCAACCGAAGCAAACTGCTGCAAGCGAATTTGATTGCGTTGCATCAGCTGCAATAAACTTTCGCGCCGGCCTTCAGATTCAACAAAAAACAGCACCCGTCCTTGTTGCTTTTTGATCTCAACAATAAACTGCTGCAGCTTTTCCAGCGGGTTTTTCAGCTGATGATTGACGGTAAGTTCAGGTAAATCAGTCACTGCTGCATTGGATTGTCCGGCTCGTTCTGGCAATTCAGCACGGCTTAAACGTAAGCGTGGCCACTGTTTTAACTGAGCAAAAAACTCATCGACCGCTAAATACAGTTCCTGCGGTTTTAAAATGGGTTTAAGTAAATCTATTGCTCTGTCCTGATAACGACGTTGCAAGTCGTGCCAGAAACGCTCAGCCGCTGCTTCCAAATCACCAACTGCCAGCATCACTGTCTGTTTGGGTAACATGGAAAACAAAGGCGCAGATTGCTCGGCAAAGAGCGGCAGATAATATTCAATGCCAGCAGGCATCAGGCCCTGACTGACCTGCATATAGAGCGATTCTTTTTCGCTGCGCGCCGGAAAACGTTCACGATACCGAATACGGAAGCGTTCTATCGCAGCTTTATCCTGTGGAAATTCGTGGGCTGGCAGCAGTTCAATTTCATTCACTTGCTGCACTGTGCGCTGATTATCCGGATCAAAGAGGCGAATGCCGTCAATTTCGTCGTCTAAAAAGTCAATGCGATAGGGCAAAGTACTGCCCATAGGATACAAATCCAGCAAAGAGCCACGTACTGAAAATTCGCCATGTTCCATCACCTGATCCACGGCGCGGTATCCTACAGCAGCCAGTTGCTGACGCAGCGCTGTTAAATCCAGCTGTTGGCCTTTTTTGAGTACCAGGCTGTATTGCTGCAAATAGCTGGCGTCGGTTAACCGCAACAAGGCGGTATTCAGCGGCACTATCACTATGCCATGCTGTAAACGCGGCAGGCTGTACAGGGTTTTTATACGCTGGGAAATAATATCCTGATGGGGTGAAAATACATCATAAGGCAAAGTTTCCCAGTCCGGAAAGGTCCAGACGTCAGCCGCGTTTTCATGGAAAAACACCGTCAGTTCCTGCTCTAACCTAAGGGCTGTGGTGGTGTCTGGTACCACAACTACATAAAGGCCTTTCTGGCGCTGATACAGCTGATAAATGGCCCATGGCAAGGCAGCGCCGGACAGGCGGCCCCATTGTTTTTGATCGGTGCTGGAGGTAGGCGCTGGTAATGCTTCAATGCGGATCATCAGGGAAATTCTTTACTCGTTATAAAAAGACCGTGTTTTGTACGGTCTGTCTTGTTGTTTGGGTTTAGTGTTTTGGGTTCAGCTTTGACGAAACAGCTTTATTGCTGGCTTTGCTGAGCCTGCAACTGGCGTTGTTCCGCTTTACGTTTTAATTGTCTGGATTGTTCATGCAAACTGGCTCTGACCACCATATCTCTGTCTTCATCCCGAATACGGCGAAACAGAATTTTAACCAGATAACCGGTTTTTTGTTCTGGTTCTGTGGCTGGCTGTTCTGTCACGTCCAGCACCTGACCTAAACAAAATAAAGCGCCATCATTATTATCTAAAAACAGTTTTACTTCATAGAGTTGGTCTAAAGCTACAGGATTATCCATCCACACCTGCACACCAGAGCCGCCGTAACTAAAAGTAAAAAAACGGCAGGCCGGATCGTCCTGTGATCGCAACACATAATGAGTTAAGGCATCCAGTTTACGGGCTTGTTGCTGTAAATAATGCGCCAAATCAACGGACAAATCTTTCACTGCATTAAAAGTTCGAATGGACGAATTGTTCAGCAGACTTAACTCACTGGTCATTTTAAAAGCGTCAGGAATAAGGCGTAAAAAACCATCCTGGTCCGGCAGAGGCGCGGGAAAAGGTACTAAATTGACCGTAGTTTGGTGTTCAATTTGAAAGTAATCAGCAAATTCTGCAGCTAATTCTGTATTGCCTGACTGTTGCATAAGGATACCTCGGGTAGCAAGCTTGTAACCTTAACGGATAATCACTATTATCGCAGCAATTTCTTCACCAACCCAAGTGGAAGTCTGTGAAAAGCCTGCAATTCCCCCTGAGTGTCCGTATTGGTTTGCGTTACAGCCAGAGCCGGAAAGGACATGGGTTTTTATCCTTTATTACGCTGTTTTCTGTCACAGGTATTTTTTTAGGTGTGACGGCGCTGACTATTGTCAGCTCTGTGATGAACGGTTTTGAAGCTGAACTTAAAAAACGTATTTTAGGAGTGATCCCCCACTTAATAGTGCAAAGCGCGTCAGAACCACAGCTTGACGTCACAGCTTTGCAACAGCAGTACCCACAGATTCAGCAGGCAACACCTTATCTGCAACTGGAGGCATTGGCACAAAGCCCGGGTCAACTGACGGCAGTGTTACTGCAAGGCATAGAGCCGGATCACATTCCGTCCTTTTTACAACAATCTCTGGTGGCCGGTGACTGGTCTGCTTTAGCGGCTCAGCCTTATTCTGTGATTTTAGGTGCTGGTCTTGCTGATGAATTAAAGGTTGGTCCTGGTCAGCAAATTCGGTTATTGCTGGCTGAAGGGGGCAGTTTTACGCCTATGGGCTGGTTGCCACGCCAACGTTTATTTACTGTCGCTGGTTTAATTAATACCGGCTCTGAAGTAGATAACGGTGTGGCGTTGTTGCATTTGCCTGATTTAAAACGACTGGGCACTAAACTCAAAGATGCACCGCAGTGGCGTTTGAGTTTAACTGAGCCTTTTAGTGCTCCGGTGTTAGCCAATGAGATAGCTAAATTCCCGGCTGTGGAAAAAGTCACAGACTGGCGGGATAGTCATGGCAAATTATTTGCAGCCGTGGCTATGGAAAAAGCCATGATGTGGCTGATGTTACTGTTGATAGTGGCCGTAGCGGCTTTTAATATAGTGTCCGCTTTGGTGATGATGGTCACAGAAAAACAACGTGAAGTGGCCATTTTAAAAACTCAGGGTATGACAGACGCTCAGCTTTTTACCGTTTTTGCCGTACAGGGTATGAATAACGGCCTGCTTGGCACCTTAAGTGGTGCTGTGGCCGGTATTGTGATCGCATGGCAGCTCAACAGTATTTTGTCACTTTTGGGTATTAGTGTGGTGGCCGGGGTGGCTTTGCCTGTGGATATTCAACCCGTGCAAATCTTTTTTATAGTGGTATCAGCTTTGGTGCTGACGGCATTGGCTGTGGTGTATCCAGCCTGGCGGGCAGTGCAAGTACAACCTGCAGAGATTTTAAGAGATGAGTAGTATTTTAACGGCCCGTCAAATCAATAAAAGTTACAGAGATGGTGCAAATGTCACTCCGGTTTTGCATCAGGTCAATCTTGAAGTCAAAGCGGGCGAAATGCTGGCCATAGTCGGCAGTTCAGGTTCGGGTAAAAGCACCTTGTTGCATATTTTAGGCACTTTGGATCAGCCGGACAGTGGTGAACTGACCTTATTGGGCAAAGCTGTGGCTAAGTTATCGGCCAATGCCAAAGCAAAACTCCGTAATGAAAAACTGGGCTTTATTTATCAGTTTCACCATCTGCTGATGGATTTTACTGCGCTTGAAAATGTGGCTATGCCGTTGCTTATTCGTGGCGAGTCTAACGAACACGCTGAGCAAAAAGCGGCCACTATGTTAAAACGTGTGGGTTTAGGACACAGGGTTGATCACCGGCCTGCTGAATTGAGCGGTGGTGAACGTCAGCGTGTTGCTATAGCCCGGGCTTTGGTGGGAGAGCCTGCATTAGTGCTGGCCGATGAGCCTACTGGTAATCTGGATCATCAAACCGCAGAAAGTATTTATAAGCTGTTACGTGAATTAAACCGGGAGCTGAAAACCAGCTTTATTGTGGTGACCCATGATTTGGCTCTGGCGAAAAAGTTGGATCAGCAATACTGGATGCGTGATGGACACCTGGGCAAGACGATGGATGGCTTACCTCATGGCTAGTTTGTCCTGGCAATTGGCGCAGCGGTATCGCAAAAGCCGTAACAGCAATGCCTTTATCCGTTTTATTGCGGCCTCTTCTACTATAGGTATTGGCCTTGGTGTGGCTATTCTTATTCTGGCTTTATCCGTGATGAACGGCTTTGAGCTGGCATTAAAAGACAAACTTTTGTCGGTCATTCCTCATGTTGAATTGCAGGCAGTGTCGGACCCTATTCAGAACTGGCGGAAAAAAATTCAGCCTTTGCAACAGCATCCGGGTGTTGTGGCGGGCGCGCCATATATCAAAACCAATACCATGATCCGTAGTGGTGCTAAAGTCAAAGCCGCAGGTTTAAGGGGCATTGATCTAAAGCTGGAGCAAGGTATCAGTGCTTTAGGCTCTTTTGTGGTCGCAGGGAATTTAAGCCAGATAGACGAGCATCAGATTGTGCTTGGCAAAGGCATAGCCGACGAAGTACAGGCCAAAATAGGGGACGAAGTGCAACTGATGCTGCCGCAAGTGACTGCGGATGGCAAACTGGCCAGTCATAAGCATGTCAGTTTAACCGTATCCGCCATCGTCAGTATTGGCGGCCAGCTGGATCACCAGCAAGCCTGGGTGGATATTGCTGCTTTAGGCTCCTGGCTGAACTACCCGCAGGGTGCTGTTCAGGGTTTTGCCTTTAAGATTGACGATATTTTTGCCGCACCTTTGTTGTCCAGAGAGTTGGGCAACAAGGCGAGTGACTATGTTTATATGCTGGACTGGTTCCGCACTCAGGGCCATTTGTATAACGATATTCAGATGGTGCGCAGTATTCTGTATTTGGTATTAGTGCTGGTATTGGCTGTGGCCTGCTTTAACATTGTCGCCACTTTAGTGATGGCAGTGCGTGAAAAACAAGGGGATATAGCTATTCTGCTGACTATGGGCATGCCCAGAACCCGCATAGTGAAAGCTTTTATGTGGCTTGGCTGGCTGAATGGTTTAACAGGAACTTTAGTTGGTGGCATTGTGGGCTTGTTATTGGCCTGGCAAATAGAGCCGCTGTTTCGCCTTATTACCAGCCTGACCGGTTTTAGCTTACTGGATTCCAGCATTTATTTTGTTGATTATGTGCCCTCTCATATCGAACCTATGCAAGTGGTGATGACCATAGGCATAGCGCTGGTGATGAGTTTACTGGCGACTATTTATCCTGCATTAAGTGCCAGCAAAGTGCAGCCAGCCTTTGTGTTAGGACAACGATAGTTTCTGGCGCCAAGTGGCAGGCGAAGATAAAAAAACGTCAGAGCGAGTCGGTTTTAGTTTCACTCTGACGTTTTTTAATGCGGTTGTGCCAGGATTTTTTTGCCGACAAACACCAGAAATAATCCACCAGCGTATAACCCAAAGCCGACAGGGTGCAGCCAATAATCAGACTGCCTAACAGGAAAGGTTTTCCTATGGTATCCAGGCTATCTATCAACCAGCTTACACTGATCTGAGGCTCTACATGATGGCCTGGATGACCCAGGATCAGCGCTCCCAACTGATAACAAATAAAAAATATGGGCCCCATGGTCAAAGGGTTGGTCAACCAGACCAAAGCTGCCGACAAGGGTAAATTTACTCTGAATAAAATAGCTAAAGCCGCAGCTAACACCATCTGAAATGGCATAGGGATTAAGGCAACAAACAAACCCACAGCAAAAGCGCCACGGGCTGAACGGCGGTTAAAGTGCCACAAATTGTTGTCATGCAACAAATCACCAAAAATTTTTAGCGACGGGTGTTGCTTGATTTTTTCTGTATCTGGTAGATATTTCTTAATTAGATTCTTTGCCATTACAACTCATTAATGAAAAATTAACGTGAACCGTTTTTTCATCGGCGTGATCAGCGGATGTCTATTGTCATTATTTTTACCAATAGTGCCAGCCCTTTTGTGGCTTATTTTTTTGTTATCTTTGATCCTGATTTTTTTGTACTACCGTTTACTGTTTTTTACCGGGCTTTGTTGCGCTTTAAGTCTCTGGTTGTGGCAAGTACAACAGCACCAGTTGCATACGCAGCAGTTACTTAGCTTGTCCGATCCCTGGCTGAAAGGGCAGGTGGTGAGTATCAGACAACAAAATGAAGACTTCAGCAGATTTTTATGGCAAATCAATGAAGGGCCACACCAGGGTTATTTGTTACGACTGCGCTGGCAGGAAGCGCCACAGGTCCTGGGCCAAGGGCAGCACTGGTGGTTTAAAGTACGTTGTAAAGCAATTAGGGCGCCTGCCAATCCAGGCTCTGCTTATGTGGAGGCCAATGCCTATGTGCCCGGCCTTATTGCCAACTGCATTGTAAAAGATGCGGTCTTGCTGGAGCCTCAATGGGATCACCGTCAGCAGTTGTATCAGCGTTTAAAAGCAAAAATTGGTGATTTGCCTTCTTTTTCTTTGATCACTGCTTTAACTCTGGGTGAGCGGCCTTTTAGCGATGAACTATGGTTAGGTTTGCAGGCGACAGCACTTGGGCATTTAATTTCGATATCCGGTTTTCATATTGGTTTGTTGTTTGGTTGGGTTTATGGCCTGATGCTGTTGCTGGCAAAAATCAATCTGAGCTTGTTAGTCTGCCGCCAGTGGGCTCCTTTTGTTGCTTTAGCGGCCGCCTGGTATTACAGCTTGCTGGCAGGTTTTGCTATACCTACCTTACGTGCTTTGGTTGCGCTGATCCTGGCTGTGTACCTGATGCAACAGCACAGGCGTTTAAGTTATAGTCAAAGCTGGTTGTTGGTCTGTGGCTCGCTATTGCTGTTGAACCCTTTGTGGGTGATGAGTATCAGCTTTTGGCTGACGGTCTATGCGGTGGCGCTTATTTTTTTGTTTGTCTGGCGTTATCCTTTGCTGGATCATAGCTTTAGGGGCCGAGTTCGCCACGCTATTAAGTTTCAGGCGCTGATGACGCTTTTGATGAGTGCGCCTACTTTACTATTTTTCCATGGCATAGCGCCTTTAGCTTTGTTATCCAACCTGATTTTTGTGCCCTGGTGTTCTTTGCTGGTTATTCCTTATTTACTTATCGCCTTGCTGTTGGAGCTGGTGTTGCCTGCACATGCGGTATGGCACTGGCAACTGGCTGATCTGATTTTAGCGCCGCTTTACCATTGGCTTCTGTACGGTGCGGCGATGGACTATTGGTGGCTATTGCCTGCTCAGACGGTTTTTTCTGCGCTTTTGGTGGCGTTGCTGTTAGTTGCTGTATTTTTCCTGCCAGGTTCTGCCCCCAGATTGCGCTTGAGTTTACTGCTGTTGCCTTTTGTTTTTTTGTTATGGCCCAAAGGGTCGCAGTGGCAATTACATATGATTGATGTCGGGCAAGGTACAGCTGTGTTGTTGCAAAAAGGCGACAGAGGCCTGCTGTACGATGTTGGGCCTGTGTATGGCAGTTTTAATGCAACCCAAGCTTATGTGCTGCCGTATCTGCATTATCAGGGCATACGTCAGCTGGATTATTTAGTTTTAAGCCATGCGGACAGCGATCATACAGGTGCTTTTTCTGAAGTACTAAAGGCTTACCCTCAGGTGCGGTTAATTGCTGATTTTCAGACAGGTTATCCGCAGCAGCCTTGTTCAGCTTTGCCTGCTGCTTATCTGGATGCCAGGCTATGGTCGTTTCAAAGTGCCTACGCAAAGCCGAAAGGCAATGACTCATCCTGCGTGCTTGCTGTAGAGGCCGTCGGATGGCGTTTTTTATTAACGGGGGATATCAGCAGCAAAGTGGAAGCAGAGCTGCTCAGTGTTCAGCCTGATTTGAAGACAGATCTGTTGCTGTTGGGCCATCATGGCAGCAAGAGCTCAAGCCACCTGCGCTTTTTAGCGCAAGTCCAGCCGTTGTTAGCCCTCAATAGCGCTGCGGCGAACAATGCCTATGGCCATCCGAGTAAAGAAGTGCGTGCCCGGTTGTCTTTGTTGCAAATTCCGCTGCTAAACACTGCAGACCAGGGCGCTATTCGGATTGAAATAACGGAGCAGCAGCTACATATCTGGCCTTACCGGCAGCAGCCTTTGCCATTTTGGCTGCAAAAGCAGTGAACAATTGCTGAAAGAGCCGAAACAACAAGGTAGAATGGCGGCGGTTTTCATATTCTTTGGGGTTAGATTTGTCTTCACAAACAACAGGTTCAATCAGCACTTTTAAACGCCTGCTGCAGTATTTAAAGCCCTATAAAGCCGGGTTTGCGCTGGCCATGTTGGGTATGGCCGGTTATGCCTGCGTCGACGTGTATTTTATTTCGCAGTTTTCCAGTTTTATCGACAGAGGCATTACCCAAAAAGATATGAATTACCTGGCCTGGGCGCCGGTTTTTGTAGTGGGTATGTTTTTCCTGCGCGGTGTGTTTCATTTTATTTCCAGTTATTGCTTAACCTGGGCTGGCACTCATATAGTCAAAGACTTACGCCAGCAATTATTCCGTCAGATGATCGCCTTACCTGTCAGTTATCATGATAAACATTCGACTGGCGAGCTGATTTCCAAAATCACCTACGATGCAGAGCAAATTAAACAAGCCTCCAGTAAAGCGTTGATGGTGCTTATTCACGAAGGTGTTTTTGTTTTAGGTTGTCTGGGCCTGATGTTTTATAACAGCTGGCAGTTGTCGCTTATTTTTCTGGTGATAGCGCCAGTGATCGCCGTGATCGTGACTCAAGTGTCAAAACGCTTTCGCAAAATCAGTAGCAATATGCAAAATGCCATGGGCGATGTGACTACCAGTTCAGAGCAAATGCTGAATGGTCATAAAGTGATTTTATCCTTTGGTTCTGCCGGGCTGGAAAACGCCAGATTTAAAGCTGTGAATAATCGTAACCGCCAGTTGGATGTCAAAATGGAAGCGACCCGTTCCATCAGTGTATCGCTGGTGCAGCTGATCGCTTCTTTTGCTTTGGCTTTTGTGATTTATCTGGCCAGCTTCCCGGCCATGCTCGATACCTTAACCCCTGGTACTTTCAGCGAAATTCTGGCCGCCATGATGCTGTTGTTGAAACCGCTTAAACAGCTGACGACAGTGAACAGTGATTTCCAGCGTGGTATGGCTGCTGCCACTAATGTGTTTCTAGTGTTGGATGAAAAACCAGAGCAGGACACCGGCACTATCGAGCTTGGGCAGGTAAAAGGCGCCATTGAAATAAAGAACTTAAGCTTTAACTATCCTGGTCATGAAAAACAGGTGTTAAAACAGATCAATATCAAAGTGGAACCTGGCCAGACTGTGGCTTTAGTGGGTCGCTCCGGCAGCGGTAAAACTACTATTTCCAACTTATTGCCGCGCTTTTATGAAATAACACAAGGTGAAATTCTGCTGGATGGCATCAATGCCAAAGACTGCACGCTGGACTCACTACGTGGACAAATGGCTGTGGTCTCGCAGCAGGTGGTACTGTTTAACGACACCATCGCCAATAATATCGCTTATGGTTATCGTGGTGAATTAAGTCGCGAGCATTTAATTAACGTGGCGGAAAAAGCTCATGTGATGGAGTTTGTCAACCAGATGCCACAAGGGCTGGATACAGAAATTGGCGAAAATGGTGTGACTTTATCCGGTGGTCAACGCCAGCGTATAGCCATAGCCAGAGCTTTATTACGTCAGGCTCCTTTACTTATTCTGGATGAAGCCACTTCAGCTTTGGATACCGAATCAGAGCGTAAAATACAGGGGGCTTTAGAAGAGTTGTTTAAAGGCCGTACCAGTATTGTCATAGCACACCGTTTATCTACTATTGAAAATGCTGACCAGATTTTAGTGATGGATCAGGGCCAGATCGTAGAGCAGGGCACTCATCAGTCTTTGCTGGCGCAAAATGGCTACTATGCTCAGCTGTATAAAATGCAATTTAGCGAGGTCTGATGAACTGGTGGGAGCGCGGCTGGTATAAACAGCATCCTTTTACACTGTTGTTTTGGCCTTTGAGTTTGTTGTATCGGCTGGTGGCTGTTATTCGCCGTGTTGGTTATCAGCGCAGCTGGTTTCAATCTTTTGCTGTGGAAAAACCAGTTGTTATTGTCGGTAATATTTCAGTTGGAGGCACAGGCAAAACCCCTTTTACCCTTTGGCTCTGTCAGTTTTTAACAGTACAGGGGTTTACTCCTGGTATTGTCAGCCGGGGTTATGGTGCCCGTATCACCGAACCTGTGCGGGTTACTTCTTTGCATTTAGCCGCTGATGTGGGTGACGAACCTTTGTTATTAGCAGGTAAAAGCGGTTGTCCTGTGGTGGTCTGTCCGGATCGTGTTGCCGCAGCACAATATCTGCTCGCTACCACGGATTGCGATATTGTCATTAGCGATGATGGTTTGCAGCATTACAGACTACAACGTGATTTGGAGTTAGTGCTGATTGATGGTCAGCGTGGACTGGGTAATCAGCAGTTATTGCCAGCAGGACCTTTGCGTGAACCAGTATCACGTTTACAAAGTGTCGATGCGGTTATTGTAAATAGCGGCGAATTCCAGTCCGCTCAGTATAAAATGGCGTTACAACCTGTTACTCCTGTTGCTTTGGATGGTCAAACGGCATGGCAACAGCAGGCAGTGACTTTAGTGGCAGCTATAGGCAATCCACAACGTTTTGTTGATACGGTAAAAAGCTTTGGTATTGAGATTAAAAGCACAGAGTTTTTCCGCGATCATTATGCTTTTGATGAACAAACCTTAGCGGGCATTGAAGGCCCACTATTGATGACTGAAAAAGATGCGGTCAAATGCCGGGCTTTTGCCAAACCCAATTGGTATTACCTGCCGGTCGAAGCTCAATTACCGGATGAATTTAAATTCTGGTTGCAGCAACAGCTGAACCAATGGAGAGATAACTAATGGCTTTAAATATCGCCTTACTGGACATCATTGCTTGTCCACTTTGTAAAAACAAACTGAAACTGGACAAAGAAAAGCAGGAGCTGATTTGCACTGCAGACCGTCTGGCGTATCCGGTGAAACAACATATTCCGGTGCTGTTAAGTTCAGAAGCCCGCACTTTAAGTCTGGATGAGGCTGAGAAATGGCGCTCCTGAACGAAGCTATGAATACTTCAGGTTTTCTGGTTGTTATTCCGGCCCGTTACGCCAGCAGTCGTTTACCTGGCAAACCTCTGGCCGATATTGCTGGCCAAAGTATGATTGAGCGGGTGTACCGTCAGGCCATTAAAAGTGGAGCTGAGCGGGTTGTTATAGCCACTGACGATGTCCGGGTGCAGCAACTGTGTGAAGGCTTTGGTGCCGAAGTTTGTATGACCAGCCCAGCACATAATTCAGGCACCGAGCGACTGGCCGAAGTGGTGTCTTTATTAGGTTTGGCCGATGATACTGTGGTGGTGAATGTGCAGGGCGATGAGCCTTTTATTCCGCCAGCTATTATCCGTCAGGTGGCAGAGAATTTAGCCAGTCAAAGCAAAGCGCGTATGGCGACTTTATCTGTGCCTATCGAACATCAGGATGAAGTGCAAAATCCGAATGTGGTGAAAGTACAAAGCGACAAAAATGGCTATGCTTTGTATTTCAGCCGCTCTGTGATCCCTTTTGATCGCGATAAAAATTTTACTGCGGCTCTGGCTGATATTTATCGCCGTCATATCGGCATTTACGCTTATCGTGCTGGTTTTATTAAAGATTATGTCAGTTGGCCAGCATCACAGCTGGAACAGATTGAATGCTTAGAGCAGCTTAGAGTCTTGTGGCAAGGCGAAGCTATTCATGTAGCGACTGCGCTGGAAACGCCTGCAGTGGGCGTAGATACGCCTGAAGATTTAGAACGCGCCCGTCTGGTTGCGGCAGCTTTATAAATGTCATTGAAGCTGGTATTGGATCATGTCGATTTTCTGGTGTTGGATAAACCTTCCGGCAGCAGTTTTCATTCCGAGTTTGAACCAGGAGTAGTGGCTTTGGCGGAAGCTCAGTTTGGGCTGAAGCTCTATGCTGTGCATCGTTTAGACAAAGGCACTTCAGGTTTATTGCTGCTGGCTAAAAGTAGCGAAGCGGCTGCTTTATTGTCGGAATTGTTTTTAAACCAGCAGATCCAAAAGTTTTATCTGGCGCTGACTGATCAAAAACCAAAGAAGAAACAAGGCTGGGTCAAAGGCGATATGGTGCAGGCGCGTCGTTCGGCCTGGAAATTGACCAGTAGGTTAACGAATCCAGCGGTCAGTTATTTTGTCTCGGCTTTTTATGAGGTGGAAGGGCGCAGAGCTTTTCTGGTCAAGCCTTTTACCGGTAAAACTCATCAGGTGCGTGTTGCTTTAAAAAGTGTCAGCGCCGCTATTCTTGGGGATGAGTTGTATCAGGGCACAGTGGCAGATCGTCTTTATCTGCATGCTTATGCGCTGTATTTTAGCTGGCGTGGCACTGACATTAAGCTGGTGTTGCCTCCATCTGATGGCACAGAGTTTTTATCGCCATCCTTGTTGCAGCACCTGAATCAGCATTGGGCAGAACCTGCATTGCTGGATTGGCCTTCTTATCAAAAACCAACAACCTCTAAAGTTGTTGAGTAAAAGAGTAATTTACGTGTCCGATTATTTATTACGTTTTGCCGGCATAGGCCGTTTGTATGGCACCAAAGCGCTGGATGCGTTTCAGAAGGCTCATGTTTGTGTGGTGGGCATTGGTGGTGTTGGCAGCTGGGCTGCTGAAGCTTTGGCTCGCTCAGGTATAGGCGAAATTACCCTGATTGATTTGGATGATATTTGCATCAGCAACACCAACAGGCAGCTGCATGCCTTGTCGGGCAGCATAGGCAAAGACAAAGTGGCGGTGATGGCAGAGCGGATTAAAGCTATTAATCCGGATTGTGTTGTGCATCAGGTGGAAGACTTTGTCAGTTCTGACAATTTATTTGAGTTGATGAGCACCGATTTTGACTATGTGGTGGATTGCATTGATTCCATCAAAGCTAAAGTCGCGCTTATAGCGCACTGCAAACGTAATAAAATTGCGATAGTGACAGTAGGTGGGGCTGGCGGGCAGGTGGATCCCACTCAAATTCAGCTGGCCGACTTAAGCCAGACAGTCTACGACCCGTTATTATCCAAAGTTCGTAATACATTGCGCCGCGACTACAACTATAGTCGTAACCCCAAACGACGTTTTGGTATAGATGCTGTGTATTCCACTGAGCAGTTGGTCTATCCGAAAGGCGATGGCACTGTTTGTCAGACCAAACCTGAACTGGATGGCCCTATGCGTTTAGATTGCAGCGGCGGTTTTGGTGCTGTCACTGTAGTAACAGGCACCTTTGCTTTTGTTGCTGTATCAAAAGTGCTGAAAAAGCTGGCGGAAAAAGCGAATAAATGAAATTAGAATCAGATCACATTTTTAATTTTAGTTAACACTGCCAGCAGACCGTTGCTGCGGGAGGGGCTGATATTTTGTTGCAGCTGCAATTCGTTTAGTAATAACTCTGGTGACGCCCTGGCGAACTCTTCTGCGGTTAAACCATTCACTTGGGCTAAAATCAGAATAATTAAGCCTTTGACAATGCGGGCATCGCTGTCGAAGGCCCAGAAATGCTGTGTTGTAACAGGGTCCTGATAATGCAGCAGCCAGGCTTTGCTTTCGCAGCCCTGAACCAAAAACTCATCTCTGTGCCCGTCACTGTCAAAAACAGGTAATGCTTTGCCCAGCGTCATTAAAATTCTGTATCTGCTTTGCCAGTCTTTCAACTGACGTAATTCCGGCAGTTGTGTATCGTAAATATTTTTTAGCGCAGCAGCAGTTTCTGTAAAGATATCTGGTCGGATCATTCAGTAAGTAACTCCACTGCAGTAGCTAAAGCGGTCAAAGTTCGGTCAATTTCGTCGAAACTGTTGTAACAGGCAAAAGAAAATCGCACAGAGCCTTTGCTATTGAGTGCCTGAAATAACGGCATAGCGCAGTGAGTTCCGGCCCGAACAGCGATCTTTTGTTGGTCTAACAAGGTAGCCAGGTCGGCAGGGTGCTCATTTTTCAGGTTGAGTGCCACTATTCCTGCGTTGGTTGTCGGACCAGATAGCAGTTCAAGGCCAGGAATTTGTCGACAACCCTCATAAAAACGTTGTACCAGCGCTTTTTTATGGTGCTGCATCGCGGCTATATCCTGCTGTTGCAGCCACAAAATAGCAGCACCAAGGCCAATAGCACCTGCCATATTGGGCGTGCCAGCTTCTAATCGGTAGGGTAAATCGTTCCAGCTGCTCTGTGAAAAACTCACAGTTTTAATCATTTCGCCACCACCAAGTAGCGGGCGCAGCAACTCTAGATACTCTGTTTTACCATACAAAACGCCAATTCCCGTTGGCCCATAGAGCTTGTGACCGGAGAACAGATAAAAATCCAGATCCAGGGCCTGTACATCAACTTTTTCCCAGACAATGCCCTGAGCGCCGTCCAGCACCACAATAGCGCCGGCAGCCTTGGCCAGTCGCGCTATGTCTGCTATTGGCTGAATATGCCCCAGCGCATTGGATACATGGCTGATACTGACCACTTTGGGCTTAAGCTTTAATAATTCTGCAAAGGCAGACAGGTCAAAACGATGGTCTGCCGTCAAAGGCACGACGTCCAACTCCACACCAAAAGGCAGCGCATGAATATGCCATGGCACTATATTGGCGTGATGTTCCATAGTTGAAATTAATACACGATCGCCAGACTGCAAAACAGGCCCCATCAGACCAAAAACCAACTGATTAAAACCTGCTGTGGTGCCACTGGTCCAGATAATTTCATGGGAAGAACGCGCATTTAGAAACTGTGCAACAATGGTTCTGGCCGCTTCAAAGGCGGCAGTAGCCTGTTGGCTTAAGCCATGGGCTGAGCGATGCACATTACTGTTTTGCGCACAGTAAAACTGATTCATTGCATCAAAAACGGCTTGAGGTTTATGCAAAGTGGCAGCGTTATCCAGATAAATCCAATCCGGATGAGCGGTAAAAAATGGGAATTGTTGCCGTAAAGCGGGAAGATCGAAGTTCAAGGTTGCCAACCTAAAGCAAAAACAAATGAGGCCGGATCATAACATCCGGCCCCATTAGCAGGTTAGGCTTTTTTGTAGTCGCGCTTCGTATAGCCGGTGTACAGCTGACGCGGACGACCAATTTTGTGGCCTTTGTCGGACAACATTTCGTCCCAGTGAGAGATCCAGCCGACAGTACGTGACATAGCAAAAATCACAGTAAACATGCTGGTTGGAATACCAATGGCTTTTAAAATGATGCCTGAGTAGAAATCGACGTTTGGATACAATTTCTTCTCGATGAAGTACGGGTCTGACAGCGCAATACGCTCCAGTTCCATTGCTACATCCAGCAGAGGATCCTTGATGTTCAGCTCTTTTAACACATCGTGACAGGTTTCACGCATCACTTTGGCGCGAGGGTCAAAGTTTTTGTAAACGCGGTGACCAAAGCCCATCAGACGGAAACTGTCGTTTTTGTCTTTAGCGCGAGCCACAAACTCAGGAATACGGTCTACAGAACCGATTTCCTGTAACATTTTTAAGCAAGCTTCGTTGGCGCCGCCATGTGCAGGACCCCATAAAGAAGCTACGCCAGCAGCTATACAAGCGTATGGGTTTGCGCCTGAAGAACCGGCCAAACGTACAGTAGAAGTTGAAGCGTTTTGTTCATGGTCTGCATGCAGCATAAAAATGCGGTCCATTGCCTTAGCAACAATAGGACTGACTTTGTAATCTTCAGCTGGTACAGAGAACATCATATGCAGGAAGTTTTCTGCATAAGTTAAGTCATTGCGTGGGTACACAAAAGGCTGACCTACAGTGTACTTATACGCCATGGCAGAGATAGTAGGTAACTTGGCAATTAAGCGGTGGGCACTGCGTTTACGCTGAGCCGGGTCGTTAATGTCCAGGTCTGAGTGATAGAATGAAGAAAGCGCGCCTACTACACCACAGAGCATAGCCATAGGGTGAGCATCAACACGGAAGCCCTGGAAAAATGAGGCGATTTTCTCATGCACCATGGTGTGACGCGTGATGGTATGCACAAAGTCTTCGTACTTTTCTTTGCCTGGTAATTCGCCTTCCAGTAATAAATAACAGGTTTCCAGATAATCTGAATGTTCTGCTAATTGCTCAATTGGGTAACCCCGGTGTAACAACACGCCATTGTCACCATCGATATAGGTGATTTTTGATTCGCATGAGCCCGTGGCCATAAAGCCCGGATCGAAGGTGAAGTATCCTTGCTGACCTAAAGCACGAACATCAATAACATCAGTGCCTGCAGTGCCAGAATAGATAGGAAGTTCAAATGGTGCCTGTCCTTCGATCTGCACGACAGCTTTTTTATCTGCCATTGGATTTCTCCTGTTGTTTTAATTGGGTTAAACCTTTTCGCACCTATTCTAACGTCAAGTGCTGCCTAAAAGTCAATTTTAATGCGCGATTGGATAATAAGTATTCGACTCTGGTCGTATTGCCATCAAAGTTGAATGCTGTAGGCTAGAGTACGCAGAAATTCGATAACCAAATCAAACATAAATTGTAATCCGAAGTGGTGAATTATATACTGTCGCGGGTTTTAAACCTGTTCAGCGTTTGATAGATAAAAAAACAGGCTGAACCACATTGAGCTGTAGCCTGTATATCCATTGGGCGTTGACTGAATATTCAGCAACACATAATGACAACAAAGCTCTATAAAGAGCGTCGATGGGCAAGAAACTGTGAAAAAGCAAAGACCTGTAAATCTCGACCTTACAACAATATCTTTTCCTGCTCCTGCGTTAGCGTCGATCCTGCACCGCGTAACTGGCGTCGCCATGTTTTTCGCTTTAGTGTTTGTGATCTGGGCTTGGGCAGTCTCTTTGTCTTCTCCGGAAGGCTTTGAGCAAGTGAAACTGGTATTACAATCCTTCATCGCCAAGTTTATCGCCTGGGGTACTATCACAGTATTGCTTTATCACATGATTGGTGGCATCCGTCACTTGATTATGGACATGGGCCACTGGGAAGAACTGAAGTCCGGTAACCTGAGCGCAGTCATTACTATAGTACTGTGGATTGTATTAGCTGTTTTAACAGGAGTTTGGTTATGGTTCTGAATCAAGCCAGTTTAAAGCGTGACGGTGTCAAAGACTACGTTTCGTTACGTGCCACAGCCATTATTCTGACGCTGTACACTCTGTTTATTCTGGGATTTTTCCTGGTCACTCCTGAAGTGACTTACGATGTCTGGAAAGCGTTATTTTCCGGTCTGCTGATGAAAGCATTCACTTTATTAACCTTAGCTTGTATCGCAGTTCACACCAAAATTGGTTTGTGGCAGGTATTAACTGATTACGTCAAAAATGCAGCTCTGCGTGGCGTTTTACAGTTCCTGTTGTACACCTTAGCTTTTGGCTATGTGGCTGTTGGTCTCTTTGTTCTGTGGGGTGTTTAAGTGAATATTCCAGTACGCGAATTTGATGCCGTAGTAATAGGCGCAGGTGGTGCAGGTATGCGCGCCGCTCTGCAAATTACTGAATCAGGTTTAACCTGTGCTTTGTTATCCAAAGTATTCCCAACCCGTTCTCACACTGTATCTGCGCAAGGTGGTATCACTGTTGCGTTAGGTAACTCTCACCCGGACAACTGGGAATGGCACATGTTTGATACCGTCAAAGGTTCCGATTATATCGGTGACCAGGACGCGATTGAATACATGTGTAAAACTGGCCCTGAAGCCATTACTGAACTGGAAAACATGGGCTTACCTTTCTCTCGCTTTGAGAACGGCCGTGTTTATCAGCGTCCTTTTGGTGGTCAGTCGAAAAACTTTGGTGGCGAACAGGCCGCCCGTACCGCAGCTGCTGCTGACCGTACTGGTCATGCTTTATTGCACCTGCTGTATCAGCAAAACGTAAAAAACAAAACTCAGGTATTTTCTGAGTGGTATGCACTGGATCTGGTGAAAAACCAGGACGGCGCCGTGGTAGGTTGTACTGCCATTGAAATCGAAACCGGTGAAATTGTTTACTTCAAATCCCGTGCAGTAGTTCTGGCTACTGGTGGTGCAGGTCGTATTTTCGCCTCTACAACCAACGCGCACATCAACACTGGTGACGGTGTAGGTATGGCTTTACGTGCCGGTGTGCCGCTGCAGGATATGGAAATGTGGCAATTCCACCCGACAGGTATTGCAGGTGCCGGTACTCTGGTGACTGAAGGTTGTCGTGGTGAAGGTGGTTACTTATTAAATAAAGACGGCGAGCGTTTTATGGAGCGTTATGCGCCAAACGCCAAAGACTTAGCGGGTCGTGACGTTGTAGCTCGTTCTATGATGACTGAAATCCGTGAAGGCCGTGGTTGTGATGGTCCTTGGGGTCCACACATCAAGCTGAAACTGGACCACTTAGGTGCTGAAGTTTTAGAAAGCCGTTTACCAGGTGTCTGTGAATTGTCCAAGACATTCGCTCATGTTGACCCGGTGAAAGAACCAATTCCTGTGATCCCAACCTGTCACTATATGATGGGTGGTATTCCAACCAACGTACATGGTCAGGTAATTCATCCAAAAGCTGACGGTTCTGAAGTTGTGGTTCCAGGCTTATTCGCTTGTGGCGAAATCGCTTGTGTGTCTGTACATGGTGCCAACCGCTTAGGTGGTAACTCCTTGTTAGACTTAGTGGTATTCGGTCGTGCTACAGGTTTACACCTAGGTGAAGCACTCTCTGCAACCTCTGAATACCGTGCTGCCTCTGATTCCGATCTGCAAGCTGCTTTAGCCCGTACTCAACGTTGGGAAGACAGCAAACCAGGTCAGGGTGAAGACCCGGTTCAAATCAAAAAAGACTTACAGCAATGTATGCAACTGAACTTCTCGGTATTCCGTGAAGGCGCTGCTATGGCTGAAGGTTTAGCAGAGCTGAAAGAAATCCGTGAACGTCTGAAATATGCACGTCTGGATGACAAGAGCTCAGACTTCAATACCATGCGTATTGAATGTTTAGAACTGGACAACCTGATGGAAACCGCGTTTTCTACTGCAGTTGCTGCCAACTACAGAACTGAAAGCCGTGGCGCCCATGCTCGTTTTGACTTCCCTGATCGTGATGACGAAAACTGGTTATGCCACAGCGTCTACACGCCAGATACTGAATCAATGTTTAAGCGTAAAGTGAATATGGAACCTAAGTTCCGTGAAGCTTTCCCGCCTAAAGCACGTACGTACTAAGAGGGATGCAGAATGAAGAAGTTAGAATTCTCTGTCTATCGTTACAACCCTGACGTCGATAAAGCGCCACGTATGCAGGACTATACTCTGGAGAATCCAGAGGGTCGTGACATGATGGTGTTAGACGCACTGTTGAAATTAAAAGAACAAGACCCAACCTTATCATTCCGTCGCAGCTGCCGTGAAGGTGTCTGTGGTTCAGACGGTCTGAATATGAACGGTAAAAACGGTTTAGCCTGTATTACTCCATTGTCAGCACTTGGCAAGGGCAAAGGCGGCAAACTGGTGATCCGTCCATTACCAGGTTTACCTGTAGTGCGTGACTTAGTTGTGGATATGACTCAGTTCTACACTCAGTATGAAAAGGTAAAGCCTTACCTGATCAATGATAAGTTACCACCTGCGGGCGAATACCTGCAGTCACCTGAAGATCGTGAAAAGTTAGATGGCCTGTACGAGTGTATTTTATGTGCATGCTGCTCAACTTCTTGCCCATCGTTCTGGTGGAATCCGGATAAATTTATCGGACCAGCTGGTTTATTGCATGCCTACCGCTTTTTAGCTGACAGCCGTGATACTGCCACTGAACAACGTTTAAACGATTTAGATGATGCATTCAGCGTGTTCCGCTGCCATGGCATCATGAACTGTGTCAACGTATGTCCAAAAGGTTTGAACCCGACCAAAGCTATAGGTCAGATCAAGTCTATGCTATTAAACCGGGCGCTTTAAGCGCCCTTTGTCAGAGCTTAATTGGTCTGATTGGTATAAAATGAAGCGCGCCTGAAACCTCAGGCCGCTTTTTGCGAATTTTTTCCAGGTGCTTCGAATAAGGGAAACTAAATGCACGAAGGTGTAATGAAGGCGTGGTTAGAGTCTTCTCATTTAGGCGGTGGCAACATGGCCTATGTAGATGAGCTCTATGAATCCTACTTAGCTGAATCGACCAGCGTCAGTGATGAATGGCGTGAGTTTTTTGCCAGTCTGCCCAAAATTGACGGCGTAGAACTCGAATCCCGTCACAGTGACATTCGCCAGCAATTTGCTGAACTCGCCAAAAACAAACACCGTGAAGTTATTACGGTGAATGCTGGTGGTTCGGATCAGCGCCAGGTGAAAGTTCTGCAATTAATCAATGCCTTCCGTTTCCGTGGTCATCAGCATGCAAACCTCGATCCGCTGAACCTGTGGAAGCAGCCGCGTGTGCGTGATCTGGAGTTGTCCTATCACGACCTGACTCAGGCAGACTTTGATACCGAATTTAATGTCGGCTCTTTTGCTGGTGGCGACGCCAGTATGAAGTTAGGCGACTTATACAAAGCCCTGGAAGCCACCTACTGTGGTTCTATCGGTGCTGAGTATATGCACATTGTTTCGACGGACGAAAAACGTTGGATCCAACAACGTTTAGAAAGCCAACAGGCTTCACGTGCGTTCGGAAAAGAAGAAAAAACCAAACTGTTGCAAGGCTTAGTGGCCGCTGATGGTCTGGAAAAATACCTGGCTTCTAAATTCCCGGGCGCCAAGCGTTTTGGTTTAGAAGGCGGTGACGCCATGGTGCCAATGCTCAAAGCCATGATCCATCGTGCAGGCGAGCAGGGCGCAAAAGACTGTATTATTGGTATGGCGCACCGTGGTCGTTTAAATACGCTGATCAACGTACTGGGTAAAAACCCGGGCAAGCTGTTTGACGAGTTTGCGGGTAAATACGAAGTGGTTGGTGCAGGTGACGTGAAATACCATATGGGTTTCTCGTCTGACTTCGAAACCAAAGGTGGCAATGTTCACTTAGCTTTGGCCTTTAACCCGTCGCACTTAGAAATCGTAAACCCTGTGGTTATGGGATCTGTACGTGCCCGCTTAGACCGCCGTGGCAGCACTGACGGTACTTTAGCTCTGCCTATCACTATTCATGGTGACTCAGCTTTTGCTGGTCAGGGCGTAGTAGCTGAAACCTTCAACATTTCTCAAACCCGTGCTTTCAAAGTAGGTGGTTCTATTCGTCTGGTGATTAACAACCAGGTGGGTTTCACTACATCTAACCCTGAAGACACCCGTTCTACGCCGTACTGTACTGACATCGCCAAGATGGTTCAGGCACCTATTTTCCATGTGAATGGTGATGATCCTGAAGCTGTGATTTTTGTGGCTCAGTTGGCCGTAGACTACCGCAACACCTTCAAACGTGATGTGGTGATAGACTTAGTTTGTTACCGTCGTAACGGTCACAACGAAGCGGACGAGCCAAATGCAACTCAGCCGCTGATGTACCAGAAAATCAAAAAACACCCAACTCCACGTGAGTTATATGCCCAGAAGCTGATTGCTGAAGGCGTGGTGACAGCTGAACAAGTGCAGCAGATGGTCGATGGTTACCGTGATGCCTTAGATAAAGGCGACTGCGTGGTAGAAGAATGGCGTCCTATGACTGAAGTTTCAGTCGACTGGACTCCATACATAGGCCATGACTGGAATGTGGCTTACGATGCCAGTATGACAGTGCCAGATTTAGTCACTTTAGGTGAAAAAGCCATTGCAGTGCCTGAATCTCATACCTTGCAGCGTCAGGTTGGCAAAGTCTACGAAGACCGTGCTTTAATGCTCAAAGGCGAGAAAAAGATCGACTGGGGTTTTGCAGAAATTCTGGCTTACGCTTCTATAGTGGGCGCAGGAAACCGTATTCGTATCGTAGGTCAGGATTCTGGCCGTGGTACCTTTTTCCACCGTCATGCCGTGTTGCACAGCCAAAACGATGCTTCAACTTATACGCCACTGGAACATATCAGCGACTCACAAGGTCCTTTCCAGGTGTACGACTCTGCCTTGTCAGAAGAAGCGGTATTGGCTTTTGAATATGGTTATGCCACAGCTGAACCTCGTGCTTTAGTGATTTGGGAAGGCCAGTTTGGCGACTTCGCCAACGGCGCTCAGGTCGTGATTGACCAGTTCTTAAGCTCAGGCGAGCAGAAGTGGGGCCGTTTATGTGGTCTGACACTCTTGTTGCCTCATGGCTACGAAGGTCAGGGCCCGGAACACTCCTCAGCCCGTTTAGAACGTTTCCTGCAACTTTGTGCTGATCACAATATGCAGGTTGTGGTTCCAACCACTCCGGCTCAGGTGTATGCCATGATCCGCCGTCAGATGGTACGCCCAATGCGTCGTCCTCTGATTGTGATGTCACCTAAGTCGTTATTACGTCACCCGTTAGCCACTTCTACTTTAGAAGAAATCGCTTCTGGTGTATTCCAGAACGCCATTGCTGAAATTGATCCAATCAAGCCAGCTGATGTGAAACGTGTGGTGATGTGTAGCGGTAAGGTGTACTACGATCTGTTGGAAGAACGCCGTAAACGCAATCTGACTGACATTGCTATTGTCCGTATTGAACAGTTGTATCCATTCCCTGCACAAGAGATGGAAGCGATCATGAAAGACTACCAGCACGTAAAAGATTTTGTCTGGTGTCAGGAGGAACCTCAAAACCAGGGCGCCTGGTACTGCAGTCAACACCATTTCTGGGCTTCAATCCCAGCCGGTGGAAAACTGACGTACGCTGGCCGTGAAGCTTCGTCTTCACCTGCAGTAGGTTACTTGTCTGTGCACAACAAACAGCAACAGGCTTTAGTCAACGCAGCTTTAACTATTGCTTAATAATTTGGCACAACTGTGGTTGTGCCGTTTTTGTATTCAGTCAGTGCTGCCGCAAGGCGCTCTGACTTTAGTTTAAGTAACGATTCAGAACCCAAATTTTAAAAAAGGTGACAAAGTGGAAATTAAAGTCCCGGTACTACCAGAATCAGTTGCAGATGCAACAATCGCCACCTGGCATGTAAAAACAGGTGAAGCCGTTAGCCGTGATCAAGTCCTGGTGGACATTGAAACCGATAAAGTTGTACTTGAAGTGGTAGCTCAGGCCGATGGTGTTATGGGCGAAATCGTTCATGCTGAAGGCGCAACTGTATTGGCTGAACAAGTGATTGGTCATATGAACGCTGGCGCTGCAGCTCCTGCCGCCGCACCTGCTGCCAAAGCTGATGCTGCTCCGGCCGCTGCTGCTCCTGCTGCAGAATCAGATGACGTATTAACGCCGTCTGTTCGCCGCCTGATCGCTGAAAAAGGCTTAGACGCTGCTAAAATCCAGGGTTCTGGTAAAAATGGCCGTGTGACTAAAGAAGACGTAGAGAAATTCCTGGCCGGTGCACCAGCTGCTCCTGCTAAAGCTGCTGTTGCTGCTCCTGCTCCGGTGCAAGGTGATCGTTCACAAAAACGTGTGCCTATGACACGTTTACGTAAAACCATCGCTAACCGTCTGTTAGAAGCGAAAAACTCTACAGCCATGTTAACGACCTTCAACGAAGTGAACATGAAACCAATCATGGACCTGCGTAAGCAGTACCAGGACGTGTTTGAAAAGCGTCACGGCATCCGTTTAGGTTTCATGTCTTTCTACGTCAAAGCTGTGACTGAAGCGCTGAAACGTTTCCCGGAAGTGAACGCTGCTATTGATGGCGATGACATCGTGTACCACAACTACTTCGACGTCAGCATCGCTGTGTCTACACCTCGTGGTCTGGTAACACCTGTACTGCGTGACTGTGACAAAATGAACCTGGCTGAAATCGAAAAAGCCATCAAAGACTTAGCCTTAAAAGGCCGTGACGGTAAGCTGTCTATGGACGACTTAACGGGCGGTAACTTCACTATCACGAACGGTGGTGTGTTTGGTTCTCTGATGTCTACTCCAATCATCAACCCGCCACAATCCGCTATTCTGGGCATGCACAAAATCCAGGACCGCGTCATGGTGGTAGACGGCAAGATGGAAATTCTGCCAATGATGTACTTAGCACTGTCATACGACCACCGTATCATCGATGGTAAAGAGTCAGTAGGCTTCCTGGTGACTATCAAAGAATTACTGGAAGATCCAACCCGTATTCTGCTGGATATCTGATATCTGGAAAAAGTAACTAAAAATGCTGTTGTTTTGTAGCAACAGCATTTTTTATCAGACTGATTGGCACTATAATACGCGCCGATCTAAAGGTCAGGTTGCACCTTCGGTGTAGCCTTCAATGTCAAAATGAACGGAAAATAGCCATGAATTTGCACGAGTATCAGGGTAAACAACTGTTTGCCCAATATGGTTTGCCTGTATCGAAAGGCATCGCCGCAGCAACTGTTGAAGAAGCGGTAGAAGCTGCAGATAAAATCGGCGGCGACATGTTTGTTGTCAAGGCTCAGGTTCACGCTGGTGGTCGCGGTAAAGCGGGCGGCGTTAAACTGGTTAAGAGCAAAGAAGACATCAAAGCTTTTGCTGAAAAATGGCTTGGTAAGCAACTGGTGACTTACCAGACAGACGAAAAAGGTCAGCCTGTAAGTCGTATCCTGGTTGAACCTTGTACTGACATCGCGAAAGAACTGTATTTAGGTGCAGTAGTAGACCGTTCTTCACGTCGTATCGTGTTTATGGCGTCTACTGAAGGCGGCGTGGAAATTGAAACTGTTGCCCACGAAACTCCGGAAAAAATTCTGAAAGCTGCAATAGATCCACTGGTAGGCGCTCAGCCATTCCAGGGTCGTGAATTAGCATTCAAATTAGGCCTGGAAGGCAAGCAAGTTGCACAGTTCGTGAAAATTTTCATGGGCTTAGCTCAGCTGTTTAAAGACAAAGATTTAGCTCTGCTGGAAGTGAACCCTCTGGTTATCACTCCTGCCGGCGATCTGCACTGCTTAGATGCCAAACTGGTGATCGACGGCAACGCTCTGTACCGTCACCCTGATTTAAAAGCTATGCAGGATCCTTCACAGGAAGATCCACGTGAAGCACATGCTGCTTCATGGGAACTGAACTACGTAGCTTTAGGTGGCGATATCGGCTGTATGGTTAACGGTGCCGGTTTAGCTATGGGTACTATGGACATCGTGAAATTACACGGTGGCCAACCAGCTAACTTCCTGGACGTTGGCGGCGGTGCGACTAAAGAACGTGTTGTTGAAGCCTTCAAAATTATCCTGTCTGATGACGCTGTTAAAGCGGTATTCATCAACATTTTCGGCGGTATCGTTCGTTGCGATATGATTGCTGAAGGTGTGATCGGCGCAGTGAAAGAAGTCGGCGTAAAAGTACCAGTTGTTGTTCGTCTGCAAGGTAACAATGCAGAACTGGGTGCTAAAGTGCTGTCTGAAAGCGGCCTGAATATTATCGCTGACACAGACCTGACTAGTGCTGCCAAGCAAGTAGTTGCTGCAGCGGCTAAGGCATAAGGGGTTATCAATGAGCGTTTTAATTAATAAAGATACCAAAGTAATTTGTCAGGGCTTCACTGGTGCTCAGGGTACTTTCCACTCTGAACAAGCCATTGCTTACGGCACTAAAATGGTTGGTGGTGTGACTCCTGGTAAAGGCGGTCAAACTCACTTAGGTTTACCAGTATTCAATACAGTTAAAGAAGCAGTAGAAGCGACTGGTGCAGAAGCATCAGTAATTTATGTACCTGCAGCTTTTTGTAAAGATTCTATCCTGGAAGCTGCAAACGGTGGCATCAAGCTGATCGTTTGTATCACTGAAGGCATTCCTACTTTGGATATGCTGGATGCTAAAGTACGTTGTGACGAATTAGGCGTACGCTTAATTGGCCCTAACTGCCCAGGCGTGATCACTCCGGGCGAATGTAAAATTGGTATTATGCCAGGCCACATTCACTTACCAGGTAAAGTAGGTATTGTTTCACGTTCAGGCACTCTGACGTATGAAGCAGTAAAACAAACTACGGATTACGGTTTCGGCCAGTCTACTTGTGTAGGCATAGGTGGTGACCCAATCCCAGGTTCTAACTTCATCGATATCCTGAAATTGTTCCAGGACGATCCACAAACTGAAGCCATCGTCATGATCGGTGAAATCGGTGGTTCAGCTGAAGAAGAAGCTGCTGCTTATATCAAGCAACACGTGACTAAGCCAGTTGTGTCTTACATAGCCGGTGTAACTGCACCAGCTGGTAAGCGCATGGGCCACGCAGGCGCCATCATCTCTGGTGGTAAAGGTACAGCTGACGAGAAGTTCGCTGCACTGGAAGACGCAGGCGTGAAAACCGTGAAAAGCTTAGCCGATATCGGTAAAGCACTGAAAGAACTGACTGGCTGGTAATTAATTCGGGGGAGCAGTCCTCCTGATTAACCAGTTGCCGTAAGGGCGGGTTTTATACCCGCCCTTATTATTTGTGCATATAGGTTACTGTTCGCAGATCCAGCTTGAATGTCATTTATGATGTGCTACTATGCCCTTGAGGTGATTAAATGAGCAAATCTTCAACAACTAAGCAAGATAAACCAAATAAAACCATGCCTGTATTTTCTGCTGCAGCTATTAAAAGGGCAAAGGCAGCAAAAGTGTCCGATAGATTGTTGGATGCTATTAAATACATTCAGGCGCAAGGTAAAACCCAGTAGCATTTTATGATAGTCTTCGAGAAACAGGATGTTTCCAGGTCGATTCGTTTACCTAGTGTGGTCAAGAAAGAGGTTAGCAGACTGTCGCCTCTGACTGAATATGAACGTAATTGGCTTAGGGCTTGTTTTCAACAGGCCGAGAGTAAAGAAACCACTCTTTATTACGCTAAAGCGCTGGATACACAAAACCTCATAGGAATTTTCAGCTTATCTATTTCAAAGCCAGACAACAGAACAAGCTGGATGGTGATTGAATACCTTTATGTTTTACCAGATTTTCGCGGTCAGTATTACGAGCAGTCACAATTCAAAGCGTCGGAACTGATTGTTGCCGAAATTATTCTTTTAGCCCGCAAAATTTCATCCGTTGTAAACCTAGAGCTTATCGCTTTGCAGCTGGCTCATGATCGCTTGCAATCATCTTATGAAAACATGGGATTTGTTGTGATACAGAGATCTACAAAAAAACACAACGAAGTTTGGATGGCTATGCCTGTAATGTAAAACATGCCAATAGAACCAAGTCTTTAAGCTTCATCGTTGAGAAATAATCTGATCACTTGCCTTAAAAACATGTTGAAATACAGGTACATCAGCGTTAATTTGGTGCAAACCAATCGAACAAAACTGAGGCTTTGGTCAGAGGTGCAGTACTCTTGCCTTATTGCATCCCGGAGATCATCAAATGAAATCTATACCCGAACGAGATTGGAAAAGGATCAGGGATTTAAAAGACGAATTACTCAACGTCGCCTGTGAACAAATTTTCCAGCGCATTGAAAAGCTCTCAGCTGGCAGAGCAGGGCAGCAGCATAAAAGTTATCTTGAACTTTACAATCAGATCAAAAAAGAAGATAAGGCCATAGCTGACATGTTTGATGGCCTGTCACGCAATAGCGCCTACTTTAAAATTGCCGCGCTTAAGCAGTATGGTGTGTTGACTGATGCACAGATGGAGCTGTTTTCTGAAGAAACCAGAGCCGTTGTGAAAGACCTTTGTCAGTTTAAGCGTTGATTTGTCTTTCGGGGCAATGTGCAAGACCTGACACCTGATTCATTTTTGATATCAAGGCTTACCCTGATTTTTTTTCGATTTACTTGAAGGTATAGATTGACCACATGAGTACATTAATAGAAAAAGCACTTAAAAAGTATTCGGATAGAATCTCTAGAGGCAAGAGAAAGCGTTACATCAGCGCGGTAGCCTGGCTAAACGTAACGCAATACGTGAAGCGTTGTTTCAAAACGATATCTGAATCAGAATTTGATAATGTTGATCGCTTTTATCTTAATATTAATCGAGATTACCCTATCGATGTTTTACCGAATCATATTCAGATCCATTGTGGTTTTAGAAAGCTCGGCGCTGAATATGATACTTGGGAGGGAATCAGAAACACTATTTCTGAGAGAGGTGCTGCATTGGTTTTCAGCCAACTTGTTAATGGTTCTGTTTTGATACTTTTGTACCCCTACAAATCCGAGATTTTTGAGTTTCCAGAACAGTATCTTATATTTGATCGTTATACCTGTGCGGCAGAGATTAGCGAAAAAGATGTTGAAAAAGCTTTTGTTGCATTTGTGCGATACATGCAAGCGACAAGTGCATTTTCTAATACACCATTTCGGGATTTTGTTTTTAGAACGAGATACCGGTTGCGTGATTGGCGGTATAGATTCGTTTTATTAGGGAAGTTAAAGGAAATGATTTCGTTATTAAAGCAGTAAGGTTCAATAAGATAGCGCTACCAATAGGGGGCAAGTCTTGCCAGCACCCGGAAAAACGATCAAGGTGTGGTTTGTCTCCTTAGAGATACACTGCTATAGTCTTTCTGGAATAACCAATTCAACCTTGTTATGCCAGAGATTGATGCCTTTTTAGGCCTGTCATTTTGCTTGTACTTTTTTGATAACAAGCAGCATAAGTTGCCACATCTTCATGTGAAATATGGCAGCTACGAGCTGATCATAGCTATTGAAACAGGTGAAAATCTGGAAGGGTATTTACCCAATAAGCAGCGTAAAAGAGCTGAAGATTATATTGCTCAGCATAAGCCACAATTGATGCTGATGTGGCAAAAAGCAGTTAGAGGTGAAAACCCCGGCAAGTTAGGTGATATGGGTGGTGTATGTTAAAAATCATAGATGTAGAGTGGATTGGCGACCAGAAACTGGAGCTGACCTTTAACGACGGTTATCAGGGGCAGGCTGATTTGTCTTTGTATTTCAGCAATGTACCGTTTTCTGAGGTTTCAGACTTTAAGAAGTTCTCTTTAACCACAGATGGCTCATTAAACTGGAGCGGTAACGAATTATCTGCTGCGACATTGCGGGCTATCACCCAAGGCGAACACAAAACCATAGAAACCGGCTTTGATGTAAAAGAGATGGAAACTGTGATTAAACAGGCGTCCTGGGATTCGATGCAGGAAGGGCGCCCTGATATTTTGCAGGCCGCTGTTCGCTCTTACGTGGAGCAATTTGGGCATAGTCAGGTGATTGCCAAAGCTGGTATTAAAAGCAGAACCAGCGCTTACCGCTCGTTAAAACCGGAAACTACCCCCAATTTTGCCACTTTGGTCCAGTTGGGGCATGCCGTGATAGAGCTGGCTAAAGACAGGCTTAAGCAAACTGGTTAGTTCTTCCGGCAATTGCCTTAGTTCAGCGAACTTTTCCTGCGTTTTTATCGAAAACACCATAATAATCAAAGATATGATTGTACATCGCCATTAAGTGTCGGAGAACTGTAGGCTATGTTTGAATTGGTTATTGTTTTCTTAATGAGCTGATTTTCTGGTGTGTTTCCGTTTTAACGGGGCTTGACTCAAAACCTGCCCCTAAGTATCGCACCTGATACCAAGGTTGGCTCTCACACTAAAGTTGTAAGCTGTTGCTATCTGTTTAACCAAGGCTGGCATAGGCCAGCATGTGCTGTCGTTGTTGTAATGAAATTGCTGGGTAATGACTGCGCGCTAAGCACTTGGTTAAATTCTTTTAGCAAGCTGGCTGCAGGATGATGAATATTCACAGCCATGTGAAGCGTCTTTAATTCGTATTCGCTACTGTTAAAATGTAAAACATGCGCAATGGCTTTGAGCTCCGGGTCGCTGGCAATCAGGTATTGCATGACATCGTAGTCTATTACCACAGCGTCCAGCCTTTGTAGCGACAGACGCAGCAAATTTTGCTTGTCGGTCAGGCTTACTTCAATATTGAGCCGTTTATCTTTAATCATCTGGTCAATTGTTGTGGTGTTGACGTAGTCTTGCACTACTCCGAGTCGGTAATTTTGCAAATCGATTGTGGAATTAATATTCAGGGGCGATTCTTTATGCTCTGCCAGGCCGACATGGCTATAGCCAATACAGCCAGACAGTTTAAAGTCATCATGTTGTAACGGATATTCCGGAAAATAAGCCAGATACTTAGGGTTACGACCACTACTGAGTTTTACGGCTCGCGACCAGGGCAAGAAATCAATCACAACCCTATACCCCATGTTCTTAAATATATGGCTGACAAGCTCCGCTGTTTTACCGTTATTGGCTAACTGCTGACTGGTAAATGGAGGCCATTCCAATGATGCCAGATAGATGGTGTTGTCCTTATGCAGCGATTGAACTGGCGCAGCTAAGATGCCTGGCGATAATAGCGAGAGCAGAAAACATATCCCTAGCATGTAGTTTGACATAACTGCTTCTCACTGTTGAAAACTGCCTTTGCTTGAGCTAAGTGGCTAAAACAGCCTAATTAAACTAAGTATGATGAACAAATAAGGTTACGCAAGGTGAATTTTATGGACGCAAATGATGTTATCGCCCTGAACTCTGTTTGGTCAAACTAACCCAACCATCGGGGTCAAGTCTGATGTGGTGAAACCAAAGATTTCGACTTGGGTACAGGGAGGGCATGCAGTGATTGAGCTGGCTAAAGACCTTTTCAAAAAAGCGAAGTAACCCGGCCTGGTGGAGTGCATAAAACATGAGCCGTTATATCGATAAGTAATTGTAAGTACATTAGCAATTTTAAATTAACAGTCTAAGCTTAGCTGTGTTCCGCTCGTAATTTATACCAAACATGTGGAGTTTTTTATGACGACACCAGTGAAAACCGCTGTAGCTTTGTTTGTATCCATCCTTAGTTTTGTTAGTCCTACCACAACTGCTCAAATTGCTGTGATTGTGAACCCTTCCAATAGTGCAACCATATCGATTGATGATGTAAAAAGTTTGTTTTATGGAAAGCAAAAAGGCTTTTCTGACGGAAAAACTGCATTAGTGTTATCACTCAGCGAAGGTGAACCCTTGCGAAGCGAGTTTAACACTGCTGTATTAGGCAAAACAGACGCTCAGGTGAAAGCCTATTGGTCGAAATTGATCTTTACTGGAAAAGGCACTCCCCCTAAAGAAGTAACAGTGCAGGAAATGCTTGAACTTGTTGCAAAAAATCCAAACACCATTGGTTTTGTTAATGCGTCCAGTGTTAATGACAATGTCAAAGTTATAGCAACATTCTGAGGTGTGTCATGAGAATACTGATTATTTTGTGTATTAGCGCATTACTGGCTGCTTTTGATGCAACTGCGGAGATTCGTGTCAGTGGTTATGGTTCTATTGTGGCTGGTAAGGTGGTGAGCGGGGACCCTGATCCTTCAGGAGAGGTCGAATTTCAGGTTGATTTTTATGATTATGCCTATTACGTAGAAGAGTGGGATTGGGAGCAGGAGTCGATGGTTGCTTTGCAGATGAGCACTGATATCAGCGATAAAATGACGGCTACTGCTCAGCTGGTTGCGAAAGGCGCAGATGAATGGAGCCCTGACATTGACTGGCTTTATATAAGTTATAAGTTGTCTGACAACGGCACTGTGATGTTAGGCAGACGGATGTTACCTATGTACTATTTTTCCGAGTATATGGAAGTGGGTTATGCCTATCCATGGATCAGACCGCCGGCAAATCTGTACTGGTGGGAGATCACTCAATTTAATGGTGCCACCTATCTGCATAATTTTTATCTGGATAACTGGTCTGTTGATCTGGGGGTTTTTGGCGGGCGTGAAACTCAACGCGATATCAAGTCTCATGACTTTTGGCGCAACCGTGGCGGCTACTATTTTCCGCCGGAAGGTGTCTATATAGCTGGTACTGCCGATGTCACCTGGAGTGAGATTATGGGCTTGAATCTGTCCGTATCCAATGACTGGCTGGATATTCGGGCTTCGTATTTTAAAACTCACTATTCCACCACCGCCGATGTGATGTTTTTCGATGAAATAGATTTGGATAACGATGGTGTTCCAGACCAAATTATCGAAAGACGCACTAATCCGGATGGGACTCCTATTCGTTCGGGCGAATCACCATTAACTGATTTTGATCTGAGTTTTATAGGTTTGGGAGGTAGTATGACCTTTGATCATTTTATCTTCTTGTTTGATTACAACTATGTCACCTACGATGATGGCTATGGCTCAGAATTCCCGACTTATTATCTGAGTGCAGTCTATAACCATGAGACCTGGCAACCTTATGTTGGATTGTCTAAAGCCAAGCTGAAACTTACAAAAGATTATCAGGGTTTTGGTGTAGGTGAGGCTGAAGAGCACCAAATTACAACCTTTGGTATCCGCTATAACGCCATGAGCAATGCAGCCGTGAAACTGGAGTTTAACAAGTTTAAAGATCAGGGCGATCGCCTACCCTGGTACGATTTCAGTTACCACAACGATGCAAGTATGGTCAGTGTCGGTCTGGATTTTATCTTCTGACATTTCGGGGCTCGGGGGTTGAGTTGTCCCCTTAGCCCCGACTAGCGCTGGGCGAATAATGTCAGAACACCACATTTTTACCACTTCATTTTCTGTTGGCTGACCAGCTAAAGTACAGTTATATAAGTACAGTTATATCACCAACACTGCTTTAACCATCTCCTGCAACATTCTGAAAAATATCACCTTGCATTTACATCTGTTCCTTATTGGGCTAGGCTGGTTTTCGTGTTTCTATCATTAAAACAACACACTGCATTAGCCGTACGCAGAAGCCTTAATCTATTAGCCCAGTGAAAGGAATATTCTTATGAGTCAGCTTTTTTCTTCGTCTTGCTCGGAACCCGAAGCAGAAATTGTCAGTGCCGCTATTTATCCGCCTATAGGGGTGATGAGGGTAGGCAATAGCCCAAATGAGTTTTTTATCGGACCTGAAGTGAATCAACCTATAGCCCAAAGCCCAGCCTTTTATCGGGATGCAACCGGGGCGTTAAAACGCCAGGCGGCGCGTTTTCGCGTCTATGGTTTTGATGCTTCTGGTCAGGTGGTAAAAGAATTAACTGCAGACAATGCCAGCATAGAGTGGAGTGCTCGGGTGGCGAATCAAAAAGCCTCCTGGTATGAATTTCAATTGGCGCTGGATATTCCTGAAGCGGCAGAAGCCGATCCTTCGTTGTTGCGAAATGCTTTGGTTAAAGATCGCAGCACTTTATTAATAGATGGTGGCGCCAATACGGTGTCTGGCAAACAGGTGGATGGCAGCAGCACTAAGTTTGTTGGCACTTTTACCGGTGTTTCTGTGTATCTGGGCGAAATGCGTACCGATGACGAAGGGCGTTTACTGATGTTGGGTGGCCATGGCAAGTCGGCCAACCCTGAAGGTAAACCTGCTATTACCTTTGGTAATAATGAAGGCTGGTATGACGATACCTCGGACGGTCCTGTCACAGCGAAAGTGCACTACGGGGGGAAAGCTCTGCCTGTCAAACCAGCGTGGGTAGTCTGCGCGCCGCCTGACTATGCACCTATGCAAAAGTCGGTTCGCACTATGTGGGACTTAATGCGGGATATAGCTGTTGAAGCGGGGCAGTTGCCTATGCCGGGACGTCCGTCTTTTACTGATGATATCTTGCCCATTTTTCAGCGTTTAACTGATCTGCAATGGGTGAACGCCGGTTATGCCGCTGGTTTTGGCTGGAACAGCGCTTTTGATTTTACCTCCGAAGAGTGGATGAAACGTTTGTCTGATCCATCCAGCACCTGGCAGGAAGCGCGTCGCACTCTGGCGCATAATTTCCGTTCACTGGATACTGCGTTCAGCACACCGAATGGTCAGAGCAATACCCAAAGCTGGGATCCAAGTTTTGCCGCTGCTTCACCTCAGTTGTGGCCCTGGTTATATGGCGATGCGATGAGCGTCAGCGCCACGGCTTCACCTCGCCAGTTTGTGTCTTTAACTTCGTTGCAGTTGCGTGCTTTAGCTGACTGGGTAAATGGCAATTTTATTGCCGATTATGAACCCCATAAGCTGCCGCCTCAACTTCTGGAGCAAGTGCCGCTTTGTGAGCAACCTGATATGTTAACCCGTGCCGCTATGGAGTTTTGTCTGGCTGATGCCTTTCATCCCGGCTGTGAAATGACCTGGCCTATGCGCACTGCTGGTATGTATTCTGAAGCTTTTCGCTTGCGCCATGCTGAAGATACAGCGCCCACTCATGGCATTAATTATGGCCCTGAAATGACATCGCAAATTGCATTACAAATCAACGGTCCTATCCGCAGTGGTCAGGTAGCAGGTGGTATTACCCGCTGGATGGCTATTCCATGGCAAACCGACACCGCCAGTTGCCGTGATGGGTATAATCTGGCTTATGACCCATATTTGCCTACCTTCTGGCCAGCGCGTGTGCCTAACAATATGCTGAATCAGGCTAATTACGCCAAAGTGATTAACGAAAGTTTACCTTTGCCTGAACGTCAGCAGGCCTTTAATGAGCGTGAGTTCTGGCTGGATGATTTGCCTATAGGCCCATCCACCGACTATATAGCGCAAATTAACAGCATGATTGATCATTTTGCCGATCTGGCTGTGGTATTGCCACAAAGCAAAGCGGGCGTCAGCCATTTCCCGACCGTGATGCAAGTGGGAATGACACCGGATAAACCAGTGCGGTTGTTAAAAACCAAAGCGGATAAGCAAGAAGATTTAAAAGCATTACCGCCACAGCAACGCAGACCGGATCTTAGTCAGACTGACAAAGCCAACAGATTACGCAAGCGCTAAGCGGGCGAAGCAGGGAGAGGATCAAGACATGGATGATAACAAGCTGGCCAATAAAACCCAAATAGTGGTGTTAGGCGCAGGCATAGGCGGCTGTATTGCCGCCCTTGCTTTAGCGCCATTTTATTCAGTGGTGTTGGTGGATCTGCATTCTGTACCAAAAGAAAGGGTAGGTGAGTGTCTGGCTCCTGCCGCAGGGCGTATTTTGCATAAACTCAGGCTGTTGGAGCTGTTGAATGAAGGTCATTTAAACTCTCACGGCCTGTTGTCTTATTGGGGTACTGAAACACCTACAGTGGTTGATCAACTCGCCAATCCTGATGGGCATGGCTGGCATCTGGATCGGCAATTGTTTGAGCAGCAATTGCGTGAAGTGGTACAAATGCGAGGTGTGTCTTGTCTTTGGCCAGCACGTTTTGTCAAAAGTGAACAAAAACCGCAAGGCTGGTGTGTTGAACTGCAGCACAACTCGCAGCGGACAGAGGTTCATTGCCAACTGGTGATTGATGCCACAGGTCGTCATAGCAGTTTTGCCCGTGCGCAGGGGCAAAGCAGACAAAACTTTGATCAGCAGTTGTCGGTCTGGCTGACGGCTGCAGTAAAAGTTCGGAAGCATATCAGTGTGTTAAGTTCAGTATCAGTGGGCTGGTGGTACAGCGCGCCTTTACCTAAGTTGCCTTTTGAGCCTGATCTGCAGGCTCAAGCCGATTTCACCGGAACAGCAATTCAGGCCAGGCTTTTTGCCTTACAAATCCAGGCCAGTCAACTGGACAAAAACTTAAGCCAGTGCAGCCGCACCTTTTTAAAAGCAGCAGCCGAAGCGCCGGGCCTTGGTACTTTAGTGCAGCAGATCATTCCTGGCACTGAACAGCTGCATGCTGTGGTTGCAGCTAATTCGTCAAAACTATCAAAAGGCTGTGGAGAAGGCTGGTTTGCCATTGGTGATGCGGCTCTGAGTTTTGACCCCTTGTCGTCACAAGGCATCTTTAATGCGATGGCAACAGCCATGCAACTGGCTGATTTGTTGATTGAACATGGACTGCACTATCACAAAACTCCTGCTTTGTATCAGATGCAACTGGATAGTATCTGGCAACATTATGTGGATCACAAAAAACGCTTTTATGAAGTGGTGGAGTAACGCAGAGCTGGTTTTAAATAAATGTTCTGATATGTAAGTCAAACCAATGAATTCTTACTATCAATCCCTTAGAATCTGAACAATTCACTAAAAGCATTGATGCTAAGAATTTTTATGGCCTCTAAACTATTCACTACTAACTATAGGTTTTTATGTACTCTCACCAGTATTGCTTTGTTAACCGCCTGTCAGAATGTTCAGGACAGTACTATAGCGCTGGACTCAGATTTTGAAAAAAACAGCAGCAAATATGAGCTAAAAAAGCCAGCCTGGCAATTTACTGAAAAGGCGTATCAACAACAAATTGGGCAATTCAGTATTGCATCAACCCAGGTGAGTTGGCAAAACACCACTCAATCCAGCCCAGGCCTTATTAGTTCAGGCATCCCGGGTCAGCAACAGCAGCCAAAGAGCTTGTTAAACTTTATTCTGGACGACCTGACTGACAACCAAAGTGATTTTGTGAAGCAAATGGAAGAGACTGGCAAACGCGATTTTGCCTTTGATGTCAACTTTGCAGGACAAACTTTGGTGCAAACTCACTGCCGTATTATGTACTTAAATGCGGTGACCGAATTTCGTAATTCTGAAAACTCAGAGCAAGTAGTTTCCACAGATCAGCAACGAGAGCATAGTTACCTGGGGTGCAGTTTGAGCACGAGCAGTCAAAACTGGCAATTAGTAGTGGAAACAAAACACAATGCTCAGGCACGTATGCAACTACGATCGGACAGGCAAAGCTTTCAGATCAAAGCTGTGACCGATCGACTGGAGCTGATCAATAATCAATGGGTCCAGGGCCCGGGTTGGGCTCGGCAAATCACAGGCGTCATTATCAGCGCCAATCAACTGCAACAGGCCGCTTTAGCTTTTGAGGGCAAAGTGCCAAGACTTTGGGTTCATCAACAGGCCACTGATGCGGAGCAAGCTCTGATGATCGCCGCAAGTTACAGCCTATTGATGTACGATTGGCTGGATAACGAATGGCGTTAAAGCAAATTATTCGGTCCGGTGTTTTTTTTATCGCTGGATCAATTTTACTCATTTCAACATTTCTGCTTCCAGAAGTTTCCTTAAGTTTTCTTTAAGCTTGTTGCCGCACACTGCCTGCTAAATCAGTATGCAGGAGTGTGCTTATGTTGTCTTCTTATCAGTTCGACCCGTCTGTAGCTGTCAAGGTGTCAGTGCCGGATACCAAGGCACAGTTGCAGTTAGTGACAGCCTCAGACATGCAGCGTGCTTCTATTGAGCAGTTTATTGCCTCAGGTTTTGCTAAAGCGTATCAGGCCGATGTGCATAGTTTTATGCCAAATCTTTTTGGCGTAAGCAGAGCGGGTGAATGGCAGGCGGTGCTTGGATTACGTTGTGCTGCGCAAACACATTTATTTATCGAACACTACCTGTCAGCTCCTGTTGAGCAGTTACTGGCCACTTATGGCATACATGCCGAACGTTCCCAATTGATTGAAATTGGTCACTTATATGCCATCAACAGACAAAGCTTATTGCAGCTGTTTGTACTGATGGCTTATGCGCTGGACCAACTGAATTACCGTTATTTGTTATGTGCAGCCACTACCCAGGTGCGCGCTATTTTAAGTCGTCATGGCATTGAGCTGACTGAACTTGGTGAGGCCAAAGCTGAAGCTTTAGGTAAAGATGCAGCCAGTTGGGGCTGCTACTACGATACCAATCCAAAAGTTTGTGTGATGGATTTAGCAGCCGTGACCCGCCTTATTCACAGCGATGAAAAATTAACAGTGCTGGCGCATCAGCACTGGCCGCAGTTGCATCAATTAGTGGCTCGTTTACCAGAAGGAGGTTGCTGATGCGTATTGAATTACCAACAACGGCGGTACTACGCGATTTGGCGACAGGTTTGGTTTATTCACAAGCTCACATCAAAAAACACATGGCTATATGGCAGCAATTATTGCTGGGCTACGGCGCACAGCGTATTGCGTTGGCTGCGAATAGTTCTGCAGAGTGGGCCTTGTTGGATTTAGCTTGTCTGGATGCGGATTTACTTTTGGTGCCATTGCCTACTTATTTATCTGAAAGCCAGCTTGCCCATGTAATGACACAGCTGGAGCCTGATTTTTATATTTCAGACAAAGAGCAACAGGCAGCAGAATTTACCTTGCTGGAGCAAGTGGGCGATTTATTGCTGTATCGCCGTGAATTACAAAGCCCTGGCGCTGCTATTCCTGCCACTTGTCAGAAGATTACTTTTACTTCGGGTTCTACGGGTCAGCCAAAAGGCGTCTGTTTATCCGCGCAAAGTCAACTTGATGTAGCGCACAGTCTGCTGGAACGCATAAACCAAGACGCGCCTAAGCATCTGTGTTTATTACCTTTAAGCACCTTGCTGGAAAATATCGCTGGTATTTATGCACCTTTATTGGCTGGTGGCGAAGTGCTTATAGCTCCTGACTTTTTGCGTGGTTTTAGCGGTAGTCAACTGACTAATCCACAGGCTTTGCTGGCGCTAATCAGCAGCACAGCACCAAAAAGCCTGATTTTAGTACCTGAACTGCTGCAACTCTTGGTGATGGCACGTGCTCAAGGCTGGCAAGCACCAGAATCACTGGAGTTTATTGCCGTAGGTGGTGCTCATGTATCCGCCGCTTTATTGCAACAGGCTGCACGTTTGGGTTTACCTGTGTATCAGGGCTATGGCTTAAGCGAATGTGCTTCTGTGGTGGCTTTATCCAGTGTGGATGCCGGTCAAAGCACGGCTACAGAGCTGGAATTAGTGGGCCTGCCTTTGGCCCATCGCGATATCGAGATTATCGATGGTGAAATTGTCGTTAAACAGCCATTTCTGGGTTATCTGGGCGATGCGGCGTCACTAAGCGATAAAGTCTTTACCGGCGATTTAGGTGAGCTGGATAAACAAGGCCGGTTACGTATTCTGGGCCGTCGCAAAAACTTATTGATCTCAAGCCTGGGTCGCAACATCTCGCCTGAATGGCCAGAGGCATTATTGACTCAAAGCGGTTTAATTCGTCAGGCGGTTTTGGTGGGGGATGCTCAGCCTTATTGTGCGGCCTTGTTGTATCTGGCGGATCTCAAAGCGGTAGCGCAGTTGCCCGGTTATCTGGCTCACGTCAACCAGCAGTTACCGGATTACGCCCAAATCAAAGCCTATCAGCTGTTAACTCAACCTTTGTCTGTTGCCGACGGCACTTTAACAGCCAATGGCCGGCCACGCCGTGCTGAAGTAGTTAAAAAATACCAAAGCGAAATCAATGATTTATTTTTTTCTAATGATGTAACAGGAGGATCCCATGAGTTTTTATCAAAGGCTCGTTAATGCCACCGAACAAGAGCGGGCTTATTTACTGGATGCTCCGATGATCCGCCGCACTTTCGCCGGGGATTTTACCTTGGATCACTACGTGGCTTTTTTAACTCAGGCCTATCACCACGTCAAACATACAGTACCGCTGCTGATGTCAGTGGGCGCTTTGTTACCAGAATCAAAAGAATGGCTACGTGAAGCTGTAGCCGAATACATTGAAGAAGAATTGGGCCATCAGGAATGGGTATTAAACGATATAGCAGCTTGTGGTTATGACAAAGAGCAGGCCCGTGCCAGTACTCCGGCTTTTGCCACTGAGCTGATGGTGTCTTACGCCTATGATTCGGTACGCCGTGTGAATCCTTTGTGCTTTTTTGGCATGGTACTGGTGCTGGAAGGCACCTCTATAGCTCTTGCTGAGCAGGCGGCCAGCAAAATAGCCGATACTTTGCAGCTGCCACCTAAAGCCTTTAGTTACCTGAATTCACACGGTGCTTTGGATCAAGACCATATCAAGTTCTTTGAAAGCCTGATGAATAAGATCACAGAGCCAGCCGATCAGGCGTTGATCATTGATAGCGCAAAACGCTTTTTCCACTTATACGGCGATGTGTTTCGTAGCCTGGAACAACCTCATGGCCTGACTAAAAAAGTGCTGGTAGAGGAGGCAATAGCATGAGCTTGTTAGCAGGCAAAACTGTGCTGCTGACAGGCGCGACGGGCGGCATAGGTGCTGAAGTCGCCGGGCAGTTAAGCGGCGAGGGCGCACGGTTGATTTTAACCGGTCGCTCTGTTGAAAAACTGCGTGCGCTACAAAACCAGTTGGCGGCAGAAACTTTGGTGTATTGCTGTGATTTAACCAGCACAACAGAGCAACACGGCTTACTGCAATTTTGTCAGCAGCAAGGTGGTATTGATGTGCTGATTAACAATGCTGGGATCAGTCAGTTTGGTTTATGTCAGCAGCAGCAATTTAGCGACTTGGTCAGCATTAATCTGTTGGTGCCTATGCAGCTATGCCAGCTTTTTCTGCCTATGTTGCGTCAACACAAAGGGCAAATCGTCAACGTCGGATCAGCCTTCGGTAGCATTGGTCATCCAGGCTTTACCGGGTACTGCGCCACCAAATTTGGTTTACGAGGTTTTACCGAAGCCTTGCAGCGTGAACTGACCGATAGCGGTATACAGGTGAAGTATTTTGCACCACGAGCGACAGAAACCGCTATTAACTCCAGCGATGTAGTGCAGCTCAATCAACAGCTTGGCAACAGTATGGATAGCCCTAAGTGGGTGGCAGAGCAGTTGGTTAAACAGCTGAAGTCGAACGAGCTGCGCCGTTTTCTTGGTTGGCCTGAACGGATTTTTGTTCGCCTGAACGGGGTGTTCCCGGCGCTGGTGGATATGGGGTTAAAAAGTAAATTAACACTGATTGAATTATTTGCAGTGGGCAAAAACCACTAACGAGGTAGATATGAATAACGTATTGAATAAATTAGTTTTAATTCCAGCTTTATTTTTAGTTCAAGTGGCACAGGCCGATGTACTGCAGGATATTAAGCCTTTGCAGGACCGCTGGGCTGAAGTGAATTACGCTATGAGCGAAGAGCAGAAAGAAAAAGCTTTTCCAGAACTGGTCAACCAAGCCAATGCAGTGGTTGCGGCTAATCCAGAGAAAGCTGAAGCCTTGATTTGGCGTGGCATTATTAAATCCAGTTATGCCGGAGTAAAAGGTGGTTTGGGTGCTATGTCGTTGGCTGAAGAATCTAAAGCTGACCTTGAAGCTGCGCTTAAAATGGACAGTCAGGCCTTACAAGGTTCGGCTTACACCAGTTTAGGTGTGCTGTACTACAAAGTTCCAGGCTGGCCTATTGGCTTTGGCAGCGATAAAAATGCAAAAAAGATGCTGGAAAAAGCGCTGAGCATTAACCCTCAAGGTATTGATCCCAATTATTTTTATGCAGAATTTTTAACTGAAGAGCGCGACTATAAAACAGCCATGAGTTACATTGAAAAGGCAAAACAGGCTGCGCCTCGTCCGGATCGTCCAACAGCGGATCAAGGCCGGTTGCAGGACATCGCTGCACTGGAAGCCAAAGTAGCGAAAAAGCTAAAACGTTAATCTATAAAAGGTGTAGGGGCGGGGCTTGCCCCCGCCCGTATCAAATTTCAATCAGATGCTGTTTAGGGGTTACCCCAGTTCAGATTCAGGTTCGAATACAGGGGCATGTATGAGACTATTGCTGGTCGAAGACGACTTAGATTTAGCCAAAGGCCTGGTGCTGGCATTGTCCAGTCAGGGTTTTGTGGTGAATCACGTAAGTTTGGGTCAACATGCACTAGGCAGCATTAAAGCGAAAGACTGTGATGCTGTGATCCTCGATTTAGGTCTGCCTGATATGGACGGTCTGGATATACTTAAACAAAGCCGTCAAAGAGAAGGTCATTTACCGGTGCTGGTGCTGACTGCCCGTGATGGGGTAGATGACAGGATCCGCGGTCTGGATTTAGGCGCCGACGATTATCTGGTGAAACCTTTTGCTATGGCTGAACTTTTCGCGCGTTTGCGGGTGATAGAGCGACGGCTTGGCACAGCAGCTACGCACTTAATTAAACTACAACAGGTTGAACTGGATACCAGCGCGCATCTGGTGCGGGTTGAAGGAGAGGTTGTCGGCTTGTCCCGCCGCGAATATATGCTGCTGAAAGAATTAATGGAGTCGGCTGGTCGGATCAAAACCCGCGAGCAGCTTGAAGCCAGTTTATACGCCTGGGGCGAAGAAGTTGCCAGCAACGCACTGGAAGTGCATATATCCAATTTGCGTAAAAAGTTGCCGAAAGACTTCATTAAAACCCTGCGAGGCGTCGGTTACAGTGTCAGTGTGAATTCGGCATGAGCCTAACTATATGAGATCCTTGCGCCGCTATTTAGTCACAGTGCTGATCGCGCTCTTTACGCTGATAAGTTTTGTTGCGGCTTTACAAAGCTATAAACAAAGCGCCATCAGGGCCGAAGCTTTGTTTGATCAGGATTTGCAGATCCTGGCGTCCAGTTTGTCGCAGCAGTATCAGGCCGGTTCACAGCAAGAGCTGGGGCTAGCGCTGCAAGTCTGGCAAAAAGGTAAGCTGGTGTATCGTAGTGCTTTGGCACCACAAACAAGCATGTCGGACGCTGAAGGTTTTAGTGAGCATAATTTTTCCGGTAAAAGGTGGCGGGTGTTTCGTCAGACGCCTACCGATCTGTTGACAGTGATAGTGGCACAACCCCTTACACAACGGCAGCAACTGGCGGATGAAGTGATCACAGCCTCTATTTATCCGGTTGTGCTGAGTTTACCGCTGCAAGCCTTATTGATATGGCTGGTGGTGAGTAAAGCCTTGTCGCCTATAAAACGTTTTTCTGCCCAGTTGTCGTCAAAAAAAGCCAATGATTTAAGCCCGGTTGAGTTGGACCAGGTGCCGGCAGAGCTGGATCAGATGCTGAAAACCACCAATCAGTTATTTGCCCGTTTAGCCGATGCTTTTGAGCGGGAAAAACGTTTTGCCTCTGATGTAGCCCACGAGCTGCGTACCCCTTTAAGCGTATTGCAGGTGAATTTGCACAATGCATCTTCGCAGTGGCAGCGTTGTGGCATTAGCGACCCTGAAGGTTCTATGTTGGCCTTGCAGGCTGGTGTAGAGCGCATGAGTGCGCTGATCGAACAAATTATGCTACTCAATCGCACCAACCCCGAGCATTTTCAGGCCCGCACTGAACAACTGGATTTAGCTGGGTTGTGCCGTCAGGTGGTGGCTGACTGGTACCCACACATTGAGAAAAAGCAGCAACAAATTGAACTGTTGGGCCTTGAGCATTTGTCACTGAAAGGGGACGCTTTTGCGTTGCGTTTATTAGTCAGCAATCTGGTGGGTAATGCCAGTAAATACAGTGCGGTGGGTGGTTCTATTCAACTGGAATTGTCTGCGGCGCAGGATAAAGCCATGTTGGTGGTGCAGGATAATGGCCCTGGCATAGCGCCTGAAGAATACAACAGAGTGTTTGACCGCTTTTATCGGGTGGGTGGTGACAGGCATCAATCCGGCACTATAGGTTCTGGTTTAGGCCTGGCGATAGTGCGGGATATAGTAGTTTTGCATCAGGGCCGTATCAGCCTTGGCGCCTCTGATTTTAGCAGCGGATTAAAAGTGACAGTGGAACTGCCCCTGTGAGAAATAAAGAGTTGAAAAACAAAGCGCTGAGAAAAAACAGTAAAAAGGCATTGCCCGTTGCAGCATTGTTATTACTGACTCTGCCTGTTGTAGCAGAGCAAAAGGTATTTGAGCTGCAGATTAAAGATCATCTGTTTCAACCCTCAGTGCTTTACGTACCCGCTGGTGAAAAAGTGAAGCTGCTGGTGCTGAACCAGGACCCGTCGCCTGAAGAGTTTGAAAGCTTCAGCTTAAACCGCGAAAAAGTGATTTTAGGCAAAGGCAAAGCCACCTTATTTGTTGGGCCTTTGCAGCCTGGCAAGTACCAGTTTTTTGGCGAATACAATCCAGACAGCGCACAAGGCGTGTTAATAGCCCTGCCTGAAGAACAGTGGCTGCGGTATAAGGCGAATCATGCTTATTAATACGGTGCTGATGTTTTTACGCGAGTTGTTACCGCTTTGTTTGCTGCTGGCGACTTTGCTGGTGTGGCATAGAAGTGTCTGGCGTAGTTTTGCTTTGTATTTTGCCTTGCCCTCAGTGCTGATGCTTAGCCTTATTAGCCTTAGGATGGTATGGATCTCTGAGCAACTCGATGGTCTTGGGGTGGAGCTTTTATACAGCTTTTTATATCTGAGCTGTTTTGTTTTGCTCTGTTTGTCGGCCCTGAAAGCCCAGTGTGCGCTGGTGAGTTCAGCGCTTGCCGCAGCTTGTTTGTTCAGTATCAGTGGCAGTAACTTATTGTTATACATCTGGTTGCCAACACAGGCAGAAAACACACCGGCCGATTTGGTGTTAGGTTCAGCTTTAGGTGTAGGTATAGGGGCCAGCATAGCTGTGCTTTGGTATTACCTGCTTAGTGAGCTGAAACAGTGGCGTATCAGCAGTTTTGCTTTGCTGTTGTCCTTGACCGGCGCTCGTCAGGTGATGATGGCATCAGCCTTATTGCTCCAGTCTGATTGGCTCCCCGCAGGGCCACAGCTTTGGCAAACCGAACAGTTGTTGTCGGAGCAATCTGAACTGGGTTTCTTTTTACAGGCGCTAATGGGCTACGAAGCCACACCCAGCCTGTCGCAGCTGCTGTTGTATTTACTGTGTTTTGGTTTGTTGTTCTGGTGTTGCAGCTTTATGGAGAAAAAAAGATGAAGCTTTACAGCAAAAAAGCGGTGGTGAAGGCTTTGTGTTTTGTTTGTCTGTGCAGTAGCGCTTCGGCCTTGGCGGATGGGCGAGTGGTCGACAAGGTGTATCACCCTTATGTGCAGCCGCTGGAGCGTGAATTTGAATACCGCTACTTTTACCAGCGTCAGGCCGATCATCCAGACAACAACACTATGGGGCAAAAACTGGGGTACGGTTTTTCTGTGACTGAACGTGCAGCATTGGAAATTTATGTCATAGCAGATCGTATCAGCCCTGAAGATTACAAACTGACAGGCTACGAGCTGGAGCTGCGCTGGATGCTGACGGAGCAGGGCCAGTACAGCGCCGACTGGGGTATGTTGTTTGAACTGGAGCGACAAAATAATCAGGACAACTACGAATTCACCACCGGGCTATTAATGGAAAAAGAATTCGGCCCAACCAGCCTGACGTTAAATGCTCTGGCTGTGTACGAATGGGGCCAGACACTGGACGCCGAATGGGAAGGCGAATTCCGCGCTCAATACCGCTACCGCTGGTTACCCGCAGTACAACCAGCCATTGAATTATATGCCGGCGAAAACTACAAAGGCGCAGGCCCAAGCTTAATGGGCGTGCATAAGTTTGATAAACAAAAGCAGCTGAAATGGGAGCTGGCCGTGATAGTCGCCATAGACAACGACACAGTAGATCGCACCTTACGTTTTGCGCTGGAGTATGAGTTTTAGTGGTCGCTGTATTTTGTTGCTGCGTAGGTTTCACTCGTCGCAAAGTGGCAGTTCAACAGGGGATACGAAGCGGATATATTCTCTGGTTAGACTTTAGTTCTTTATTCATTTCTGCTTTTTAGTTGCAAGTAACCTCACAGCGTAAAAAGCATGGTCTGTGCAGACGACCACAAGCGCACTGGTTTAAATGCCTGGCCTCTAATAGCGACAAAAATTCCGCCTTAAGCCTCTCTTAAGTATCCACTTTTATGCTGGCCTCAACTAAAAACTGAGGCCTCTTTATGTCTGTTGTCAGCGTCGAAAAATCCTCCTTTCTTGCCAATTTGTTTTGCTTAGGTCCTTATCGTTATTTGATCCGTACTGCGGTGTTGGGGATGGTGCTGTTGAGTCTGAGCAGGCTGGCTTTAGTGTTGTGGCAATACGACAGAGTTGTGCAGACTGATGTACTGATGCAGTTGTTTGTGCAGGGCCTACGGGCCGATATTATCGTGATTTGTTTACTCTTAGTTGTACCAGTGCTGCTTATTCCGCTGGCGTCAGTGCGTGGATTAGGCAAGCTCTGGTTTCAGTTTAGTTATCTGTGGTGCCTGAGTGCTTTGGTGCTGCTGGTTTTTATGGAACTAGCAACACCTGCTTTTATTTTGCAATACGATATACGGCCGAACCGGCTTTTTGTCGAGTATCTGAAATACCCAAAGGAAGTGTTGTCGACTTTATGGTTTGGTTTTCGTATGCCTCTGCTGTTTGGAGTTTTTGCAACAGTGATCTTGAGCTTGCTGTTGCGGCGTATTTTCAAGCTAGGGCAATGCAATGCCAAGCAGTGGTCTGCGTTTAAAACAATTGGCATATGGTGTCTGGCGTTGCTGTTGTTGTTTGCCGGTATTCGTTCTACCACTGAGCACAGGCCTGCTAATCCGGCATTATTTGCTATTACCTCCGATGCTATGGTTAATTCTTTAGTATTAAGTTCAGCCTATTCAGTGTTTTATGCCATCTACAATTTGAAGCATGAGGCGCATTCCAGCCAAATGTATGGCGGATTGCCGACAGAACACATGCTAAAACTAAGCCTGGACTGGCCCTGGCTGAAGTCCTATCAGTTTACTAACCCAAATTACCCAACAGCGCATTGGCAACAGGCGGTGATCAAACGTGAGAAACCACTGAATCTGGTGATAGTACTACAGGAAAGTCTGGGGGCTACTTTTGTACAATCTTTAGGTGGTTTGGCCGTTACACCAGAGCTTGAAAAGTTAAAGCTGCAGGGCATCTGGTTTGAAAATCTGTATGCCACAGGCACTCGTTCTGTGCGGGGTATTGAAGCTGTAGTGGCTGGTTTTCCGCCGACGCCAGCCCAAAGTACAGTGAAGTTATCCAATAGCCAGCAGCATTTCACTACCCTTGCTTCTATTCTGAAATCTGCGGGTTATCAGACCCAGTTTGTCTATGGTGGTGAAGCGCATTTTGACAATATGCGCAGTTTTTTTACCGGCAATGGTGTGGAGCAGATTGTGGATCAAAACCAGATACAAAACCCTGTGTTTACCGGCAGTTGGGGCGTTAGTGATGAGGATCTATTTACTACTGCGCACCAACAACTAAAAGCCTTGCATCAGCAGGAAAAACCCTTTATTAGTCTGATTTTTACCTCCAGTAATCACGAGCCTTTTGAGTTTCCGGATGACCGTATCGATTTATACGAGGAACCAAAAAACACTGTCAATAATGCAGTGAAATATGCCGATTGGGCCATGGGACAGTTTTTTGAAAAGGCTAAACAAAGCGACTATTGGCAGGATACTTTGTTTTTGGTTGTAGCTGATCATGACAGCAGAGTATATGGCGATACCTTGATCCCGGTTGACAAGTTTCATATCCCAGGGCTGATCTTAGGTGCTGATACTCAACCAGAACTGTTAAATACTTTAGCCAGTCAGATAGATTTAGCGCCAACTTTATTGTCTATGATGGGCCTATCCAGCTGCCATACCATGACAGGGCGTGATTTTACGCTGGATAAAACCAGTCCGGGTCGTGCTTTATTGCAGTTTGAAAACTACTTTGCCTTGATGCAGCAAGGGCCACAACAGCAAGAACTAGTGATCCTCAAACCTGATGGTAAAAGTGTCGCTGGGATTTATCAGTCAGAGCAGCAAAATCTTCAGTTAAGCAAGCAGCCTGTGTCGCTTGCAGATAAAAACAAAGCTTTGGCTTTAGTGCAGTTGCCTTCGTATTTATATAGAGAACAGAAAAACTTTAGCGAGGCCAGTTGTATATGAAGATGATTGTAGAGTGATGCATTGTCGCTTTACGTCGAATGCATCCTACAGATAAAGGCTGCAGGCTGGGCTCGCCGCATGCAGTCCGCCATAAGCTAGTGCAAGCATATTGCATTTTGCCTGTGTAGGAGTACTCTGCTCTACATCTTGTTTAGCTCAGGAAACAGCATGAGCCGCAAATTGTTTATCAACTTAGCCACTACCCATTTAAAAGCTTCTACCGACTTTTTTGTGCAGTTGGGTTTTGGTTTTAACCCACAATTTAGTGACGATACTGCCAGTTGCATTGTGCTGGCTGATAGCTTTTATCTGATGCTGCTGACCAAAGAGAAGTTTATTTCCTTCAGCCCCAATCCTTTAGTCAACAGCCATCAGCAGACCCAGGTGCTGAACTGCTTAAGTTGCCAGAGCAAAGCTGAAGTGGAGGAACTGGTGCAAAAGGCGCTGAAAGCCGGTGGTAAAACCTATAACCAGCCACAAGATCATGGCTTTATGTATGCCCATGGCTTTCAGGATTTAGATGGTCATGTCTGGGAATTGGTTTATATGGAAATGCTGGGTTAAGTGCTGTTTCAACTCAAAACCTGTGCGGCTGGGCTAGACTAAAAGCTCCCGGAACTGAACAGGTGTTGTTATGGTTGTGGTTGCTGCGGCTTTTGTCCCCTTATGTTGTTATGAAGAAGATGAAGGTCATAAATGTACCGAACCCGCAGGTTCATCAGGTCTTTGTTACTGGCACGACCCCACTCAATGTAAAACGGCTGAAGATTGCTGTGCCCTGGAAGCTTATGCCCGTAATGGCGGTCAGATGCGGGGTATTTCTTTGCGCCGTGCTGATATGCCGGGTTTAAATCTGGCAGCAGGTCCTTCACAGTCGGGCTTTGACCTGACCCATGCCGATTTATACCGCGCCAATTTACGTGGAGCTCATTTATACAAAGTAAAACTGCATCAGGCTAATTTAATGAAGGCCGATTTGCGTGACGCCAATGCGCATTGGGTTGAATTGCAGCAGGCTAATTTATTGGGCGTAAAATGGACAGGCGCCCGTATTGAGCATATTCAGTTGGGGGATCAACTACGACAGGAAATCATTGCCCGTCAGGCGGTTAAAATTCAGGACTGGGCCATGGCGCAGGACTATTTTGAACAATCAGAGGAAATTTACCGTGACCTGCGTAAAGCGGCTGAACATGAAGGCTTGTTTAGCAGAGCAGGCTTTTACATTCAGCAAGAACTGAGGATGCGGCGTTTTCAATACCCGGTTTGGTCACATAAACGCCTGTTTTCCAAGTTAATAGATGTGTTTTGTGGCTATGGTGAAGATCCGGTGCGGGTGGTGTTTTTTTCGTTATTGCTGATTTTTATCTGCAGCTTTTTTTACTTGTTTTTAGGTGTCAGCTATCAGGGGGAAGTGCTGATGTACTCCTCTGAACAAAGCTGGCAACAAAATCTGAATTTGTTTTTAAATTGTATGTACTACTCAGTGGTCACTTTTACTACCCTGGGTTATGGCGATATCACTCCTGTTGGCGGCTCGCGGCTGGTTGCCGCCATTGAAGCCTTTACCGGCAGCTTTACCATTGCGCTTTTTGTGGTGGTTTTTGTCAAAAAAATGACCCGCTAACTTATTCACCTGAATCGAAGACGGCGTAGGGGCTGGGCTTGCCCCCGCCCGTATCAAATTCAAAACAGAGACTGAAAAAGGCTTGTCCCCGCCCTTCGTAAATTCAAAAAGCTGTTGGTACAGAGCGCCTGGTCAACACAGCTGCAGCTTCAAGTACAACGGCTATAGTCAGAAACATTTCAGCTGTTATAATGCCGCCATATTTCAGTAATTTTATCCGGCACACTCTGCTGCTGGTTCTTCAAATAAGGATTTGAATTTTATGGCGGACGTTGAACATCGCCCAACTAACTTTATTCGTCAGATCATCGATGCCGATCTGGCTTCAGGCAAACACAACACAACTGTGACTCGTTTCCCACCAGAGCCTAATGGTTATCTGCATATTGGTCATGCGAAGTCTATTTGCCTGAACTTTGGTATAGCTGAAGATTATCAGGGCCAGTGTAATTTACGTTTTGACGACACTAACCCTGAAAAAGAAGACATCGACTTTGTCAATTCTATTCAGCAGGACGTGAAGTGGTTAGGCTTTCATTGGTCTGGCAATGTGCGTTATTCATCAGATTATTTTGATACGCTGCATGGCTACGCAGTTGAGCTGATTAACAAAGGTTTGGCTTATGTTTGTTTCTTAAACGCAGAGCAAATGCGTGAGTACCGTGGCAATTTAACTCAGCCAGGTAAAAACAGCCCAACCCGTGATACTTCACCTGAAGAAAACCTGGCGCTGTTTGAAAAAATGCGTGCCGGTGGTTTTAAAGAGGGCGAGTGTTCGCTGCGCGCCAAAATTGATATGAGCTCAGCGTTTATCTGTATGCGCGACCCGGTGATTTACCGCGTTAAGTTTGCCCATCACCATCAAACAGGTGACAAGTGGTGCATTTACCCGATGTACGACTTCACCCACTGTATTTCTGATGCGCTGGAAGGCATTACGCATTCGTTATGTACACTGGAGTTTCAGGACAACCGCCGTTTATACGACTGGATACTGGACAACATCACTATTGCTTGTCATCCACAGCAAATCGAATTCTCCCGTCTGAACCTTGAGTATCAGGTGATGAGTAAACGTAAGCTGCACAATCTGGTGGAAGGTGGTCATGTAGCTGGTTGGGATGATCCGCGTATGCCTACTATTGCAGGTTTACGTCGCCGTGGTTTTACGCCAGCGTCTTTGCGTGAATTCGCCAAGCGTATTGGTGTCACCAAGCAAGACAATATGATTGAAATCAGTGCGTTGGACTCGTGTATCCGTGAAGATTTGGATGCCAATGCACCACGGGCTATGGCGGTCATTGATCCGTTAAAAGTCACCATCAGCAACTACAACGCCGCCGATGTCGAATGGTTAGAGGTTCATAACCATCCAAAAGAAGAAAGCATGGGCAGCCGTAAAGTGCCGTTTGGCCGCACTTTGTATATAGACAAAGCGGACTTCCGTGAAGAAGCCAACAAAAAGTACAAACGTATGGTGACAGGTGGCGAAGTGCGTTTACGTGGCGCTTATGTCATTCGTGCCGATGAAGTGATTAAAAACGAAGCCGGCGATATTGTTGAACTGATTTGTTCTTACGATCCGGATACTTTAGGTGTGAATCCAGCGGATGGCCGAAAAGTTCGGGGTGTGATTCATTGGGTAGAAGCGTCACAAGCCGTACCTGCTGAATTCCGTATTTATGACAAGTTATTCACAGTACCGAACCCTGCTGCTGAAGAAGACTTTTTAGCTGTGATTAACCCAGCTTCACTTACAGTGAAAACAGGTTGGGTTGAGCCAAGCTTAAAAACGGCTGAAGCCGAAAAAGCTTTCCAGTTTGAGCGGGAAGGGTATTACTGTGCCGACAACAAAGATTCGACGCCGGATCATTTAGTCTTTAACCGCACTGTAGCCCTGCGCGATACCTTCTTCGAAGACTAAAACCTTTAATTCGGGTCAGAGTAAGTGAAGCTATCAGCTTTAATTTCACTCTGGCCCGAATTAGTTTGATTTATCTCCTAAACTCTAGGCAGTTGTTGTTTTCGGGATATGTCGGATGTTTAGATCTTGCCTCTATCTGCTGCTTTGTCTGGTATTCACTGTCCAGGCTGACACAGTGAATTATCCTGCTATAGACGATCCCACTGATCATCGCTCCACCTATGCTATTGCTTTACTCGAGCTTGCACTGAAAAAGGCGGGGAGTACGGCAACACTTCAAAGTACATCCAGCAGAGTGTCCAGAAGCCGCGCTTTGTATTTGCTTGAAAGCGGAGCTGAACTGGATGTAGTCTGGACCATGACTACTATTGAGCGAGAAAAACGTTATTTACCTGTTCGTATTCCTATTTACAAGGGCCTTGGCAGTTATCGCTTGCTGCTTATTCGCTCTGAAGATCAAGCTAAATTCAGCGCTTTGGAAGGTGAAACTGCGTTAAAACAACTCATGATGTCGCAAGTGCATGACTGGGTAGACACCGAAGTGCTGCGCCACAACAAGTTCAAAGTACTGGACGCTTCAGGTTATCAAACCTTGTTTCAAATGTTGTTGCATAAAAGAGTTGAGGCTGTGCCGCGCAGTGTGCTGGAAATAACGGCAGAACAGCAGCAATTCGCAGACCAGGGTTTGGTGATTGAAACCGACTGGTTATTGCATTATCCGGGGGCTGTATACTTTTTTGTTTCACCTAAAAAACCGCAGTTAGCACAACAGATTGAAAGCGGATTAAGGCAGTCGTTAAAAGACGGCAGTTTTGATTTATTATTTCAAAAACATTTTGTCAGTCACCTTCATAAGATGAAGTTGTCTGAACGTAAACTGGCAGAGCTTGAGAATCCGTTCCTCCCTCCTGAAACCCCTTTGGCAGAATCTTCACTCTGGTACCAACCTGAATAAATACAGCAGACTGAGTTTTATCTCTTGTGTTTAAGAGCTGATCTGCTTTAGATTCAATGCATTAAAGCTTTGTCCTCTGGAGTTGTTGTGGACGTTTTTTTTGCTGTATTGTTTTTTGCGTTTTCCACTACCGTTACCCCTGGCCCAAATAACATTATGATGTTGTCCTCTGGTGTGAACTATGGTGTTAAAGCCAGTCTGCCGCACTTTTTTGGCATTTGTTTTGGTTTTCCATTGATGGTGCTGTTGGTTGGTCTGGGTTTTGGTGTGGTGTTTGAACGTTTTCCACAGTTGCATCTCTGGATCAAAGTGGTGGGGGTGTTGTATTTGCTGTGGCTGGCCTGGAAAATCGGCTCCAGTACGCCAAGTAGCATAGAAGGCTCCACAGCTAAACCTTTTAGTTTTCTGCAAGCTGCCCTATTTCAATGGGTGAATGGCAAAGCCTGGATTATGGCGTCAGGGGCTGTGGCGGCTTTTACCACAGTGGCAGGTAACACCTGGTGGGATGTGACTCAAATCACAGCTGCTTTTTTGCTGGTTAGTTTTCCTTGTATTGGTATCTGGTTAACTTGTGGTGCTTTGCTGCGTTCTGTATTAAATCAGCCCTTGTATCAGCGTATTTTTAACTGGGCTATGGCCTTGTTACTTGTGTTGTCTGTGCTGCCAGTCTTGACTGAGCTGTATGGCAACTGGATAAACTAAGATGTTGAATATTAATAATTTAAGCTTTGGCTATGGCAAGCAGCAGTTGTTTTCAAATGTAAATCTGCAGCTAGATGCCGGTTTACATTGGTTAAGTGGCGCTAATGGCAGTGGTAAATCCAGTTTATTGCGGGTTTTAGCCGGGCTGGATAAAGCACAGCTGGGCAGTATTGAGTTTGATCAGCATAAAGTGGGTAGTGCTTCTTACCAAAAGTTAGTGGCAATAAGCGCGGATGCAGTGGCACCCTTACAGGACAACACAGTGCTTGGCGTATTGCAGTTGGTCGCTCGCTGTCGTGGCACAGCTATGGATCAACTGATGCTTCATGCAGAAGCTTTTTCGCTCGGGTCCTTGTTGCAACAGCAAGTGGCAGTCTTGTCGTTAGGGCAGCAGAAAAAATTAAGTTTAACTTTGGCCTTGGCGACAAAGCCGCAGCTATTGTTGCTGGATGAGCCTTTTAACGCGCTGGACCCGGATTCTTTGCGTTATTGCTGCTCCCAGTTGCAGGCGGCGAAAGAAAAGGGCGCTTTAGTGCTGATCGCCAGTCATTTATCCCCCGAAAGTTTTGAACTTGCAGTCGATCAACATCTGGAGTTAAAGGCCGGTGGGCACTTATCTTTTAGTTCGCTTTGAGCTGTTCTGGCAGCAAGCTTGTAACGCCTTTGCGCCTCTGCATAAGTTTTCATTTTTGTTTGTGATGCTGGCAGGTCATGCGCTGCTGGGGCTGATGGCTCCATTGGTGTTGCTGGGATTCCAGTTGTTTAACCCGGAGCTTGGGATTGTCGAACGCTGGCCTTATCTGCAGATGTTATTGGTGATCCTGTTCTGCTGGCAAGGTGGCGTGGCCTGGCAGCAAAAACCAGTGGCACAGCAGTATTTTGTTGAAAGTCTGGCACCTTCTGCCAAAGTGGCGAGCTTGAGCAATAAATTGATGGCCGCTGTAAATCAGCTGCCATTCTGGTTTTTAACCTTGCCGGCATGTGCTTATCTGCTGCTGAGCGGTAAAACTATGGCCTGTTTTGATGCCATCCAATTACTGCTGGTGCTGATGGCACTCTGTTTGGGCTTTAAAGCCCGTCAGACCAGCTGGCTGGCTTTAGTGGCAGTTTTTGTTTTGCCTGCTATCAGCCTCTGGAGTTTGCCTTTATTGGCGTTGATGCTGCTGGAATGGGCATTACAACAGAAGTTACATGGGCAGCAGTTATCAGCGGGATCGTTGTTTCGTTATTGGCTCTATTGGTTTATCCGGCAGCAACAAAATAAAGCCATGGTATTGCTGATCATTTTTGTACAGGCTTTATGGCACTACTGGCTGGAGCAACAACTGAAGCCTGAAGCTATGCTATTTGTAAGTGCGGTTTTTAGCTGGATCCTGGCTTTGCTCTGTTATGCGCAGCAGAAGTTATGGCAACAGCACCTGTTGGCTCAGCATTATTTCTGGTTAGCTCTGTGTACGACAAAACAGTGGCTTGTGTTAAAACTGTTGAATGTTTTACCTGTAGTTCTGGCTCTTCTGCTGGCACTGAGCCTATTTGATGCAGTGTCTGCTGTTTGCACTATTGCTCTGGCTGTGGCTTTGAGTTTCTGGCGACAGCTGAAATTACTGTCGGTGGCAAGCTGTTGTTTTATCCTTTTGCTGGTATTGAACTGATAAGGTCTCCTTAGATGAACATTTTTATGATGTTGCTTTTACTCTGTAGCCACATGGCTTTAGCTCAAACATTGTGGATAGATGTGCGTACTGCACAAGAGTACAACGCAGGGCATTTGGAAGGTGCAATCAACATTCCTTATGACGAAATTGAGCAAAAAATCACAGCAGTCAGCGCAGATAAAACCGCAGATATTCAGCTGTATTGCCGCAGTGGTCGCCGCTCAGGCATTGCGCTTGAAACCTTAAGAACTCTGGGTTACAGCAATGCAACGAACGCCGGGGCTTATGAGCAACTGAAACAAAAACAACCGGTCTCTAACGAATAAGACTGAGGTTAGCTGAGACTGCCCGGGTATTTGCCGTTAAGATACCCTCCTATACGAAACACAACTTTGTTGGGTGTGATGAAAAGCAGTATCGATGAAAAAATAGAGTTGGAGCATCAGGCCGCCAAACTTTTTATGCGACTGTACCAGCACAAGTTTGGCGTCAAAATGCGGCATATCTGGCATAACGAACCAGCCAAGCCTGATGTGTCCTGTTATCTGGAGCAGCAAAAACTGGATCTGGAAATTGCACATTTATATGGCAGCGAAGCCGAAGCGATGAAAATTCTGGGCCGTGAACTGAAAGGCGGCACGCTCGAAGCCTTGCAGTCGCTTGAACAGTGGCCTGTCGCAGAGCGTTTATTACAAGCGCTGGATAAACTCATTATCAATAAAGCGCAAAAAAGTTATGACTCAGACAAAGTCTGGTTGGTGATCCGCAACGCTCATCCGGATTGGCATGCGCAAGAGCTGGAACAAACACCGCATTTATTACAGATCCCACCAAAACATCCGTTTGAACAAATCTGGCTGGTGGCGGATATGACAGGGCAGGCCGGGCTTGTGCCTTTGTATCCGCTGACCCTGGCAAATAAGCAGAAAGAGCAGAACCCATGAAATTGCTGAGCAAAGCACAGTACCTGGCAGAGCGGCTTTATGTCTGGCGTCTTGGCCTGGTGTTTTTGGGGTGTTATGCGCTGGGTTTTGGGGTTTATTATCTGCTGCAAGGCCCGTCAGTGCTTTATGAAGTGTCTTTGTTATTGTCAGTGGTGTTATTAGGCTGGGTGCTGTTAGCCTGGCTGGCGCTGTTATTATTCCGGCATTTACCAGACTGGCAACCCCAACAAAGCTGGTGGCAAAAACTAAAACAGGGTGCTCACAAATTATGGTATCAGGCCTTGCTTTGGGGCTGCCTGCTGCTTAGTATCGCCACTTTGTATTTAATGGCCAAAGCGCTGAAAGCTTTGATCAGCCAACTGATCGGATAGGTGAAAGGTAAAGCATGCGCTGCGATTTGTTTTGCTCTGTAGTAGATAACTTTGGCGATATTGGCATTTGCTGGCGTTTAGCCCGGCAATTGCACAATGAACATCAATGGCAGGTCACCTTGTGGGTGGACGATTTAAACAGCTTTCAGAAAATTTGCCATAGTGTAAACCCAGAGCTTGCCACTCAGTTGCAACAGGATGTGTTGGTGCGGCATTGGGCTGCTGTATTGCCCGAGCTTACAGCAGCGGACAGGCCAGATCTGGTGATTGAAGCTTTGGCCTGCACTATTCCGTCCTCGTATTTGCACTGGATGGCGTCTTTTGCCGAAAAACCTTTATGGTTAAATCTGGAATACCTGTCTGCAGAAGACTGGGTGCATGGTTGCCATGCGTTGCCATCACCTCATCCACAGTTGCCGTTGCAAAAATATTTCTTTTTCCCTGGTTTTACAGCACAAACGGGCGCTTTATTAAGAGAGCAGGGTCTGGTCGGGTTTTTGGCAGAATTAAGCCAGTCAGACCGGTTACAGCACGAGTTTTGGCAGAGTTTGGGCCTTTTGGATGCGATGCAGTATCAGCAAAAAATTTCCTTGTTTGCTTATAGCCAGGCCCAGATCTGCCCTTGGCTGGAACAACTGGCTGATGCAGCAGAAACAACCTTGTTACTGGTGCCGCAAGGGCAATTGGCGACAGATTTAACCCAACTTTTCTCCGAACTAAAAACTGGCCGTTTGGATAAAAAATCATTAAGTATCCGCATTTTAGACTTTATGCCACAGCCTATGTATGACCAGCTTTTGGCCTGCTGTGATATTAACTTTGTGCGCGGTGAAGACTCTGTGATCAGAGCCCATTGGGCGGGCAAGCCTTTTATCTGGCAAATTTACCGACAGGAAGAGCAGGCGCATTTAATTAAACTGCAGGCCTTTTTAGACAAGTACCTGCAGCATGCCACGGATGAACAAAAAGCCTGTATAGAAAAACTGCATATGGCATGGAATCTTGAGCAGGATATCAGTACAGAATTTGCGATATTCAAAGAATTTAGTGAACAAATTCAGGTGCATAACAAAAAGTGGCAGGAATATTTAATTCAGCAGCAAGATCTTGCCAGCAACCTCGTGCGTTTTGCTGAAAATAAACTTATAATGTCGCGCAATTTTTCCTAACAAGAAGATATTTCAATTATGATGAAGACTGCTCAAGAAGTACGCGCTGGCCAGGTGATCATGGTCAACAACGAGCCAATGGTTGTTCAGAAAGCTGAATTCAACAAATCTGGTCGTAACGCCGCTGTTGTAAAAATGAAAATGAAAGGTCTGTTAACTGGTGGCGGTCTTGAGACTGTTTACCGTGCTGACGACAAGTTCGAACAAGTCATGTTAGATACTAAAGAAGTGACTTATTCTTACTACGCAGACCCAATGTATGTATTTATGGATGCTGAGTACAACCAGTACGAAATCGAAGCAGACAACATGACTGATGCTCTGAAATATCTGGTTCCGGATATGCAGTGTTCAGTCGTGTTCTACGGTGAGCGTGCTATCTCTGTTGACTTACCTCCATTCGTTGTTCGTGAAGTGGTTTACTCTGAACCAGCAGCACGTGGCGACACTTCAGGTAAAGTAATGAAGCCAGCTAAGCTGGACACAGGTTTCGAATTAATGGTTCCTGCTTTCGTTGAAATCGGCGACAAGATTGAAATCGACACCCGTACTGACGAATACCGCAGCCGCGCTAAGTAATTAGCCCGTTGTTGACCAAGGGGTCAGAGTCATTGATAAGCGAATCGCGGATCAATGACTCTGGCCCCTTTTGTTTTTTGTCTTATTGTATTTTTGAGGAGTTCTGATGAGCATTATTTCAACCCGTATAGAGGGTCTTGAACTGCGTTTAGCTACAGAAGCGGATCTGCCTGCTATTTTAAGTTTTATTCAGCAACTGGCTGAGTATGAGAAATTGTCAGATCAGGTGGTGGCGACTGAACAAAAGTTGCGTGACACCTTATTCAATGACACCCCTTATGCTGAAGTAGTGCTGGCTAATTATCAGGGCAAAGACGTGGGTTTTGCGTTGTTTTTCCATAACTACTCCACCTTTTTAGCCAAGCCTGGTATTTATCTGGAAGATTTGTTTGTCGAACCCGCTTGCCGTGGCGCTGGTGTAGGCAAAGCCTTGATCACTTATCTGGCGAAGCTGGCGGTAGAGCGTGATTGTGGCCGTCTGGAGTGGTCTGTGCTGGATTGGAATCAACCCGCTATCGACTTCTATCAGTCCTTAGGTGCTGTGATGCTGCACGACTGGCGCATTAACAGGGTGACTGGTGCTACTTTGACTCAGATGGCAGAGCTTTTCCCGGCTTGATTAATGCTGATCCGCATAAAGCAAATAAGGCTGGCGTTGTTGCCTGAACTTCATTAACTCACTCTGCCAGCTTTGGCGAATTTGGGGTTCAGTCCAGCCTTGCTCCAGTTGTTGCCTGAGCTTGTTGCTACCTGACAGCTTGTCCATAAAATCTGGCGAATTAAATAACTTCAGTTGGTGTTTAGCAAAAAGCGCCTGCGCCTGAATTAAGTAACTTAAATCAAGACCGCCAGCTTTTACTTCCCGTAAATCCAGCCCCAAAACCAGCTGGTTTTTTAATGGCGGATGAAGGGCTGCGCCAGCTTTAGGCACAGGGCTAAAGGCAAATTTTCCTAAAGGTGGATTGGTATAACCCAACACCTGAAACGGAAAGTCGGTGCCCCGGCCAATACTTAAAGGCGTTGCCTCAAAAAAACCTAAAGACGGATACAAAGCCACTGCCTGAGCATTGGGCAAATTTGGGCTGGGTCGCACTGGTAGCTTATAAGGCATATCACGTTGGTAGTTTTTGAGGGGCAGAACATAGAGCTTTAACTGTTCAGCTTTACTAATCCAGCCTTCGCCTTTGATCATCAAAGCCAGCTCGCCCAGCGTCATACCATGCAAAAGTGGGATAGGGTGTAGCCCAACAAAAGATTGATAGTTTTTTTCAAGCATTGGGCCATCAACATAAGTGCCATTGGGGTTGGGTCTGTCGAGTACCAAGAGCGGAATATTCTGCTCTGCGGCTGCTTCCATCACATAATGCAAAGTAGATAAATAGGTGTAATAACGCACGCCCACATCCTGCAGATCAAAAATCAACAGGTTGATACCTTCGAGTGCTTCTGCTGTTGGTTTTTTGTCTTTGCCATAGAGCGAAAACACAGCTAAACCAGTTTGCGGGTCTATGCTGTTTTCTACTTTGGCTCCTGCATCAAAAGTGCCACGAAAACCATGTTCAGGTGAGAAGATCTTTTTTACCTGCAGGCCTTGCTGTAATAACAATTCAACCAGATGGCTGTTGCCCACCACTGAGCTTTGATTGACCACCAAACCTATCTGTTTAGATGCCAGCTCAACAGGGGAGGAGTCAGGTCTTGCTGCCAGCTGGCTGGCCCCTGTTTGGATTTCTTTGGTTTGAGCCACGCAGCTAAAAGTAGTAGAGCTAAAAGCGATGCAGCAGACTAAAAGCAGAAATTTACGCATCAGGCGGGCACTCCGTTCAGTGTTGTTTGTGCCACAACATCACTGCTTTTTCCCAACTGACAAATCACAAAAGAGCAGGCAAAACCTATACACAGCTGCCAGCTAAAGGCCAAATCAAACTGCCAGTCGGCCGGTAAATAATAGCTTTGCAGATAAGGTTGCAGCAGCAAAGTGATGACAAAACCGGCTATTAAAGCGGCTAATACGGATGCAGGGCTGCCACGTTTGCTAAAAAGTGCGCTGGCATAGACCCCAAGTAAACCGCTATAGCTAAATACCATCACGCCTAAAGCAAAAGTCAGCAGGGGCATATCGCTTTTTTGTTGCCAGTAGAAACATAAGATCGCCATCAACGCCAGGGCTGTAGCACAAAGCAACATAGACCAGCGTGCAGCTGCAACATAATACTGTTCTGGTTTCTCTGAGCGCTGCTGCTGCCAGGGCTTGTATAGATCCTGAATAATCACAGAAGCCATAGAATTTAAACCTGATGTCAGAGTAGAGACTGCTGCAGCTATCACGCCCACTGTGACTAAACCACGCAAGCCGGCAGGCATTTCATGCAAAACGTAATACATAAAGACTGTGATATTTTCGCCGCTGAACTGACTGCTTTGCATCAGGGCGCCAGAGCCTGCCATCAGATCCGGTCTTTGATAAAAGATATGTAATAAAAAACCAATGACGATAAACAGCAGGGTCACAGGTATGACTAAAACCACAGACCAGATAATAGCTAAAGAGCCCTGACGGGCGTTTTTACAGGTTAAAGCGCGTTGGGTCATATCCTGATCCAAGCCAAAAGAGGCGATGTAAAGCAAAAACAGGCCAGTGACACTGGAATAGACTGTAAAAGCACTGGCTGAACTAAAATCCCAACTGGTGTCGATCAGAAGCAGTTTACTGGCGGCGTTTTCAGGCGGATGCTCTAACGCCTGCCAGACCGTAGCAAAATCGGCAGGAATAGACTGCCATAAATACAGCAGCACCAGAACTGCGGCGCCAACATAAACAAAACATTGAAAAGCATCGCCATAAATCACAGATTTAATGCCACCAAAAATCGAATACAACAATGCCACCAGACAAAGCAGGGCGATGGACCAAATCACATGGTGCAAAGCGATATCGGTAAATAAGATCATAGACACAGCTATAGCTGCCATATAAAGCCGGGCGCCATTGGCAAAAATACGGCCAAACAAATACATTAACCCCGCCTGTTTTTTTGCTTTGCTGCCAAAACGTAATTCAAGCAGTTCATAAACAGTGCTGACTTTGTAGCGATAAAATCGTGGAATTAAAAAGTAGCCAACAAAAAAGGCCGCCATTAAAGCACCCAGAGTGCTGGCAAGGTAGGTCAGATTACTGCGATAGCCAATATCAGGGCCACCTAAAAAAGTAGCGGCAGATTGAGCTGTAGCCAATACAGAGATGGCTGCCAGCCAGGTCGGCATGCTGTTGCTGCCAATAAAATATTCCTGACTGTTTTTTGCACCACTGCGGTTAATCCACCAGCCGGTCAGGGCCAGCAGCACAAAATACAACACAAACATCAGCCAGTCTAAAGGTGAAAAAGTAGAAGCCATTATTCCTCTGCTGGCTCTGTTGACCAGTTCATGAATTACAGCTGACATTGAAGCTTATTCAAAATCACTTGGCAAGCGCTGGATCTGCTCAGTGTCTTGCTTGATTAATAGCCATTTTTTTCAGAATGGGCGTTCTGTTTCAGCTCAGGGTCTGGCATACTACAGATGGATTTGTAATCGGTTACATTGTAAAGATGAACTTACCGGAGCATAAACTGACTCATCAGTTTTTGTTTGTCCTTGTATTCTGACAGAGCCGCTTTGGGTTGCTCTGCATGGTTTTAGTCCGGGTGCGACCGGGCTAAATATTTCGTAGCTAAAATGGATTTGAGTTACGAAAAATAGGGTGTATACCCAAGTTACTTGAAGTTTCGGCGAGGCGACAAGTCAGTGAGACCCCTGGAGCATAGTAAACCTATGTGACTGGGGCGAGATGACGTAGTCAACAAAGCAGCAACTTCAAGGACGACGGGTATATACCCGCATTCCTGATGAATGTCCTGAAGCAGCAGAATCCTGTTTTTGATAGGATTTGCGGGGCCAGTCCTGAGACTGGCCTTTTTTTCGCCTGGGCTTTAAGTCACAGGCGAAAGAGGGTTTAGTAGTCGCCAGGCGTTATTTGACCAGTGTCGTCGCATTTTTCAGATACAAAGCACCTTGTTGCTGCACTGTGTCGGTATCCATTTTTTCAGAAGCTAGATGCACTTCTTCCAACACCACTTTAAGTTGTGCGGTTTCCTGATGAATTTTTTCCAGCGCAACTTCCATGCTGTAGGTGAGCTGATGAATTTCCGCCATAGCTTCAGGCGTCAGCGGGGCTGATTGCAGCTGGGCAAAACGTTGATTGGCTTCTTTAAAGTTAGCCACAGCTTCAGCCAGAGTTTTGACTTCTTTGCCTTTAAAATGATCCGGGCGCTCAGACGCCATAGCCGTAAATGAGCTGGCGACTAACACAACACAACTGAATACCAATGCAGAACTTTTCATCAAACACTCCATTAATTACACTTAGATGAGAATAGTTATCAAGAAGATTAACATGAAGTAAAGCACTACACCAGACAGACGGACCTATTGCTGGCTATTTTTGTCGTTTTGTCTGGTGATCCATTCAATCAAATCATCCAGTACATGCCGTCCACGGCCAGCTTTGGGGTCGTTGATAAAGCTGGCTACCACCCAGGTGCGGCCACTTTGGTCCGTCACAAAACCCGCCAGCGCCACGACATTACGCAAAGTGCCGGTTTTTAATCGTGCTTTGCCTTGGGTCTGAGCCTGAGTAAAACGTCGCTTTAAAGTGCCGTCCACGCCAGCAAGGGGCATGCTTGCGATCAATTCCGGCTGATAGCTGGCCTGGTAAGCATGCTGCAGCAGGGCTGTCATCAACAGCGGGCTGATGCGTTCAGTGCGGGATAAACCAGAGCCGTTTTCTAACGTCAGGCTGCTGTGATCCAAAGCCAGACTGCTAATGAAGTCTCGTATTTGTTGCTCTGAGATTGTTGCTGTCGATTCAGCTTCAGCTGTGCCTTGTTGTGCGCCTAACACTAAATACAGCTGACGGGTGAGGGCATTGTCTGAGCTTTTATTGATATCCCGCAGCACTTCCGCCAAAGTGCGGCTTTGATGTTCGGCCAGCAGCACAGAGGCGTTTGCTGTCTTTTGCTCCACTACAGGTACTTCTTTTTGTCCAGAGATCTGTTGCCACAGTTGCTGAATGACTAAACGGCTGAAATCCACTCTGTTGATCAGTTGCAAATAATCACGTTTTTGACAGTTTTTTGGAAACTCACCTTGCAATACCAGTTGTACAGTGTCTGGCTGACGTTTAAAGGCCAGCTGTTGTGGATGCGGATACCACTGGGCGCAGGGCATATCTGTTAACTGTACCTGAGTGGTCACCAGCTCCAGGCCTTGTAGCGAAGGGTAGAATTGCCCTGAAATTTTATCCGCAGAGGACTCTAGTTTGATACCCAGCATATTACGTTGTAAAAACAAGGCATCTGGCAGCAGGTTGTAATATTCGCGTGGAGTTTCATCAAAAGGTAAGGCCGTTAGCTCAGGACGGGCCGGATTAAACCAGTTGCGGTCAATCTGAAAAGCCGGCACCTGACGTATGCCCTGATCATAAGCTTGTTGCAGCAAATACCAGAGTTCTTGCAGCGTAAAATCCATATCAGCTAAACCTTTAAGCACCAACGGTTGTTGCATGGTGTTTTGCGCTTGTTCATAAGAGCGTAACTGAGTTTTACCTCTGTAAGCCGGGCCTAATAGTTCCAATGCAGTAATACTGGTCAGCAGCTTCATAGTCGAGGCCGGTTGCATGGATTTTTCGGCCTGAAAGCTGACTTTTTCAGCCGGATTGTCCAGCGGATAAGCGACAAAGGCGAGGGCATCTGCAGGTAAGCCAGCCTGATGTAACTTGTGCTGTAAAGGCAAAAGTACATTCTCTTGGTGTATTTCTCCGCTATGACTACAGGCAAGAATAAGCAGAGAACAGCAGATGATGATCAGATGGCGACTACCTGAAAGTGCAGACAAAACTATCCCCTTCGTCAATGTGGATGAAGGGAGCACCTTACCTCAGGTGATGTTCCGGTACAAATGGCATCAGACAAAAGTTGCCAGTTCAGCGATGGCGTCTGTCATTTTGGTATTGGCTTGCTGAATGCCAGTGAACACAGTAGAGGTTTGATGACTCAGCTGACTGCCTTTTTCAGACTCAGCGCAGGCAAGCTCCATTCTGCTCAATGCATCTTGTGTCAGGCCCAGATTGGTTTTTACTACCTGCTCAATTTCGACAGTAGAGACACCAGTGCGTGAAGCCAGGCTGCGCACTTCATCCGCAACCACTGCAAAGCCACGGCCATGCTCACCAGCTCTGGCAGCTTCAATAGCGGCATTTAACGCCAGCAGATTAGTTTGATCGGCAATACTGCGAATGGTATTCACCATGGCATAAATGGCCTGAGACTGCTCGGCCAGTTGTTGCAATAGCTCAGAAGCTTGTGCCACTTCCTGTTCAATAGAAAGCGAGTTGAGAACACTTTGACTCAGCAATTCAACGCCTTGCAAAAACAGTGCACTGTTTTGCTGTGAGATTTGCTGCACTGTCATGCTGGCTTGGCTTACGGCCTGACGTTGTTTGATCAGCGCCGTAATATCGCTGGCGAATTTAATGACTTTCACTACCTTGTGGTCTTCATCAAACACAGGGTTGTAGGTGGCTTCAAGCCAAATCGAGTCTCCCTGACTGTTTTTGCGTTCAAATTGGCCTGTTTTGTAGTGGCCTTGCTTTAAATCCTGCCAGAAATCCGGATTTTCCCGATAAAAATCATCAAAACAAAACATTTGATGGTGACGACCACGGATCAGCTCCAGAGGGTAACCTACAGTAGTTAAAAAGTTTTCGTTGGCATTGAGAATTTCACCTTCAGGGGTGAATTCAATAATGGCCTGTGATTTTTGTAAGGCATCAATCACAGCTTCCTGTTCTTTCTGCTGGCGGGTTTTATCGCTGACGTCAGAAACAAACTTAACCACTTTGGTCACGACGCCTTGTTCCAGCACCGGGAAATAAGTCGCCTCCAGCCAAATTTTCTGGCCTTGTTTACCCAAACGTAAAAAGGTCAGGGACTGACTTTTGCCCGCGGCCAGTTGCTGCCAAAAATTGCTGTAGTCACGGCTTTGCGCGTAGTCTGCTTCGCAAAAAATACGGTGATGCTGGCCTGTTATTTCATCCAGGCTATAACCTACAGTATCAAGGAATGTCTGGTTGGCACTCAGTATGATACCTAATGGGGTAAATTCGATCACCGCTATATTTTGCTTAATTGAGTTCAGATAATGAGTGTAAGACTGAAGTTGCTGCTGACTTTGCATTAACTCGGTTTTTAGCCTGGTGTCGAACATTGCCCATACCTCCGTTGTAGTCTTAATCAGTTCCTGCTAGTGATCCTTAAGCAGCACGCTGCATTTTTAGAGCGCAAAGTACCTGGCTTACTGGCGAGGAGGAAAAACTACGGGCAGAGGACATACTGGGCTGAAGCAAACAGATGAATTTACAATTCTCTTGATAGAATGCTGCAACCTGGCAACCTTAGTTGATCCAACCTTAGGCCCATAGTTTTGCGTGTGCAGCTTTTCAGCTGACGTGCCACTGCTGAGTATAGCTACAGCTATTGAATTGCCCACTGGTAGCTTTACTAGTTTAACGGCTGGCTGATCTCAAAATCGAAGTAGGTGCCAGAGTATTTTTCGTTTGAAAGCGTAAAATGCCACCATTCCATGGCATAAGGGAAAAATCCCTGTTGTTGCATCAGATCTTTGAGCAATAAACGGTTGGCTTTTTGCTGCGAATTAATCGCATTGCTGTCTGAATGCGACACAGGGTCAAATAAATCATAAGTTCCGCCCATATCCAGCTGTTGCCACTGTCCTGCGGCATTTTTTCGCAGTAGGGTTAAATCCACAGTGGATGCGCGGCTATGGCCTGAATGGGCGGCTATATAATCCGGGGTTAACTGGTTTTTCTCCAGGTTTGGGTAAAACTCCGCTTTGGTGCTTTGATCTGCTGCATTGGTAAGCCACAACATAAAGTGGTTGGATGCGCGCTGAGGCTGGTAACAATCCAGCAGTTGCAGCTGATAACCCAGACGCTCTGCCTGTTGTGCTACTTTGGCCAGAGCTTGTGCTGCATTCTTTTCTAAATAGCAGCTATTGGCCTGATATCCTGGTACTGCTTTGCCGGTAAAGTTGCTATCGCCAGCATAAGCCATACTCACCTGAACTTTGCTGGTAACCGTCAGTACATCCACTATATCTGTAGGTTTAGTGGCTTCAATCCGAACAGGTTGCTGCACTTTGATTGGTTTTGCTTTTGCTTCTGCAGTTTTGGGGGCGGAACTCTGTTGCTGGACAGTGTTTGCACAAGACATCACTAAAAAACAGCTAAAGATGACTAAGGTGTTTGTTTTCATTCTCTATTCATCCAACTTTTATCCGGTTTTAGCCCAAAGAGTAATCAATGACTTATTTAATCATGAGCCACCCACTGATTAAAAAAGCGATCAGCGCTAAAGAGCCACAAAATAACGCGTAAGGCAGCTGAGTTTTTACATGTTCTAATACGTCACAGCCTGATGCGACTGAACTGACCACAGTGGTATCGGAGATAGGCGAGCAGTGATCGCCCCAGATCCCACCACTTAAAATAGCGGCCAGCAGCAGAGAAGGGGGCAAGCCCAGCATTTCCACCAGCGGCATGCCAATTGGAATTAAAATGGCAAAAGTGCCCCATGAAGTGCCTGTGGTAAAAGAAATAATGGCACCAGCGATAAAAAGTAAAGCGGGAATAAGGACCAGTGGGGTGGACTCTTTGACAAAAGAAGCGACATAAGCCCCGGTGCCGAGATCTTTCATCGCACTGCCCAAAGCCAGCGACAACAGCACTATACAGACTAAAGGCAGCAGCTCACTCATGCCTTTAAAACCAATAGTCACCAGTTGCTGATGGTTAAATTTCCGGCTGTAAGCCATCAGGCCATAAGCCACCACACAAGCTAAAGTGGTGGCGTACAAGGCTGCTTTGGCGCCTGAACCCTCAACTAAACTGCCGTTGCCTGTCCAGAGCATAAAGGCAACCATGCCCAGAACCAGAGTCAGCAAGGGGACTAACATCAGCGACATACTGCCCGGAGGGATTTCAATATCACTCTGGTTAGACACTGTATTTAAATCAATTTCAGCCTGTTTCATCGGGCCATAGACCTTGTCGGTATAGATGGTGTAGAACACCACCATCAGTGTAAAGAGGGCATAAAAATTCAGGGGAATACTGCCAATTAATACGGAGATAGCCGACTCCGGCAAGTTGTAAGTGCTTAAAAGCCCCAGTACATAAGCACCCCAGCCGTTGAGTAACACCAAAATACAAACAGGAGCGCTGGTGCTGTCGACTATATAAGCCAGACGGGCGCGGCTCATTTTAAATTTATCGTACAAACCACGTGAGACTATGCCTGCTGTTAAAGCACTCAGGTTGGATTCAATAAAAACCAGAATGCCTATGCCATAACTGATAAAGCCGGCCTGACGTTTAGTAAGGGCTACACCCTTGCGGATAAACCAGTCCACCATAGCTGACACCCCACCGGAATCCCGCATATAAGCCATCAGCGCGCCTATTAGTAAGGAAAATAACAGGATCCTGCTGTTATCGGCAGAAGAGGTGACAGAAATAATACGCTCCAGGCTTTGCACCGGACCATGCAACAAAGCGCCGAATACACTCAATTCGGGTTGTTTTAAATAAAGCAGAACTTCAGCACAAGCGACGGCCAGGATCAGCGCCAGAATCACTTCTTTGCGCCAGATGACAACGGCAATAGCCACTATGGCAGGTAATAAACTTAAACTATCAGGCACAGCAGCTTCCCATTACACAGAGTTAAGCAAATAATGGCTTTTATACTGCAGCAATTAGCTATGGCTTTCCAGTTCGGCTGAAGTCTTTATTGGGTTAGTTGGCTTATTTTTATGCGGATCTGCTGGATAAATGCGAAAGAGAAGGTTTGGCGGGGAAAAAATCAAAAAAAAATTAGCTAATACCTGGATTAGAGTACTAGCTAATTCATGCTGTCACAGGTGCTGCTTTGGGCCATATCAGCAGCTGTAACCGCAAAATCGTGACGTAAAACACGTTATTTAAAGGTTAAACTGCCAGCCTTTACGCTTTGCACACCTTTGATATTTTCAGCCAGTTGCACGGCCAGAGCTTTTTCAGAGCCACTGTCAACCAGGCCTTCAAGAGTCACCACACCTTTGGTGGTATTTACCGCAATGTCCGAACCGTCGACATTACGGGAGTACATAAAAGTGGATTTAACCTTGGTCGTGATCCAGCTGTCTGCCATTACAGTGCCGGGTTTGGATGTGTTATCCGGGTTGGCTTCTACCGTCAGTTTATTGTCCACCGACACGACGCCTCTGGTGGTCATGGCTAAATTTCCTGCCAGTTCAACTGCTTCTTTCGTTTCAGCTGTTCCGGTTAACGTCACCATGCCCTTTTGGGTGGTGATTTTGGTGCTGCCGCTGTCGACGTAGCGGCTCCACATCAGTTTAGATTTCACTGCGGCGGTAACGCTGGCATCATCGATGATTTCGGCGTAACTTGGACCACCAGTACGCTTTGGTGTCTGATAGTTTTCTTCAGTGATCATCTTGTTATCAACGTCGCTTACGCCATTGACACCTTGTGCAATTTCGGTCGCCAAATCTTTATTTACATCACTTTCTACCTTACCTGTGATGGTGGCTTTTCCATCTTCCACTGCAACACTGATATCATCGTGGCGTAAATAAGGGCTGAGCTGATAGGTGGTCAGAATTTGACTTTCCAGCCGTGCGTCAAGTACTTCCTGCCTGGCTTTGTTGTCCTGAGCCAGCACTGGAACTGATAAACTACTGAGCATCAGTACCAGTAAGGCGGAATGTTGTTTTTTTATCAGTTTCATGTGGCTCTCTCGGTTTAATTAACTGCGATTGTCGATAAACTTTTTCACTTGTTTGTCGGCTTCCGGGCCACTGATGGAATAACGTGCTTGCACCAGTTCAGATAATTTAGCCGGTTCGCCTGCTGATTTTTTCAGCTCGCTTTCGGACAGCTTGCTCCACATTTTATGTGCAGCGCCTACACGCTTTTTCCAGGCATCGTCTGTTGTTTTGTTTTGCTGTGGGCTGGCCAGGCTCTGGCTTTTTTGTGTGGTTGCAGCTGTTGAGGCTTTAGTCGTTTTTGGATCTTTGGTTGTTGTGGTCGTACTAATAGGTGTGCCGGCAATAATAGGACTGATCTTTGCTGTTTTATCTTTAGATGTAGTCATTAGTATTCTCCTTGACCTGCATGCTTCTGCGAAAGTGCAAAGCATGCAGGGGGTGACGCTTAACTAAAGTAGGAGGAATCAAAGCGCACTTCGGTGCGTTACCGCGCTAAAGTCAGAAAAGCTTATTTAATACGCATGTCATCTTTTACCGACATTACGCCAGATACGCCACGAGCCAGAGTAATAGCTCTGTCTGCATCAGTACGTGAATTAATAAAGCCACTTAGTTGCACTACGCCTTTAAAAGTTTCGACGTTAATCTCTGCCACTTTTAGGCCTTTTTCGCCCAAAAATGCCGCTTTCACTTTAGCGGTGATCACTGTGTCGTCGACATACTCGCCAGTGCCTTCAGAGGTACGGGTGGATGCACAGCTCACGCTGCCAAGGACTGTCACTGCCAGCAAGGTAGCCAGCAAAAATGGTTTAATAGTCATAAGTATTCTCCAATAAAGGTTGCCTGGTTCAGGCCCGGAAAGGGCTGGTTCACTGGGCAACCTGAGTCAATAAAACAGCAGAATAATGCCGGGGTTCTGTGGTCAGAGACGGCGTCTTTGCACTATACGCAGTACAAAAAGCACTAAGGCTACAACCAATAACAGGTGCAGTGCACCACCCAGCGAATAAGATGAAACCATGCCCAAAAGCCATAAGATCACCAGCACCGCAACAATAGTTTCTAACATGAAGTACTCCATATAGTTGGCGAAAAGCCTACTTTGAGTGAAGTGGTTTTAGCGGTCTGTGCGTTGGCGTACTTATAATGAAAAAGCCCTGAAATCAGGGTTCAGGGCTTAGCTTGTTGATACCATCAGCACTCTTTAATCAAGCGCTGTACAATCAGTTGGTTCTGTTGTAGTAACTATGGATCAGTTCACGCCAGGTATTGTCAGCCATATCCGGCCAATTATCTTTATCAAAACCAGGCGCGTTCTCTAACCTGTCTTTATCAATATCCAGTTTAAATCTTTTGTTTTCCGTATCCAGGATCAGTGCATTCCAAGGCACTGCAAATAGTTTTTCACCCATGCCTAAAAAAGAGCCGAAGGACAAGACGGCATAACTGACTTTGCCGTCCTTCATATCCAACATCAGCTCTTTGATATCACCCACTTGTTCTTCATGGTGATTGTAGACATCGTTACCTATCAGGGTTTCTGCACCCATCAGGCTTGGGCCTGGGCCCTGATTACCATGTTCAGGCAGGCTACTGGTTTTATAAATGCCATATTGGTCTTTATCGTTGTAATTCACTGAGAACTCCTTGAGGCTTTCGCCTGAGCTGCCGGCGCAGCTGCATCATACCGGACCCCGAGTCTGCCCCGTTCAGGCAACAGCTTCCGTTCGTCAACGAACAAAGCCAGTGTTTGGATAAGGTAAATCAGGTAAAAAAAGCTGCTGTTTATCCAGTAAATCGCGGTAACAGCTGCAGCAGGCTTTCTCCAGTGCGGCACGATTTAAAATATGAATTTGGCCTCTGTGATAATCGATGATTTTTTTTTGGAGCAGAGAACCTGCAGCTTCAGTTACGCTGCTGCGTCTTACTCCTAACATCGACGCCAGATACTGGTGGGTCAGGAAAAATTGATCGCCGCCAGCCCTGTCGTGGGTCATTAACAGCCAACGGGCTAAACGGGGTTCAGTTTCATGGTAATGATTGCAGCAGACTAAACGGGTCAGTTGAACGACATAAAATGCCAGATATTGTTGCAGCAGTTGCTGTAATTTAACGCAGTGCTTCAGTTCAGTGGCAAAAATTTCAGTTTCAATCTGTAAGGCGGTCCCATCGCCCTGAACCACGGCCTGCACGGGCGAAGCATGCACATCTACACAAGATAAAGCGCCGAGCATGCCTTCATTGCCAATTAAACCTACTTCTAAGCGTTGATTATGTTGCAAAGACGTCAGAATTGAAATAAAACCCGACAAAGGAAAATAAACATAACCACAGTTTTTTCCTTCTTCACATAACAGCTGACCAAATTCCATGTTGACGGTTTTACAGTGCCGCATGATCCTTTGTTGTTCCTCGTCAGACAGTTGTTGCAAAAGTTTGTTTTGCGGTTGGTCTGTATGCATCAGACGCGCCTTGTTAATGAGTACTAAACTCTATTCTGTTTGATTCGATTGCAGATTTCTGTTCGCCACAGCACTAAGCTCTTTGCTCAGAGCGCTGACGCACAGAAAGCTATTCCGGCCCTGTGTCAGGCTGAACTTTGTAAGGACTGGCGTTGATTTGTTGGGTGCAAGGAAGAATGGAATTGACTGAGTAATAGGTATCAGATGAAGAAACCGTCACTCGTACTACCTGCTTCAGGGCACGCTGTGCAGGCAGAAAAAAACAGGCTATGTTTACCCCCTGCTTTTTTGCAAAAACTTCGTTGTCGGTTAAAGCGGGTAGTGAAAAGACATCAGGCAACCACTACCGGCGAATAAAACAAACCGGCAACGAACTTATACTTTGGCGGGTTGTTTGGCCCAGGGCAATAAACGGTCTGACTCTTTACGCACTACGGCATAACATTCACAACTTAAGCTTTCAAGTTTGGGGCGATTAAGCACCTGAATGAGGCCTCTGTGGTATTCAATTACACCTAAACGCTGTAAACGACCGGCGGCATCTGTAACGCCTTCACGGCGTACGCCCAGCATATTGGCAATGAGCTCCTGCGTCATTCTCAGTTCATTACCCTCCAATCTGTCCAGCGACAATAACAACCAGCGACACAATTGCTGGTCAATAGAGTGATGGCGGTTACAAACAGCTGTTTGTGCCATTTGAGTGATAAGGGCCTGGGTGTACCTCAAAAATGTGTGCAGCAAGGCGCCATGACGATGAAACTCATCTTTTACGCGATGTGCCAGTAAACGATAAGCCTGGCCGGCGCTTTGTACTATGGCCCTGCTGGTGGTGCTGTCGCCGCCCATAAAAAGTGCAACCCCAATTAAGCCTTCTTTACCTACTACTGAAATTTCGGCAGAAGCGCCACTCTCCATCACATACAGCAAAGAGACAATGGAATTGGTGGGAAAGTAAATGTAACGCAGTGTATCTCCGGATTCATACAACACTTTGCCAAGAGGCAACTCAACAAACTCCATATGCGGATACAATCTTTCCCGAACTTCGGCAGGCAGGGCAGCCAGCAGATGATTCTGCTGTGGGCCTTTTAAATGAGGCATCCAAAACTCCATGTATAAATTTACGGTCAACATTGACCAGCATTAGCATTATCTTATTATCCTCTCTGGTCTGTACGGCGCCGTACAGAGAATTCTGTTTCCGTAAAATGAGTTTGTGATCTAAAGATTTAACTGTTTTTTCTGATGAAAAATAACAGTGACCCTATCTGTTCCGGAGTTACGGTTTTTACCATTCAATGTTCGATACCATACCGAAACCTGGGTTTTTATTCGCCAGTATGGGGTTCGCTCTGGTAACCCTGTTGTTGGTTATCTGACTGAATTCAAAATTAATCCAATGAGGTATTCAATGATGAACATGAAGAGAATTCTATCCACTGGCGCTCTGGTATGTATCTTAGGTGCGGCATCAAGCCTGGCCTTTGCTGCAGACAAAATCGATGCCGACGACTTTGTGGAAGAAGTATCTGCAAAAGGCATTGCAGAAGTACAGAGCGCAAAAATGGCGCAACAGAAATCAAGCTCTGCTGATATCAAAGCTTTCGCCACAAAAATGATTACTGATCATACAGCCGCTAATGCGGAACTTGCAGGTATTGCAAGCCGGAAAAATCTGGAGGTTTCTGATGAAGCAGAGATGACCAACAAAGCGAAAAAATTCATGTTGGAACAACGTGATGGTGAATCCTTCGATAAAGCTTATGCAAAAAACCAGGTTGCAGCACACGAGGACACTATCGAATTATTCCAGCGGGCTACGCTCTCTGATGATGCTGAGATTGCAGCTTTTGCGACTAAAACCTTACCTAAACTGCAAAACCATTTAAAAATGGCGAAAGAGTTGGCCGCAACACACGATAAAGAATAAACAGAGTCATTGCTGCCAGCAGTCAGGGCTGTTGGCAGTTAATGCCTGACCACTATAAAACTGAGCCTGTGCTGAAGCAGGTGTGAGAGTCTGTAGGGGAGTGAGATGGCTGCTGGCAACAAAGAGAAATACACCAAAGATCAAAGAAAAAAAGCAACATACCTTGAAGAAAACGAGGAAGAAAAAGCAGTTTCTTACAAAAAAACTCAGCCTGTGGCCCGCCCGCCTATGACGAAAGGATCCGGTGTGGATGAATTCGCAGCATCAGGTTCTACGGCGGCTAAAAGGGAAAAACATGCGAAGCGGAAACATTCAGCAAAAAATGCTGATAAAACGCAGCATAGCCAGGCTGAACCTGGCAGATTAGAGCAAGAGCCTATTGACGCCTTGCGTAAAAAAGCCCGAAAAAAGCATATCAGTGGCAGTTCATCTATGACTCAGCTGGAACTTATACAAGCTCTAAGCAGTTCATCCTAGCTTCACCCTGTTCTCCACCAGCCTGACGTGCTGGATTTTTGGTTACCCCAAGGTTGATTTATCTGACGGCTTCAGCGCTGGCGGCAGAGAACCCCCTTTTAAATAAATTACTCAGACCATGCCCTGAAACAACCGCAAAAATGGCCCCAGAAATAACCAAAGATATAAAGAGTACGATACCGAACAGAGATGCTCTTAAGCTTTCTTTATGGTGATTCATAACAGGGGCCGCACCAGTGTCACCTCAGCAACCTTTATGGTGATTCATAACAGGGGCTACAACAGTGTCACCTCAGCAACCTTTATGGTGATTCATAACAGGGGCCGCAACAGTGTCACCTCCGCAACCTTTATGGTGATTTATAACAGGGGCTGCAACAGTGTCACCCAGCGACCTTTATGGTGATTTATAACAGGGGCTGCAACAGTGTCACCTCAGCAACCTTTATGGTGATTCATAACAGGGGCTACAACAGTGTGACCTCAGCAACCTTTATGGTGATTTATAACAGGGGCTACAACAGTGTCACCTCAGCAACCTTTATGGTGATTTATGGCAGACGCTTCACCGGCGTCGCTTCAGCAACTATGGGTAGTCTCAACCTGTGAACCAATGAAGGACAGTTTAATGAGCAGGGCAACAGGATTGGAATCGAAACAGCTAGTGATGTCAGTGAGCCATAGAATTATTTTTGCAGCATTCAGTCTATGAAGGCCTCAGCCGATGATCCATTTGTCACATTCTGGCAAGGCGGCTATGAAGGAGCCGACCATATAAATCGTGCACAAAAAGCCTTATCGATGAATCAGTCTACCGGGCATTCAGGCAACGCCTTTGACGATTATGTACTGCTGCAAAAGTTTGGCATCCGAACGGTCAGAGAATCCATTGGCTGGCGTCTGACAGAGATCAACAATGAATTTGATTTTTCTTCCGTTGAGCCAAGAGCCCGTGCTGCTCAGCAATTAGGGCTCCAAATTTGCTGGACCTTTTGTCATTATGGCTGGCCCGAAGATATCGATGTTTATTCAGCTGAATTTATTACACGTTTCGCCCGTTTTTGCCGCGCCGCCGCAGAGTTTTTAGCGCCTTTTTCAGATCGTCCACCCATTTATTCTCCGCTCAATGAAATTTCTTTTACCAGTTGGGGGCTTTCCGTTCATTTGTTCCATTGTAAAAACATGTTTGATGAACGTGCTCATACAGAGGCAAAACGTCAGTTGGTACGAGCTACTTTGGCTGGCTGTGATGCGATTTGGCAAGTCAGTCCGGACGCGCGTTTTATGCATTGTGATCCAGTTATTCATGTGGTTGCTCCGCCGGAACACCCAGAGTGGCAGCAGTGGGCAACCGACTGGAATTCAGCTCAGTACGATTCGTGGGACATGTTATGTGGCAGACGTGAACCAGAGTTAGGTGGGCATCCACGTTATCTCGATATCATCGGTGCTAATTACTATCACGACAATCAATGGGAATGTGGCACTTACAACAAATTGTGGTGGCATTTAGCTGACTCGCGCCGCCGGCCACTGCACGACATATTAGCCGAACTGCACCAGCGTTATCAGCGCCCGATACTGCTGGCAGAAACCAGTCATGTTGGCAGTGGCCGTGGGATCTGGATCAAACAAGTTGCTGCCGAAATGGCGCTCGCTTTACAAAAAGGCGTGACCTGCCTTGGTGTGTGTTTGTACCCGCTGATCGACCGGCATGACTGGGAAAACGACAGCTATTGGCATCACAGCGGGCTGTGGGATATCGCCAATGCTCCTCAAAATATGCAACGAACATTGCCTTTCTCTTATGCCGCCGGGCTTCGGCAAGCACAACGATTTATTGAAAACTTTCAAATGAATACCTCTATCCACATTAGATCAGGAGTTTATATGCCAACCATTATTGTATTTTGCCATCTGCGCTGGGATTTCGTGTATCAAAGACCTCAGCACCTGTTGAGCCAACTGGCACAACATTTTGAAATTATTGTAGTGGAAGAACCCTTTTATCACGCAGGAAAAAGTTTTCTTAAAACCTATACACCAGCACCTAACATTACTGTATGCCAACCCCATACACCTGTTCATGCCACAGGCTTTCACGATGATCAGTTAGCAGAACTTGAGCCTTTAATTGCAACATTGGTTCGGGATGGCGAAAATCCAATCGTCTGGTTTTATACGCCTATGGCATTGCCTTTGTTAAAACAACTACATGCAAAGATGGTGGTTTATGACTGCATGGACGAACTGTCTGCCTTTCAGAATGCGCCCAAACAGCTGTTACAACGCGAAAAAGCTTTGCTGAATAGTGCAGATATTGTATTTACCGGCGGCCCAAGTTTGTATCAGGCCAAACGCAACTTACATCCCAACGTACATTGTTTTCCAAGCAGCGTCGATGCCGTACATTTTGAGCAGGCGTTGGATCGCAGTAATAGCCATCCATTGCAAGCTGCTCTTCACGGCCCCAAATTGGGGTTTTATGGCGTGATTGATGAGCGGCTGGATCTGAATTTAATAGCTGCACTTGCGGATGCACACTCAGACTGGCACATCATTATTGTTGGGCCTGTGGTTAAAATTAATCCCGATACCTTACCCAGAAGGGCGAATATTCATTATTTTGGCCAACAACCTTATCAGGCCTTGCCACAGTTTCTGGCGGAATGGGATTTATGCCTGCTGCCATTTGCGCTGAACGAGTCCACACGTTTTATCAGCCCTACCAAAGTATTGGAATACATGGCGGCACAATTGCCTGTGGTCAGCACAGCTATCGAGGATGTGGTCACTCCTTATGGTGATATTGTGGCTATAGGCTATGACATTCCACACTTTATCGCTGCCTGTGAAACAGCCTTAGCGGCCTCAGAGTCACAAACAAAAAGAATGGCTGAAAAAATGCGGGCCTTAGTAGCGACCACCTCTTGGGAGCGCACTGGCAATTCGATGTTTCAACTGATCCGAGCATTGGCACAGAAGGGCAAAACCAGCCGATCACAGTGTGAAGAGTCGGCAAGTGCGAACTCCGCCAATGTGGCGCACAGAGCTCTGAATATCAACTCACTCCGGCCTCAGCAGGCTATGCAGTCGGTCAGTTGTGCCATTATAGGCGCAGGCCCGACAGGCTTAAGTGCGGCCTATCATTTGGGGGAAGACACCTTGTTGCTGGAACGTAATGCGACAGTCGGTGGCTGGTGCCGATCCATCAAAGACAGTGGATTCACCTTTGATTACGCCGGTCATATTATGTTTTCCAATGACCCTTATGTGTTAGAGCTGTACGATATTTTGTTAGGGGATAACCAACACTGGCAAAATCGTGAAGCCTGGGTTTACAGCAAAACTATTCATACGCGTTACCCGTTTCAAGGTGCGTTGTTTGGTTTACCTCCCGAGATTATTAAAGAGTGTATTGTTGGCGCTATTGATGCGCGCTACAAACCAGCCTCCTGCAACGAGCCGGCAGTCAGCCAAAATCCTAACTCCGCCTCTGGCCTGACATCAAGGACAGAAGATTGTTGTGCAGATGGCACCAGCGTCAGTGCAAAGCAGAGCAGCGTTTCCAGTATCAATAGCCCCCCCAATTTTGAAGACTTTATTTATGGCGTCTGGGGGGCTGGTATCGCCAAACATTTTGCCATCCCTTACAACAAAAAATTATGGACCATCCCCTTAACGGAAATGGAAACCTCCTGGTTAGGAGGTCGTGTGCCTTTGCCTGATCTGGCGGAAATTATTGATGGTGCTTTGCAGCCCGTAGCAAAATCTATGGGGCCTAATGCACGTTTTGGTTATCCGAAAAAAGGCGGATTTCAGGCCCTGGTGTCTGGTTTTGTGCCTCATATCAAAGGTCAAATCGAGCTCAATACAGACGTAGTTCAATTATTGCCTGTCGAACACCTGATGGTGCTGGCTGACGGCCGACGATTTCGTTATGACAATTTAATCAGCACTATGCCGCTGCCTGAATTAGTACGCCTGATGGGAAATGAGGCCCCCAAAGAAGTGCAGGACGCTGCCCAGGGTTTACGCCATATATCGGTGCGCTGCGTCAACATCGGCATCAATCGCGAAAAAGTTACCGATAAGCATTGGATTTATTACCCGGAAGACACTATTTTCCACCGCATTTTTTTGCAGGGCAATGCCAGCCCTGAATGTAATGCGCCTGGTGGTTTTGGCTTTACCTGCGAAATATCTTACTCGCCGTGGAAACCACTGCCAGTGGATGGTGACGAATTGATAGCCCGCTGCATCGAAGACTGTATCAAAGTTGGGTTGATGACTAGTGAGGATCAAGTGATCACCGCGAATCTGGTGGATATGCCTTATGCCTATGTGATCTATGATCATTCACGAGCTGAAAATGTCGCTTTAGTGAAAGTCTGGATGGAAACGCAGGATATCACGCTGGCCGGTCGTTATAGTGAATGGGAATACTATAATTCGGACCATGCATTTCTTGCTGGCAAAAAAGCCGCTGAAAAAGTGGGCCGTCAGATTAAATCTCAGAACAGAGTGTCAGAAGGCGATGCTTAGAACTATGTTCTTCTTTGATAGTTCTTCTGAGATGCAACGCAAGCTTGTCATTGCAGTGCAACCTGGTGCTTTCAGTTAATAAAACTGTGACAAGGAAAAACTCAATGCGGTTTGGGCGTTTGGAGCAGTAGCCATACAACACTGGTACTCCAAATGAACCGCATTGAGCAACCACAGAACAATTTAAACCATACCCTAGCGGGACTTGCGTTTTTGCTGTTTGTATATATGTAAATGTACAGTTCAGCGCAAATTATAGGCTGAGAGAGTGAAAGCGCAGGGAAGGTTAAACTTTGGCCGTGTTTTTGGCCCAGGGTAATAAACGGTCTGACTCTTTACGCACTACGGCATAACATTCACAACTTAAGCTTTCAAGTTTAGCGCGATCAAGCACTTGAATACGGCCCCTGTGGTATTCAATCACCCCTAAACGCTGTAAGCGTCCTGCCGCGTCTGTGACTCCTTCACGGCGCACCCCGAGCATATTGGCGATCAGTTCCTGGGTCATCACCAGTTCATTCCCTTCCAGCCGGTCAAGTGACAACAACAACCAGCGACACAATTGCTGGTCAATAGAGTGATGGCGGTTACACACGGCGGTTTGAGCCATTTGTGTGATCAGGGACTGAGTGTAACGCAGCAAGGTATGCAGCAAAGCGCCATGACGATTAAATTCATCTTTTAGGCGTTGGCTCAATAAACGATAAGCCTGGCCAGCACTTTGTACTATGGCCCTGCTGGTGGTGCTTTCGCCGCCCATAAATAGAGCGACACCAATTAAGCCTTCATTCCCCACCACCGAAATTTCGGCAGAAGCGCCACTTTCCATCACATACAACAAGGAGACGATGGAATTGGTGGGGAAGTAGACATAACGCAATGTATCGCCGGATTCATACAAGACTTTGCCCAGAGGTAATTCAACCAACTCCATATGGGGAAATAATCGTTCCTGAACCTCTGTAGGCAGGACGGCCAGCAGATGGTTTTGCTTCGGGCCTTTTAAATGAGGCATTTAAAACTCCATGTATAAATTTAAGGTAGAGACCGATCGACCCCAGCTTCAGCGTTTCTGGCCCTGAAGTCTGTACGTCGTCGTACATAGAGGTCTTAGCAAAAATAGTTAGTCTGTGATCCACAGCTTTAAACAGCGGTTATTCCTGAGCGTTTCGTTTTTTTTTCAACCAGTGCTGGCCCAACGTCAGGGCAACAGACCAAAGTAAGGCCGATTCTTTGCCATGAAGTTTATTTTTCAGTCCCATCAGCCAGGGGGCTGCACCTGACAGCTGTTGTTGTAACAACTTCATGCCCAAACTGCGGGGAAATTGTTCTACCTCTTGTTGCTGCTGTGGCCCTATATATTGCCGGATCAACAGACGTTGTTGTGCCATTTTCTGGCGTAGCAACAGGATCTGTACCTGCAGGGGTAATTCCTTGTCTTCATTCATACCTGACGCCTTAACAGCTGAAGGTCGGTTTTTAGCTCCTGATAACTTGTGCTAAATGCATTCTGACCTTTTTTGCCCAAGTGCTGGATTATAAAAAAACAGGCTGTGGCTAATAAGGTAAAAAACACAGGCAAAGCCCAGATAAATAACCTAAAACTTTCGTTATTTCTGTTCAGGTAAAGCAAAGCAAAACCAGCAAAGAGAAAGGCTAAAAACACAAAACTGATGCTCAGCACACTGTAGAGCATGATCCATTGCAAACGGCGCTTTTCCTGCTGCCATTCCAAATGCATCAACTGACCATGTAAACCCAGTTGTGTGATCAGTTGCGGACTGGCTTTATCGAGCAACCAGAGCCAGCGGGCAGGATCAAAACCAACCGAAGCATTTTCCATTTCAGGTGTCGACATGCAAACTCCATTTAGAAAAACCGACCTCAAAGGGTCGGCGTATCTCAAATCATTTAGAACCTGAACCGCTACAACGGGCGACAAAGGCGCCTAATATGAAGCTGGCGGCTGCACAGACAGCAATAGACTGCCATGGCTGCTGGTGTACATAACGGTCTGTTACTTCAGCAGAGTGACGTGCTTTGGCGGCAAAGTTATGACCTATATCTTCCACTGAGGCTTTGGCTGTCGCCACACGTTCAGTTAGCTTCTTCTTGGCTTGCTCAAATTCCGCTCCGGTTAATGAAGTGGTGGTTTTGAGTAAATCTTCGATGTCAGCAATAAAATTGTGGAATTCATCGGTTAACGCCGGGCCGCTCTGGCTTGAGTTTGGAGCTGCGCCATCGGTACGAGTTGGCATAAATACATCCTTTTATGAGGTGGCAATCTGGTCCCTGAAAAATCTTAATTTCAAATCCTTTTGCTCAGAGTGAAGGGCCAGACTATAACACCTAAATACTGCTGTATGTGGGTCAGAGCACAAAGTAGCTAATTAACTTTGTTTTAAATTTTTATTGTTGTCATTTTTACATTGAAAGTAACAGTGTTATATGAGCGCCAGCGCACCGATGACTTTGATTTTAAGGTTCAGTATGCAAAAACAGGCAGGCTCGTATCGGTTGAGTTTCAGGAAGAGCTTTGCTGTTTGTTGTTGTTTTTTGATTATTGAATCAGGGAGTTACCATGTATCTATCCACGAATTTATCTTCGTATTTCTCAAGCCGCTATCCATCTGTACGCAACACTGTATTGATGTTAAGCCTGACGGCCGTACTTGCCTCTTGTGCATCAGCACCGGAAGCCCCTGTAGGCCAAATTCAGGCGGCAGAACAAGCTATAGCAGCGGCTGAGCGTATTACAGCAAGTGATTACGCCTTGCCTGAATTGCTGGAAGCCAGGGCCGATTTAGTGTCAGCCCGTACTGCAGTTCAGAATGAAGACATGCTGGCAGCCAGCCGCTATGCCGAGTTATCCAAAGCTGGTGCTGAACTGGCGTCAGCCCGTGCCGGTGAAGGGAAAGTCCGCGCTGTGATTGACGATATGCAAAAAAATATCGATGTGTTAAAGCAGGAAATGCAACGTAAAACAGGACAAATGCAATGAAAATTCTAACAGGTACAACCCCAATCCTTGTGTTGGTTGCTGGTGTGATGACCTTATCTGCCTGTAGCTCTAAAGTCGAGAAACCTGAAGGCTCTTTTGCTGTCAGGCAAAAACTGACTGCATTGCAGGCCGATCCTAATCTGGCCAACAGAGCTGTATTGCCAGTACAGCAAGCCGCAACTGCTGTATTAACTGCTGAGCAACCGACCAAAGACAAAGCCCTGGCCATGTACAGAGTCAAGCTGGCGGATAAAAAAGTGGAAATAGCCAAAGCTGTAGCCCAAACCAGTTATCTGGACGAACAATACAAAACCTTAGGTGCACAACAAGCAGGTGCGAGGCTGGATTCCCGAACTCAGGAAGCGGATGCAGCCCGGTACGACGCTAAATTGGCCAGGCAGGATGCAACCACAGCTCAGGCTGAATCAGAATTGGCCAGACAACAAGCTCTGGAATTACAGCAACAGATCACGGAGCTGAACGCAAAAGAAACCGAAAGAGGCTGGGTGGTGACTTTGGGTGATGTGCTCTTTGATACAGGCCGTGCTGAGCTCAAAGAAGGTTCGCTGAACAACTTATCGAAACTGTCCGCCTTTTTAAATCGTTATCAGGATCGCACTGTGCAGATTGAAGGTCATACCGACAGTATTGGCAGTTCAGATTCTAATCAGGGTTTGTCAGAACGCCGGGCCAATTCGGTGCGCCGTTATCTGGAAGCTCAGGGCATTGCCTCTAATCGCTTAACGGCCAGAGGTTTAGGTGAGCATGCACCGGTCAGCGGCAACGATTCTGCCGCCAGCCGTCAGCAAAACCGCAGAGTAGAAGTCATTATTGCCAATACAGCTGCAGCACCACTTTAGTCTGAAAAAGACTACAGGAGCTTTGTTGATGAAAACCCGTAGTAAACCACAGGATCAGGCAGCGATATCCGCTGCCGGGTCTTTGCCTGATCAGCACCAAGTCTGGTTGCTGAATCTCGATGCAGCGCATCAATGCTGGAATAAGTTATCCAAAGCTGATTTGCTGCAATCAGAAGGTATGCCCCATAGACTAAGCCGCTTGTTACAGGAGCACTATGCGCTCTCCAGAGAACAGGCGGATCATCAAATCAGCAGCTTTAAACAAAGCTGTCAGCTCTCGCCAGACCAGCCTGAACATCATAAATGATGCATTAAATCAATCAGATGGTTTAAAAGTCCGTCTGATTTGTCTTTTTTGTCAATTGAGTGCGTTAACGCACATTCGGTTTGATTTTTGTACAGTAAGTTAACTCCCATGGTCCAACAGGAGCTGCTTATGAGTATTGAAATTACCGAACATCAACTATTACGCCAGCATGCCAGACAACATCTGGAAACAGGTGCTGTCACTCATGGTTATCAGGCGGGGCGCAGTGAACTGGTGCATTTATTAAATGCTGCTTTAGCTTCTGAGCTGATTTGTGTACTGCGCTATCGCAGTCATTATTTTTTAGCCAAAGGTATTCATGCCAACACAGTGGCGGCAGAGTTTTTAGAACATTCCAACGAAGAACTGCAACATGTGGACTGGCTGGCTGCGCGCATAGTGCAATTGGGTGGTGAGCCTGATTTTTCTCCACAAGGCGTCATTGAACGAGGCCAGTCCATATTTGGCACAGGTCAGAATTTATATGAAATGATCAAAGAAAACCTGATTGAAGAGCGGGTGGCTATTGATCATTACAAAGAAGTGCTGGGGTTTATTGGTGACGATGATCCCACCAGTACTGCGCTTATTCAGAAGATTTTACAAACCGAAGAAGAGCATGCCAATGAACTGGCCAGCTTATTATGGGGGCTGCCGGAGCAGCACAATTAGACAAAGCACCAGGAATGGAATCGATGAAATCAGATCAACAATTGACCTCGGATATTAAAGCAGAACTGAAATGGGACAGTGCTGTGCAGGCTGATCCAATAAGTGTTTTGGTGCACGGAGGCATTGTGACCCTATCGGGCAGAGTATCTTCTTTGGCTGAGTTGTGGCATGTGCAATGCGCTGTACACAGAGTTTATGGTGTGCAGTCGCTGGACAATCAACTGGTGGTCTCATTACCTCACCAGCATGTGTATCAGGATGTTGATTTAACCAGGGTGGCTGAAGCTGTGCTGCAATGGTCCAGTCATATTCCGCCTCATGGTATTGAACTGACTGTATCTATGGGCTGGATCCACTTAACGGGTGAAGTTGCTTTTGATTATCAGCGCCGCGCTGCGACTGAAGCTTTGCGTTCTCTGGCTGGAGTGCGTGGTGTAACCAATCAGATCCGTTTAACGCCCAGAAATCTGGCTGGCACGGTAAAAAAAGATATCGAAACCGCTTTGGCACGACAGAGCCGAAAAATGGAGTCAGCCATAGTAGTCGAAGTGATAGAGTCCGATGTGGTGCTGACGGGCACAGTTAATAGCTGGTCCGAACATGATAAAGCATTAGTGTCGGTCTGGAGCACGCCGGGCGTGTCCCACGTCACAGACCATATTTACGTGCTGTAGCTGAGTTTTTTGTTGTTTACAGCAGTCTCAGCCGGTTCCTTCTGCCAGATCCGGATTTTTGGTTGTTGCCTGCGGAGCACTTAGGTGCTCTTTTGTTTTTGCCGAACCGGGCTATTCTGAGTTTTTATCGGCCTAAGCTGGCTCTGCTTTACTCAGCCTTAAGCAGTGCAGACTTGGGATGGGACACTAAATCCGCTAGTATGAACTCATCTTTCATTTTTCAGGCAGCAAAGATGGATCTGCTTACGCCATATCAATTACGCCAACAGATCAAAACAGGCCAGTTTCAGGGGCAGACCAGCGGTTTAGCTTCAGGTTATGTGCAGTGCAATATGGCAATAGTGCCACAAAGCTGGGCTGCTGAGTTTTTGCTGTTTTGCCAGCGTAACCCCAAAGCTTGTCCTTTAGTGGCTGTGTCTGAACCTGGCCAGTTTTTACTGCCTGAACTGGGGCAGGATCTTGATCTTCGCACCGACTTACCTTCCTACCGTATCTTTAAACAAGGCGAACTGGTGGATGAAGTGCAGGATATCCGTGCTTTATGGCGGCATGATCTGGTCAGCTTTTTAATTGGCTGCTCTTTTTCTTTTGAAGAGGCCTTGCTTTCCGCCGGATTAGAAATCCGGCATATCAGCGAAGGCAAAAATGTACCTATGTACAACACAAACCTGCAATGCGCCAGTGCAGGACGATTTTCCGGTACTATGGTGGTCAGTATGAGACCTATGAAGCCCGCTGATGCAATACGGGCTATTCAGATTTGTAGTCGTTTTCCTGCAGTACACGGTGCCCCTGTGCATTTTGGCAACCCGCAGGCTATTGGCATTTCTGATATCCGTTCACCGGATTATGGTGAAGCTGTCAGCATCAAACCAGATGAAGTACCGGTATTCTGGGCTTGTGGTGTCACGCCTCAGGTTGTGATTAAACAAGCCAAACCAGATTTTTGTATTAGCCACAGCCCTGGTCATATGCTGGTGACCGATCTTTTAAATTCTTCTTTAGCGAGTTTTTAATGAAAGCTGTTATCAAACTGAACTGTGATTTAGGCGAAAGTTTTGCCGCTTATCAAATGGGGCTGGATGCAGAGGTGATGCCGCTGATTGATCAGGCCAATATCGCTTGTGGTTTTCATGCCGGCGACCCTAGTGTATTGGTGAACACCTTAACTTTGGCTAAAGAACATCAGGTAGAGATTGGTGCTCATCCGAGTTACGACGATAAACAGGGTTTTGGTCGCCGCTCGGTAAAAATGGCGGCTGATGAGTTAAAGCATTTACTCTGGTACCAGATTGCCGCAGTAGATGGGGTGGCAAAAAGCCTTGGGCTGGAGCTGAGTTATGTCAAACCACATGGTGCTTTGTATAACGATATGATGGCAAGCCCAGCCTTACTTGAAACTGTGATGGAAGCCGTTGCCAGTTACCATAAACCCTTAAAGTTGATGCTTTTAGCCACGGGCGCTGCAAAACAACATAAGCTGTTGGCAGAGCGTTACAAGCTTGAATTGCTATTTGAAGCTTTTGCGGACAGACGCTATCAGAGTGATGGTTCGTTAACACCTCGCAGTCAGGCGGGCAGCGTATTGGATCATCAGGCCGCTTTAGTGCAAGTGCAGCAGTTACTGCAAAGTGGCACAGTGCAAAGTGATACAGGCGAGTTAGTGGCTATTGAGGCCGATACCTTGTGTGTGCATGGCGACAATCCCGCAGCACTTGCCTTAGTGCAGTCCATTCGCACGTTACTGGGTACAGCATGATCCAACTGGAACTGGCAGGTGAAAATGCGCTGATCCTGTATTTATCGGCAGAAATCTCGGCGCAGAATCTTTCACAGCTTCAGCAGTTGCAACACCAAATCCGCAGCCTGCTTGATGAGCAACTGCAAGAATTGTTGCCCTCTTATGCGTCCTTGCTGATTGTGCTCAAACCTCAGCATAAAGGGGTGTGGGCTATTAAAACTATGCTGGAACAACAGCTTGTACTCTCTGCTACTCATAGTGAACAACAAGGCCAACTGCTTATTTTACCTGTGTATTACCACAATGCCTGGGATCTGGAGCATGTTGCTCACAAAGCAGGCTTAACCACAGATCAGGTGATTGAACTGCATCAGGCCGAAGAATACAGAGTGTACGCCATAGGTTTTGCACCGGGTTTTGCGTATTTGGGTGAATTAGACGCACGCCTTGCCACTGCACGGTTAAAAAGCCCACGCGCTAAAGTGCCCAAGGGTGCTGTTGCTATTGCCGACCGGCAAACTGCTGTCTATCCGGCTGAGTCACCAGGCGGCTGGAATATTCTGGGCTTATGCCCAACGCCATTATTTGAACCAGAACATGCCGGTACGGCAAAGCCTCTAATGCCTTTTGTTGTAGGGGATAAAGTGCGTTTTCAATCCATCAGCAAGGATGAGTTCTTCGCTTTAGGTGGCCAGTTACCGCAGGAGTTGTGCTGATGTCTGCTTTTGTCGTATTAAAAGCCGGAGTACAAGCTACCTTGCAGGACCAGGGCCGTTTTGGTGTTGCCCATTTGGGATTAACTCAGGGCGGGCCTGCAGATTATGCCAGCTATCGTATCGCCGATTTGTTACTGCAAAACCCAAACCCCAGCTGTCAGATTGAAGTCGCAGTGGGTGGTTTTAGCCTGCTGGCGTTAACAGATACTGTGTTTTGTGTCACTGGTGGCGCTATGCCACTGACAGTCAACGGTCAGCCTAAAAGCTTATGGCAGACTCATCGCATAAAAAAAGATGATGTACTTGAACTTGGTTTTGCCACATCCGGCCTGCGTTGTTATCTGGCTGTAGCCGGAGGTTTTAAATTACCAAAAGACTTTGGCAGCAACAGCACTGTGCTGCGGGAAAAAATTGGAGGCATTGGCGGAGCTGCATTACAGCCAGGCCAGTTTTTACCTGCTGTTTCAGTCTATCGACCCTTATTGTGGGCTTTGCCTGAAAAGCTCTGGCCTGATTATTCTGCACCGCTGCAACTTGGGCTGCTACCTGGTTATCAGCAGCATTGGTTTGACGAGTCTCAGTGGCAGCAGCTTTACAGCACCGATTATCAGGTGTCTGCTTTGTATGACCGCATGGGGTATCGCTTGCAAGGTGAGCCGCTGTTGTACCAGCCAAGGGCTTTGTTGTCCGAAGGTATTTGTTATGGCGCAGTGCAATTGCCGCCTGATGGTTTACCTATAGTGCTGTTAAACGACAGACAAACCTTAGGGGGGTATCCTAAACCCGGCGTCGTTCTGGCACGGGATGCGGCAGCTTTGGCGCAGTGTCAGCAAGGCCATCCGATCCGTTTTTACCCTGTATCACCAGAGCAGCTTGAAGCAGAACAGAGGCAGAAAAGTCGCTACTGGGCTGAACTTGCTATGGAATTCCGGAGTCTGGTTTGAAAGATTTGCTACCCCTCAGCCAACAGATAGAGCATATGCTGGTACGGCAGAATGTAAGGGGTATGGCGACCTTATTGCCTTATCTGAAAACAGGTTCTTACTTAAGAGCTGCCCGTTTAATCGCAAAAACAAAAGGGCTGGTACTGATAGGCACAGGTTTTCCGGTCGGCGATAGTTTTGAAACCGACGGACCTGTAGGGGCCATTGTGTTGTATCAGCTTGTCGAAAAGCTGGGAGCCAGGGCTATGCTGGCCTGTGGTTATCCTTTGTTTTCTGCGCTAAAAAACGATTATGCCTGCCTGGAGTTGCCGGTCAACAGCGTCGATGCGGCAGCATTTGCCCTGCAGGCGTTGCAACAACTAGAGCCTGAATTAATTATTTCAATAGAAAGACCAGGTTTGGCCGCAGATGGTCGCTATTACAATATGCGCGCTGTGGATATCAGCGCCCGTTGTGCCAACTTTGATGTGTTTTTTCAGCAGGCCAGTTGCCCAACTATAGCCATAGGGGATGGCGGCAATGAAATTGGTATGGGAAATCTTTATCAGGCCCTGTCGCAGCTGGCTATTACGCCTGCGGTCACGGGCTGTGATGAATTACTGCTGGCGGATGTATCCAACTGGGCTGCCTATGGACTGCTGGCTTTGGTATCAGCAATCAGAGATGCAGAAACAGGCGAGGGCTGGTTGCTCGATTGTCAGCCTGCTCAACTTTTACAGTATTTAGTGAGTCGGGGTTGTGTGGATGGTGTGACAGGACTTGCTAGTATCACCGAAGACAGTTTGCCGCCAGAACATGCGATGCAGCTGATCCGCGACTTACAACAACTTTGTTTTGAAATCTAAAGGCTTACAGGAACAACCATGAGTGTGGTGTATTTAAACGGGCAATTTATGCCTTTGGGCGAAGCTAAAATTTCGCCTATGGACAGAGGCTTTTTATTTGGTGACGGTATTTATGAAGTGATCCCATCTTATGCCGGGCTTTGTGTTGGGTTTGCCGCCCATATCCAGCGCTTACAGCAAGGCTTAGCTGCGCTGGAGATCCGCTGTGCTTTAACAGCACAAGACTGGAAAGCATTGGTACAGCAACTGATCCAACAAAATGGTGCTGGTAATCTGGGTATATATCTGCATGTCAGCCGTGGTACAGACAGCAAAAGAGCCCATGCTTACCCGCAGGATATTCCGGCCACTATTTTTGCCTACTGTTTTGATATAGCTGCTGAACCAGAAGCGGATATAGACAAAGCGCCGCGCTATAAGGTGATGACCGCCACAGATTTACGTTGGCAGCGCTGCCATATTAAATCCACGGCTTTGCTGGGGAATGTGATGCATCACCAGCAAGCTGCGGCTTTGGGGTTAAACGAATGTATTTTGTTTGATGAGCAAGGCTTTTTAACTGAAGGCAGTTCCACCAATGTGTTTATTGTCAAAAAGGGGCTCGTGATCACGCCGCCTTTGAGTTCTCAGATTTTACCCGGCATTACCCGTCAGTTGCTGCTGAGTATTTTGCGTCAGCACAGCACTATCCAGGTGGAAGAGCGGTCTGTCAGCAAAAACGAAGTACTTTGTGCCGATGAGGTATGGCTTACCAGCTCCAGTAAAGAAGTTGCAGCTGTGGTGGAAGTGGATGGATTAATTATAGGAGCCGGAAAGCCTGGTCCTCTTTGGCTTAAAGCGCAAAGTTTGTTCAAAATCAATAAATATAATTATTGATTATATCGATATTATCGCTTTTTTGCTCGACAATTGATATAAATGATAAAAACGCAATATTTGAAACTTGGTGTAGGTTGATTCATAGGGCGGTATCGGTTCTTGGGATTAATTGTGCGTTCTTGTTTATGCATTAGATTTGTTGCAAGTTCATTTAGTTGGATCAAAGGGCGGGAATGATATGTCAGTAAGAAACTATAAGATAGGTTCCAGATTGTTAGCTGGTTTTGCCGTATTAGGATTGATACTGTTACTTCAAGGCAGTTTATCTCTGGTGACTATGTCGCATATGAGGGCGGTTTCAACAGAAATTGAAGAGAACACTATCCCAAGCCTGGAGAGCTTGGCAGCACTGAATCTGAGTATGATGAGAGGCCGGATTTACACCTACCGCTTGCTGTTGGCAGAAACAGAAGCGCAAAAATCGGACTATGAAAAAGCACTGGTTCAGGTTAAATCAGAATTGGAAAACTATGAAAAATCTTATGAAGCACTTCTGTCCACAGCTGAAGAACGTGGTGTTTATCAGCAGTTAATTGCAGCCCAACAAGGTTATTTCAACGGGCAGAAGTCACTTCTGCAGAGTCTGGCTGACGGCAATAGAGCGGACGCCATTCGTATCAGTACTGAAGATATGTCCGGCTATGCCGATCAAATGACTCAGTCATTATTAAAGCTGGCTCAGCTGAATCGTGAATATGGTGAACAGCTGACTGCAGCTTCAAACGAGGAATACGGCATAAGCCAGATACTGGTTATAATGGCCATAGCTTTTGGTGTTTTAATCAGTATTGTTATCGCACTTTGGATGACCCGCAGTATCACAGCGCCTATGACAGAAGCCGTTGTTGTGGCTGAAACTGTAGCTTCCGGCGATTTAACCCAAAAAATAATGGTCACTGGTGAAGATGAAGCCAGCCGGCTGATGGCGGCTTTGCTGAAAATGCAGCATAACCTGCGGGACGCGATGAGCCATATTTCCAACTCTTCGAATCAATTGGCGTCAGCCTCAGAAGAACTCAATTCAGTGACTGAAGATTCTTCCCGTGGTTTACAGCAACAAAATGACGAAATTCAGCAGGCTGCCACTGCCATTACACAAATGAGCTCTGCTGTGGATGAAGTGGCGCAAACTGCAGTTCAAACCTCAGAGCAATCCACTGAGTCGGCCAAAATGGCAGTGCAAGGCCAGCGGCAAGTGGATGAAACTGTGATTGCTATCCGCGATATGAATCAGGATGTGGCTTTAACTTCCGAACTTATTCAGGGCCTGGCAGTGCAGTCGCAAGATATAGGCAAAGTGCTGGATGTGATCCGTGCTATTGCTGAACAAACCAACTTACTGGCGCTGAATGCTGCTATAGAAGCGGCTCGGGCAGGGGATGCAGGCCGTGGTTTTGCTGTGGTTGCGGATGAAGTGCGGGCTCTGGCTCACCGTACTCAAACCTCTACCCGTGAAATAGAAGAAATGATTGCCAAAATTCGCAGTGGTACTGGCGATGCAGTGAATGCGATGAAACACAGCAGTGAAAAAGCTGGCTATGCGCTCACTGTGGCTCAGGCTGCAGGTGAGGCTTTGACCATTATTACCCAGCGGATTAATAAAATCAGCGACAGTAATCTGGTGATTGCAAGCGCAGCCGAAGAACAAGCGAAAGTTGCCCGTGAAATTGACCGTAATATTGTTAATATCAGTGATTTAGCAGCACAAACTGCAGCAGGAGCCAACCAGACCAGCGCTTCTGCTCATGAATTATCCCGTTTAGCTGTGGATTTAAATTCGTTGGTCACGCGCTTTAAAGTATAAACAGAGGTTGTTTGCATGGACGCAGTATTACCGCTCTTGGCACGAGTGCATCAGTTTGATGTACTCGTGGTTTTACTGTATTACCAGATTCTGTATCTTTGCTGTCATAGCTACAATATCAGCTGTCTCTAATTTTTGTCCGAGTTTAATTTATCAGCCTCCTGACCTTGTTATTTGAAACTAGTTTATAGCTGCTGTGTTGTTTATCCGGCCTGTCAGCCAAAATGAAATGCTTTGCAGCGCTTCATGCGCTGCAGTTAGGTCGCCCGCACCAGTACGGGGAATAAGGGTTAATGCTTTGTAGTATTTTGAGTTTTTTTGTGATTTTTCGCCTATGCTTTGTGTTTGTAACAAATGTTAGAGAGTAAATATCACAACATAGGATGGATATGTATGCTTTTAAGGAACTATAAAATTGGGGCCCGCTTATTGGCTGGTTTTGCTGTATTAGGGTTATTGGTCGTGTTACAAGGCAGTATCGCGCTTCTTACTATGGGCCAGATGCGCACTGTTTCGGCAGAAATTGAAGAGAACACGCTCCCCAGTCTGGATAATCTGTCAGGGCTGAACTTAAGTATGATGAGAGTCAGGATTAACACCTTTCGTTTGATCCTTGCGGAAACGGACACACAAAAAGCAGATTACAGAGCCACTCTGGATAAAGTCAGATCTGACGTCACAATGTACCAACAAGCCTATGAAAAACTGATTTCGATTACCGGAGAACGAGAAGTTTATCAGGATTTTTCATCTGCCCAGCAGCAATACTTTGCTGGTCAGAACCTGTTATTACAAGCCTTGGAAGCCTCTGACAAAAATGAAGCTACTCGTATCAGCAACGAAGAATTAACAGTGCATTCGGACCGAATGACTCAAACCTTGCTAAAGTTGGTGCAAATGAATCGTGAGTATTCAGGGCAACAAACAAAGTTGTCAGCGCAGAGCTATGAAACCAGTAAGATCCTGATGATCTGTGCAATTTTGGTTGGCATAGTGGTGAGCATTTTTATCGCTTTGTGGATGACCCGCAGTATCACAGCGCCTATGACAGAAGCCGTTGTTGTGGCTGAAACTGTAGCTTCAGGGGATTTAACCCAAAAAATAACGGTCACTGGTGAAGATGAAGCCAGCCGGCTGATGGCGGCTTTGCTGAAAATGCAGCATAACCTGCGGGACGCGATGAGCCATATTTCCAATTCGTCGAATCAATTGGCGTCAGCCTCAGAAGAACTGAATTCAGTGACTGAAGATTCTTCCCGTGGTTTACAGCAACAAAATGACGAAATTCAGCAGGCTGCAACTGCCATTACACAAATGAGCTCTGCTGTGGATGAAGTAGCGCAAACTGCAGTTCAAACCTCAGAGCAATCCACTGAGTCGGCCAAAATGGCAGTGCAAGGCCAGCAGCAAGTGGATGAAACTGTAACAGCCATCCGTGATATGAATCAGGATGTGGCTTTAACTTCCGAACTTATTCAGGGTCTGGCGGTGCAATCGCAGGATATAGGCAAAGTGCTGGATGTGATCCGTGCTATTGCAGAACAAACCAACTTACTGGCGCTGAATGCTGCTATAGAAGCGGCGCGGGCAGGGGATGCAGGTCGGGGTTTTGCCGTGGTTGCGGATGAAGTGCGGGCTCTGGCTCACCGTACTCAAACCTCTACCCGTGAAATAGAAGAAATGATTGCCAAAATTCGCAGTGGTACTGGTGATGCAGTGAATGCGATGAAACACAGCAGTGAAAAAGCAGGCCATGCCTTAACTGTGGCTCAGGCTGCAGGTGAGGCTCTGACTATTATTACCCAGCGGATTAATAAAATCAGTGACAGTAATCTGGTGATTGCAAGCGCAGCAGAAGAACAAGCGAAAGTTGCCCGTGAAATTGACCGTAATATAGTGAATATCAGTGATTTAGCTGCACAAACTGCAGCAGGAGCCAATCAGACCAGCGCCTCTGCTCATGAACTATCCCGTTTAGCTGTGGATTTAAATTCGTTGGTCACGCGCTTTAAAGTATAAACAGAGGTTGTTTGCATGGACGCAGTACCCCCATGGTCAGCACGAGTGCATCTATTTGATGCACTGCGTGGTTTTGCCGTGCTGATGATTTTATTTGCAAATGTGTTTGCCTTTGCTTATCCACTTGAACTGGCAGAAAAAGCCGGTCTTTCAGACGCTATGTCGTTGCTGTCCCAGCTGCAGCATCAGCTGTATCTGCTATTTATCCGGGGTAAATTTATCAGCTTGCTGACCTTGTTATTTGGTGCCAGCTTGTATCTGTTGTGGCGTCAATCCGGCGGATCAGAGGTCAGGCTTCAAGCCAGAATGTTGGCTTTGTTGCTGATAAGGTTTTGCCACGCCATTTTTATCTGGTCGGGTGATATTTTGCTGATGTATGCCGTGGTGGCATTGGGCTTGTTATGGCAGCAGGCACTGCAGTGGACTCCGGCGCAGCAACTAAGTCGGGCTAAAACTTATCTGGTTGTCGGATTGGTGATTCCAGCGTTGATCTGGCAGGGCCCGTCTGAACCTATTGTTGATCCAGAAGATTCGGAACTGCTGATCGCACTTTATACCGGGCCTTACCTGGGGCAGCTATGGCAACAAATTCAGTACGTCGGATTGATTGGGCTGGATTTGTTGCTGGTGAGCTACTGGTGGTGTGGTGGCATGATGTTACTTGCGATCTGGGGCATGCAGTCAGACTGGCAGCTCTTATTAAAAAAGCACTTTTATACTTTGTTGCTGGTGGCATTTGGGTGTGCTTTATTGCCACTATTCTGGACTGGGCTTTCTGTTCAGGGGCAAATTCCTTTGCCATTTCAAATCGTCTCCGACTTATCTTTTGCTTTGATTTACATCAGATTATTTATGCTGATTGTGCCTGCCTTACCGAAAGTGGTTGAACTGCTCAGGCACTGCGGCCGTTGTTCTTTGTATTTATACCCAAGTAACTTCAAGATGCAGAATTCAGCGGGAGAAAAAAGCGCTTTAGGCAAGGCAGCTGTTGGAAGCTCTAGTGGTTCTAAAGCGACAACAGTTAACGCGGCATAAAGCGCTTTTAGCCCCGCCCTACGGGAGTCGCTGGGCGATTGCACTGCGGTGTTAGCCTGTCTCACAAGGTAGCCGACATTGCTTCGCCAGGCCGCCTTGCATTGCAAGCGCCCAGCGGCTCTGAAACTCGCATCTTGAGGTCACTTGGGTATATACCTTTGGCAGTCTGTGGCGATGGTGCTGTTGTTTCGCTGGTTCTGTCCAGAGTGGTTTGGTCGCCTGGACAGGTTAGCTTTAACCGGTATTGCCGCGGGTTTTCTGGCACTGCAGCTTCTGTGGGTGCAGCTGTTTTACAAGAAGGGGCAGTTATGGTGGTTTGAGCGGCTCTATCGGCGACTTAGTGTGGCGCTGGAAAACAAAATGGCACTGGCAGAAACACAGAGAAGAAGTTGACCTTTAACAACATGCTGATTAACCTTGCGGTTTATTTATTCCGGCAAAGGCATTATCAGCATGGCGAATTCTTCCGATCAAAGCACTACAGCCTTAAATCCAAACAGCCAAAAAGCGTTACATTTGGATCAGCAGCTTTGTTTTGCTTTGTATTCCACCTCTTTAGCTATGACCAAAATGTACAAACCTTTGCTCGACACCCTGGGGTTAACCTATCCACAGTATTTAATCATGCTGATTTTGTGGCAAAACGATGGTCTGGCGCTTAAAGACGTGGGCGAGCAGTTGCACATCGACTCAGGGGCTTTAACTCCGGTGATTAAACGTATGGAAGCTATGGGCTTATTGATCCGCACTCGTAATCCACAAAACGAACGCACCCTGGAAATCCGTCTAACCAAAGCGGGTTGGGCTATGCGTGAGCAGGCAGTACAGGTGAACCGTACTGTAGGGGTAAGTTGTGGTTTAGCGGAAACTGAAATCCATGCGTTACGACAGGAATTGGTAGAGCTCAGAGCACAGTTAACTAAAAAATTATAAACAGCAGAGCAATAGATAAGGGCCTTTTGGCCCTTTTTTTATATTTAAATTAATATTTATCAATGGTTTAAGTTGTATTTGGTGGGAAAATTTAAATTTAACTTGCGAAATAACAGTTATCGCAATAATATAATCATCAATCGGGTCGAACAGTTGAAGAAGCAGCAATAAAACGACCGGATACACAAGGTAGAAAAGAGTTCGTAAATAGTAAAGATTAGGTCCGTAAGGACTGGCAGTAACAGCAGTAAAACAGGGTGAGTTCACCCATTTTTTTAAATCAAACAGTTATCGCGATAACACATATCGCAAGCTGGTTAAGCATATAGTTAAACAAACAGAGGAATACATTATGCAAGTACTTTACAAAGCAACAGCCACTTCAACCTCAGGCCGTGATGGTCGTGCTCTGTCTTCAGACGGCGTATTGGATGTGAAATTAAGTACCCCTAAAGAATTAGGTGGGGCAGGTGGCGCAGCGACTAACCCTGAGCAGTTATTTGCTGCTGGTTACTCAGCGTGTTTCTTGGGTGCCATTAAATATGTTGCTTCACAACAAAAAGTGCTGATTGCCAGCGATGCAAAAATCACAGCTGAAGTGGGTATTGGTCAAATCCCTGGTGGTTTTGGTCTGGATATCGAACTGCACATCAGCTTACCGGGTGTGAGCAACGAAGTAGCAGAAGACTTAGTGGCTAAAGCCCATCAGGTGTGTCCTTACTCCAACGCAACTCGCGGCAATGTTGATGTGCGTTTAGTGATTGTCAGCTAACAGCGCAATACTCAACCAAAGAAACTGATTTTTTTAATCATTAATGTATCGCGATAACAGTTATATGAATAAGTATCCTGTTATCGCCACCCAACAACCGCTGCGGCGAGGAGATTCTCATGAACACATTTCGTAAAGTTGTAGGTTTTACAGTGATTGCTTTAGGGATTAATAGTGCATTCGCCGCTGGTGGTTCTGGTCCGGATTTGCATGTTGAACAGCACACTCAGGGCTTCTTAAATGCTCTGGCTCAGGGTGGTGGTAAACCTTTAGAGCAACTGTCGCCTAAAGATGCCCGCGCTGTATTAACAGGAGCTCAGGCCGGTGCCACATTACCAGCTGCTGATGTCAGCGAAAAAATCATCACTATCGATGGTAAACCATTGAAACTGGTTATTGTTCGCCCTGCTGGCAACAAAGCTGTTTTACCAGCCTTTATGTTTTTTCACGGCGGGGGCTGGGTATTAGGTGATTTTCCAACCCACGAGCGTTTAATCCGTGATTTAGTCAGCCGCTCTGGCGCAGCAGCTATCTATGTGGATTACACCCCATCACCAGAAGCCCAATATCCAACGGCAATCAATCAGGCCTATGCTGCAACGAAATGGGTAGCTGAGCATGGCAAAGAGCTCAATATCGACGGCTCACGTTTAGCGGTAGCGGGAAACAGCGTCGGTGGCAATATGGCGGCAGTGGTGGCGTTACAAGCCAAAGAAGCAGGCACCCCAAAACTAAAATTCCAGTTGCTGATGTGGCCTGTCACAGATGCTAACTTTGAAAATGCCTCGTACAATCAGTTTGCGGATGGCTATTTCCTGACCAAAAACATGATGTTGTGGTTCTGGGATAATTACACCACCAATCCGGCACAACGGAACGAGATTTATGCCTCGCCACTGCGCGCCAGCATTGAACAGTTAAAAGATTTACCACCAGCTTTGGTGCAAACCGCGGCTTTGGATGTATTACGTGATGAAGGCGAAGCTTATGCTAATAAATTGGATGCTGCTGGTGTGACTGTGACTTCAGTGCGCTACAACGGCATGATCCACGATTTTGGTTTGCTGAATGTGCTGTCTGATGTACCTGGTACTCAAGCAGCGCTGGATCAGGCAGGTCAGGCGCTGAAAAAGCACCTGAACTAATACTTAAACTAAGCAACAGCAGGTCAGAGTCAATGACTCTGACCTTTTGGCAATACCAGCCAGATTTTGCCGTAATGGCGCAAACTATCGCTGCGCTGCTGAGCTTCATCCCCTATGCCCTGATAGACATCAATACGGCCCGGAGTTTTAATGGCTGCCCCTTTATCCTGCGCCAGCATTAATCTGAACTCATGGCCTGTTAATTCACCTTTGTCATCCAGCAGAGGTAGGTGCGCCAGTACTATGGAACCTAAAGGAATAAAAGCCGGATCGACAGCCACAGAGTGCAATGGCGTTAAGGGTTCATTGGCGGCACCTACAGGTTTATCCAGGCCAGGTGAAAAGAAGGTATAACTGGGGTTTTTGCTCATCAGCTCACGTTGTTTGTCCGGGTTTTTTGCTAACCATTCTTTAATGGCTGTGGCCGAAATGGTGTCTGCCGTGTATTCACCCATTTCAATCAGTACTTTGCCTAAACTGCGATACGAATGGCCATTGCTGCCGCCATAACTTAATAAATGCTGCTGGCCGTATTCATCTTCAACCACACCAGAGCCTTGTACCTGCATAAAAAAGTTGTCGACCAGACTGTTGCTGTAAAACAGCTCCAGACCTTGACCCGCCAACACCTGCCCAAAGTCGATTTGTTCACGGCTTGGATACTGGCTTAAACCAGCAGGTTTGCGGTAAATAGGGTATTTGTATTCTGCATCCGGTGTGGAACGCACTTTAAACACCGGCACATAATAACCGGTAAATTGCACATTGCCTTTGCCATCTTCACCAGCCAGCTGGTGCAAGGAAAAAGCCTGACCGCCTTGTGCTGAAGGTTGTTCTGCCCATGCCTGTAAATCACGTATCGTTTGCTGCAACTGGCTTTTACTGACAGCCAAGCCGGGTAAATTATGCTGCTGTGGCACCGATTTTTTATTTAAGTAGTTCAGTTGTCGTTCAAGGCCATCTAAAAATTGTGGGGTCAGCCATTGGGTGTTTAAGACGGCTTCTGGTTGCAGCTTGTAAGTGCCATTGAATGCCTGGGCTTTTTTATCCAAACCATTGTTGGCAAACTGGTTAGACTGATGTATGCCAGAGGAGGTCTGACTACAGGCTGACAAAATAAGGCTGGTGAGGCCAAGCCACAAAATACGGTGTTTCATAGAGGATAAGATTCAAAAAAACAGACTGTGGCGGCACTCTATGTCACCAGAGCCTGACTGACAACAGCTGGCCTTTAATTTTTTGGCAGGGCAGGCTAAAAACTACTATTTGATAAAAACGCTAATGCTTGTATTATCTGTTTTACACACAGCGATGTTCTGCTCTGGTTTGACAGGTAAAACAATGAAACTATGGAAAGTATGTGTTTTGGTTCTGCTCTCTGGACTTGGTGCCTTTACTGCAGTGCAGGCCGCACCTAAAGCCACAGATCTGAAATTTGTAATGTATTACCCGCAAGTGCCTCCTTATATGTATCAGGACGAAAACACTGAAAAAGTGGTGGGACTGGTGCCTGAAGTGTTGCAGGATTTTTTCAACCAGCAGAATATCCGCGTTCAGTATGTGGCTGATAACAGAACCCGCGCCGAACACAGGCTCTATCAAGGGGAAGTGGATGCCATTTTACTGGCCAAAGAGTGGACCCAACATCCTGAACAACTGCTGTTTTCTGAACCTTTACTGGAACATCAGGACTACTTATTTGCCCGTCAGCCGATGGCAGCACAAGGACAGTTAGCAGAGTGGGTCAAAGGCAAAGCCATTTGCACCCGCCAGTATTATATCTACGAAGCCTTAACGCCATTTTTTAACAGCAATGAGGCGGCCAGAGTAGATTCGCCCAGTGAACTGACTCAACTGAATATGTTACTCAATGGCCGTTGTGATTATGCTTTTATGAATGAGCATGTCGCCAACTGGTTGTTGCATCACCACTTTCCTGACAAACAACTGTATCGCTCAGCCAGCGGATTCAGCCCTGTTGGTTTAACTGTGGCTTTTCATCCACGCTGGAAACCCCAGCTGGCCGCTTTTAACCAGTATCTGCGTGAACAACAACAGCAAGGTGTCATAGCCCAGTGGCTAAAGTTTTATGTGACTAAATCCTGAGTTTGTGGCTGTTTCTCTCACTACTGTCTGTTGAACTTGCCAGATTAATCTGGCAAGACACTGCTTTAGATCAAATCCAGGCAGTCTTATTTGCCACATACTCCGTAGCCTGTAAGCCAGAGCGCAGAACACTCTGGTGCAGCTTCTAAAATAACGGAGTAAAAGATGGGAAATTTAGACAGACGTAATTTTTTAAAACTATCGGCTTCTACCTTAGTGGGAATCACTTTAGGCGGCACAGCCTTACATGCCGTGGCACAGGAAGTGGTGAAGGCGGATGATCCTATGGCTGTGGCGATGAAATATGTTGAAAAATCCACAGTAGAAGGCGCCAACTGCGCCAATTGTATGCACATTCAAGGCAAAGACGGCGAAGCGTTACGGGGTTGTAATATTTTCCCGGCTAAACTGGTTCATGCCGAAGGCTGGTGTGCGGCCTGGGCGAAAAAAGCTTAACTGTTATCCCCTGATATAACAGTCAGACAAAAAGCCGGCAGCGATATCTGCCAGCTTTTTTTACGTCTGGATCAGAACTGCTTTTTTGAACCTGAAGTTTCTAATTTTTTGGCATAAAATCAATAGTTTAAATCGGAAGGTATCCAGAAGGATGCATCAGTTTTATTTTTATACACTCCTATTTATCAACTGCACAGCTGAAGTTGTGCTGTCGCAAAAACATGATAAACAGGAGCAAGGATATGAGTTCAACACAGGCATTGGTGATAGCGGAAAAAATGTTTTCGCATGCTGTCTTTAAAGAGGTCGACAAACAGCAGTTAGTTGACCGCTTTGATGTCAGTGGTCTTATTCAGCAGGTCAATCTTGACTATGGTGTGATTACAGGGCAGCAGCTTCAGACTGAAACTGAGATCAGCAGCATCCCGCCTCAGGGTATTGTCATCAACACGCCAGGTTTGTACCGCTTTAGCCAGGATATCTTCTGGGCTCCGGTTGCAGGTCCTGCTGCCGCCATAAGTATTTGCGCCGATAATGTCACCCTGGATTTGGCTGGTTTTAGTCTGAGCGCCACAGTTCAGGATAGCAGTCAGCATATCAGTGGCATAGTGGTTAGTAATGCCACCGGCGTCAGTATCGAAAATGGCACTTTGCTGAATATGGGCATGTATGGTGTAAGGGCGGATCAGGTGCAGCAGTTGACACTGGCTAAACTGCTGATCAGCGGTCTGCAGTGTCATAACCTCAACATTCGTAATTTATCCCCGGCTGGTATCCATCTGAATCAAGGCAGTGGTATCAGTATCATGGATTGTATTGTGCAATATATGTTTGTCACTGCAGATTCTAGTGCTGGTATCCAGTTGCTGCATATCAAAGACGCTGTGGTCAGCGGCTGTCAGGTCCGTCATCTGATCAACTACGACGGATCAGTGCAGGGTTATAGCTATTTGTGCTGCACAGATGTAAGCACCTTTAATTGTAACGCCGAGCATTTTCAGTCCTTGTTTGGCGGAAATATCCGCACCGGCGGCCATACAGTACTGGGCTTTATCCCCATTTTTTGTGCTGATTTAATCTATGACCAGTGCTCAGCCAGTTACATGACAGGGTGCAGCGACGATTGTCACGGTATGTCGGTGTTTCTGGATGTTGGCGTCAAGGTCAGCCACTTTACTGCACGTCATATCACTGATGGTGTGACTGCCGCTCATACCGGAGCAAAAGCGACAGGCCTTGAAGTTTACGGCGTTGCTGTTTCAGTGAGCCACTGTACTGTGGAACAGATCAAAGCCATTAATCCTCAGGATAAGCAAAGCACAGGTTTCAGTGCCTGGGGACTTGGCATAAGCTTTAACGACTGCAAAGCAAGCAAGGTGGTGGTGTGCGATGAGTATGGCAACCTGAATACTGAACTGGGGTATGGCACTGGTTTTGGTTGGGCGCCGGACCCCCGTATTCCATTCAGGCAGATAGGGGCTGTCTGGGTCAGTTATAAAAATTGCCATGCAGAGCATTGTCAGGTAGGTTTTGACACCTGGTTTCATATAGATTCCAGCTGGCTTGATATCCATCATCCGTGCTGCGATATAGCGGTACTGGTGCAACCCGGTCAAAGCAGAGTCTTATCCGGCAATCCGGCTTCCGAATGCAACCCACCTATCCAAATTGCGATTAAAAATATCGCCAGCGGCAATACTTACCCTGAACACATTTTCAACGAAGTAGTACAAGGCATAAAGTGGGAGCTGAGTTCGCTGTAAAGGCTCTGGTGCAAGCCAGGTTATGTCGCTAAGATGGCCGGAGTTTTTAGTGGTATAGGCATAGTCATGACTTCCTGGATAACATCTTTTGCAGATTCTGCCCTAGGTCGCTGGTGTGGTGTGCCACAAGCAACCCCGTTGCAACGACCACAAGGCGAGGCTGAGTGTTTTAGTGGTGCAGTGCTGTTGTGTGGCAAAACATCCCCGCACAGTGTGCTGCTGCGTCAGCATTTAAGCCTTCTGCCTGATGTTCGTTTTGTTGAAGCTGCTGCCGGGCCATTTCAGGCCATTCTTTTTGATGGCACAGAACTGCAAAGCACTGAAGAGCTGGATTTAGTCTGGCAACACTTACACAGTGTTTTACCGGCTTTGGCGAAAAATGGCAGGGTGTTGATACTGACGCGGGCTCTGGCCGATGCCTGCAGCGCAGATGCCGCAGCCGCAGCAGCGGCTTTATCGGGCTTCACCCGCTCTGTTGCCAAAGAGCTGGGGCGTTTTGGCAGTACAGCGAATCTGTTGTCCTTGCACCAGGGCGTACAGCAGAGCCTGTTGCCTGTTGCAGAATTTTTCCTGTCCAAAGCTTCGGCTTATATCACAGGTCAGGTGTTGCCAGTGCGTGCGGTAACAATAGCTGAACTCAGTCCATGGCAAAAACCACTTCAGGGGAAAGTAGCTTTGGTGACAGGCGCAGCCCGTGGTATTGGTGCTGCCATAGCCACAACGTTGACAGAGCAGGGGGCCAGCGTCATTGGGCTGGATATTCCGCAAGCCGAAGAGGCACTGAGCAGGTTGATGCAGCAGCTGCAAGGCAAAAGCCTGGTGCTGGATATCAGTCAGAGCAACAGCGCTCAGCAACTGCAGCAGTGGTTAACAGAGCAAGGGCTGAAACTGGATATTCTGGTGCACAACGCTGGTATCACCCGCGATAAACTATTTCACAGAATGACAGAAGCCCAGTGGACTCAAACTCTGGATGTGAACCTGCGTGCAGTGCAAGGTATTAATTCACTGCTGTTGGAACAGCAATTGATCCAGTCCGGTGGAAGGGTCGTGTTATTGTCGTCGATGAATGGTCTGGCAGGGCAAAAAGGCCAGACCAACTATGCCAGTTCAAAAGCCGCTTTGGTGGGGTATTGCCAGTATATGGCGATGCAGGACCACAGAGGCATTACCTTTAATGCCATAGCCCCGGGCTTTATTGAAACTCAAATGACAGCAGCTATGCCAGCCATCCCACGTGAAGTGGGACGGCGCTTAAACTCGCTGAGTCAGGCGGGTTTACCTCAGGATGTGGCTTTGGCTGTCGCCTTTTTGGCACGGCCAGATGCCGCCGGTTTAAACGGCTCTGTGCTGAGAGTGTGTGGTCAATGTTTTATTGGCGCCTGAAGGCTGAATACCTGAACCCACAGATGCTGCGGCCCAGACATCAGGCGGCAGCCAGGCCTTTTTCCACGGCATAAATTGCTCGGCTGGCATAGGACGGGCTATGCCGTAGCCCTGAGCCAGAGTACAACCCAATTGCAGCAGCATTTCGCCATGTTCTGTGGTTTCCACCCCTTCAGCAACAATTTCGCGTTTAAATTCATTGGCTAATACAATAATGCCCTTGAGAATGGCTAAATCGTCCGGATCGACCAGCATATCGCGGACAAAACTCTGGTCTATTTTCAGCACTGTTGCAGGCAGACGTTTTAAATAGGTTAAGGACGAATACCCAGTTCCAAAATCATCCAGTGCAAAACTGACACCACTGCGAATACAAGCCTGCATCACGGCCTGTACATGGGTTAAGTCATTCAGTGCACTGGTTTCCAGAATTTCCAGTTGCAACAAAGAGGCCGGCACGTCTGAATAAAAATGCAGTAACAACTGCAGGCGATTAACAAAATCCAGCTGCTGTAAGTGATAGGCTGAGATATTGACACTGACAGGGATAGTCATACCCTGACGTTGCCATTCGGCCAACTGACGCAGTGCTTCTTCAATCACCCAATAGCCTAATTCCACGCCCAGACTATGTTGCTCTATTGCAGGCAAAAACAAGGCAGGAGCGACCATACCTTTTTGTGGATGCATCCAGCGGATCAGGGCTTCTGCACCTATCACTTCACCTGTGTGCATATTGACTTTGGGCTGATAAAATAATCTGAACTGTTTAAGCGCCAGGCCTTGTCTGATTTCTACTATGGTTTCCTGGTGACCACGTAAACTGCGGGCATAGTCGGTATCAAAGACATGACAGCGGTTTTTACCATCCTGCTTGGCCTGATACATAGCATGATCGGCCTGACGTACCAGTTGTTCTGCTTCAGTGGCATCCGTCTGAGGGTAAAACGTCAGGCCTATACTGGCGGACACCGACAACATCCATTCGTCTATTTTCAGTGGTTTAGCTACTGTATCAAGCAGCAATTGAATTTTGGCAAGCCCGGCTTTTTTATCACTCAGCGCTGGTAACAACACCACAAACTCATCCCCACCTATACGGGCCAACAACTCAGAGTCTTCAAGCTGAGATTTCAGTCGTTCGGACAAGGCGATTAAAAACTGATCGCCAGTTTCATGGCCGTGACGGTCATTAATTTCTTTAAAGCCATCTAAATCAAGATAAGCAATAGCCAGCATCTGCTCTTCAGTGGCTTTTTTCATCAGCAGCTCTAACTGCCGGGTTAAAGCACTGCGGTTTGGCAAGCCCGTCATGGAGTCATAAAGTGCAATTTTTTCAAGGTGTTGTTGCTGTTGGTATTGGTTAGTAATATCAGAAAAGAGCCCGACATAATGTTGTAACTGACCTTTATCATCCAGGACAGCACTTAAGGTCAGGCTTTGAAAAAAATCTTCGCCTGACGCCTTGCGACTCCAGAGCTCACCAGACCAGAAGCCTTGCTGCTGGAGGCTTTGCCACATGGAACTAAAAGCAAGTTCATCCTGATGCTCAGACTGCAACAAACGTGGTGTGCAGCCTATAGCTTGTTTAGCGCTGTAGCCTGTGATCTCGGTAAAGGCCTGATTTACATCAATCATCACACCTAACGGGTCGGTGATCATAATGCCTTCGCGGGCATGGGTGAACACGCTGGCCGATAAGCGTAATTTGTTGTCTGCCGTGTGCTCCAGGGTAATATCACGGGATAAACCCACAGTGCCTACATACTCTTCATCGACCAGAACAGGGGCTTTGTAGGTTTCATACCAGTACAACTCTGTTTCAGTTTTATGTTGCGAGCGGATCACCTGTGGCTGGCCTGATGTCAGTACTTGTTTATCATGGACTACATGGCTTAAAGCACGTTGTGCATCAAATAAGTCGGCGTCTGTTTTCCCCACCAACTGGCTGGTATTTCGATGCTGAAACTGCTCCGCAAACTTCTGGTTGACTTCCAGATAGCGGCCGTGAATATCTTTTAACCAGACCACAAAAGGAATGCTGTCAATCAGGGTGCGTTGGTACTGCTCTTTTTGCTGCAGCGCCTGGATCAGCGACTGACGTTCCTGAATCGAGCTGTTCAGCCGAAGCTGGGTAGCACCCAGCCAACTCATAATGCTGCCGGGTTTAGCTTTTCGCAGCTCTGCTCCTTGCAGCACTTCGCCTCTGCCCATAGCTTTAATCTGGTCGTACAAATGACTGACAGAAGCGCCCAAAATACTGTTGTGAACTCTTTTAATATCCCACAGTGAATAAAACAGCAGCAAACCGGACAAAATAAACAGAATACGCATCACCAGAGCGTAAAACATTGCATCCTCTACTTCATCTGCTGTGCGCTCGTCCACCAGACTATACACAGCAGCTATGGGCTGCATGATGGCAATTTTTGCATTGTGGTAGTGCTGATCAAAAACGGCGAGCAAAGCCTGTTGTTTGTTGTTCTCTTTCTGCACAGGATCAATTTCTGGCCTTTCCAGCAACTGCATGGCTTTTTGCTCTGTCACTGCCAACAGGTCGGACTGAATTTTGGCTTCTTGCAAGGACGCCATTTCTGCATCGGTAAACCCAGTAGCTTTCATTAAATCCAGCAAAGCAATACGCGAGCCAGCAGGGCGTGGCCTGTCATTATCTTCGCCCACTAAATCCCAGTACACCTGATGGTAATTAACGGGCCTGGCGGATTGGCCATTTCGTATTGCGATAATTTCATTGAAGTGGTTTTTGTAGCGATGTTCCCCCGTTGCGATGTAGCTTCGCACCATGCGGGTTAAATCATCGGAAGACTGACGCAACTCGCCGATGATTTTCAGCGAATACACCCGCTGATCATTGGCTGCATCAATACGTTTTTCTGCGTAGACATAAGCAACAAAAATAGCGCTGAAGGTAAATAACAACGCAATAGCTGCCCAAAATCGCAGCGTAAGCTCAGACGTAGAGTAACGCTTTACCTGCACAAAAACTCCTGTTTTTCACCTTGTTCAACCGCAGTCATGCTGGTTAAAGATCCTGATTTATTCTGCCTCAATAGTTATTGAGGCGGGTAACGAAAGCAAGCTGTTCTATTCAGTTTTTGCGGTTTTATTTCCATAAATTTAGAAAAATCGCTAAAAACTTGCTAACACTTTGTTTTTTCAGTGAACCTCTATTAGTCTTAGCTGGTCAATAAAATAAATATATTGAATAGATACAGGTGATTCTGTGATGGATAAGTACCAGACTTTTTATCAGCCGAATCCGGAGATCCCGGACTTAGTGCAACGCATCGAACAGCAAATGGCGCAATGGTCCGTCTTTGTTACCTCGCTTTCATTGCAGCAACGTCTGGTGTTGCAGAATAAGTCTTTACAGGCCAGCCTGGCTTTGGACCATAATTCTTTATCTGTGGTGCAGTTGCAGGAACTGGCTGCAGGCAAACGTGTCGTGGCTTTGGTGCAGGATATACAACAAGCACAAAATGCCCTGACGTTGTATCAACAACTGGAGCAGTTTAATCCTTATCAAAGTGCCGATTTACGCAAGGCACATGGTGCTTTTATGAGTTCAGTATCCTCCGATGCCGGACACTACAGAAAGCAGGGGGCTGGTGTTTATGAGGGCCACAAGCTGGTTCATATGCCACCTGCACCGGCTACAGTGAAGGTTCTGGTTGATGAGCTGCTGGACAAACTACAACATGAACAGGTGCATCCTTTATTGATATCTTGCCTGATGCATTATCAACTGGCATTTATTCATCCATTTTCTGATGGCAACGGCCGTCTCTGCCGTTTGTGGCAACATTTAGTTTTAATCCGGTGGCAGCCTTGTTTTGCTTATTTGCCTTTTACAGCAGTGCTTAAAGACAAAACACGCGACTACCAAAAAACCTTGCGTCAGTCCGTGCCTAAGTACGATGCAACGGCTTTTATTTTGTTTATGTTGCGTAGCATTCACGAAACGCTGAACACCGAATTAGAACATCTGGAATTACAACAATCTGAATTAAATAACCTCAACCAGACGGCACATTTACCGGATCAACCTTTGGTCGATTTGACACAATTTGTGCAGTTGCAAACACAAAAAGTGAAAACAAAAACGCCAGGGCCCTGGTATAAAACCGAAGATCAGATTTTAAAGAAACTGAAAAAAGACAACAGATTAAGTGCTAAAACCATAGCGGATGAACTCGGACTAAGCTCCAGAGCCATAGAAAAACAACTGGCGAAGTTAAAGGCTGAAGGCAAACTGCTTCGTACAGGTCCAGCCAAAGGCGGTCGCTGGCAAGTTGTGGCTTGAATCATTCTTTATGATGACCAGGCTGTGCTTTTACGCAGTTGGTAGCATTTTTTTTACTTTTGGTCGTTTTGTCATATGACTGCCTGCGATGCTCAGTACACTGCGGTTTTTTCGAGACGAACAGGTGCCTTGTGCGTAGTCTTTTTCTGGTTGTGTTGTGTTTAGTGCTCAGTCTGGATCTTCATAGTGCAGAGCCAAAGTCGCAGCCTCAGACCAATAGCTTGTTGCTGATCTCCATCGATGGTTTTGGCCAGCAGTATTGGGATCGTTATAAAGCGCCTGTTTTACATCAACTGGCACAAGGTGGTGTGAGAGCCTTTAGTATGCAGCCAGTCTTCCCGACAAAAACCTTTCCTAATCACTACAGCATAGCCACAGGTTTGTACCCGGCGAACCACGGTATTGTCGAAAACAATATTTACGATGCTGATTTTGATGCTGTATTTCGTATGAGTAAACCAGAAGAAGTCACCAATAGCCGCTGGTGGCTGGGTGAACCTATTTGGGTCACAGCAGAGAAGCAGGGGGTTAAAACCGGCACTTATTTTTTCCCTGGTACAGAAGCTGCAATCAAAGGGGTAAGGCCTGGCTTGTGGCAAGCTTACGATGGCTCAATCAGTAATATCGACAGAGTGAACTCTGTATTGGCCTGGTTGGATTTACCTATGGAAAAGCGCCCACAATTTCTGACATTGTATTTTAGCTCTGTGGATGACGCTGGCCATGCCTATGGTCCTGAATCAAAACAGGTGGCTGACGCTATTGCTGATGTGGATCATGCGCTGGGTGTGTTGGTGAAGGGGATGAAACAAAGAGGACTGCAGCATAGCATCAACCTGATGCTGGTATCCGACCATGGCATGGCCAAAGTGCCACAGCAGCAGGTGATTGCGCTGGACCAGCTGTTTGATCAGAAAAAAGCGGCTTTGGTGTTATGGACCCCGGAGATTGTTTCCATTTTTCCGAAAAAAAACGAGTTAGAAGCCATTTACCATCAGCTAAAACACTCACTGCCACCTCAGGCCAAAGTGTATAAAAAAGCAGATTTACCGGAGCGTTGGTTTTATCAGAACAGCAAACGTATAGCCCCCATTTTGGTGGTGCCGGAAGCAGGCTGGCGTTTGATGCAAAAACATAAACAAAAAGAATGGCTGGAAAAACCAGGCCGTAGTGTTGTCACAGGAAGCCATGGTTATGACAATAATAGTCCGGCTATGCAGGCTATTTTTGTCGGGCATGGTCCGGCTTTTGCTGCTGGCAGTCAAATACCGGCTTTTTCCAATATCGAATTGTATAACCTGATGTGCCGCATTTTAGGTATCCAGCCTGCGCCCAATGATGGCAATGCTGACTGGGTTCAGTCTGTGTATCAGGCTGACCAAAAGCAAAATTAAAGCCTCTTGGTCATAAAGTGTTTGCAGCCGGTGAAAGGGTAGTTCTTCTGCGTCCACTCCAGTTGATAACCATGGCGCTCGTAAAAAGGTTTTGCCTGAAAATCCAGAGTGTCGAGGATAACAAAGCTGCAACCTCTTGCTTTAGCTAGATTTTCAGCCTCAATAAGCAGCTTTGATCCTACGCCTTTTCCCCGAACTTTTTCGTCCAGCCACAAAGACTCCAGATAAAACCAATGCCCAAAAGTGCGGCCAGCCAATGCGGCTATTAAGTGGCCTTTATTATCTTCCAGCTTTAATCCTAACTGTTGCCTTTTGGTCGCATCCCAGTGCAAGGCATTAAATTCAGCAACTTTTTGTTTTGCCAGTTCGGCAAATTCAAGGGTATGGGCAGGGGTAAACATAACAGCTCCACGACTTGGACAATGACGCAGAATATATCACTGAAATCAGCATTCTAAGAGCAGAGACAGAGGTTACAGGCTGCTCTGTGCACTCATACGTTTAAAATAACAGCAAACACACCGTCTTTTAAAAAAAGTGCTTGCAAGCAAAGCATCCGCTGCATAACATAGCGCCCGTTGTGACGCGAACGTTGCAACATATGCGTCCTTAGCTCAGTTGGTTAGAGCACTACCTTGACATGGTAGGGGTCGGTGGTTCGAGTCCACTAGGACGCACCAAATTCTAAAACACAAACGCTGCCTTTTCAGGTGGCGTTTTTGTTTTTTAAGGCACTGAATAAATCAAAGCGCTTTAGTAGTTCCTGGCCTGAACCCGGCGGCAGGAACTACAACCAAGAGCTACAACACAGAGTGCTGATACTGAAAAGTGCGGTTTCGGCACTTTGCGCTGAACCACACTGAGTGAGCTTCATCGTCAAATTACAGGGTGTCAAGACTTCAGCTTTGACTCCAGTGCTCCAAGCAATAACTCCAGCCCAAACTCCAGTTGCAATTTGCCATGATACCGGCCTGAAGCTACCTCGGTTGCAAGCGCTGTTAAATGCGGATAAACACTGCTGTCCAGCTGTGGCTGAAATTCTGCAGCAGTACTGGCATAGTCGTCAGGCTCGATGGGAAACGTCAGCTCTTGCAGGGTAAAGCCATAGATATAACTGTCCAGCAGATTACGGGCAAGATCGGCATCTTTGTGACTGAATCCTGCCAGCAATAAACAACCATGGCTGGCATCGACGTAACGCAACATGGCAGGGCCAACGTTTAGTCGCGCCATTAGTAAATGGGCCGCCCAGGGATGGGTTTTCAGCACCTGATAGGCGGAGCTGCATCTGTTCATCATCTCCATCTTCCATGGTAAGGCTGGATCCGGCAGATCAATTTTAGCCACTACAGCTTCGACCATTGCATCAAGCAATAGCTCTTTATTTTGCAAATAGTTGTAAAGCGACATAGCTTCGACATTCAGACTTTTGGCTATTTTCCGCATGCTTAATGCGTCCAATCCGGCCTGATCTGCAATGGTCATAGCGCTTTCTACTATACGTTGCACTGATAGTGCAGGTTTTTCCTTTAGCATCACACTCTTACAAAAATACAAAGTTTAACTTGACGTACTTACAGTGTAAGCACTAGGCTAGCTCTATTCAACTTACAGTGTAAGTTAAGGAGCCCGGATGTCACTATTATTACCCTCTCTGATGCAAGCCTGGATTTGTACAGGCTATGGCGGTGCAGATGTATTGCAATTGCAGTATCGCCCTTTACCTGTAGTTGGCGCAGGCGACATTTTAGTGCAGGTGTGCGCCAGTACTGTGTCATCGGGTGACGTAAGGATCCGCAGCTCCAGATTTCCATCAGGTATGGGGTTGATTGGCCGGCTGATATTTGGTTTACGTCGTCCTCGTCAGCAGGTGCTGGGAGTTGATGTAGCCGGGGTTGTAAAGCAAGTCGGAACTAAAGTCACTGATTTCAGGCCTGGTGATCATGTGGTTGCTATGACTGGGTTCAGGCAAGGAGCGCATGCTGAATATTGTGTAGTTTCCGCCAGCCACTGCACTGTGCTGAAACCAGCGACATTGAGCTTTACCGAAGCCGTGGCGCTGCCGTTTGGTGGTTTAACCGCTATGCATTTTTTAAAAAAAGCAGCATTGAAGGCAGGAGAGCATCTTTTGGTTATAGGCGCATCTGGTGCTGTTGGTGTCGCCCTGGTGCAACTTGCCCGACTTCAGGGGATAAGAGTCACCACCTTAACCAGTCAACGTAATCAGGCACTGATGCGCGAGCTTGGGGCCGACGAAGCGCTGGCGTACGACAGTGCTGAGTCCTTACCCACTCAATCAGAGTTTGACGTGATTATTGATGCTGTTGCAGCTCGAAGCTTTCGTGAATGTTTACCACTGCTAAAAGCGAAAGGCAGGTACGTCGCTGTAGCTGGCGGATTACCGGATCTGATGGCCAGACAAAAAGACGGAAAAATTTGTATCAGTGGCCCATCGGATGAACGCAGTGAAGATTTAACTCACTTATTGCAACTGGCTGTTCAGGGACAGATCCATGCAGTGACAGAGCGGATTTATCCGTCAGACCGCTTGCCAGATGCGCATCGACATAGCGATACAGGCAGGAAGCGGGGGGCTGTCGTTGTGATTTGGCCGGCAGCCACTGAAGCCAGTTGTTTGTAATAAACTGTTGGATAAACACAACATTTACCCTAATACTCCGGGCCTGGGGGAATCAAAAGTCGTGGCCTGCGATCAGCCGTATTTAACGCAACACAAGCTCCAGACATTAAGCTTGCTCTGGTGGTTTGGCACTGGTTATTGTGGTTTAGCTAAAGGCCTTGGTCTAACAAGTGTGTTGTCTAACTAAGCGAAGTCATTACAGCGCTGATTGGAGCAGGACTCATCATTCAAGGGTTCTCTGAGTATAAATATAGCCCCTACAACTGCTTTAACGGCTTAGACTATGTGCCCAACTTTGGTTATCAGTTGCTGCATAAAGGTCAGCAGGTTCCGTTGATTTATTCGGTGAAAGCTCAAAAAGTAACCTGACAAATAATCTGTGTGCTTTGATATGCAATGTATTAAAAATGCAGCTGTAACTCCAGGCCGTTCATATCTGGTGGTTTTAGCTGCATAGGACAGCACCATCTTTATACGGCTCTGGCTTTATTACACATACCGATAACATGCTGCTTCCCTAGCATGCTGGTAAAGCAGTTGCAAGCTTATCTCGCTTTAAAAGGTCAATTCGCGTACACTGCCTGGCTAATGATTAATACCTGTTGTATTAATCAGGCGTCAATTTTGGAGAAACTGATGACAAAACCACTGTGGACTGTGGGTCTTGATGTAATAGTTATTGACTCAACCAGCGAATGTTATGGTCAGGTTGGGCATATAGTCCGGATATCTTCACCGGGAAACAGCTGCCGTTTGTCGGTAGACTTTGATGGTAGCGTCTTTGGTTTTGACCAGGATGATATTGAAGTCGCGTTGATTTAGCTTTATTCAGTTATCCCGATGTTCAGGGCTGCACTCGCTGCAAAGCAGCAGTGCGCCACATTCCTCAGACTGATCCATTTGCAATCACACCCAGTGATATAACGCATGGGCATCACTCAATTGTACCTCCCGTCTAGTGGCTAAGGCAGAGCTTTGGCATCAAGACATTAAAACTCAGAAAACTTATCAGTCTTCATCCCCTTATTTGGCGAGCCCTTGTCCTCGGTCATCATCCCTCAACCTCTGTGGCGTCGCCGCTCTGACACTTGAGCTGATGTTGCAAAAGTGCAGCTTAGGTGATGTCTCCTGTTAACTTCAGGTTGCGGGTGTTGGTGCGGAATTTTTCTTGTATACTGGCGCGCTTAGCTCCGAACTGAAAAAGAAATATTTATAATGCAGAAATTTATCAAGGTTCCTCATACCCTGACGCTACTTTTTGGCATGATGGTGCTGGCAATGATCGCCACCTGGATTGTGCCGCAGGGTTTTTTTGAAACTCAAACGCTTGCCAATGGCCGTGCTGCTGTGGTGCCAGGCACTTTTGCGCTGGTGGAAGAGCGGCACTATCTGAGTCCCTGGCAGTTATTAACAGCTATACCCAGGGCATTCGCCAGTGCCCAGGATGTCATTTTCTTTGTGCTGATTTTAGGCGGTGTGTTGGCCATTGCCCGCGCCACCGGCACAGTGGATGCGCTGATCGGCCGCTTATTGCGCCGCTACGGCGAACGGCCACAAATGCTGATCCTGATGGTGGTGTTTTGTTTTGCCATGGCGTCCAGCGCTATAGGTACTGCCGGTGAATATATTCCCTTTGTGCTTATTTTGGTGGCGCTGTGTAAAGCGATGCGACTGGATGCGATGACCGCAGTGGGTATGACGGTGGCCGGTTATGGTATTGGTTATGGTGTGTCAGCGATCAACCCTTTTACCGTAGTGATTGCCCAGCAAATTGCTGATCTGCCGGTGTTGTCTGGCATGGCGTTGCGGTTGGCTATTTTCCTGCCTTTTGTGCTGATTGGTTTTCACCATGTCTGGAGCTATGCCAAAAAAGTTCTGGCGGATCCATCACAGTCGATGGTGGCCGGTTTGCCTTGTCCACTGGGCGACAAAGCGACACCAGGTTACCCGGAGCTGAACTGGCGGCACCGGCTGATCCTGCTGAGTTTTGTCAGCACCATTGGTGTGGTGGCTTATGGCATCCGGGCGCACGGTTGGTATTTGTATGAATTAAGCGCCTGCTTTATTGCCTGGGGTTTGTTTACCACAGTGATTGGCCGGCTTTCAGCGGACACTGCTGCACAGAAATTTATCGAAGGTGCAATGGAACTCACCACCACAGCCATGTTAATTGGTGTGGCGCGGGGAATTTCTTTAGTGATGGAAGATGGTCAGATTTTGCATACGCTGGTGCATGGTTTGTCGTTGCCGTTGTCTTACGTTGGCGCTGAAATTGCGGTTGTTGGTATGTTATTGATCCAAACCTTCCTGAACTTTTTTATCCCCTCGGGCAGTGGTCAGGCTTATGTCACCATGCCGCTGATGGTGCCGCTGAGTGATTTATTAGAGATCCCACGGCAAGTGGCTGTATTGGCCTACCAATTTGGCGATGGTTTTTCCAATATGATTATTCCAACCAATGCGGTGCTGATGGGTATTATAGGTATAGCCGGTGTGCCTTACGGCCACTGGTTTCGTTTTTGTTGGCCACTGATGGTGAAACTGCTGATCGCATCTTCTGTGGTGCTGATTGGTGCGGTTTGGTTAGGTTATGGCCTGGATGTACAGCCAATAACAGCAGGCCTGTCGCAATAAATCAAACGAAGTGGGGCATGGTCAGGACTATGCCCACACTTTGCCCCTCTTTTATTGCTTCTTTAGTTATATCGTCCGCACCCCCACTGATGATGTTATTTAGCCGTTACTATTTACTAACAAACTTATTTCAGATATAAAACCGCCGCAATTATTTCACTAAATAAAATAGGACGTTTTATGTTGTTTAAAAAAATGGTGTTGGTTGGTGCTTTAGCAGGTAGTTTTGCAGTTCAGGCTGATATGCAGAACTTTTACTTTGGTGGTCAGTACAACAAAACTACTTTAAAAGCCAGCGGTGGTGATGCTTCTGTGGATTTTGGCAGCCTGACGGCATTGGCAGGTTATTCATTCAATGACTATTTTGCAGTAGAAGCCCGTTTAGGAACTGGTGTAAAAGATGAATCTGACCGCGACGGCGACTACAGCGAAAAGTTTGGCGTCGATCTGCAAACTATGTTGTTAGCCAGAGCCAACTACAGTTTGTCTGATGCTTTTTCAGTTTTTGCTGTTGCAGGCTACAGCAAAACTGATTTTGGCTACAAAGAGACAGGTTCTTCGTATTCGTTCTCAGAAACAGATACGGTCAATGGTATCGCTTTAGGCCTGGGCGCTGAAGTTAAATTTGCCAACAATTTTGCTGTGAATCTGGAATACATTCAACTGCCGGATGAAACCTTCACTGAAGGGCCTTATGAGATAAAAGCTAAGTCCAGCAATCTGTCTGTTGGCCTGAATTACTACTTCTAAAAAGCTCCTCTAAAGCCAGAACATCAGTCGGATGTTCTGGCACATTTTGTTACCCTCTTTGAACTTTGCTCTTTAAGCTGACTTTTGCCAAAAAAGTGTTACTTCAGCAGAGGGGCAGGCTATTGACCCCACTTCATTTCGCCCTTAATGACTTTAGCGCTTAAACCTAAAATGCTGTCACCGCCAATAGCAGGGTAGTTCTTTTTCATTGCTGCTATTAACTCAGCTGAATTGGCTGAAGTGCTGGCTGCGGCTTCAAAGTCTTGTATGTAGTTGCGGGTAAAAGTCACAGCCTGCACCGTCATAGGCTTGTCACCCAACACGTGGCCTGGGATCACAGTCTCTGGTTTTAATTGTTCAATCACATTCAGGGTTTGATACCAGTTCTGGCGTGATTCAACGCTTTGTGTGTCGGCTAAAAACACGTGCATATTGCCAAAGACCACAACACCACCCAAAACAGTTTTACTGGAAGGGATCCAGACAAATGTGTGTTTAGGGTCATGGCCTTTCAGTCCAACAATTTTGACCTGTTCGCCGTCAACCAATAAAGTGTCACTTGTCATCACTTCTGGCACCACCAGTTTCTGTGGTGCATTTTCTTTCAGTATCGGTCCCCAATAGGCATTTTTCGCATCCATAGATTTTTTGATGTAATTTTGCGTTTGGGCAGAGGCCAGCACTTTGGCATCCGGATAAGCCGCAGTGATCAGATCCAGACCAAAGTAAAAATCCGGATCGCCATGGCTGATATAAATAGTCGTCAGTTTTTTACCTGATTGTTTAATCAGTTCGACGACAGACAAGGCATCATTCCGTTGAAATTGGGCGTCCACTAAAATAGCTTCAGTTTTACCTGTAATTAAAACTGAGCTGACAGGAAAAGTGCTTTTTTGCTGAGGGTTAAAGACTGTGGTTTGCAGTGGCGCACTGAATGCGTTGGCTGCTATAGACATCATGCCTAACAAAGCGCCCGCCTGAACTAATCTGGATAAAAATTGCATAATCACCTCTGAAGTTGTGGTCCGTTTTAAGGGGTAGCAGTGGCAAGCCGTATTATTCGGTTGCGTTTTAGTCAATTCACGACTGGAAGAAAAGTGTATGTTGCAAATGGCTTGCAATAAACCATAGATCTGGCAATAGTTAATTGCATAAATCGAACATATAGTGAAAAGAATGGACAGAATTAAAGCGGCTGAAGTTTTTGTAAGTATTGTAGAGCAGGGCAGTTTAGTCGGCGCTGCTCAGTCGCTGGATATGTCACGTTCCATGGTGACCCGCTACCTGGCTGAAATGGAGCAATGGGCCAGTGCTCAGTTGGTTCACAGATCCACCCGCAAACTGACTTTGACAGCAGCAGGTGAAAAAGCCTTCAGTAATTGTCGAGCTTTGTTGGATTTAGCCAAAGAAGTATCGACACCTTTAGAGCACAATGCAGTGGCCTTACCAGAAGGCACTATCCGTGTTTCCTGCTCACAATTTATTGCTGAGGATTTATTGCCCCGGGTCGTTGATGCCTTTTTGGATGACTACCCCAAAGTGCGTATTGACGTGCATGTCAGTAATCAGGTGACGCATTTGGTGGAGGACCGCATCGATTTGGCTATCCGTATTACCAACGAATTGGACCCGAATCTGATTGCCCGTTCGCTTGGGGTTTGCCGCTCTGTGTTATGTGCAACTCAAAGTTATCTGAAACAGCATGGTTATCCGGTGTACCCTGATGATTTAGCCGCACATAACTTTTTAATGTATTCCAATTTTGGTAAAAGCCTGTGGCATTTCACTAAGGATGAACAGCCTCTGGTTGCTGCAGTGTCTGGCAACTACAGCGCAAATGAATCTTCGTTGTTACTGCATGCTGTATTAAAAAACCGGGGTATTTCTTTACAGCCCCGGCATGCGGTACAGGCACTTATCAATGAGAACAAACTTGTACATGTATTACCAAACTACGAACCCGTTTCACTGGGGATTTATGCGGTCTATCGCTCCAGAAAACATCAGTCATTGGCGCTGCGAACTTTTATTGATCGGCTTGTTCCTTATTTTAAAAATACAGAAACCTGAGCGCTGTCTGAGCAACTAAGCCTCAGTATAGGCCTGAGGCTTTATGCTTTGAAAAATTTAAATTAATGCAAATGCCGGTGTCCTTGCCGGGTTTTGCCGCCACCTTGTGCTGTTTCTGTCGCAAAGTCGCGGATTTTCACCTGTCCTTTGACAAAAGGTTCAACGCCCAGCTTGCGGTATAAGTCAGTTGGAACCATAGCTTTGCCCTGGGTGATCACCAGGGCCAGTTTGCGGATATCGGCAATATTTTGGGTTGGGTCGCCATCTACCAGCAATAAGTCGGCGTCAAAACCCACTTTAATCTGGCCTTTGTGCTGCTCCACTTTGCTGTAGCGTGCACCGTTTAACGTAGCAACCTGCAAAGCTTCGGCTGCTGTCAGTCCGGCTTTCACTAATAACTCCAGTTCACCCTGTAAAGTAAAGCCAGCCAGCTCGTCTGTGCCTGCCACCACCGGAATGCCAGCTTTGTACATCAAACCAACAAATTCGACCATTTTGGCGTAGGATTTGGCATAAAGCTCGGCTGAGGCCTGATCAGGTATATCCAGTTCTGCTCTGGAGTAAGAGCGCTGAATATCAGGCGGTAGATGGCTAACTATGGCGCGCCACGGCTCGCCTACAGTGCCATCGGTTTTTTTCAGGAAATCAAAAGTAGCCAGTGTAGGGTCCACTGTCACGTTATTGGTTTTTAACAGCCGGATAAAATCCTGCACTGCTTTGCCCTGCAAATCCAGATTAGCCACTTGTTTGGCAGGCAGGTAAAAACGGTCTAAGGTGCGGGTATCTGTGTCGGGTTTGACTAAAAAATTCAGCATCAGCTGGTTAATATGCTGAATTTCATCAAAACCAGCTGCTATGGCGTCTTCAGCTTTGAGAAAAGCAGGTACATGACCGCTGACCCGCAAACCACGGCTATGAGCGTAAGTTACAGTTTCTTTAAGAATTTCTTTTGGAAACGAGTTATAAATTTTCAGCTGCGGATAACCATGGGCTGCATACCAGTCGATGGCATTTTTGGCTTCTGCTAAGTCTTTAATCACAAAACCATTGCGGGCAGAATAGGCGCTTTCGCCTTCTAAAAAGCCTGTTGGAACTATAGTCGGGGCCAACAACTTATCAGCACTGATTTCATCCATCATCTGCTGCAAAGTGGCGTTGTCATTGCCCATATCCCGTAAGGTGGTGACTCCGGCTGCTAAATGCAGCGGGCCTTCCCAACGAGAAAGGTGGCCATGCATATCAAACAAGCCTGGTAACACAATACGGTTGGCTGCATCAATTTCATGAGCGACCGGGCTTTGTAAGGTTCCGGCTGGCACTATGCTGGTGATTTTGCCACGCAGCAGGTAAATGTCGCTGCTTGCGCTTAGTTTCAGACTTTGGCTGTCAAAAATACGGGCATTACGCACTACAGTCAGGCCGGTTAACTTTTTGGGTAAGCCAGCCAGTTTTTCCAGCAATACAATTTCTGCTTTTTGCTGCATCTCCAGCATAGCTTTAGCATTGTGTTGCCAGCCATCTTCAATCAATGTCAGATAACCAGAAGCTAAATAAGCAAAAAGTCGCGGTGTATCGCCTTTGGTGGCCCAGACAAAATTGGGTTCAAAACCTACTCCTGTTTGCACCAGTAATTGAATCTGTTGTTTTTCGCCGCCGTTATCCACCATCAATTCGCTGACCACTTGCTGGGTTAAAGTGCCGCTGGGCAATAAAGGTAAAGAGTTTTTGCCACTCTTTGCCATAGCAGCTATGGCAACAGAAGCCAGATAAGGCGAGCCATCGACAGGTAAATACAGGGCATTGGTTGAGTAGGAAACCTGGTGTTGTTGCTGGCCTGTGCTCCAACTGGCGTTATTGCCTTCAACTTTAAAGCTTTCATTAATGACAGAGCCAAAGGTGGTATTGCCTTTGGCCTGATACTGCTGAATAAAGCCTTCTTTGTTTAAGCTGATTTTTTCATCCAGTTCAGGGCCACGGCCATTGTCTTTGAAAATATAACGAACGCTGATTTCTCCGCTGTCACTGATCTTCACTATCTGCTCGCCGGCTTTTACGCCGTTGTCGACCAGAATAGTGTAAGAATATTGTTCATCCGCCCAAACCGGGCTGGAGCAAACCAATAAAGTCAGCAGGCTTAATGCTTTGAATTTCATATGAGTTCCATGGTTTTTGTTCTGTCGATCACAGCTTAAAACAAATTAAGCTCAGGCCATATAAAAATTAAAGTCAGGGTGATAGTGCAAGTCAGGGGCAAGGGCTGAACAGAGTGCGGCATATAGAACAACAAACGGGTTGCTGGAGAAATACGCAACCCGCTGAATATCAAAGGTTAAATCTGTTCCCTACAGGGCTTCAGACAAAACAATTATTGTTTTGTGTATTCGGCTGCTGCAGGGCCTTTTTTGACGACTTTGTAACCTACTTTGGCTTCCATTTTTTCGCAAATGTCAGCACTTTCACCTGGATTGACAAAGCCTTTGTTACCTACGTCTTCACATTTCCAGCGTTTTACTTCCTGCCAGTTTTTGGCTTTGAGCTCAGCAGTAGTTTCAATTTTTTTCTTCATTTTGCTGATGGCTTCATCACATTGCTTTTTGTATGACGCATCTTTGGTTCTGGCTTCGTATAACAGGCCTACTTTACCCGGTGTATCTGTTGAAATAAAACCACAGAGGCGTGAGCCTGACTGAGCATGAGCCTGGCCTGCAGTTAATAAAAGCACTGCTGTTGCAGCAATAGATAAAGTGAAATGTTTTTTCAGGTTCGTCATTAGGTAGCTCCGGTTGTTGTGGGTCAGGATGACCATCAGGTTTGAGTGATCTGATGGGCGCGACCTGTCCAGTTAACGCGCAATAAAATCTATGGGTTAAACAGTCTGATTTAAGGTTCAGTCACCTCTTGTAAAATGTTTTGCATCCGTGGCAGGGCAAACCAGTCATCCAGTTGGATATCGTTGGTTCTGGCGTTAAAAGCACGAACTTTGCGCGACATAGGCTGAGTGCGGGCCATCAGATCAGGCCATTTTTCGCCTAGTTCTTTGTGGGCAAACTGGCGCAACTCTTTAATAGTCTCTGCGGGCTCTTCAGCTTGTATCTCTGCGGTTTCGGCGCCTTGAAGTGTTCTGTCGTAGCTTGGAACCCTTCGTGGGGTGATCAGGATCAGTACAGATTTTTTATAGGACTGTTGGGTATTTCTTGAAAACAGGTTTTTTACACCCGGAATATCTTTAATCAAAGGCACACCTGAGCTGCCGGAAATGACTTCACTTTCCACCAGGCCGGATAAAATCAGGGTTTCATTGACTTTGACACTGCTGGCGGCGGACACCGTATTTCTTGAAGTTTGCACGGATTGCGAGAAGGTGGAAGAGCCGGTAATAGGTTCAAAAAAGGTGCGGGCGGCTTTGACGTTCAACAGCATATGTTCATCGTCAATAAAAGTGGGGGTAACTGACAGACTGACCCCTACATTGATTTGATTAAATGAACTTGAGCCACCATCGCTGCCAGCCAGCCCCACCGCAATATTTGAACCCGAGAAAAACTGTGCAGACTGCCTGTCCAGCACCAATAAGCTGGGGCGGGCCACCACTTCGGTGGTTTGTTCTGTCACATTGGCAATATTCAGCGAATAGGCAATAGCCCCGCCTGCTGAAGTACCCAAACCTATATCTCTGGTTAAGGTGGTGTTGGTGACGCCAGGCTCACCTGAGGTGGTCGTGGTTATTTTATTGGTGGTGTTCTGAATGCTGACAGCCAGATTATCCAGCAAATTTAACCCTGTGCTGGACGTATTCAACTGGTTGTTTCGCAAAATCACCACATCAATGACGGCCATTTGTGGCAAGGGCCGTCCTAAACAAGGTGAGGGCAGGCTCGGCAATACTTTGGTTTCATCCACAGCCACACCTTGAGTCGTTGAATCGTCTGAACCTGAATCTGTTTCTGATGTTTCTGCAACTGGTGTAAGCCGTTGTACGCAGTCAGACCAGGCATACATCAACGGGCCTGATGCATCGGCGGTTTTTACTGAGGCTGCAGGCTGAAGGAGAGACACTATGTTGCTCTTTTCATGGGGCAACTGGTTTGTATCATTTAATTGATACGAGTTTTGCCACTGCGTCAGACGTTGACTGAGTTTTTGCTGGTCTTGTGCATTGAGGTTCTGCTGTGCGCTCTGATAAAGCTTCATGGCGTCAGCCGTTAATCCGGCTGAACTATAAATAAGAGGGGCGATACGGCTTGTGGTTGCATCCAGAGGCGCTATGTTTTGCAGTCGTTGTATTGCCCATAACGCCAGCTCAGTTTCCCCCAGATAATAAGAAGCGCTGGCCAGCAACTGCAAGGATTCCGGATCAGCGGCATCCAGCTTCAGGGCGTAGGCCGCAGCAAGCTGAGCTTGTTTATATTGTTTATTTTCAAGGTACAAATGAGCCAGCTGTAACACGGCGTTTTGTGAGTCGTGTTGTTGTTCCAGTGCGATCAGGAAACCTGTTTCAGCCAGTTCAAATAAATCCCGCTCACCATGGCGGCTGCGAATTTGATAGGCCAATGCATTGGCTGTATGTAAAGCTGCATTGTGCATATCCAAAGAAATAGCCGTATTAAAGGCCTGATTTGCTTTTGTTGCATTGCCCTGGGTTAGAGCCGCTATACCTTCAGTCAAATTTTGTTGGACCGGGCCTGTTGGTTTTTGCAGGTAACGTTGGCTGGCAACGGCTCCAGCACTCAGGTGGCCGGATTGACCAAAAGGAGTGGTGTTGGCTGTACAGGCCACTAAGCTACAAACCGCCAGTGAGACTGCAATGGGATACAGCTGTCTCGGCGGAAACGGACCTCGTTTTAGCATGGGTACAGCTCCTGTTGCCTGATATATACATTGGGTCGTTGAGTGACTTTGTGTTTTACCTTGTGGCGTTTTTTTGTTGTTTTGTCATCTGGACTGGCATTCATCATAGGCGCTCAGTCAGGAGTCAGTCTGTCACTAGAACTAGTGACAAATTGAAGGCTAAACAACAATTTAGTTAGGCTATACTCGACGATCTGTTTGGGGCACTACCCAACAGCACTGCTTGGCAGCATTTGGCAACGACAGTGAAAAACAGAGTGTTTTTCCTTTACGCCGATAAAGTGATAAACAAGGATAGCCTTTCCGTCTTTTGAGGTAGTTTTCGCCTATGCCGCAGCAAATTAATCCGTCCGTTGTGCGAGTTGCCTTAGTGGATGACGACACAGGTTTTCAAAGGGCTGTTGCAGAAGCGCTGAAGTTGGCGCCAGATATGGCTTTAGTCTCCGTCAGCGGAACTCTGGCAGCAGGCTTAAAACTACTCAAAGCGCCGCCAGTGGATATATTAATTGTCGATTTGGGTTTGCCTGATGGTTCAGGTATCAACCTGGTGCAACAGGCTTATCAGCAATGGCCTACCTGCAACATTATGGTCAGTACCACCTTTGCCGATGAATCCAATGTGATGAAGTCGCTTGAGGCCGGTGCTACTGGCTATTTATTAAAAGACAGCAGCCAACAGAATTTAATCAGTGAACTCCGTAGTTTGCATTCGGGGGGCAGCCCTATTAGTCCGCTGATCGCCCGTAAAATACTGATGCGGTTCCGGCCAGAGCAGGCATTGACTAAAGCTCCTGTGAAGGCGGATGAGAGCTGTGTTACTCTTTCAGCCAGAGAACAAGAGGTATTGGAGTTAATCACCAAAGGTTTTACCTCCAATGAAATTGCGGCTTTAATTTCCGTCTCTCATCACACTGTACTGACGTTCATCAGGCGTATTTACGCCAAACTGAAAGTAAATTCTAAAACCGAAGCTATTTATGAAGCGAGGATCCAGGGGTTACTGGACAAATAAGCTGTTGTTTTTAATCCCAAGAGTGAAACTTACTCTGTACTGAGTTGAGCCTGAATATGTATAACCCGTTTCGTCTGGCAGAACCACAGATCTTACAGCAACAACTCACTCTGGTCATGCGGCACTTTCGCAGCACTCTGGTGATTATTCCCATTTGTTTGTTGGTATGGTGGACACTTTGGAATGAAGTCAATACGCCCTACCTGCACTGGTGGGCGGCTGGGGCTGTTTCGTCCAACCTGCTGCTGCAACTTTACAGCTGGTATTGTCTGAACCGCACAAGGCTTGAGGTGAAAGTCCGGCGTAAAGCCATGATATATACCGTACTGCATCTGGTTGACGGTTGCATCTGGGGGCTGCTGAGCTGGCTGGTGCTTAGTAATGTCAGTGACGTTGAAGGCATTTTAGTGATGGGGGTTTTTGCCGGCATGTTAGGGGGGAGTCTGGCAACCTTGTCGCCTGTTCCGCTGTTTTATCTTGCTTTTGCCTTGCCGCAAGTCACAGGTATCATTTCTAAGCTCTGGTTTATGGAAGACATTATTTACCATTCCTTGGCTATGGCGGGTTTTTTGTACTTTTTGGCCTTGCTGGGCCAGCTGTTGAACAGCACTAAAACAACATTGTCCGCTATTACCATGACCTTTGAACTGGCCAGCAGTAATGCAAAATTGCGTGCTATTGAAAAATCTCAGACACTGGAGCAGGAACGACAAAGGCTGATGCAGGAAATGCATGACGGTTTAGGTTCGTCTCTGGTCAGTGCTTTACGAGTGGTTGAAAATGGCAAAATGCAGTCGGGTGAATTGGCTGGTGTACTGAAAGACTGTATTGACGATTTGAAACTGGCTATTGATTCTATAGAGCCTGTCGATGACGATTTATTGCTGCTGCTGGCCACTTTGAGGTTTCGTCTGGGGGCCAGGCTTGAAAATACCGGCATTCGTTTGCAGTGGAAGGTAGCGCAGATCCCGCCGCTGGACTGGCTCGATCCCAGAAGTTCTCTACACGTTTTACGGATTTTGCAGGAAGCCTTTACCAATATCATCAAACACACCAAAGCCACGGAAGTAACACTGAGTACCAGCCTGGATGCTGAGCATGTGCTTGTTACTGTGACTGACAATGGCTGTGGCTTTGAATTGAATGATGCCATTCAAAGCGGTGGCAGGGGGCTTGCCAGTCAATTACACCGGGCTAAAGCTATTGGTGCAGAGGTGAGTTGGTTGTCAGACAGCAAGGAGACGTCTGTGATGTTAAAGCTGCCGATAAAACAGAAATGTGAGTTTGGTTAAGTGGATTGGTTTTTGTCTGGTTTCATTCCCCTTGCCACAGCCTGAGACCCTCACTTTATTAATATAAAGTTTATTTTTTCCGCTGTTTATCTGTTGTATGCCAGCTATGCTATTAACTCATTCGCATTTTTTCTGTTTTGTAGTGTCAGCTCTGTTTGTACACTGTTGCTAAATTTTAGTTTTTATCGTATTTTTCATTTTGAGGCGATAAGCTATGATACAGATCAAGAGTGTGACCAAAAGCTGTCTGTATAATAAATCGAGCCTGGGTTAAAATAAAAGTTAAGTAAATCTGATATTTAGTCGATTAGCTAAGTCAGTACTACTCTGTGTTGGTGCCATAAAGCCTGTCTGGGCGACAAAATTTTAGTAAGAAGAGGTGTACCTTATGACCAGTTTGATGAATTCAGTTGACCAACGCACCAATATTGTCGGTCAAAATCGCCTCGAACTTCTGATGTTTCGTCTGCATGGGCCTCAGCCTTATGGCATTAACGTATTTAAGGTGCGTGAAGTGATACGTTGCCCTGAACTTAGCGAATTGCCAGGCGCCAATCCTCATGTGCGTGGTATAGCGCATTTACGTGGTGTGCCTGTGACAGTGATTGATTTAAGTCAGGCCACTGGCGGTAAACCAATTTCCGATTTGTCCAATGCTTTTATTCTGGTGACTGAATACAACCGTAATACCCAAGGCTTTTTAGTCGGTGGGGTAGACCGTATTGTCAACGTCAACTGGGAGCAAATTTTACCTCCGCCTCATGGCGCAGGCCGTTCACATTATTTAACTGCTGTGACTGAAGTTGATAAAAAACTGGTGCAAATTATTGATGTGGAAAAAGTATTTTCCGAAATATCTCCGGTAGATGAAACTGTCAGTGAAGCGGTGAAAGACAAAGCGAAAAACGCAGACTTTAAAGATTTAACTGTCTTAGTGGCTGACGACTCAGCAGTAGCCCGTAATCAGGTGAAACGTGCTTTATCTACCATAGGTATTAATGTTGAAACTGTGAATGATGGCCGTCTGGCGCTGAATTGGCTCGAAGCAAAAGCCCAGGAGTTGGGCGGCGATATCTCCAGCAGAGTACCACTCATTATTTCTGATATCGAAATGCCGGAAATGGATGGTTATACCTTAACAGCTGAAGTAAAAGCCAACGAGCATTTACGTCATGTGCATATTATTCTGCACTCCTCTTTAAGTGGTGTTTTTAACGAAGCCATGGTGAAAAAGGTGGGTGCTGATCAGTTTATTGCCAAGTTCCATCCTGATGAGTTGGTGTCGGCGGTACAGCAATGGATGAATAGCTAAAATACCCGTCGTCCTTGAAGCCGCAGCTTTGTTGACTGCGCTCCTAGCCCCAGTCACATAGGACTACTATGCTCCTGGGGTCTAGTTCACTTGTCGCCTTGCTGCAACTCCAATTACTTAGGGTAAATACACGTCGTCCTTGAAGCCGCAGCTTTGTTGACTGCGCTCCTAGCCCCAGTCACATAGGACTAC
>NZ_AFHI01000022.1 GCF_000217935.1 Rheinheimera sp. A13L
ATTTTTTATATGTGTTTCAGGGCAACAAAGCTCCCTATGGGCCATAGGTGCTAACCAGTTCAGACTTTGAACTGGTCTACAGATTGGCGTAACTCTTCAGCTAAACGAGCCACTTCATGACTGGACTGAGAGGTTTGCTCTGCACCAGAGGCTGTTTGTTCAGCAATAGTGACTATGGATTCTAATAAGTGGCTGATTTCGTTTGATACCTGATTCTGCTCTTTTGCAGCATGAGATATTTGTTCGCTCATGTCATGAGCCAGATGCACCGCATTAGTGATAGATTCCAAGGCTTGTGCTGCCACTTCAGTTTGAGTCACACAGTTCTCTGCCTGCTTTTTGCCTTTGTTCATGGCTTCTACAGCCGCATGAGCACCGGTTTGCAAGACCTGAATCATGGCCTGAATTTCCTGAGTCGAAGCCTGAGTTTTGCTTGCTAATGAACGAACTTCATCAGCTACCACCGCAAAACCACGACCTTGCTCGCCAGCACGTGCTGCTTCGATAGCAGCGTTTAATGCCAGCAAGTTGGTTTGCTCAGCAATGCCACGAATAACATCAAGAATACTGCCGATTGAAGCACTGTCTTTATGTAATTTGTTGATCACGGTAGAAGCCTGATCCACTTCTTTAGACAACTGCAGTATGGTCTGTTTGTTGTTTTCAGAAATCACTTTGACGCGCTCAGCTTCACCGTCAGCATTTTTAATTTCAGCCAGAGCATCATTAGAGCTCTGCATCACGCCTTGGGAAGTGCTGCTCATCTCAGTGGTCGCTGTCGCGGCTTGAGTCACCTGAGACTTCTGCTCACGAATAGCAGCAGTGGTTTCTACTGTAATAGCCGATGTTTGTTCTGAAGCAGCTGCAAGCTGAGTAGAACGGGAAATAATGCCCTGAATTAACTGGCGTAAGTTGGTGATAACCTGATTACAGTTACGTGCCAGGTCGCCAAATTCGTCCTGAGCTTTATCATCCAGACGTTTGGTTAAGTCACCTGAAGCCACTACACCTAAAATTTCGTTCACTTTAGACAATGGAACTGTGATGCTGCGCACTGTTACCATGGCGATACCTACAGCCAAACCAATGGATATAAGCACTACAAGGAAAATGGTTGTAATAGCACCTGATACATCAGACTGAGCTCCGGCCTGGATCTCGCCAGCCACTGTGCGGGCTCTGGATAACAAGCGGTTTAAACCATCCAAGGCTGTTTTGTTATGACTTTCTGCCTGAGCCAGTAATTTTTGTGCTTCGGCAGAAGCTGCCAACATTTGTGATTTTAAGCCTAAGATACCTTCGTCACCAGCAAGTAACTCATTAATTGCAGTAACTTTTTCGTCTAAATCTGCGACCATATCAACAGTAGCACCAGCTTCAGTTCTGATAGCGTTCATCTGCTGATTTACGCCTTCTAAACGAGACGTTACTTCGTTAGAAATAGTCTCTGCCGTTGTTGCTGAGGTGGTACGGGTTAAATCAACCACTACGCTGACCAGAGTGTTTAAACCTGTTTCCAGTTCAGTTGCTGCTTTGCTCGCTTCAGGAAAACGACGGGTCACGTCTCTGACATCACTGAAATCCAATAGTAAAGAGGCTGAATCATCTGAATTTAATTCAACATCAGATAACTGAGAGGCAATTTGATCACGTAAGCTCAGACTTTTACTTAATTCAGCGAAAAGCTTTTTACTGATAGGAGTAAAGTCAGTGTAAGCGGCTGAAACTTCTTTAAAAGAGTTCGCCAGAGTCTCTTCTTCTGAAACTACAGTTTGTAATGCTTTTGCTGCAGTCTCATATAAAACCTGTTCTGCTCCGAACTGGTTCTCAAATTCTTTGACTTGTTTTACTTCAGTTGCATAAAAAGCCTGCAAACTGATCTTGCTCATTTTGACGAATTCACTTTGCAACACAGCACTATTCTCAAGTGCCGGTATAGAGATTTCATTTACTTGCGTGGTTGAGGCATTGATACTATTCAAGCTCATGTACGAGGTAATACCGATCACAAGCAGTAGTAGTGAAATAACACCAAAACCACCAATAATCCGAAGTGCTACCGTTAACTTCATAACTTTACTCCCAGTATCCAGGCTAAAAGGGCATCATTGACCCTGTCACCACACAATAAACAATTCAAAATAGAACATTTTGAAACAACGTCGCATTATAGCGTTATTTTTAGTCAGAAACACTATAACGCTGTGCCGTCTCAATACAATAGGCTGTTAAATAATTTCCCCAAACACAACCAGTATCCAGCGCATAAATTCCATTAACAGGGCTATATCCCATTAAGGCAGCCCAATGACCAAAAAAGATCTGTGGGTGTGGTTTGTGTTTCCAGAATTCATACCAAGGGATCAGCGTACTTACTTTTTCCGGATGGCGCTTTTCTTTGAGTTCAAGTGCTCCATTTGAAAGACAAAAACGCATTCGGGTACAACTGTTAATAGCGAAACGCCAGCGATCTTCATTGGTGCTAACTTCAGACCAAAGGGCTGGAGTATTGCCATACATAACTGCAAATAGTGTTTCGGGGCTTTCTCTTAACAGTTGGCTTACTTCTGCAGCTGTGTCCAATGCAGACTGTAAATCCCAATTCGGTGCCAACCCAGCGTGGACCAGCAAGAGATTCCGCTCTGGCTCAAAATGTAGCAGAGGCTGTTGCTGCAGCCAATCTACCAGTTCAGGCAGATCAGACGCCTGTAATAATTCGTCCAGTTGGTCTTTTGGATCTGTTGTAGCAAAACCATAAACGCAGGCCAAAAAGTGCAAATCATGATTTCCAAGCACTACTTTAGCTTTATCCCCCAAAGAACGAACGAAACGCAAGGTTGCTAATGAGTCTGGACCACGAGCCACCAAATCGCCACAAAACCATAATTCATCTAGCTTTGAATCAAACTGGATTTTAATTAACAGCGATTGCAACTGCTTAAAGCAGCCCTGAACATCTCCAATGACGTAACTTGCCATAAGATCAATTCAGAATATTGGGCAAAGCTAAACGAAACAAAGGTATGGCAGCTTTGAAGCTTAACTGGCTTTGGCTGGTCATTTCGTAATGACCTTGCATCGTGCCTACCGGAGTTTCCAGCACTGCACCACTGGTATAGCTGTAACTTGAACCTGGCGCCAGTTGAGGTTGCTCACCCACCACACCCTCACCATGTACTTCGGTTTCTTTGCCATTGGCGTCCGTGATAAGCCAATAACGTCTGAGTAACTGCACTGTTTCAGTGCTATGGTTTTTGATGGTAATGGTGTAAGCAAAAACATACCTGTTTAAAGCAGGATCCGATTGAGCGGCCACATAAAATGTCTCGACCGAGACAGGAATTTCAAAACTCAGACTCATAATTGTTGTTGCTCGTGCTGGTGCAGCCAACGGGCGATACCAATAAATTGCTCCACACTTAATTGTTCAGGGCGCAAGGTTGGATCTATTCCCATTTCGATAATTTGCTCCGCTGTTGCAAAGTTGCTAAAGCAGTTACGCAAAGTTTTACGGCGCTGGTTAAAGGCTTCCAGACAGACCCTGTTTAATACAGCAACAGGTACATCCTGGCGTTCTGAACTTGGTTTCGGGATAAGCCGCACCACGGCTGAATGCACTTTAGGAGCTGGTTTAAAGGCACCAGGACCCACTTCGACCACTGGCATTGCATGACAAAAAAACTGCGTCATGACAGATAAACGGCCATAAGTTTTGGAACCATGACCAGCGGTCATACGTTCGACCACTTCTTTTTGCAGCATAAAATGCATGTTCTCAATGTCGTCAGCATAGTCAAACAGATGAAACAACAGCGGAGTAGAGATGTTGTAAGGCAAATTACCGAATACTTTTAACTTCCTGCCAGGTTGTACTAACTGACGAAAATCAAATTTCATCGCATCAGCCTGATGGATAGTCAGCTTATCTGCCAGCACAGGGTGTTCCTGTAAACGCTGGGCCAGATCTCTGTCTAATTCAATTACGGTCAAATGTCCGGATTTTTCGACAACAGGCTCAGTGATCGCACCTAAACCCGGGCCGATTTCGACCAGTAGGTCCGTTGGTTTTGGGCTTATGGCTTTCACAATACGTTCAATGACGACAGGGTCGTGTAAGAAGTTCTGACCAAAACGTTTTCGGGCTGTGTGTCCCAGGTGTACTTTATCTGTCATGTGATAACTTGGCTCTTTGCGCTAAATAAATGGCTTGTTCCAGGGCATGGAATAAACTTCCGGGGTCGGCTTTTCCTGTGCCGGCTAAATCCAGCGCAGTGCCATGGTCGACTGATGTTCTGATTAAGGGTAAACCAAGGCTGATATTCACCGAACGGCCAAAGCCTTTATGTTTCAGCACAGGTAAACCCTGATCATGGTACATAGCTAAGACTGCGTCGGCATGGTCCAGATATTTAGCCTGAAACAAGGTATCGGCAGGCAAGGGACCTATCAGGTTCATGCCTTGTAAACGTAATTCTTCCAAAGCCGGGCTGATGATATCTATTTCTTCGCGGCCCAGATGCCCGTCTTCCCCGGCGTGCGGATTTAAACCGCAGACATAAATAACGGGAGAGGCGATGGCAAACTTGTTTTGTAAGTCGTGATGCAACACCGAAATCACTTTGTGCAAGCGTTCTTTAGTGATGGCTTTGGCTACATAGGCCAGTGGTATATGGGTTGTGGCCAGCGCAACTCGCAAACCTTCAGTGGCCAGCATCATCACTACATAAGGCGTATTCGACAGATGAGCGAAGTATTCGGTGTGACCGCTAAAGGGGATGCCTGCTTTATTAATAATACCTTTATGCACAGGGCCTGTGACTATGGCATCAAATTCGCCAGACATGGCCTTTTCACCTACGTATCTTAAGGTGTCTACCACATAACGCCCATTGGCTTCATTTAACTGTCCAGCGACCACCGCTGCTTCTGGCGTGAAATCAACACAAGTCAGAGTGCCAGCTTGCTGCGGCTGTGGGGATTGATTTGGCTCATAAGGTAAAAGCTGAAGCGGCAGGTTTAATGCTGCCGCTCTTTGTTGTAAAACTTCTGCGTTCGCACAGACGACCAGTTGCACTGGCCAGTCTTTTTGCGCCAACATCACCACCAGATCAGGGCCTATACCGGCCGGCTCACCTGGGGTGATTGCTATCCTTAATGTCATTCAGTGTCTGCCAATACTTCGATATAGGCCTGATCACGCAGTTCGCGCAAAAAATTGGCCTGTTCTTCGTTAAAACGGCGGTTAAACAACATGCGATACACTTGATCCTGCTTTTTCTCTGCAGTCATGTCTACCACACGTTTTTCTAATAATTGCACTACGTGCCAGCCATGTTCGGTGCGGAAAGGTTCGCTAACTTCCTGTAATTGCAGGTTGTTTAACGTATCGCGAAAAGCCGGAACGTACATAGCCGGATCAGCCCAACCTAAATCGCCCCCTTTTAACTTGGAACCCGGGTCTTCAGAGTTTGCGCTGGCGAACTCGGCGAAATCCGCTTTGCCTGCTTTAAAGTCGACAACAAATTGCTTCAAAGTGTCACGGGCTTTTTCTTCACTCATGATAATGGATGGTTTGATCAAGACATGGCGTGATTTCACTTCGTTCGCTTCAGCAACGTTAGCGCCACGAATATCAAAAATAGTCAGAATATGAAAACCAGCACCAGAGCGTAAAGGACCTATTACGTCAGTTTTCTTTTTGCCACGAATCGCATCGGAGAACAATGTTGGCATTTCGTTGATATTCATCCAGCCCATATCACCACCGTCCAGCGCAGTGCTGTCAGACGATGACGCTATAGCCAGTCTTTTGAAATCACTGCCTTCACGTAACAGCTTCATCACTTTGTCGGCGCGATCTTTGGCATCGGTAATTTCTTCAGTGCTGCCCTGATTTGGAATAGAAATCAGAATATGACCTATATTGTATTGCTCATTGGATGCGCCTTGTTCTTCCATCACTTTCATCAGGCTGTCTATTTCCTGTGGACTGATGTAGATACGGCGTTGCACGTTGGCTCGTAATACTTCACCTGTGGTGATTTCTTCACGGAAACGTTCACGGAATTGCTGATAGTCACCTTCTTCAGCCACTATGCGCTGACGAAATTGTTCCATCGTCAGATTTTCGCCGCGGGCAACGTTTTCCAGCGCCTGATCCAATTGTGGGTCTGTGATTTGCAGGCCCATACGGCTAGCCATTTGCATCTGTAAGCTATTGCTGATTAACCGTTCCAGTGCCTGAGTGCGTAAAGCCCGGTCTGAAGGTAAGGTCTGACCCTGGCTTTGCGCATTGCGCTTCACCTTGTTGACCATGTCTGTCACTTCAGTATCCAATACGACACCGTTGTTGACTATGGCTGCAACACCGTCGATCTTTTGTTCTGCCGCCTGGCTCGAAAAGACCAGAAATGCGGCCACAGAGCTGGCAATCAAAAGTTGTAACTTCATAGGTTCCTACATTAATTATTTAGTAAATATGGGCGTCTATAACCAAAAATTCCGTTCGATAACATGTCGTTGACTGAGAAACCAGCACCCTCACCAAAACCTTTTAATACAAATTGTACGGCTATACCGTTATCAAAAGTAGGAGGTTGGGACAAATCATTCAGTGCCAATTCAAGGTTGGTATTGATTTGGCGCTTAGCAACCACTCGAATTGCCCAGCAACAGGACTCATATTGCAAACCAAGGTTAGCTTCTATCATATGATGCTTGTTGATGTCACGATAATAACTGGCAATCAGTTTCCATTTATCATCAATGGGTGTGGTCCCCAAAAAGCCCAGCTGTGCAATTTCGTAGTCTGAGACCTCCCGACTATAGCGGTGGTTCAATTGGATCAGACTTTTATCATCTGCTATGTAATCCAAAGTGACGTTGCTTTTCACCATACGCTCATTGCTCGAATCATACTGCAATGCGGTATTTAAGTACCAGCCTTCACTCCAGTTCCACAATAGTTCAGAGGCCAGTACCGAATCAGCAGGTTGTTTGGCGTCCGGCAGTAAATTGTCTATGGGCTGCGGATCATCCAGAAATACAATCTGACCCAGACTGAAACGGAACAACTCTGTATCCTGTGAGTCATACAAACGAGTTGTCCAGCCTATAGTCAATTGATTGGTATCGGCAATTCTGTCGAGACCCGAATATCTGTTTTCACGGAATAAGCCATAATAATCGTCTTGCAAAGGTGCTGTGTCATACAGTCCAATCATCGATTGATCGCGATAGGGGATATAGAGGTATTGTATTTGAGGTTCAAAGGTTTGCAATGAATTTGCTTTTTTCCAGCTCAACTCCCTTTCCATATTCAGTTTGGCATTGATCTGGACTTTGGGCACTGTTCTGCTGATTTCTTTTTGAACCAATAAATTATCTTGGTCGGTATTCTGCTGATAACGGGTATGCAGCAAACTGGTTTCTGCGACTAACTCGACCGCTGGTGTGATTAAAGGCCAACGGATACTGGGTTCAAGATGTAAACGGTCTGCACTGTTGATCAGAGCACTGTCATTGCGAAAATGGGCGTATTGGCTGTGCCAGTTAAATTCAAAACCTGCAGCTAAATCCATTGGAGCAGCAGAGCTCAGGTCGATTTGTGGCAAGGCGGCGTAAGAGGGCAGATAGTTTCCAAGAATTTCAAAACCTTGCAGGCGAATTTCTGAGTTCAGATACTCACCGAAATAATTAAGGCTGGCTTGCCGGTAAAGTTGGGTATCGCTTTGGTTGTTGTAGTCAGACCCTAATTCAGACAAGTAAGCATCGTCGCTGACATCAGTAAAATCTACACTGGCACGCCAACGGTCTGACAAGTCACCACTGTGGCTGAAGTGGGTTAAATAGCGACTACCAAAGCCTGCGGGTTTGTCGTTATCATCGGGTAAAATTTCAAGTTGTAACCGGCCATTGTGATCTTCGGTAAGATAACGGAATTCGGTATTTAACTGAGCTCCTCTTTTACTCATAAAACGAGGGCTGATAGTGGCATCATAGTTGCTGGCCAGATTCAGGTAATAAGGAGTCTCAAAATCCACGCCTAATTTCTGTGAACTGCCAATCTTAGGAAACAAAAAACCACTTTTGCGTTTATCACTGACAGGGAAGGTCATGTACGGCAAATAGAAAACGGGTACATCCTGAATTTTAATGACCGAATGCCAGGCTTCACCCCAGCCATCATCGGCATTAATATTAATTTCATCAGCATGCAATGCCCAACTGCTGTCGTTGTATGGGCAGGTGGTAAAGCTGGCTTCGGTCAGATTGATTTGTTGTTTATCTGCGCTCATTTCTTTAGCAAAACCGCGACCAGACTGGCTGACCAACTGATAATCTGCTTCACCTAATATGGCTTTGTCTTCTTTGAGGTGAGCAGTGAAATGGCTACTGCTGACTTTTAAATCCGGGCTGTAGTACTGAATGCCGCCACTGGCCAGCAACGTCTGATTTTTCTGACTGACCTGTGCATTAGCGGCGTTTAACATAGTGTCGCGATAAATGATTTCTATATTGCCATCAAATAATGCAGTTTGGTCCTGCATCATGCGAATTCGGTCAGACAATATTTGCAGTCTGTTGTCTTTTGCTGATAGCTGACTCAACTTGGCCGGGATCTCCACAGCACTATAACATTGCTGAATAGGTTGAGGTGTTTGCTCTTCTGCATGGGCAAGATAAGGAATACCAAGCGCCATGATAATAAGGCGATAGATCAGAGAATGAGTCATGCAACCTACTTAATACAATACGTGAAACAGGTGAAAAGGACCAGAACACCTAGCCCGCTATAATAAATCAATTTTCCGGATCCTGCTAATCCGTTATAGTGCTGACTTTGACCAGTTGACGGGGTTTGAAGTGCCAGCTCGAATGCAGTTAATTCAAAGTTTTTTGACGGCGTGTTTTCCTGATGAGGTTATTCACCTCGATCCTATTACCGGAGATGCCAGTTTCAGGCGTTATTTTCGTTTTTCAGTAGCACAAAACAGCTACATTTTGATGGATGCTCCCACACCAGCGGAAGACTGTGGCCGTTTTGTTGCCACGCAGCAAGCATTTGTACAGGCGGGTTTACAGGTTCCCCGAATTATTGCCCAGGATCTTGAGCAGGGCTTATTACTGCTCAGTGATTTGGGCGACACTTTGTTGTTGTCTGAATTAACGCAGCATACGGTCAGCGACTTCTATCGTCAGGCATTGGCTCAATTGGCTCAGGTTCGCACCATCAGTGCTACAAGTGCAGGGCCTTTACCTGTTTTTGATCAAGCTTTTTTACTGCGTGAAATGCAGATTTTTATTGATTGGTTTTTACTTGAGCATTTGCAGCTGACACTGAATGAACAAGAGCAGGCTATGTTACAAAGGCATTTCCAGTTGCTGGCTGACACAGCGTTGCAGCAACCTCAGGCCGGTATGCACCGGGATTACCATGCCCGTAATTTGATGTTACAACAGGACGGCAGTCTGGCCGTGATTGATTTTCAGGATCTGGTTACGGGCCCTGTGACTTATGACGCCGTGTCTTTGCTGAAGGATTGTTATGTCAAATGGCCTCTTGAGCTTGTACAGTCATTAAGCCAGGAGTTTTACCACCACCTCAAAGCCACTCATGAGTTGCCTGCCAAGGTCAGTGCTGAGCAGTTTCAGCTTTGGTTTGATTGGATGGGATTACAACGGCATATTAAAGTCTGTGGTATTTTCTGCCGCTTGTACCACCGTGACGGAAAGTCGGGTTATCTCGCTGATTTACCTCGTGTCTTTGAGTATGTACTTGAGGTTACTCAGCATTACCCAGAGTTGTATGAGTTGGATCTGTGGCTGAAAAATAAAGTACAACCAGCACTGGAGGCTAAGGCCTGAGATGAAAGCAATGATACTGGCAGCTGGTCGTGGTGAGCGGATGCGACCTTTAACGGATCTGTTACCTAAACCCTTGTTAACTGTGGCTGGTAAAGCATTGATCCACTACCATCTGGAAGCGCTCCGTGCCGCCGCAGTGCAGGATATTGTCATTAATTCTGCATGGCTAGGACATTTGTTGCCAGAGCATTTAGGCACTGGTCAGCAGTTTGGTGTGAAGATCCGTTACTCAAACGAAGGTGCCGAAGGCCTTGAAACCGCTGGCGGTATCAAAAAAGCCTTGCCGCTGTTGGGGGATGAACCTTTTATGGTCATCAACGGCGATATATTCAGTGATTATCCTTATCAGCAACTGATGGGTAAATTAGCTCCTGACAGTCTTGCTCATCTGGTGTTAGTGCCTAATCCGCCACAGCATCCCAAGGGCGATTTTGGTATCGGTGAAACAGGTTTGGCTTTGGCTGAAGCAGCTCAGTGTTTTACTTTCAGTGGCATAGCGGTTTACCGCCCTGAGTTTTTTAGTCTGGTGGCTGAAGGTAAGCAAAAATTAGCGCCTTATTTACGCGATGCGATGGCACAACATCAAGTGACGGCAGAGCTTTATCAGGGGGTATGGCACGACATTGGTACTGTGCAGCGACTGACTGAATTATCGGCGCAACTGGAGTCTGAACATGTGGGGTAAAATTCTTGGTGCCTTGTTTGGCATGGCTCTGCTGAAGATCCCCGGTTTATTTATTGGTTTACTGATAGGTCACTGGTTCGATAAATCCTATGGCGGAGCATTCGCCAGTCGTGGTGGTTTTAACGGTTTTTCCCGCGACAAGTCTGAGGCTCAGGGGATTTTCCGTTACAACACTTTTGCAGTGATGGGCCATATCGCTAAATCAAATGGGGTAGTCACTAAGTCCCATATTCAGCAAGCTACTGTTTTTATGGACCAATTAGGTTTAACTGCAACACAGAAGCAAGAGGCGCAGGCCGCATTTAGGGATGGTAAGCAGGCGGATTTTCCGTTGTTGGAACAACTGGCTGAATTCAGGTCTGTTTATCGCTCCAGGTCAGATGTACTGCTGATGTTTTTAGAAATTCAAATCAGTACTGCTTATGTCGATTTGTATTTAAGCAGTGCAGAACAAAAGATATTGACTCAGGTGGCATCTGCATTAGGCATCAATGCGGTTCAGTTTGAACAGATGCTCAGTCGTTATGAAGCTGAAGCCCGTTTTGCTAAAAACAGTAGCAACGGACCTGGGGATGCAGGAAGCCGTTTGACGGATGCTTATAAAATTTTAGGGATCAGCGCCGACAGTTCAGAGGTGCAGTTAAAAAAGACTTATAAAAAGCTGATGGCACAACATCATCCGGATAAACTGATGTCGCAGGGTTTGCCGCCAGAACTGATGGATGTGGCTAAACAAAAAACTCAGGATATTCAAGCGGCTTACGAGTTAATTCGTAAACAGCGTGGCTAATCGCGGAAAAACATGAAATACACAGCGCCCAGCAGACACAAGCCAGCATAGACATAATTCCATTTAAAAGGCTCTCTCATATAGAACACTGCGAATGGAATAAAAACACTCAAAGTGATGACTTCCTGCAGAATTTTCAGCTGAGCCAGACTCAGCACCTGGTGACCTATCCGGTTGGCTGGCACCATCAGCATATATTCAAATAAGGCTATACCCCAGGATACGGCGATCGCTACATACAAAGCTGAGCTTTTAAAGTGCTTGAGATGGCCATACCAGGCAAAAGTCATAAAAATATTACTGGCGGTCAGCAACAAGACCGTCTGGAGCAGAGGCGACATAATCTGGTGTCTCCGGTGAAAAGGCTGGGAATAGCGGTGGTGAGTAGTTTAATAGATTTTTATCAGTGGAAAAATTAATTTAATAACCCTGATAGCTTAACCAGCCATAAATCTCTTTGAATACACGCTGTTGGGTTTCAGCCTGTGCGATTAGCCCACTGATTTCCCGCTGGCGGTACAATAATTTCTGCTGTTGCCTGGCCAGTTGTTTACGTAGTTTCCACTGCGCTGCCACTTGCTGATTACCTTGTTGTTGCATCAAGTCCAGAGTGGGAACCTGCTGTTTTGCTATCGCCAGAGGTAAGCTGCGTTGTTGATCTGCCGCAGGCAAATAGGCTTCGAGCAAAATCAGTGACTGAGGTTCCTGCAGTTTTTTATCGGCATAAAGCTGACTGATCAAAGCTGCGCTGCTGCCCTGGGCCACAACGATCACCGTACTGTTTTCTGCCATAGCGCTGGTCATTGCAACTTCAATGCGTTGTTGTAACTGGTTTTTGTAGTTTTCTAAGTCTTGTGTATCATCGCTTAAAGGAGCGTCGGGCACTGCTATTGCCAAAGTGTCCCAACCATAGTCATTAAACTCTTTTCGTAACAAATTCAGATTTTTAGGGCTAGACGCATGTTGTGACCAATCAGGAATAAACAACATAGTGCCTTTAACTTTTGCCGTAAATGCTGCTCTTTTTAATGCCAGAAAGCTTTTGTCACCAGCCAGCAGCTCTGTGATTTCATCTGCAGGTAATTGCCAACTCAGATCGGCCTTATGCCAGTCTTCCATAGACACAGCTTCAGTGACCTGAGCATACAGACTGAGTAACAGCAAAAAAGCTAACATTTTCGATGACATAAGACGTTACTCTGAAAGTCGGAACCTGAGCAGGGTATCGGCAAAGTGCGACTAAACTTTATCGGACAGACTGAGTTATAGCTGCAAAAGATGAGAATCAACCAAAAAAAAACCGCCTTGCGGCGGTTTTTCGAAGCGGAAGAGATTAACGCTCTACTTTTTCTTTGACAGTTGCGGTTACAACAGCTTCAATGCGGCGGTTAGCAGCGTGAGCAGCTGGAGTGTTACCTTCAACTTTTGGACGTGAAACACCGTAACCTTTTACTGTTACACGATTAGCACTGATGCCATGTTCGTTTAACAATACTTTAGCTACTGCATCAGCACGACGCTCTGATAATTTCAGGTTGTATGCAGCGCCACCTACGTTAGAAGCGTGGCCACCGATTTCAACATCAGTACCAGGGAAACGCTTCAGGAAAGCTGCTAAGTCAGCGATTTCTGAGCTGTATTCTGGTTTGATTTCAGCTGAGTCATTAGCAAACTGCGCTTTTAACGTGAAGTTCACTTCTTTTTCAGTGAAGATTGAGCAACCATTTGCATCTACTTTATCAGTAGACGGAGTGCCCGGGCACAGGTCGCTTGAATCAGGAACACCGTCGTTATCACTGTCAGCAACAACTACTACAGGAGCCTGTACTGGCTCCGGAGCCGGAGTAGGTTCTGCAACTGCTGGCGCTGAGCCAAACAGCATAGAAACACCAAGCTTGATGTTTGCATCGCCATAGCTGTCGTTAGTCAGACCCTGGAAACGGTTCATTTCAGCAAATAAAGACACACGTTCGCCAACATAGTGACGGTAACCGACACCAATGTTTACAGCCTGAGTGTCACGGCTGCCTTCAACTTCAAAATGCTTCAAACCACCAACAAGGTACATACCAGTGCCAGCGATGTTGTATAACGCATCTACACCAAAACGGTCTGCATCAAACTTGTTGTCAGAAATTAACTGTTCCAGACGGTCTCTTGCGTATTCAAAACGCACAGCCCAGGTTTCGTCGATGTTGTAGCCAAGCTCGAAACCGTAACCGAAACCCTTATCCAGGTAGTTCCATTCAAGAGATTCAGTCTTGTCACCGTCTGGCAGGTAGTATTCAGCGAAAACTGAACCAAAAGCACGGTCAGTTACAACTGGCTTTGAACTATTTGCTAAAACAGTGGTCGATAATAAAGTTGCCATAATGGCAATTGCGCTAGTACTTAGTTTCATCCATATCTCCTAAGAGTCAATTTCGGCGGCCATTCTGTTTGCTTAAAAAATTTAAGCAAAGTTAGTCGCTCGTTATTACAAGTTTTTGTCCGATATCCATCGGTTTACTCACATCGGTACCAAGTTTACCTTAAAAAACTGAACCTTAGGTTAACAGTTTTCTTCATTGCCTTTTTATCCTGATGCTAAAACGGGCAATCAACCTCAAAATATAGCTCAGTTCCTGAAGTGGGGTGTCTTAGCTTCAGAGAACTGGCATGTAATTGAAGTCGGGCTACTGAACATTTTCCTTGTTCAGTTCCATAAAACTTATCCCCAAGTATCGGATGTCCCAACCATAACATATGCACCCGCAGCTGATGCGAACGTCCTGTAATGGGAGTAAGTTCTACTTTCGTTTGGTGTGAAGTACGCTCCAGCACCTTAAAATACGTTAAAGAAGGCTTACCGGATCCAAAGTGCACCATTTGTTTGGGCCGGTTGGGCCAGTCACAGATTAAAGGCAAATCAACAACACCTGAATCGACTGAAACCTGACCTTCTAATCGGGCTAAATAGCGTTTTTTCGTCTGACGTAATTCAAACTGCCTGTTTAAATCACGCTGACTCTGAGCATGCATTGCCATTACAACCAGACCTGAAGTTGCCATATCCAACCTGTGCACTATTCGTGCTTGCGGCCAAACCAGACGTACGCGGTACTCGAGGCTGTCTTTATGTTCAGGCGCCTTGCCCGGCACTGTCAGCAAACCACTGGGTTTATTCAGGAGTAAAATATCATCATCCTGATACACTATGTCCAGATAAGGTTCTGTTGGTGGTTTATACTCAAGCAACATTATATTCACTTTTAGTCATGGCTGACAACCACGACCCTCAGCGCATCAAATTTTAACCTGGCTTTACTGATGTAATCTGTTAATTCTTGTTGCTGTTGTTGTAAATGTGCAATTTCTTCCGGCCGCACAGACGGATTCAGCTTCTGCAGTGCCTGTAAACGCTCTATTTGAGCCTTTAATTTCTGCTGCATTAATTCCTGGGCTTGTTGCTGTACTTCGATAAGGCGCACAGTGGCCTGCTCCACAGCTTTACCTATCAAAGGGTGAATAAAGCTTTGTAAAGCTTTCACCATCTTGGCTGCAGGTTGTCTGCCTACAGGCTTGAGTTGCTTATTAAACTGTTCAAAACCCACATTTGCAGCCAGATTTTTCCCATTTTTTTCCAACAACAAACGCACAGGAGTGACAGGTAAATAACGACCCAGTTGCAGCTCTTTTGGCGCGCTGGCTTCTACGATAAAGATGAATTCAACAAAATAAGTACCGGCAGGCAAAGCTTTATTTGGTAATAAAGCCACAGAGCTGTTGCCCATTTGCTCATTGGTCAGGATATCTAAAGTGCCTTGAACCATAGGGTGATCCCAGCTTAAAAACTGAATATCTTCCTGTGCCAAAGCAGTGGCCCGGTCAAAGGTAACGCTGACTCCATCGTCGTCCAGCATAGGGTAGTGGCTGTGTAAGTGTTCTGACATGGTCAGCACCATACTGTTTTCACCGCGGTCGTCCTGATTCACACCCAGCACATCCCATGCCCGCAACATAAACATCGGCAGGCGGGTTTCATCATCCAGAGTGGCAATAGCACTGGCCAGCTCGTCGGCTTTACCACGACCCGAACTATTGATTTCCAGCAGCTTGTCACGGCCTTGTTCCAGCTTTTGTTTGAGTTGCTGGTTCAACTCAGCACTTTTTGCGATTAGCGCCTGAACTGCTTCCTTGTCCATAACGTTGGCAGAGAGGCGTTCAAACAGTTCAGTGGATAGATGTTCAAACACTGAGCGACCAGTTTGACAGGTCTGGCTTAATGCTTGTAAACCTTGCTGATACCAGTCCAGCAGCACTTGCTGCGGATGATCGGCAAAATAAGGGATATGGATTTGAATATCCTGCGTCTGACCTATACGGTCCAGGCGACCTATTCGTTGCTCCAGTAAATCCGGGTTCAGTGGTAAATCAAATAACACCAGATGATGAGCAAACTGGAAGTTACGGCCTTCACTACCAATTTCTGAACAAATCAGCATTTGAGCGCTGTTATCTTCCTGAGCAAAATAAGCGGCAGCCATATCCCGCTCGACAATAGTCATGCCTTCATGAAATACCGATGCGCGAATACCTTCACGAACCCGAACTGCCTCTTCCAGTGCGATAGCTGTATCAGCATGAGCACAGATCAATAAAAATTTGCTGCGTTTATGTTGTTTCAGTAACGCAATCAGGTGGTCAACCCTTGGATCAAACTGCCACCAACTGCTGGCTTTGCCTTCAAACTCCTGAAATACCCGCTCAGGGAATAAACTGGCTTTGGCTTTTTGCTCGAGGCTTTGTTGTTTATTAAAGGCTTGCTGTACTTTTAACGCGTTTTTATATTGCTCAGGCAGTTCCATCGCAACGGTTTGCGGCTGGCGCTGTGGAAAGCCTGAAATAGCACTGCGACTATTGCGGAACAAAATCCGGCCTGTGCCATGACGGTCCAGTAATTGATTTAACAGCTGTTGCTTCGCCTGCTCTGTTTCATCTGGAGTACTGGCAGAGTTTTGTAATGTGACTAACGCCGCCTTAATATCACTTTCCGCCAACAAATGACTTAGAGCTTTAGCAGATATATCACTCAATGGATTTTGATCCAGTACAGCAGCAGCTAAATCAGCGATATGTTTGTAGCTTTGCTCTTGTGCAATAAACGCCTGATAGTCATGGAAACGATTCGGGTCTAACAAGCGTAAGCGGGCAAAATGGCTTTGATGGCCCAACTGATCCGGAGTGGCCGTTAGCAAAATTAAACCTGCGGTGCCTTCAGCCAGTTCTTCAATACGCTGGTATTCGGTGCTGGATGCTTCTTCGCTCCACTGCAAATGGTGGGCTTCATCCACCACTAATAAGTCCCAATCGGCGTCCACAGCTTTTTGATGATGGCTGCGTTTTTTCACCAGAAACTCAAGGCTGGTTAATACCAGTTGCTCGGTTTCAAACGGATTGCCGCCATCCAGAGAGGATTCAACACAACGTTCATCATCAAAAATAGAAAACTTCAGGTTAAAACGACGCAACATTTCCACCAGCCACTGATGTTGAAGTGACTCAGGCACAACGACCAGCACTCGTTTGGCTAAACCAGCCAGTACCTGCTGGTGAATAATCAAACCTGCTTCAATGGTCTTACCTAAACCCACTTCGTCAGCCAGCAGTACTCGGGGGGCATGACGTTTGGCTACTTCTTCAGCGATATAAAGCTGGTGTGGAATAAGGCTCATCCGGCCGCCCACTAAGCCTTGCAAGGTGCTTTGTTGTTGCTGGTGTAAATGTTGCCAGCTTTGAAAACGCAAAGGGAAAGTTTCAAAACGGTCGACCTGACCGGCAAATAAACGGTCCTGAGGCTGACTGAAACTGATGAAATGATCGAGGAATAATTCACGCAAAGCCACTGTTTCCTCTGTGTCAGTGCGGGTGCCATGATAGATAAAGCAGTCGTTTTTGCTTTCCACTTCACTGATTAATACTGAGAAACCTTCGGCACTTTTGACTGTATCGCCCGGGTTAAACTGTACACGGGTCAGCGGCGCTTCCAAAATAGAGTACAGACGGTTTTCACCACTGGCCGGGAACAGCAAAGTCAGCATCCTGCCTTCCTGCCCAATCACAGTACCTAAACCTAAATCCGACTCACTGTCGCTGATCCAACGTTGACCCAAAGCAAATTTTATCATCTTGTCCTCACTGCAGAAAATGGCGCGCCATGGTACAGCGAAATGCCTGAGACCGCATCAGCTGTGATGACGTATTTTTTCCATAGATTAAAAATCGTCATCTATTGGTCATACAGACAGTGCATTTTTGCTCTAAGCTTAGATCAAATGAACAAAAGCACTGACATCTTCCTTCCCACTGAACCAAAACATCAGGGAGCCAGTCAGAGTTGAAGTAAGGATTGTTGTATTTTGCCATGTACTTTCATGGTTTTTATTGTTGCTAAGGAGCTGCTTATGGCGCGAAGAAGAGCTAAAGATAAAAAAATATACGTTCTGGACACCAACATTCTGCTGCATGAACCTTTCGCCTTCTTAAACTTTCAGGAACACGACGTTGTCATCCCGATGACAGTGCTCGAAGAATTAGACCATATCAAAGACAAACACAAAGACGTCAGCCGTGAAGCCCGTATTGCCATTCGTGCGCTGGAAGATGTACTCAAAGACGCTTCACCTGAAGAGATGCTGCTGGGGGTTGCTTTACCTTGCCATCTTGAAGAAAAAAATGCCGGTCATTTGTTTATTATCAACGACCATCATATCAGTGACCAAATTCCAGGCTTGCCTGGTGGCGAAAACGATCATCTGATTATTAATACCGCCTTATTTTTACAAAGGGAAAAAGCGCCAACCAAAGTCATACTGGTGACCAAAGACATTAATATGCGCCTGAAAGCGAAAGGGGCAGGGCTGAAGCTGGTTGAAGATTACCGTACTGACCAGTTGATTGACGATGTGCGGTTTTTATACAAAGGCTATTACAAGTTTTCTGGCGATTTTTGGTCTGTAGTCAAAGATTGCCGCACCCACAACGAAGGTCGTGATACCTACCATTTTGTGCCTCGCTCCGTATTGCCTAATGCGTACCTGAATGAATACCTGATTGATGAAGCCGAAACTTTTGCGGGCCGTGTGCTGGAAATTAACGAACAGGAAATCAAAATTCTCGATTTAGGTTTTGAACGCCTGATGCACAAACACGCCTGGGGTATCCACCCGAAAAATATTTATCAGGCGATGGCGCTGAACGCTCTGCTGGACCCGGATATGGATCTAGTGATCCTGACCGGGCCTGCAGGTTGTGGTAAAACTCTGATTGCTTTGGCTGCCGCGCTGGAACTGGTGATTGAAAAGGGGCTGTACGACAAAGTGATAGTCACCCGTAATACACCGGAAATAGCTGAATCTATAGGCTTTTTACCCGGAACTGAAGAAGAGAAAATGGCACCTTGGCTGGCTGCTATTACCGATTCATTGGAAGTGTTGCATAAAACCGATGAGCACCCTCATGCCAGTGTGCAATACATTATGGACAAGGCTAATATCCAGTTTAAGTCAGTGAACTTTATGCGCGGCCGAAGTATTCAGAACGCGATAGTACTGTTGGATGAATGTCAGAACTTAAGTGCGGCTCAGCTGAAAACCATCATCACCCGTTGTGGTGAAGGCACTAAGCTGATTTGTTCGGGTAACCTGTCACAAATAGACAGCAACTACCTGACTGCCGTAACTTCCGGTTTAACTTACATCGTAGAGCGTTTCAAAAACTTTGAGGGCAGCACAACTGTTAATCTGAATGGGGTAGTGCGAAGCAGGTTGGCATCTTTTGCTGAGGCTAATTTGTAAAGGATTTAAAAAAGCCCCGCTTTGTTGCGGGGCTATTCTTTATTAAACGACTTTAAGTTTGCGCCTGCTCAGAGCTATACCAACCAATGCCACCAGACTTAACCAGCCCAGACTGCCGCTGTCTTCTTTGATTATCACAACTTGTGGTTTGTCATAAGAATAATCTTCCAGCGGAAGTTCTGCTAAAGCGGGTTCGTCGAATCCCGAAATTTCGGCTAACAAATCGTTGTAATCCGCATCATAAATCCGGATCACCAGATCGTAATAGGCTGGTGGCAGGCTATGCAGTAGCTCACTTTCTATCGCAAACCAGTCGTCTGCACTGGTGCCGTATAAAGTAAATACCGAACTGGTATGAATAATAACTTCCGGGGCTCCGGCGCGTTTCAGTGCAAAATGGGCATAGACAGGCACAGAGTTGTAGTTAGTGTCGGCGTCAAAGCGGACATAGAGGCTATGATAAAAGCCGTTATCATTTAAATCTGCATCAAACGAAATATCTATGCTATCAAACCATACATTGTTTTCGACACGTTGAATTAAGGCGCCGCTGCTGCGCAGTGTCGCTTTAGGTTTGGCTGTCGCCGCCACTTGTGATGGCAGCTTAAATGACTCTTTAGTGGATGCGACTTCTGCAGGCGCGGCCAAAGTAACAAAGGGCATTACAGCAAATAAACTGACCAGAAAAAATTTACGCATACACAGAGCCTCCTTAGCTTTGGTATCATTACAGGCCAAGGGCCATGAATACTGGCTGAACTCTTTTTTAAGTGAAAATATTTTGAAACTGACAAAAAAGCTCCAAATCACCGAAGCACAACAAGCTATTGAAGCTTTGGTTGCGGCTGCGCCACAACTAAGTAAAGGCCGGCTGAAAGACGCAATGAACAAAGGTGCAGTGTTGTGGCGCCGGGGTAAACAAAATAAAAGAATGCGGCGTGCTCAGGCCGATTTATTACCAGGTGACAGTCTGGAGCTGAATTACGACGAACAATTGCTGCAGCGCAGCTGTGATCCTGCAGTTCTTATTCACGAAGCTCGTGGTTACAGTGTTTGGTTTAAGCCAGCAGGTATGTTGTCGCAAGGCAATGAATGGGGAGACCATCTGGCTTTACTGCGCTTTGCAGAGCTGCACTGGCAAGGCAAACGTCAGGTGTTTTTATTACACAGGCTGGACCGTGAAGCCAGTGGTTTAGTCTTGATTGCTCATACCAAACAAGCCGCTGCAGCTTTTAGTCTGATGATACAACAGCATAAAATTGAGAAAGAGTATCGGATTGAAGTCAAAGGTCAGCTTTCAGATGAACTGCTGGCAGCAGGTCAATTAACTGCAGTATTGGATGACAAAGCCTGTACCACTGAATTTGAACTCGAATCTTATTCAGAAGAACGTCGCAGCAGCATCATCAGGGTAAAACTTATCACGGGTCGTAAACACCAGATCCGCCGTCATTTTGCACTTGCAGGGCACCCTGTGATGGGCGACCCGGCTTATGGTTCCGGCAACAAAAACGAACAAGGTTTGATGCTGCAGGCGGTGAAGCTGAAGTTTATTTGTCCATTTCGAAAAACTACCATGGAGTTTGAACTGCCAGCACACTTAGTACAGCTTTAAATCTGCGCCAGTTGCTGCTGTAGTTTGTCACTTAATGAAATGCCGTTCGCCTGAACTTCCAGTAAGCCCAGGCTGATGGCATTAAATAAATCCTGTCGCAGGTTATCTGTTTGCCAGGCGCAAGGTCGATTCTGATTGCACTGGTAGTGGAATTCCAACGCGCCTTGCAGCCCTTGTTGTTGTGCCAAAAACAGGCTGTACCAAATCAGTTCCCGCAGTGCATCTAAGTCCTGCTCGCAAATACGTTGAGACAATAAAGCATGCAGCGGTAAAACTGCAGAATAAGGCTGATAGTCGGAGGGCAAGCTCTGCAACAATTGCTGTTGCACCTCATAAGCGCTCTGCTCTGAAGCATAATACATCCAGAACTCTTGGTCCTGCTCAACCCAAAATAACGCCTGATCCAAAACGGCCCTGAATTGAACAAGATCTGTGTTGACTTGTTGTATACCTTTGTTCATCAGCGCTGTAGCTTGCGCCGGAATAACCACCAGCAAATGTCCCTGAGTTTTAACCCTATGATGATGCGTTAGTAGTTCAGTAAAACTGCGCCATTGAGGTTGCTGCACTATGCTACCGGTACGACTTTTTTTCTGTTTGCTCCATGACAGAATTAAACCAAAAAGTGCAATAGCTAACAGGGCTAAACTAATCAGCAGCCATTGCTGCAATTGTTTATGCCGGGCTATATGCAACTGCTGTTGTTTTTCTTGCTGCATCTGCAGCTCAAGGCTGCTTTGCAGACTGTCCAGCTGTATTTTGCTGTCGTCGTTTAATTGAGCTATTTCCAGTTGATTGGCCGACTTCTCTAACTGATAGGCTTGTTGCCATTGTTGTTCCAGGGCTGCCAATTCAGCGCTTAAAGTTAAGTGTTTGTATTTCAGATAACCTGGAAGTTTATCCGGTTGTGGCGCCGCTTCATCCAGCAATTGTTTTGCGGCACTGTAGTTTTGTTTTTTGATAAACACATTAACAAGGAACAACGCGGTTTCGGATTTGATGGACTGTGCTGAGACCTGACTGGCTAGCTGATGGGCTTTGATCAGCAATTGCTCGGATTGATCCAGATCGTTTTGCTCTAATGCCAGCTCTGACAAACTGACATAAGCTGAGATCAACATGTGGGGATCCTGACTATCCATTGCTAATTTCAGAGCATTGGTGTAGGTGACTTTCGCTTTATCTATTTGTTTCAGCACCAGCTGGCTGTCGCCAATATTAATCAGAGCGTTTACCTGGCTGCTTAGGCTATCTGACTGCTGATAAAGCCTGCCTGCTTCTTCAAAGTGCTGCAACGCCCGCTCGTGTTGTCCAAGCTTTTGATAGGCCATACCCAAACGCATATTGATCGAGGCAATGGCTTGTTGATCCGCCAATTCAATAGCAAGCGGCAAGGCCGATTTAAAATGCTGATAGGCTTTAGTCAAATGATTGTTTTGTAAATGCAGGCGGCCCAACATGATCATGGAATCCAACTGACGCTGTTTATCTGCTGCCTGGGTCGCAAGAGTCAGACTTTTTGCAGCGGCTTCCATCGCTAACTCTGTTTTCCCTTGCTGATTGTAAGCTTGCGAAAAACTTTCCAGAATGTCCATCCGTAAGGCCAGCAGCATAGGGCTATTTTCCTCGGGCAAAATAGCCTGTGCCAGTTTTAGTTTTTCAACCGCAAGGGCTGTGTCACGATAAAACACACCAAAAGTTAAAGCCTGCATTAATAAAATACGAGCTGCAAGCTCAGCGTCAGGCTCTAAAGTCAGAGCTTTATTACTGAACTCTAACGCAGCTTCTTTATTTTTCAGCACATAATGGCTGTAAGCTAACAGGAAATACTCTGTCGCAGTGCTTGCAGCTTTAGTTTGCTGTGCAGCGATCCGGGCCTGGGGGTTGGCTTTGGTTTGCTCCAGTAATTGGGTTAGATCCGCCGCATAAGTGCTGGTCGCAAATAACAGCAGAAAAAAGCAGAAAGCAAAGCGCATGCGGAAGTTCTCCAAAAAATAGTCAACGCAGTGTAACTGAAAGAAAATCAGACAGCCAGACGAAAACGACGAGGTGCTTAGTGACTGAAAATGTTAGCAATTTATGGCTAAAACAGTGGCTTTTTTATAGCCTGAAAGCTCAAATGGTTAGCCAGATTTTAACAAATAAACAGCTCAGCAGATTAAGTCATCTGCAACCGTCAACGCCTTTCATTATAGGCATCAGTGGTGCTCAGGGCAGTGGAAAAAGCAGTCTGGCAGTCGCTTTGCAACAGTTATGGTCAGGATTGGGTGTTCAGGCTGAAGTGGTGTCTTTGGATGATTATTATCTCGAACCTGCCCAAAGGCTGAAGCGGGCCGGACTCTGGCATCCACTTTTTGCCGAACGTGGAGTACCTGGTACTCATGACACTGAACTGTTGTTATCACAGTTGCAGGGATTTAAACGAGCAGAACCGCAGCACTGGCGTCGTTATGACAAAGGTCTGGATAAAGTGGCTACAGCAACATCTGCAACAGAGGCACGATTGCTGATCCTGGAAGGCTGGTGTATCGGGCTGAAACCACAGTCGGATACCGAACTGCAACAGAGTATCAATGAGTTGGAACAACAGCAGGACCCTGATGCTTTATGGCGGTATAAGGTGAATCAACAACTGGCTGGGGATTATCAATTGGTCTGGCAGGAGCTGGATCATCTGATTTGGCTGAATGCACCGGATTGGCAGGCTGTTTGTCGCTGGCGGGCCTGGCAGGAACAGCCTTTGCAACAGTTGGGCAGAGGAAAAAGCCCTGCACAACTGGAAGGGTTTATGTTGTACTTCCAACGTTTGACGCAAGAGAGCTGGCGACAACTACCACAGTGTGCAGATTTTATTCTGGAGCTGGACTTGCAGCATAACTTTATCCGTCTCACACCTGACGAACAGGTTGTTGACGGATAAAGGCCTGTAGGTTATCCGATAGTTGCCCCACCAGACGTTGCATCGCCTGACGGCTGGCCCAGGCCACATGTGGCGTCACAATCAGATTAGGAATGTGCTTGTTTAGCAGCACATGGCTGGCAGTTGGTGGTTCAACACTGAGCACATCCAAAGCGGCTCCGGCCAGACGGCCTGTTGTTAAAGCGTCAGCCAGTGCTTTTTCGTCAATCAGCCCACCCCGGGCAGTGTTTATCAACAATGCTGTGGGTTTCATCCAGCTTAAGGTGTTGGTATTCATCAGCTTTTCTGTAGCTGCATTAAGCGGGCAATGCAAAGACAACACATCGGCCTGGCGAACTGCGTTTTCAAAGGCGGTTCGGCCCGGGCGTATTTCTGTGGCATTTGGCCGTTCAGCAATCAATACCTTCATACCAAAAGCTTCTGCCAGACGAGCTGTGGCCTGACCTAAATCACCATAACCCACCAGAGTCATGGTTTTTGCAGCCAATTCTTCTATAGGGTGCAGATGCAGGCAGAATTGCGAGCTCTGACTCCACAGCCCTTGTTGTACAGCCTGATTATATGACTGGATATGGTTGGTCAGTTGTAGCAATAATGCAAAAACCTGTTGGGGTACTGCGGTGCCCGCATAACCCTGAACATTACAGACCACTATGCCCGCTGCTTTGGCCGCAATTAAATCGACCATATTCACACCTGTGGCTGCCACAAGAATACAGCGTAGTTCTGGCAAAGCCGCTATAGCTTTCGCATCCAGAGGCACTTTATTGCTGATCAGCACCTGAGCGTCTCTGGCATGAGTTAACAATTGTTCAGTGCTGGTTTGAGGATAAAGGGTCAGAGTGACATCAGGCAGCTGTAAAGGGCTCAGATCGGTTGCTGCCATAGTGGCTGCATCAAGAAACACTACCCTGGTCATCAGCGATACACTACGTCTTTGTACATAGGAGCTAACATAGCCAGAAATTCATTCTGGGCTTCGATAGCCACATTTTGCTGCTGCATAGCGGTAATCAGATGATTGACCAGTGCATCAAAGTGCGCCTGAGTGATCTGAAAACCTGTATGGCTTTCCTGCATGGAGACGCCGCTGTATTTGCAGGGCCCGCCTGAGAGTTCACAAAACTGCTCTATCAGCAAACGACGAAATCTGGGGATGTCGGTGTCGGCAAAATGGTGCACTATGCTTTGATCATGTTCGATGCCATACAAAACACCATCGACAATTTTTTCAACGCCGGTTTCTGCACCTAAACGTTGGTACAAGCTGGTTTCCGGCTTTTGCTGGCAGGCGGTTAAGGTTAAGGTCGCTATTAGCAACAGGTACTTCACCATGTGCCCTCCACTGATAGATAAAAGCCCGTCTGTTCTGTAAGGCCCGCTATATCACCTAAGTCGACATAACCCAAAACCACAGATGCATTTTTATTAATAAACCAGGCGGCGAATAAATCCCGCCAATGTTGTTCGTCAGCAAAACCCAGTTGGTTGGGTTTTTGTTTAAATTCAGTGCCAACAGCAAGATTGTAATTCAGCAGCAAAACGGCTGAGCTTTCAAACATCAGTTTATGACCAAGGCCCTGACCACCAAAACCCAATAACCCTGTTTGATGCGCATCCGTAGAGCGCACTGTGGCGTTGAGTAACAAGTTACGGCCTGCTACAGCATCAAAAAATACTTTGGTGGCGGCAATATAAAACTCATAACCTGAATCATCGCCAGCACCTACTGCCGAAGGTAAAGCAAAATCACGGTTTTTCTTAAACTGCAGACCCAGACTGATTTGCGGCATAGCGGTATACAATAATTCGCCTGCCACTTTGTATTTTATGCCCAGAATGTCCTGCCGCAGTTCACCGCCTATGGTGTCGAGACCTAGCTTTTGACGCGCAAATGACAGTTCCCACTGGTTATTAAAACTGGCACCCACACCATAACTGTCCAGCGTAAAATCATCCACGCCCACTCTGGCTGCAAAGGTATTAACTGACCATTCATCACTGCTGCCGTAGCCGTTGATAGTTGCCCATGGCACTATGCCGCCCCCCGAATTTCCTTCGATGTTAGTGGCGCCTCCTGTGGCTATAACTTTAGAACCAGCCATCAGACTACCGCTGGCTAACAATAAGCACAGTGCAGTTAAAATTGTTTTCATTGGCTTATCTCTTGTTCGAACCACTGCTGGCTCTGTTCTTCAAACTGTTGAAGCCATTCGCTGAAGTGCTCGCATGTTAAAGGCTTGGAGAAAAAGTAGCCTTGCACCTTATCACAATGATATTGCTGCAACTTCGCAAGTCCAGCTCTGTTCTCCAAACCTTCGGCTGTTACTTTTAAACCTAAACTATGGGCCAGCTGAGTGGTCGCGCTGACAATTAAAGCGTCATCCTGATTGTGCTCAATGTCTTTAATAAAAGCCCGGTCAATTTTTACTTCGTGCACTGGCAGTTGTTTTAAATACGCCAGAGACGACTGGCCTGTACCAAAGTCATCAATCGCCAATTCTATTCCCATAGTACGAAGTTCAGTGAGTATCTGGATCACCTGTTTTGGATCCTGCATCACTGCACCTTCCGTAACTTCGAGCGCTAAAACTGAAGCCGGCAGCTGATGGCGTTTTAAAAGAGCGGCAATGTCTGAGGGTAACTGTGGATTGGTTAAGTCATGGGCCGACAGGTTAACGGCCACAGTAATATGTTTACCTTGTTGATACCAAAGGGCCAATTGAGCAGCCACAGTGTCGAGTATCCATTCGGTAACCAGCGCTATATTGCCAGAATGCTCAGCCAACTTAATAAACTCATCCGGGGGCACAAAGCCCAGTTCCGGATGTACCCAGCGTATTAATGCTTCGGCCGAACTGCACTTTCTTTGGCCCAGTTCTACTTTGGGCTGATACACCACAAAGAGCTGGTTTTGCTGCAAGGCTGTTGGCAAGTCGCGCAGAATAGTCAGCTCACGCTGATGGCTCTCATCCTGACCTTGCTGATAAAAGGCAAGCATTCCTGGCAGCTCTTTAGCATGGCTTAACGCAATATCCAGCCGTCGAATCGCATCGTTGGCATGTACGCTGCCAGGTGCAATGTTATAGGCGCCCACTGACACTTTTAAACTCAAAGGTGAATCAGCCAATAAATAACCTGAATGCAGTTGCAGCCTCAACTCTTCTACTTGCGAGGCATTCAGATGCTGGTTGTACAGCAATAAAAACTCATCTCCACCCAAACGGGCGGCAAGCAAAGGGGGTGGAGTAAGCTGAGCCAGACGATGTGCCATTTGCTGCAATAAAGAGTCTCCATTGGCAAAACCTAAAGCATCATTAATATGGCGAAAGTTTTTTATATTCAGCAGCAGTAAGCCCACATCTTCAGTGGGCAGAAGCTCGGCCAGCTTGCGTTCGGCAGCACCGCGGTTTTTTAACGCTGTCAGGGAATCATGTTCAGCCTGATACAGCAGTTCAGCTTCACGGCTGCGTATATCCAGTTGCATCTTATGTAAGGTGTTTCCCAGTACCCCTATTTCGCCTTTGGCTGCTGGTACATCTGCAGTGGTCAGGCCCTGGCCTATCTGGCTGGCAAAGTCGGATAATAAACGTAATGGCTGAGTAATGCTGCGGGCTATCACAAAAGCCAATAACAGAGCAAGTGTTAAACTTACACCAAAAATGAATAACAATTGATGGCGGATTTGCTGGTAACTCTCCTGCCAGCGGGCACTGGGATAATGCAGCACGGCCCATAGCATTTGCTGTTGATCTAAGGCTAAAGCTAAAGACAAAAACTCACCTTCATTACTGCTGAAGGGTTGTTGAGCTGTGCCTGCCAGATTAGGCAATAAAGGCAACAGGCTCTGTTGTGTTGCTGCTGACAGAGTGGAATGTAAGGTCTGATTGCCTCTGTCGCTGTTGGTGGTAAAACTGATATCAAGGCCCGTAATGCCTTTGATTTGTTCAGCCAGTTCCTTGTTTAAGCTAAAGCCCATACCTACCCAGGCTATGGTTTGTGGAGCCCTGACAGGGACTAATACTAATTGATAGGAATTACCAGCTAATACAAGAATATCGTTTAATGTGCTGGACTGACTGGCTTTGCTTTGTAAAAACACAGGTTTCACATCGGCACTGTCTAAATCTGTGCTGGTACTGGCCAATAAATCTCCGTCAGGAGATAAAAGCAACACCAAATCGGCATTGACTCTGCTGCCATGGTTTTCCAGTACGGATAAAATCGTTTCCTGCTCAGCTGTTGCTACAGCACGACGAAAACCAAAGTCGCTCGCCAGAATGCTGACAGAGTTAGTGAGCTGACTGGCTCTGTTTTCCAGCGCCTGTAAAAACACATTAGCTGCAACCCTTAATACTTGTTGGGCTTGCTGCTCACTGTCTTTTTTCATCGCATTTAACGTTGCCAAACCACTGGCTAAAGCCAGAACAGTTAACAAGCTAACCAGCGATACCACCAGACGACTACGCAATGATTCGAACATTTGACCTCGTTGTGGCAGCGAATTGTGAATGCTGTCATAGTAGATAAATAAGAAAAGTATCAGAGCCGGAGTGTCGGCAGCTTCAAAAATATCAATGAATACTGAAAGCCCGGACAAGCGTGATGAAACCTTAGCAACAACTCGGAAAGGACTCAACTCTAAAGCGTTAAAACCAAAAAATAACCCGATTATTCAACTTTGTATTTAATGATATTTGTAGTGACGGAAGAGTAAAACAGAGGAGCTGTGCATGAAGGCAAAGTGGGGACTGTGGATTGTTGTACTTTTGTTCAGTGAGCTGTTGTTTGCCGCAGAGTCTGAAGTCACAGGGCAGGAGCCTTGTGCCAGAGTCAAAAACCGGCCTTGTATTGCTTTAGTTTTAGGGGGGGGCGGTGCTCGTGGCGGTGCTCATCTTGGTGTGATCCGGCAACTGGAACAGCAAGGTATACCTGTGGACCTCATAGTAGGTACCAGCATAGGTGCCTTTATTGGTGGTTTGTATGCTACAGGTCACAGTCCGGATGAAATCCAGACGATCCTCGATCATTTGGAATGGAGTACAGGCTTTCGCGATAAAGTGCATCGTGATGAAATGCCTGTGCGACGCAAACAGCAGCAGGATCAGTATCCTATCCGGCTGGGTCTGGGCTTAGGTCGCTCAGGCGTGAAAATCCCTAAAGGTGTGTTGTTAGGTCAGGCTATGGCTGAGCTGATTTTAGAAGCTTATGGTGCCCAGTTAAATCATAGTCATTTTGACCAGTTGCCAATTCCATTTCGTGCTGTGGCTGCAGACTTAACCAACAGAGAAACTGTGGTCATGAGTCAGGGCAGCTTGTTACAAGCCGTGCAGGCTTCTATGTCGATCCCCGGAGTAGTGCGGCCTATGGAACTTAACGGCCGGGTGTTGGTGGATGGTGGTGTGGCAAACAACTTACCTGTCAGCATTGCAAAAAGTCTGGGCGCAGACAGAGTCATAGCCGTCGCTATTGATGCTCCCTTGCTAAGTAAAGAACAGTTGGATTCTGCTTTTGCCGTGACTGATCAGTTAACCAATTTTTTAGTGCGTCAGGTGGTTGACCAACAAATTGCTTTGTTAGGACCAGAGGATTTATTGCTCCATCCGGATGTAGCAACCATTGGTACTCTGGATTTTGATAAGTTACCCCAATCCGTCGAAGCTGGCCTATTGAGTGCACAACAGCAAGCCGAAGCATTAGCCGGTTTTTCCTATCCAGAACATTTTCCGGTGTGGCTGGCGGCTCACAGAGCAAAACAAGCAACCAGCGTTCAGGTTGATCGGATTGAGCTGGATAATCAAAGCCTGTTGTCCGATCAGGTGTTGTTACACAGGCTGGCGTTAAAAGAAGGCCAAAGTTACAACAGTAAAAAACTCAAAGAAGGTCTGCGACAGGTGTATGGCGTCGATACGCTGGAGCGGGTGTCTTTGCAGTTGGAGCAAAATAAACAAGGTGAAGACACCAGATTAAAAGTTCGGGCTGTGGAAAAAGGCTGGGGGCCTGGTTACCTGAATTTCCGTTTTACTATGGAAGATGACTTCCGTAATAAAAGATATTACCAACTGGCGGCGTCCTATACCTACACTAATATTTCTGAGCTGGGTGCAGAGTGGCACAATGAATTGGCGCTGGGTACAGATAAACTGATTAGTTCAGAGTTGTATTGGCCCATCTTTACCCCTGCCACTTTTGTCAGTGCACAAATAATGCGCGATACCACTATTTTGGCTTTGGAGGATAGGGAAGGATTATCTCTGGGGGATTTATCCAATAAAGAAACTACAGTGACAGCCAAAGCGGGCTGGAACTTGTCTGATCATGCCAGATTAAGTTCGGGCTGGACTGACAAAGATGGCTACTTCCGTATTCCAGTGTCAGGGGTGGAAGAGTTAGGTTTTAGCAAGCTGGGGTATCAACGTGAGGGACCAGTGTTGGATTTTGTCTGGGATAGATTAGATAACCCGGCTTTTCCAAGCAGGGGTTTTCGTATTAGTGCCAACTGGCAGTGGCTGGATGACAGCGCTTTTGGACAGACCTACCGCAGCCGAAGTCATGCTGTTGAATTTCTGGCGGCCCGTAGTTTCTTTGAACGCCATATTTTGCGCACCCGTTGGCGTCATGAAAGTTATAAGCCTGGCGATCCTGATGTGGCAATGGAACAGTTTTCGTTGGGTGGTTTATTAAACCTGTCTGGTTATCCGAAAAACTATCTGTTTGGCAGCGAAGTGAAATTTGGCAGCCTGGTGTACTTGTATAAAATGAGTGAAAACAGATTCAGTATCATTAATTCACCTTTTTATCTGGGCGCTTCACTGGAAAAAGGTTTGGTGCATGGCAATATGATCCAGCTCGAACGCCTTGCCAATGAAACCGACTGGATTTGGGCCGGCAGTATATTTGCAGGCTGGGATAGTCCTTTTGGCCCTGTCTATCTGGGGTACGGTCGGGCGGAAGACGATACGAATGGCAGGGCGTATCGCTACTACTTATCTTTGGGGCACAATTTCTGAGCAGGGTGGAATAATGAATAAGATCAGTGGCTGGTTAGTGGTGCTTTTGTGTTCTTTTCCTTGCCTGGCAAGCTCAGTGCAAACAGAGTTGAGGGTCGGTTTGAGTCAAAACACCGCACCACAAAAACAAGGCAACACCCTGCATTTTGAAACTGAATTGTTTCGACAGTTACTGAATGAGCTTGGCTATCGGGTGAAGTTTGTTGCCGTTCCACACGCCAGACTCAGCCGCATGTTACAAAATAACCAACTGGATATGGCAGCACGACAAAGTGAAAAGCCTGTTACCGGGATGTTTTATAGTCAGCCTTATCTGGAGTTTCATAACCTGGTATTTGCGTTGTCCGATTTTCCAGACTCGCTGCAGAATATGCATGAGATGAGTCGTTATTCTGTGGTCAGTTTTCATAATGCGGCCACAATTCTCGGTACTGAATTTAATCAGGTGATTCAGAATTCACCTTCTTATAGAGAAGTGGTGGATCAGGAACAGGCCATTGACATGCTGCTGCAACAGCGCACTGCGTTGCTGGTGCTGGATAAGGTGACGTTTTATCGGCGCTGGGCCGAGAGAGGCTTGGCTGTCAATCAGGTGAAAAGTTTTGATTTATTTCCAAAAGCCGAGTATCACATTGGTTTTACTGATCAGAAGTTACAACAACAGGTGAGCCAACTTCTGCAAAAATGGCAGGATTCTGGCCGGGTTGAACAACTGCAAAAACAAACCCGGCAGTTGAGTCAGTCTTTGAATTAGCCTTGTTCTGTCAGCTTTTTCGCACTTTCTTTGATCAGTTGTTCTTTTTGTTTTTGCAGTATTTCCAGCTGAGTTTTCTCAGCTTGCGTCAGTTCGCCTTCTTTACTGAGCAGCGCTTCAATTTTCTTTTCTATTTCTTCCAGTTTTTTCCTGTCTATGCCCATTTTGGCATCCAGCACTTGCAACATCAAAGTATCGAGCCTGTCCGGCTCTTCTTTATCAGGCTTGTTATTGGTTTCATTATTTTTTTGAGTTGTGCCCTCTGATGCAGGGGTTCTGTTGCGTGTTGCCAGATGTTGATAGGTCATATCCGGAACGGGTTTGCCAGCCGATAGACTGACTTTGTCGGTAGAAGGCTCTTCACTAAATATTCTGTCTTTGCCAAAAGAGGGGGACTTCACCAGTTGACTATCCAGTCCAGGCGACTGTGTTACACCGGAAATACCGAACATGCTAATCTCCTGAGCTTTATGCCGGGTCATCTGAAGCGACCTGTTGCTTAAACAGGAGCAAATTTGGTGCCATAGTTGTGTGGTATAAAAACGCAGGAAAATAGCGGATTATGGCTCGAATTACGGCAAAATCTGGCCGTTTTTCACATCTTTTTACATGAAACTTGCCGTCAGCTATGCCGCAGCTTACAACTGATTGCAGCTGAATTGGCGTTGATACTGACGGGGGCTTAACCCTAATTGCTTTTGAAACTGCTGACGCAGGTTCAATGCTGAACCAAAACCTGTCAGATCACTAATTTGTTCTATCGAATGTTGACCTTGTTCCAGATAATGCTGCACCAGCTGTAATCGCTGCTGCACTAACCACTGCAGTGGGCTTAACCCTGTACTGGCTTTAAAATGCCGATCAAAACTGCGTCTGGACATACCCGCTTGATCGGCCATTTGCTCAATAGCTATAGGTTGATCCAGATGTAATAAAGCCCAGTCCATGGTGGTGCTGAGTAAATTGGTTTTTTTCTGTAGCGGTTGTGCGACAAATTGCGCTTGTCCACCTTGGCGATGAGCGGAAATGACCGCTCTTTTGGCCACCTGATTGGCGATTTCAAAGCCAAAATCCCGCCGGATCACGGCCAGGCCTAAATCCAGAGCCGCCGCACTGCCCGCCGAGCAACCTATCTGGCCATCAAAGCAATAGAGCACATTTTGCTGATACCTGCTGTCGGGGTAACGCCGTTGAAATTCATCGGCATAGCGCCAGTGGGTCGTGGCCGCTTTGTCTTTAAGTACACCAAGTTCTGCCAGCAAAAATGCGCCTGAACAAAACGAAATCAGCCGGACACCCCGCTTATAAGCTGCAATTAACTGACTGCGCAGCACAGCTGGGGGTTCAGGCTGCGACACGGACCAGTTTGGGATCAAAATCGTATCGTAGCCTGTTAAATCCTGCACCTGAGGTACCAGCAATTGCAGGCCACCTGTTGCCATGAAAGGCCCCTGATGAAAACTGATGATATCGGTCTGATACCAGTTTGGGTATTCAGGCCGGCTTAATGCAAACAACTCTGAAGCGCAACCCAACTCAAAAGTAGCTACTGCAGGGCCTAATAAAATAGCAACTTTATGCATGAGAGCGCTCCGAAGCAGCTTGAACACCAGATTTGGCTTAATACTATCTTATTGTGTCTTTTCAGCCAATGGTGTTGGCTGTGCCTGCGGACTAGAGTACTGCTGAACATCATCAAGGCTTTGATACAAAGCATTTCATACAGGAATCATACTTATGTCATCTATGGTATCCAGACCAACAGCAGCAGGATCTGAGCAGGCTGTGGCCCATTTTAGCGCTTTATTACAGTTTGAAACCGATTGTTGGGATCTGCACCATGCCATCAGCAATAAGCGGCAGGATTTTATATTGCTGGATGTGCGGGGAGAGGCGGCTTATCAGCAAGGCCATTTGCCTGAAGCTGTGTCCTTTCCACATAGCCGGATTTCTGCTGAAAGCCTTGCGCTTTATCCGGCTGATACCTTGTTTGTTGTCTATTGCGCTGGGCCACATTGTAATGGTGCAGACAAAGCGGCGTTAAAACTGGCTCAATTACAGAGGCCTGTTAAAAAGATGATAGGTGGAGTGACGGGGTGGTTTGATGAAGGTTTTGAGTTGGTCTGTTAAATAGACCACCAGTACAGCAGGTGACAGATCACAACCACAGTCGTCAACTGATTTCTCAATCTGTGATAGGCAGGGCTGTAATTTAACAGGCTGCCTTGTCTGAGCTCAATCAGCCGCACTGCGATATAAGCAGCAGCAAGAACCAGAAGTTGGTGTTGTGGTAACAGCAGGCTACTAAACCAGCCAACCAGAGCGATACTCACCACCCAAACAGGCAAAGTGAGTCCGGATTGCCGATAAAACACAGGCCAGAGTACCCCAGCCATAAAGGCCAGGATAATCTGGCTATAACTTTGGAATGCAGTAAAGGGCAAGCTGAACGCTAAAAGTTGAGGCCATAGCTGTAAAGAAGTCAGGCCGATAAAAGGCAGCAAGCCTGCATAACCTAGAATGTGGATCAGTCGCATGAAAAAGTACCAATAAAGAAATGAACTTCTTATACGCAGCAAAAGATGTTATGGATGAAAAGCAAAAAAAAGAGGGAGAACCACAGGGGTTTCCCTCATAAAAATCCAGGACAATCCAGAGAGTTAAAGCAACACGTTGACAGGGTTCGCACTTAACTGGGGCTCATTATCCGGCTGAACCGTGGCATTTTTATGACAAGTTGATAAAGCTTTCGCGACACTTGCCAAGCCGCTTGCTTTACGGTTCACTGCTAGCAGAAGCAAGCCAAAGCTGCAGTAGGAGCGTGAATGTTAAAGAAATACCTGCAACAAATTCGTCAGGGCAAGCCTGTGCATTATGGTCGTATGCTGGAATTGCTGCCGCCGCTGTTTTATCAGAAAAAGTCAGAAATCTTTAAAGTGCGACAGTTAGGCTCGGGTCGCTGGCAGGTGAGTATTGTATCTGAAACCTTATTTCGCCAGCTTGAACTGCAGGCGCTGCAGCCTGCATCACGCAAAGAAGCGGCTCAGACTGGCAACTCGCATCAGGTGAATACCTCTTTTGGTTATCAATTGGTGTATCACCAGTTGTGTCAGAACCGGCAACCTGAAGTGGTGGTGCTGGATGGCACTGATCACTATCAGAGTTATCAGGTGAAACCGACCTTGCTGCTGATTGAAAATGAAGAATGTTTTTTCCGTTACCAGCAGTTACTTCCGGTCTGTGGTCAGATGCTGGCGCTGGATTTTTCTCTGCACAACACTGATATTGGTTTTGCCTCTGGCAGCAAAGCCAGCAGTGCTTTGCTGATGCCCTTTTATCAGCAATACCAGCAAATTTATTGCGCTTTTGATTTTGATGCTGCCGCTTTAGAGCTTTTTGATTTATTAAAACAGCGGCTGGGTGACAAACTGATTTTTGTCACTCCAGCAGATTTCAGCCCCTGGATGGCCTTGTTTAACAATAAACCCAGGCATCCAAATCAGTTGGCCAAAGCCATAGAACTGGCTGAAAAACACCACTTTTATGGCTTACTGGACGCCTTGCAACAAAAAGGCTGTTTTTTAGAGCAAGAGGCACTGTTAAGCTGAGGCTGCCTTGTTTTGTGGCTAAGTGGTTGTTTCAGCTCGTTGTAAACGCTGAAACAGCCAGCCAAGTAACACCAGACTCAAACCTAACCCGATAAAAGACAGGGCTCTGAGTACCCCTGTTAAGTCGTTTAAATCCACCACAAAAACTTTCAGCACCACAACACTTAACAATACAAAACCTGCTTTGCGGGCTCTGGCTTTGTTTTGCCATTGCGCCAGTAAGACAGTGGTGATGGCAATGACTAAAAACACCAGCGAATAACTGTATTGTTCTGCGACTGACGTTGGCAAACTCAGCAGTAGTTGCCCATCTTGCCAGAAATGCCGGATAGAGCCCGTCAGATACAAAGTTGCAGTGCCAACCGCTGTGTATAAGGCAGATGTGGTCAGGCGAGCGGATAACGGTAAGCGACTAAAAGCCCAGAATATCAAAGCCGGTAAACCCCATATCAACAGCAACAGGTTCAGCAGGGGGAATGAGCCCAGAGGCGCTGCATGCCAGAACGGGTTTTGTGCCAGACTGAGCTGCAGATGCGCCAGCGCAACCAATACCACTAAAGTTGAAGCCGCAATACGATAAAGAGAAGCTGTGCTGCCAGCCCTGCTACTGCGCCACTGGTATACCCAGGCCAGTAATAGCCAGTTAAAGGCCTGAATACTCAGGGTCTTGAAGTTCATGTCGGTGAAATCAACCACAGCATCATTGAGCCAGAATTGGGTTTGTACTGTGATAAACACTGCAACTAAATGCAATAAAGCCCCTTCCAGATAACTGCGAAGTGTAGTCGAAAACCATAAATACCAACTCAGTGCAAAACAGAAAAGGGCAACAGGGTAGACCACAAAAGACCAGTGCAATCCCAGTAAAAACTCATTCTCATAGCGCCCCATCAGAGGTGCTGTGGTCAGACGAATTAACACTGCAGCACCAATCAGCTTCATCAACCAGTGTGGCACCGGCATCCTGAGCTTGATGCCAAGAAGAGTCAGCAGCACCAGTTGAGCCGCTATAGCTAAAGTTAAAGCGGCATCGGCAAGCCATAAGGTAAAACATAAGGTCAACGCAAAATTGGCACCAGCCATCTGAATAAAAGCAGCAGCTTTATGGCTGGTTTTAAGCGCCATAGCACTTTGAGCTGCAACCAGCACCAAGGCCAGTACAGTCCAGAATAATTGGATCTGTTGTTGCACTTCAGGCTTTGCCTGGCCGTGACTTAAACCCAATAACAACACGGGCAGGGCTGCCAAAACGCTGCTCCATTGCAGACGCTCTGGCCACTTCAGCGCGACACTGACCATTGGCACTGTAAATACAGCCACCAGCAGCAAATGTTGATTTAGGCTGGTGCTGCTCAGCACATAAGGGTCTGCAGATAAGGTCAAAGGCTCCAGTAAAAGCCAGCACAAGGCGGGTATAAAACTAAGCCAAAGCAGTAGTTCTGATTTGCTGTCCGTGGCGGCGCAGCACTGCAGTAGCAAAATGAACAGCAGCATGCCGCTAAAACTGATGAGATCTGCGGTATGAAGCAGGGCACAGCACGCCAATAGCAGCAACGCCAGAGCCAGTATCAGCTCGCGGCTGAAGGGCCACCACTGGCGCATCGGCTGAGGGCTCAATTCCAGATGCTGTGCTTTAAAGCCGATACGGGGTAACCAGACGAGCAACACAAAGCTGCCACAAAGTACCAGCCAGAAGGCCCATAACTGATCCGAAGTCGCAATCCAGATAGCAGCAAAAAGCCACAAAAGATGGGCCGACATGGGTAGCCACCAAAGCCATGGTCTTTTTACTTTCTGCTCGACCAGCACCGAAGAGGCCGTCACCAGCGAAATATAAGCCAGTAAAGCCGGTACATTGCCCGAGTCTGTGGATACCAGCACAGGCACAACATAAGCGCCAACAATACCAATGAACGCCAATAAAGGCCCTTGCCGCAAGGACAACCAGGATGCAGCTAAAGCAATAATAGCTAAGAATGGAAAAGCAACGGCAGGGCTAATCAACTGATACCAGTCGAGAGCAACCAGCACAGCAGCGTAAAGGCTGATAAAACCACCGCTGGACAAAGCAGCTGGCGCATAGTTGTTCAGCGCATGCCCCTGACTGCGTTTATGCAGCCATTCGCTGCCGATAATTAAAGCCAGACCAAAAGCCATGCCGGAGGCAATACGTAAAGAAGGGGATAACCAGCCAGCGTCCAATGAATGTTTGACTAAAAAGATACCACCTAAAGCCAGGGCTAAAGCACCAAGCCAGACCATACCTCTTTTAATCAGTTGTTGTTCTATCCAGCCCGATACAGAGGAGAAAAAATCATCAGAAGGCGATGCTGTGTGTTTTTCTGTTAGTGGAGCAGGCCGGGCTTGAGGCATAACAGCTAAGGGGTTGAGTGGATTCAAAGCTGCTGCAACGACTGGCTGACCCATAGATGGTGCCGCCACAACGGGTGCTATTGCAACAGACTCTGGATCCTGTTTTATCTCAGAGGTGGATGGGGTTTTGCCATTGAGCTGCTTTTTCAGTGCTGCCAGTTCAGCTTTGATTTGGTTGAGCTGCAGCAGGGCGCCGATACCACAAAGTGCACCAATAATGACAATAATACTGACTAAAAAAAGCAGACTTGTCATACATCAGCCCTGAACATGGATAGATGAAAAGCCATCCGGACACTCCATTGTATAAGTGATTAACATCAAAGAAACATCAGCTTAAACCAGCTGGAACAGAAAAGGAATGCAAAGGCGGGATAGTCAATGGACAGGCCGCGACTGAATGCCGCGGCCTGAACAGAGTATTAGGGCGTGTTGACGTTTCGAGATTAAATTTTGTTCGTTCTGGCGCCGCTTTGAGCGCGAAAGGAGGAGCGAAGTTTAGTTATTCTAAATGAGCGACGAGTGACAAAGCTCAGGGCGCCGCCAGACGAACCTGGAGGGCAGCGCCTGGACGGCCTTTCTGCTGCGTTAGCACTCGTTTGTGTAGAATAACTACACCGCACTCGCGCTGCCTTGCATAAAAACCGGCCAGACTGCTGCAAAAATAACCCTGAAACGTCAACACGCCCTAGTGGTTACGTTGTTTCAGCTCTTCTCTTAACGCTTTCAACTCTTGCTGAATATCAGCCAGTTGCTGGTGCATCAGTTGTTGTTCGGCCAGCTCAGCTTTTTTGTCTTCAGCCCGTTCGGCTGCATGCTCCTGATCGGTAAAGGTTTGCATGGTGTTGACGATAATGGCGATAAAAAGGTTCAGCATAGTAAAAGTGGCGATTAAGATAAAAGGCACAAAAAAGGCCCAGGCATAAGGGAACTGCTCCATCACAGGACGGGAAATACCCATAGACCAACTCTCCAGGGTCATCACCTGAAACAGCGTATAAAAGGAAGCCCCGATAGAGCCAAACCATTCAGGGAAAGCGGCGCTGAATAACTTAGTGGCAATGACAGCAAAGACGTAATAAATCAGCAGCAACACCATAGCGATGGAGCCTAAACCCGGTAAAGAGCCTAACAGAGCTGAAACTACGCGGCGCATCGATGGAACTATCGACAGCAAACGTAAAACCCGCAGCACCCTTAAAGCCCGCAGTACCGAGAACTGACCAGTCGCCGGCATCAAAGCTATAGCCACTACGGCAAAATCAAACAAACTCCAGGAGTCTTTAAAAAAACTCATGCGGTAGGCAAAGATTCGCAGCAGCAGTTCGATGACAAAAATCGTCAGCAAAACTTTATCCGCCAGCAGTATCACTGAGCCAAAATCCTGCATCAGTGAAGCCGAGGTTTCCAGGCCTAATAAAATAGCGTTGATTAAAATCAGCACTAAAATACCGTGGTTAAACCAAGGTGTCTCGACCAGCTGCAGCACTTTTTGTTGCATATTGTGTGGTTTCATTTTTCTCTCATAACTGGAGCAACTAAAAAATTTGCCGCATTGTAGCTGCGTTCAGATGAACTTGGTAGCTGTCCTTAAACCGGCGTAACAGAGCTGTCAAAGGAATGACTTTTAGCGCTGGCCTGTATCTTGCTTTGGTACGACTTGAGTCAAAGAGGGCAAGGAATAAAGGACATAGTTTATGAAGCTGGATAACAGCAATCTTTTTGAGACATTAAGCCAAATACGCTCAAACCAGTATTCAGCTTTGTATACAGCTGTGGCGAAAAAAGAACCCCAATCCGCCACCGGAACAGTGGAAAAACCCGCAGAGGGCAGTGCTGAGCAGACTGCGCAACCCAAAACTTTAGCTTTTGACCATATGAGCCGTAAGCAATTATCTGACTGGCTGAGCAAGGGGCTGGACAGCGGAAAAATTCCGGCAGAGCAGGAACAGGCATTTCGGGTATTGTTGTATTCAGGTAAAACCGAAAGCTCAGACGAGCAAGCTACTACGGATAACCAGGCCATAGATTTTACTGCAAAAGCCAAAGATGCTTTAAGTAGCGCAGTGCAGCGTAATGATAAAAGCTCAATCCTGTTTTGGGCCAATGCGATGGCCACTATGAATCAGTTTCAGGGCAAAGAAAAATAAGGCAGCAGCTACTGCCTTATTAGTTTTCTACTCAAAGGGTGACAATAAAGTCCGCAGTGCAGGGCGCAGAGCCAGTAATATGGTGTCTTTTTGTAACTCCGGGTATAAAGTCCGGCGCATCGCCAGGCCACCTATCATGGCAAAAATAACATTGATACGGGCATCCAGTTCTTTGTCTGTTGCATCTTTCACCAGACTACGTTCAGCTGTCAGTAGACGTCTCATTCGGGCTCTGGCATGGGTGTCTGACTCTTGCATCAAAAAGGCGACTTTTTGATTGCGGGCAGCTTCTGCCAACATTTCCAGATCCAGTGCGTTCTTTTCTTTATCTGTATGGCGTTCAACACCTTGATCCGCACCATCGAGCATAGTGGTTAAAAGATCGCCCGGGTGATCTTCAAACTGCTGAAATATAGAAAACATTTCTTCCATATTTTGCTGAATAATAGCTTCGATAATGGCTTCTTTGCTGTCGAAATAATTGTAAATATGACCAGCACTCATCCCTGCAGTTTTTGAGATCTCAGCCATGCCAGCACCATGGTACCCTTTGCGACGGAAGCAATCTGCTGCCGCGGTCAGGACCTGGTTTCTGCGTGCTTCTGCTAAAGCCGGATCTGTATGTCGTTTTTGTTTTTCTGTCATAGGGCACTCCAACGCCGGGCTTTCAGGCCCGGCGACTGCTTGTTATTCCACAGGACTGGTGTTGCTCTGCCAACCACCGCCGAGCACTTTATACAAACTAATCTGGCTGGCAAGCAAAGCTTGTTGGCCGCTGATCAGTTGTTGTTGTGCGCTGTACCAGGAACGCTGAGCGTCCAGTACCTGCAGATAGCTGTCAACACCTTGCTTAAAGCGTGCTTCGGACAAGGTAAAACTTTGTTGGTTGCTGTTCGCTAAGTCTTGCTGCGCCTGCAACTGAGCTGCATAACCTTCACGATCCGCTAAAGCATCAGAGACTTCACGAAAGGCCTGCTGAATTTTTTGCTGATAAGTGACTAAAGCCACTTGTTGTTGTGTTTCTGCCACATCCAGATTGGCCTGAGTGCGGCCCATGTTAAAGATGGGCAGGTGAATAGATGGCATAAAACTCCAGCTACCCGAACCCCCTTTAAACAGATTATCCAGTTCACTTGAGGCTGAACCCGCATTGGCGGTTAAGTTGATGCTGGGGAAAAAGGCTGCTTTGGCGATGCCTATATTGGCATTGGCTGCCAATAAATCATGTTCTGCTGCTTTCAGATCCGGTCTTTGCTGCAATAAATCCGAAGGTAAACCTGCTGGTAGTTCAGGTAACTGCACTACTTTACTCAGCGGCTGATCCGGCAACAGATCTGCAGACACTTGTGCACCAGTCAGCAGATCCAAAGCGTTTTTGTCGCGCTGCAATAAACGCTGGTAACGGGCTATATCCACTTTGGCTGTGGCTACAGTACTTTTCACTTGCTGCAGTGTTAAGGCTGAAGCTGCACCTAAGTGGTAGCTTTGTTCTGTCAGTTCCAGTGTTTTTTGTTGGCTGTGTAACGTATGGGTTGCCAGCTCCAGCAACTGCTGATCGGCAGCATAGCTCAGCCAGGCATTGGCCAATTCGGCCACCAGACTGATCTGGCTGCTTAATTGGGCCTGCTCTGTTGCATACAACTGCTGCAATGCTTGTTCTGACTGATTACGCACTTTGCCCCAGAAATCCAGCTCATAGGAGGTAATACCCACAGTGGCGCTGTATTGCTGATTAATTTGCGCACTGCCTGTACCTGTTAAATCGGCAGGTAAACGCTGGCGTGTGCCTGAAGCATTTAAATTCAGCGCCGGATACAAAGCTGAGTCTTCAATCTGATACAAAGCCCTGACTCGCTGCACATTTAAGGCCGCGATTTGTAAGTCTTTATTCTGAGTAAGACTGAGCTCTATCAACTGCTGTAGCTTAGGGTTGCTGAAAAACTGCTGCCAATGCAATTCTGTGGCTTTGACTCCAGCATCCCCTGAAACAAGGGCATAGTTGTGTGGCACAGGGAGTTCAATGGCTTGTTGCTCCGGCGCCAGCTGGCAGGCGCTTAATACCAGCAGGGCCAGACTGCTTAAACTCAGTGTTTTGAAATTCATACTGTTTTCTCCTGTGCTTCTTTTTGTGTGCCAGGAAAAATCCGGCGTACTAACACAAAAAACATCGGCACAAATACCACCACCAGCACAGACGAAGCTAAAGTACCGCCTATCACTGAAATACCAAGGGCGTTCTGGGCACCAGAGCCAGCACTGGAGGCAATGGCCAGAGGCAACACACCACAGATAAAGGCCATAGAGGTCATAATGATAGGGCGCAGACGTAAACGTACAGCTTCAATAGCAGCTTCAACCAAACCTGAGCCCTGATCCATACGGTGGATAGCAAACTCCACTATTAAAATGGCGTTTTTAGAGGCTAAGCCTATAGTGGTTAACAAACCCACTTGCAGATAGATATCGTTTGATAAACCGGCCAGCAGCGCAGCCAAGGCAGCACCAAACACACCTAAAGGCACTATCATCATCACAGCAGCAGGCACAGACCAGCTTTCATACAAAGCTGCTAAACAGAGGAATACCACTAACAATGACAAGGCATAAAGTAAAGGAGCCTGACCACCACTTAAGCGTTCTTCATAAGAGATACCTGTCCACTCGTAGGCAAAGCCCGGAGGTAACTGTTTAGCCAGTTGCTCCATTTCGTCCATGGCCTGACCCGTGCTGTAACCCGGTGCTGCAGCGCCCTGAATTTCCATAGACGAGAAACCGTTGTACCGCTCCAGACGAGGAGACCCATAGGTCCAGTGTGAGCTGGCAAAGGCAGAGAAGGGCACCATATCGCCATTGTTATTGCGCACATACCATTTAGTTAAATCTTCCGGCACCATGCGGCTGTCTGCTGAGCCTTGTAAAAACACTTTTTTCACCCGGCCTCTGTCAATAAAATCATTCACATAGCTACTACCCCATGCGGTGGATAAGGTGCTGTTGATCGAAGCCTGACTGACTCCTAAAGCTTCAGCTTTAGCTAAGTCGATATCCAGTTTCAACTCTGGCATATCTTCCTGACCATTAGGGCGTACACCAGCAAGCACAGGGCTTTGCGCCGCCATACCTAACAGCTGATTGCGGGCCGCTAACAATTGCTCATGGCCTAAGCCTGCTCTGTCCTGTAAATGCAGGTTAAAGCCGTTGGCAGTGCCCAGTTCGACTACGGCTGGCGGCGGGAATGCAAAGACAAAAGCTTCTTTAATAGTAGAGAAATAGCCCATGGCTTTGCCAGCGACAGCACCTACAGATAAACCATCACCCTGACGTTCATCCCAGTGTTTTAAATTCACAAAACCTAAGGCTGCGTTCTGACCTGAACCTGCAAAGCTGAAGCCTGTAACAGTAAAGATAGACTTCACTGCTTCGCCTTGTTCCTGCAGGAAATGGTTTTCCATTTTTTCTACCACTTTAAGCGTTTGTTCAGTGGTAGAGCCTGCAGGCAGCACCACCTGATTAAACAAAATACCCTGATCTTCGTCTGGTAAAAAGGCCGAAGGCAACTGGCTGAAAATGTACACCATGCCACCAAAAATCAGCGCGTAACAGAGCAGGTAACGCTTGCTTTGCTGGATCATACGACCAACAAAACTCTGTGCGCCTTTGTTGGTTTTATCAAAACCACGGTTAAAGCCTGAGAAAAATTTACCTAATACAGAGCTGTCGTCATGCACATGGCTTGGTTTTAATAAAGTGGCACAAAGAGCGGGCGTCAGAATTAAAGCCACCAGCACCGACAGCGCCATAGCAGACACCAGGGTGATAGAAAACTGACGGTAAATCACACCAGTAGAACCACCAAAAAACGCCATGGGCACAAATACCGCTGACAACACCATAGCTATACCTACTAAGGCGCCTTTAATTTCGTCCATGGATTTACGGGTGGCTTCAAGTGCAGATAAACCTTCTTCTGTCATCACCCGTTCGACGTTTTCGACGACCACTATGGCGTCATCGACCAATAAGCCTATTGCCAGCACCATAGCAAACATGGTCAGGGTATTAATGGAATAACCAAAGGCCGATAAAATGGCAAAAGTACCCAGCAATACCACAGGCACAGCTATGGTTGGAATTAAGGTAGCGCGGAAGTTTTGCAGGAACAGATACATCACCACAAAGACTAAAACCACAGCTTCAATTAAGGTATGTACTACTTTTTCAATCGACAATGAAACAAAAGGCGTAGTGTCGTAGGGCACCACAGCTTTTAAGCCTGCAGGGAAAAAGGGTTCCAGATCGGCAAGGGCTTGTTTCACACCAGCTGCAGTATCCAGCGCATTAGCACCACTGGCCAGTTTTACGCCAATACCAGAGGCCGGTTTACCGTTAAAGCGGGCTACAACACCATAGTTTTCGCCACCCAGTTCCACTGTGGCTACATCAGCTAAACGCACCACAGAGCCGTCGCTGTTGGTTTTTACCAGTATGTCGCGGAACTGTTCCGGAGTTTGCAAACGGCTTTGCGCTGTGACTGTGGCATTTAATTGCTGACCTTCAATGGCAGGCATACCGCCTAATTGTCCGGCAGACACCTGAGCGTTCTGTGCACTGATAGCGGCGCTGATATCTGCAGTTGTTAATTTGTAGTTTTGCAGTTTGGCCGGGTCTAACCAGATACGCATCGCATACTGGGAACCAAAGAGCTGAACTTCACCCACACCATTAACACGTGAAACTATGTCCTGCACGTTGGACGCAACATAATCGCCTATGTCGATATTGGTCATGCTGCCGTCTTCTGACACAAAACCTGCCACTAACAAGAAGTTACGTGCAGACTTAGCCACAGAGACCCCCTGACGCTGCACTTCCTGCGGTAACAGCGGAGTGGCCAGAGCCAGTTTGTTTTGCACCTGTACCTGAGCTATATCCGGATCGGTATCGGCACTGAAGGTTAAGGTTAAAGAGACGGAACCATTGGACTCAGAAGTAGATGACATATACATCAGGCCATCTAAGCCTTTCATTTTTTGTTCTATCACCTGGGTGACAGTGTCTTCCAGCGTACGGGCCGAAGCACCAGGATAACTGGCACTGACACTGATAGCTGGCGGTGCTATGGATGGATACTGTGCTATAGGCAAAGACTGGATGGCTAATACACCAGCCAGCATCACCACTATGGCCAACACCCAGGCAAAAATCGGCCTGTCGATAAAAAATCGTGACATTCAAATTCTCCGTTGGCGTTACTGTGGGCTGGCCTGAGCTGCTGCATCGGCAGGAACTGCCTGAACTGGTGCACCAGGACGTATTTTTTGTAAGCCTTCAACAATCAGCTGATCGCCTTCATTTAAGCCACTGCTGACCAGCCAGTTCGAACCTATAGTGCGGTTTGCCTGTAAAATGCGGGCTTCGACTTTGCCTTCTTTGCCAACCACCATGGCGGTGGCTTCACCTTTGCTGTTGCGGCTGATGCCACGTTGTGGTGCCAGAATAGCCCCGGCTTTCACGCCTTCCACTACTTCGGCCCGCACATACATGCCAGGCAGTAATAACTTTTCAGGGTTAGGAAACTCTGCTCTTAAGGTGACAGAACCAGTACCCGGATCCACAGTCACTTCTGAAAATTGCAAAGTACCTTTATGTGGATACACAGAACCATCTTCCATTTTCAGTTCAACCTGGGTCTGAATAGCGGCATCTGAACCTAAATCGCCAGAGGCCAGGGCTTTTTTCAGTTGCAGCATCTCGTTGCTGGATTGAGTCAGGTCAACATAAATGGGGTCCAGCACAGTTACAGTAGCTAAAGCTGTGCTTTGGTTAGCGCTGACTAAAGCACCGGCAGTTACGGCAGATTTGCTGATCTGGCCATCAATAGGGGAAAGCACTTTGCTGTAATTTACATTGATTTGGGCTGTTTTTAACTGAGCCTGAGCTGTTAATAAATCGGCCTGAGCTTGTTTATAGCTGGCGTCCGCTTCATCAAACTCTTGCTGACTGACGGCTTTAATTTTTAATAATTCGGTATAACGACCAGCTTTAGCTTTGCTGCTGGCGATGCTGGCCTGCGCTCGTGCCACTGCTGCTTTAGCGCTGGAGAGCTGTGCATCAAAAGTAGCAGGGTCAATCTGATACAGAGCCTGACCGGCTTTGACTTCACTGCCTTCAGTAAATAAACGTTGCAGCACTATGCCGTTCACCTGAGGGCGGATTTCAGCAATTTGTGAAGCGGCAACACGGCCTGGCAATTCTTTAGTCAGGGTGACGGCCTGACTTTTCAAAGTAACGACACCAACAGGCACGGCCTGTGCAGCAGGGGCTGCAGGGTGTTCAGCCTGGCCACAACCGGCCAAAGCAACAGAGCCCGCCAGGGCTGTCAGGGCAAAAAATACAATGCGGGAATGCTGCATCTTTAAAATCTCCATTTAGAGTGAACGTTCATTCTAATTTGTTTTTCCCTATTTAGCCAGTTCACTTTGTCGCCGTTTTGCAGGTTTTGGTCGTGAAAAGTGGATTGCAGTGCAGGAAAAGCAAGCTTTGTTATTTCAGATCAAGAGACTGCGAGCCTGAGTCTTTTACACTCTGTTTAATTTTGTTGCAGGGGAAATAATGATGGACTTAGCACCACAGCCTTTATGGTCTTCCGAATTAATACAGAAGTATTCTGTGAATGGACCACGTTACACTTCTTACCCTACGGCTTTGTCTTTAGTGCCTGATTTTCCGGCCTCTGCGGTACAGGCGGCTTTGGCGGGTTCTGCTACACAATTGTGTTTGTACCTGCATATCCCCTTTTGTCAGCAGCTTTGTTACTACTGTGGCTGCAATAAAATAGTGACCCGCCACAGTAGCAAAGCTGATCTGTATCTGCTGGCGTTGGAACAGGAAATGGGCTTGTATCAGCATTTGCTGGCAGAAAAAACAATTTCTCAGCTGCATTTAGGCGGTGGCACTCCCACCTTTTTAACGGAAGAGCAGTTGTCATTATTAATGCAGCTGTTGCGGCAGCATTTTGTATTTAAAGCGGATGCTGAGCTATCGGTAGAGATAGATCCACGCAGTTGCACCCTGGATAAACTGGCGCATTTGCGTGAGCTTGGTTTTAGCCGGCTCAGTTTTGGCGTGCAGGATTTCGACGAACAGGTGCAAGTTGCGATTAACAGGGTGCAAAGCGAGGAGCTGGTGCGGGTTTTAGTTTTGCATGCCCGTGCTTTGGGATTTAGCTCTATCAATCTGGATTTGGTCTACGGTTTGCCTTATCAGCAAGCTGCGCGTTTTTCAGAGACTCTGGATAAAGTACTGGAGCTGGATCCGGACAGAGTGTCGTTATTCAGTTATGCCCATATGCCGACCCGTTTTGCCGCACAGCGTAAAATTCCAACCCAAAGCCTGCCACAGGCGGAAAATAAATTAGCCTTGCTGCAGTTAGCGATAGAACGTTTTAGTCAGGCGGGCTATCAGTGTATTGGTATGGATCACTTCGCCAAAGCCACAGACAAGCTGGCAATAGCTCAGCAGGAAGGCAAATTACAGCGTAACTTTCAGGGCTATACCACAGCAGGACAAGACGCTTTGGTGGGCTTAGGAGTCTCCTCTATCAGTCAGGTCAACGGCGTGATCTGGCAAAATCAAAAAGAGCTGAAACAATACCAGCAGCAATTGGCCTTAGGCCAATGGCCAGTGGATAAAGGGCTGAGTTTAACTCAGGACGATAAAATCAGAGCCGCTTTAATCAGCCAGCTGATTTGTCATTTTGAATTGGACATCCCCGCCTTTTGTCAGCGTTTTGGCCTGACGGATTTCTGGGATTATTTCGCTGATGTGTTACCTAAACTTGAACCTTTGTGTCTTGATGGCCTGGTCAGTTATTCCAACGAGCATATTCAGGTAACGGCACCAGGCCGTTTGCTGGTGCGGGTGGTCTGTGCCTGCTTTGATCGTTATCTGGCTAAGAGTGACAATTTAAGTTATTCCAAAGTGGTTTGATCCAACGCAAAACACTGAACTGAGCAGGCGCTAAGATGCGCCTCTTATTTTTGCATGATCTGGATTGCGGCTATGAATGCTCCTGAACTTTTATCCCCGGCTGGCAGTTTAAAAGCTATGCGAATGGCTTTTGCTTATGGTGCTGACGCTGTGTATGCAGGTCAGCCGCGTTTTAGCCTGAGGGTGCGTAATAACGAATTTGACCTTGAAACTCTGGCTATTGGCATCTTTGAGGCCCATCAACAGGGAAAAAAATTCTATCTGGTAGTCAATATTGCGCCGCATAACAGCAAGTTGCAGCGTTTTGTTGAAGATATGGCTCCGGCTATAGCACTGGGGCCTGATGCTTTGATAGTGTCTGACCCTGGCGTGGTCTATTTATTGCGTCAGCATTTCCCTCAGGTGCCACTGCATTTGTCAGTACAAGCCAATACGGTGAACTGGGCCGCAGTCTTATTCTGGCAGCAGCAAGGTATAGAAAGGGTGATCTTATCCCGTGAGCTGGCGCTGGAAGAAATAGCTCAAATCCGCGAAAAAGTACCGTCTATGGAGCTGGAAGTTTTTGTGCATGGTGCGCTTTGTATGGCCTATTCAGGCCGCTGTTTATTATCAGGTTATATCAATAAACGGGACCCTAATCAGGGCGCCTGCACTAACGCCTGCCGTTGGTCTTATCAAAGCCATCTGGCTGAGGAAGATGAAGCAGGGCAATACAAACCTGTAGCTGCAGCATTGCCAGATCCTGTGCTGGTGGAAGAGCAAGGCAGGCCCGGTGAGCTGATGCTGCTGGATGAAGACGAGCATGGCAGTTATATTTTTAACTCCAAAGACTTACGTGCAGTACAGCATGTTCAGGCGTTGACCGCTATGGGCGTGCATTCACTCAAAATAGAAGGCCGTACTAAGTCGCCTTATTATGTCGCCCGCACTGCACAAGTGTATCGTCAGGCTATAGATGATGCGATGGCGGGTAAGGCGTTTGACCCTATATTGCTGCAGCAACTGAATGGCATGGCGAATCGTGGTTTTACCGAAGGTTTTTTGCGCCGGCATGTGCCTGCTGATTTGCAAAACTATCAAACCAGCCACAGTGAAGGTGAGCAATTGCTGGTGGGCGAATTCAGTGGCGAAATCAATGCTCAGGGCCTGGCTTTAGTGCAGGTCAAAAATCGTTTTAGCTTTGAGGATCAGCTGTTGCTGATGACACCAGCGGGCGTCACGCCTGTGGATGGCGTTTTTTATGCCGAAGATGGCTGCCAGTTGCTGATCGCGCCCGGTTCTGGTTATCAGGTTTGGTTGCAGCTGCCTGATGGCATCAGTCCGCAGCATGCTTTTTTACTGAAACAGCAAAAAACGCAGCCTGAGCAGAGGTGTGGGGAAAGTGTATGTCAGTGTGGATAACACCGGACTGTATTCATTGTGATCTTTGTGCACCGGAATGCCCGAATACAGCCATTTACAGAGCGGAGCAGCAGTATCAGGTGGATTCTGAACTTTGTACTGAATGTGAAGGTTTTTATGACAAAGCTGCTTGTATTGAGGTTTGCCCACTGGATTGTATTGAATTTGTTTCAGCGTAAAACCGCAGGATAAACATTTTTTTAAAGCATTCTTTCCTCCTTTGCAGATTTTATCACTAAACTGTTGAAACAGAGCCACAAGCTTCACTGAGTTGTGGCTGATTTCAGATGAGATGCAGGATGGTGTGAATGACTGACCCTTTTATGTTAGCCGCTATAGAACAGGCCAAAAAAGTTTAGCTGAAGGGGGGATCCCCATAGGTTCTGTGCTGGTGATCAATGGCAAGATTGTGGGCCGTGGCCATAATCAGCGGGTACAAAAAGGCAGCTGTGTTTTGCACGCAGAAATGGATTGCCTGGAAAATGCCGGTCGTTTAACGGCCAAAGACTACCAAAGCGCAGTTTTGTATTCCACTTTATCCCCTTGTGATATGTGCAGTGGCACAGTGTTGTTGTACGGTATTCCTAAAGTAGTGGTAGGCGAAAACCGTACTTTTCAGGGACCTGAAGCTTATGTTCAAAGCCGGGGGGTTGAGCTGGTGATCCAGGACAATACCGAATGTGTGCAGCTGATGCAGGACTTTATCGAGGCTAAACCAGAACTATGGCATGAAGATATAGGGGAATAACGTGAAGGCATGCTGCGTTATGCTCAGTGTGCTGATGGCCGCTACTCAGGTCTCAGCTCAGGTATCGGCAGGTGAAAACACTAGCTTTGGCTGGCTGTTTTTGGCTGCCGCTGCACTTTGCATTATTCCTGCTGCATTGGCTTTTCTGATTTTTGTAGTGCGGGTCAATCGTAAACTCAAAGCTATTGTCATTTCAGGTCAGAGATCCGCCCTGATGCAGCAAAACCGTAGCAGGGTGCTGGCGATGATTGTTGAGCAAGTTCCATTGGAACAAGTGTTGGATGCTCTGGTGGAAGGGGCTGAACAAATGGATCCTTCAGCCAGCTGCACTGTATTATTACTCGATGAGCAAGGGCTTTTACATGTAGCCTCAGCGCCACATTTACCTGCTCAATACAATGCAGCTATCGACGGTCTTGCGGTGGGAAATGGGGTGGGCTCCTGTGGTACAGCAGCCTACTCGGGCAAACGGGTGATAGTGGAAGATGTGCGGGAACATCCTTACTGGCTGCCTTACCAGGCTCTGGTGGAGTTAGCAGGTATCCGTTCCTGTTGGTCTGAACCTATTAAAAACCGTCAGGGTAAAGTGCTGGGCACTTTTGCTATTTATCATAAAGAAGTGACAGTACCCTCAGAGCAGGACATCCAGCTTATTTGTGAAAGTGCAGCTTTAGCAGAAATTGTGATTGAACGCAGCAATGCCATTGAAGCGCTTAAACGCAGTGAAGAACGGCACAGGTTATTGGCGGATCATGCCACTGACGTGATTTGGACTATGGATCTGGGCGGGCATTTTACCTATATCAGCCCTTCAGCGGAAAAACTAACGGGTTATCCGGTGACAGAATTGATGCAACAACAAATGCAGCAATTGGTCACGCCTGATTCTTATGCTCAGATCAAACTGCAAATGAAGAAAGCCGCAAAAGCTTTGCAAGAGGGAGAAGCTTATCCGAATTATGTTGGAGAAGTGGAACAGGTATGCAAAGACGGACGCAGAGTCTGGAGTGAAGTGAAAATCTCCGGTATGTATGATGGTGAAGGCAAGTTTGCAGGCATTTTAGGGGTCAGCCGAGATTTAACAGAGCGACGTAAAATAGAAGAACGTATGCGTTATATGGCGCAACACGACACCCTAACAGGACTTCCTAACCGCACTTTGTTTGCCGACCGCTTACAAAAAGCCTTGCAATACGCCATGCGGCACCAAAAATCTCTGGCTTTAATGTTACTCGACTTGAACAAATTTAAACCTGTGAACGATACCCATGGTCATGCAGTGGGTGACTTGTTATTACAACAAGTGGCAGAACGTTTGCAGTGTGTAATACGGTCTTCCGATACAGTGGCCCGTATAGGAGGGGATGAGTTTATCATTTTGTTGCCGCAGATTGATGAATCTCATCATGGCGCCATGGTGGCCGAAAAAATTCAGCAGGCCATAGCCAGACCTTTTGATATTCACGGTCTGGAAATCCAAATCAGCTGCAGTATAGGCCTGGCCTGTTACCCACAGGATGGTGAAACTGATCTGGCTTTGAACAAAGTAGCAGATCAGCGTATGTATCAGCAAAAAGCGGCTGTGGCGCAGGCGCGTATGAACCCTTTAGATCTTCAAGCCGAGTAAAGGCCGCAGGCTTTTTTCCAGTTGTTCTCTGGATAACTGGTCGGTAATAAACACCAGTTTGCTTTGCCTGTCGTCATTGGGCCAATGTGTCAGCACAGCTGTTGGGTGCAATAGCTGCTGTACCCCATGGATCACTACAGGGCCGGGAAATCCTTCAACGTTTAAAATTGCTTTTACACGCAGTAACTGATGGCCCATCTCTGGCAATAAGGCGTCCAGCCAGAGTTGGATAGCAAACAAAGTTACAGGGCGGGTTATCTGATAGCAGTAGGTGTTGATCGTATCCTGGTGTGAGCTTATTTCATTGCTAGTTGAAGCTGGAAATGATGCCACCGGGTCGGAATTCAAGGGTTCAAACTGCGCGGAACCAAAATTCAGCCAGTGGGTCAGTGGGGTGACAGACTGAACGGGTTCTACATGATCCAACTCCAGCAGAGCAGAGAGAGCAGTGACGCCCTGATCAGAGGGCTGCACAGGGGCAGTTGGGTTGAGCTGACGAATGTGCTGCAGCACCTGGGTTAGAGTGTCCTCATCAGCCAGATCCTGTTTGGTTAACAGGATCAAGTCGGCTACCGCAACCTGACGTTTAGCTTCCCGGTACTGACTTAAAGTATGCAGCGCATTCACTGCATCTACCGTAGTCACAGTGCCCTGTAATCTGTATTGCTGAAAAATTTTCTCGTTGGAAATTAGCGTGCTGAGTATAGGGCTTGGGTCTGCCAGACCTGTAGTTTCGATAATAACCCGGTCAAAACTTTTGATGCCGTTGCGGCTGAAGCGCCAGCTGATGTCAGTCAGGGTTTTCACCAGATCGCCTCGTGTGGTGCAGCAAATACAGCCATTGGACAGTTCGACAATTTGCTCTTCTGTGCTGCGGCTGACTAACAAATGATCCAGGCTGGTTTCGCCAAATTCATTGATAATCACCAGGGCTTTACTGAAGGCTGGATCTTTTATCCACTGGTTCAGTAAGGTGGTTTTGCCACTGCCTAAAAAGCCGGTCAGCAGATAAAGCGGAATACGCTGTGAGCTTATGGTCATTCTGTATGATCCTTTTGGCAAGATGCGCATATGCCATGAAATTCAACAGGCTGTTGATTTAACTTAAAACCTGTGGCTGCTATTTTGCGTTTTTGTTGTTGCAGTGGATTTGAACTGGCCGAAAACATCACGGCCTGACAAATTTCACAGATCAGGCACTGCCCAGGTTCCGTCAGGTCACCGGGCAAAGCGACAAATTTATTGACCGACACCAGCTTCACCACCAACTGCTTCGCCAGTAAAAAATCCAGACAGCGGTACACCAGCATAGGGTGAATGATCCGCCCTATTTGTGGGCGCAACAGGTCAATAATTTCATAAGCAGACAAAGCACGTTGTTGCTGTTGCATCAACATATACACGGCTTTGCGGTTGCCGCTGAGCTTCAGCTCTGTTGGTGCTTGCTCTGTTGTGGCGGTCTGCATAGGTCAGTTCAGCGATAGCTGGCGGTCAGCGGGCGTTAAAGTGGCAGCGGACTGCCCCTTTTCAGTGATCCAACTGCTATGGATCTGCTGCAAGTCAGGGAACAGACTAAACAAGTTCACCTTTAGCGTCACCGACTCTGTTACCGCCTTGCAGCTGAACTGATAACTGGCTTCTATATCGGAATGACCTGCATGCTTGTGGTCATGGTCATGGTCATGGTCATGGTCATGGTCATGGTTATGGTCATGTGAGTGTTTGTGTTCAGCCTTTGTATGCTGTTGTAGTTCGGCCAAATTTGATTGATGGTGCTTCAACTGACAATCTGCCCCTGCAATCTGAAATAGCTTGTCAGGTTGAGCCAGCAGAATTTTGGCTTTTTTTACAGCATCAAGTTCAGTCTGTGTTTGTGGCTGATGCTCAAAACCCAGAATATCTGAGCCTGTGGCATAAAAGCTGATCTGTAAATCTGTCGCCAGTTTAAATAGCTCAAGCCGGGCTACTCCATGCTGATGGGCTCTGGTGTCAGGCTGTTCTGCCTGAGTGCAGACACTAAGCAGGGTGCAGCAACTGGCGAAAATAAAAGGTAAGCGCATAGACATTCTCCGGATATAGATTATTCGCCTACTGGATCCAGGCTCAGCAGCAAGCGGGGTTGATCGGTATTAGGGGAACGATGCCAGATGGCTCCGTCTTTATTGCCAGTCCAGCCAGACCCTTTTAATAGCGCAACCTCACCGGTACGGATCTGCTGGTAAGGCTGTTGGCTTTGTGCTGTGGTTCCGGCATGCCATTCTGTGGCAGGACCTGAATAAGTGACCAGTAAACGTGCTGCTACATGGTCAGTATGAAAACGGGGGCACATCGCTTTTTCCAGTCGTTTTAGCCGAACTCCTACTGCAGAGCAATCCATCAGGCAGGTCAACATCTGGCTCAGCAACGCCAGATCGGCAATAAACTCGGCTTTCCCTTCAGCGTCCGGCAAACGATTCTGCAGCAATCTTGTCAGCTCTTCAGGTTCAGCGACCAGTTGCAGATCTGCAAATTTGCTTAGACCAGCAGCATAAGTCCGGATGCGCTGACTGAGTTCACGCTGCCAAATCACCAGATTAACATCAGGCTGAAACAGCTCAGTCAGTATGTCGCTGGAACTGCTTTGCAGCTGTTTCATCTGGGGTAGAAGTTGAAAGGCCGCCAGCATCAGGCAAATTCTGCCTGAAAAGGACTGGTGAACGTTTTCCATTCGTTGATGGATAAAGCCAGTTCTTGCTCTGTCAGCAGGCACTGCTCTAATTGTTTCAGCACCTGTGCCTGATCCAATTGCTGGCCAATAAACACCAGTTCTTGCCGGCAATCCCCAAAAGGCCCGACAAAGCTGCTTTGAATACTGTGCACAGCTTCTGCGTCATCCGGCCATTCATCTTGTGGTACTGCATGCCAAAACAAACCTGCCATACCATAACGGGCAATGCCGCCAGCCTGATGCCATTGCCATGCATAGTCAGGTTCACTGGCCAGCCAGAAATAACCTTTGGATCTCAGCAGTTTACCCTGAGGCCATTCCTGATGTAGGAAGTCATAAAACCGTTCTGGATGAAAAGGGACACGGGCCTGAAAGGCAAAACTGCTGATGCCATATTCTTCCGATTCGCTCTGATGTTCGCCCCGTAACTCTTTTAACCAGCCTGGTGCTTGCTGAGCTTTTTCAAAATCAAATAAGCCTGTTCCGAGCACTTTGTCGATGTCTATTTTGCCCTGACTGGCCTGATGAATTTGCGCCGTACTATTCAGTTTGCGCAGTATGGCTTTGAGTTCCTGCAAATCGTGCTCACTGACCAAATCTGCTTTGCTGATCACTAACAGATCACAAAACTCGACTTGTTCGATCAGAAGATCCGCCACACTGCGCTCGTCTTCTTCACCCAGGCTTTCGCCTTTCTCCTGCAAGGAACTGGCCTCGCGATAGTCTTTTAAAAAGTTCACTGCATCCACCACTGTCACCATGGTATCAAGCCGTGCTATGTCGGATAAACTCTGGCCCTCTTCATCGGAAAAAGTAAAGGTTTCAGCTATAGGCAGGGGCTCTGAAATACCTGTTGATTCAATGACTAAATAATCAAAACGGCCTTCGCGGGCTAAGCGGCCCACTTCCAGCAATAAGTCTTCGCGCAAGGTGCAGCAAATACAGCCATTGCTCATTTCCACCAGTTTTTCTTCAGCACGATTCAGACTGACTTCGTTTTTCACTGTAGCGGCGTCAATATTCAGCTCGCTCATATCATTAACGATCACCGCCACTCTGCGGCCCGCTCTGTTGTTAAGGATTTGATTCAGCAAAGTCGTTTTGCCTGCGCCTAAAAAGCCGGAGAGCACAGTGACGGGTAATCTTTTATCTAAGGAGTTATTCATAGTTAATTCGCCAATGCAGCAGGAATATGGCTATTCAACAGGCGTCTGTTCAACAGATGCGCTGCTATCAAAATAAATCCACCTAAAACCGCCAGCACAGGCTCTGCAGATTCAGGCACAAAAAGAGAGATCAGCAACAAGCTAAAACCCAGACCGCCAATCAGTAACGGCTTCATATTGCGATGCTTCACCCATGACAGCGGCAGACTCCAGGCCAGGATCAGACTGATTGGAGCGAGCAATAAATAATGCACCCACTCTGAACCCAACCAGCTTCCAATCATCCCAACACCACCCAATGCCAACAGCACAGGGGTAAACAGGCAATGCAGAATGCAAAGCCCTGATAAACACACTCCTAACAGATCTTTCATGATGTTCGCCTTATTTGATGCAACAGAGACTTGCCAACAAACCTTGTTTTCGTGATATGTTATATTATCACGAAATGTGAAAGCAACCGAAACTGAATTTGTTTTTTGGGGAAGTGCATGCGTAGAAAAACTATAGTGGCCAGTCTTATTGCGGCCAGCCTGAGCGGTCAGCTTTGGGCTCAGTCTGTGCAAGGGACTGTGGTAGACGAGCAAGGTCAACCTGTGGCGGAAGCCTGGGTGACAGTGGTTGGGCAAAACAAAAAAGTGAAAACTGATGCCTCAGGTCGTTTTGAATTCACTGATTTGCAGAGTAAACAAGCCGAACTGCATATTGAAGCCAGCAGTTTTGCCCACCGTAATTTCCGTCTGGATTTACCAGCTCAGGGTGTACAAGGTATTCAGTTGGCGTTGAGCTCTACAGCGCTTGAAGTCATTGATGTCAAAGCCAGTCCATTTCATGCTTCCAGCACAGAATCTGCTTTGCCTGTCAGTGTGCTGGCTGGTGATCGGCTGAAAATGAATCAACAGTCTACTTTGGGCGATACGCTGAAAAACGAAGTAGGGGTGCACAGTAACTTTTATGGCTCTGTGGCCAGTAGCCCTATTATTCGTGGTTTAGATGGCCCACGGGTTTTGATCACGCAAAATGGTTTGGATGCTGGTGATGCCTCTCGCGTTGGGCCTGATCACAGCGTGTCGGCTGAAGCCAGCACCGCCAGTCAGATTGAAGTATTACGTGGCCCTGCCACTTTGTTTTACGGCAGTGGCGCTATTGGTGGTGTGGTCAACGTGGTGGATAACAGAATTCCCACTGAGCAAGTCACCAAAGGCGAATGGATGCTGCAGCGTGAGTCGGTGAATAACGAAAAACTGGCTTCAGGTTCAGCTCAGACTTTTATTGGTCAAACTGGTTTATATGCCGACGTATTCTGGCGTGATAACGATGATTACAGCATTCCGGGTGAAGCAGAAGTGCATCACGACGACGAAGATGAAGATCATGATCACGAAGCAGGCGCTTCAGGCAAAGTCGCCAACACAGCAGCAACAGCCAAAGGTTTTAGCTTAGGCAGCAGTTACCTGCTGGAAAATGGTTTTGTGGGTTTGTCTTTTGGTCAGTTAAAACGTGAATATGGTATTCCGGGCCATAGCCATGGTGGTCATGCTCACGAAGGTGAAGAGCATGCCGAAGAGTCTGTGTATGCCGATCTGAAACAGGACAGAGTGCAGTTTTTAAGTGAACTGGATCTGGATTTGCCCTGGCTGCAGCAACTGAACAGCCGCATTGCTTACACAGACTATCAACATATGGAAATTGAAGAGGGCTTAGTAGGTACCACTTTCAAAAACCAGAGCGAAGAAGCCCGTTTTGAATTGCTGCATCCGGTGATTGCCGATTGGCGCGGTGGGGGCAGCCTGCACTATAAACACAGTGATTTTGAGGCTGTAGGAGCTGAAGCTTTTACCCCTCCATCCAGTACAGAAATGCTGGCAGTCGCCCTGATGGAGGAACGGCATTTTGGCCCAGTGTTATTGCAACTGGGTGCCCGTACTGAGCAGGTGACTATCAATGCAGCTGATGTATTGTTACCCCCATTGGCGGCACATTCGCATGACGACGATGCGCATGATCACGACCACGACCACGGCCACGACCATGGTGCAGAATTTATCCGTGTTTTTGATGTAGAGCATAAGTTTAAACCCTACAGCTTGTCCGCTGGTGCTGTCTGGGATTTTACTGAAGGTTACAACTTAGGTGTGTCAGTGTCCCGTTCAGAGCGCGCCCCTTCAGCTTCTGAGTTATTGTCATTTGGCCCTCATATTGGCACTGCTTCTTATGAAATTGGTGCGTTATTCAGCCTCAATGACGACCCGCACGCAGAACAAGCCATAGTGCTGAATCGCCAGCCGATAGAAATGGAAGTAGCGAACAACCTGGACCTGACTTTCCGTAAAATCAGCGGTGATATTGGTTTGGTATTTAATGCCTTCTACAACAAAGTAGATAACTACTACTACCAGCAAAACACAGGTTTATTCGCTGAAGACGGCCATAACCATGATCATGGTGACGAAGAAGGTCATGATCACAGTGGTGAGTTGCCGGTTTATCTTTTTGTGGCAGAAAATGTGATTTTGCATGGCTTTGAATCACAGCTGGTGTGGCAAATTGCTCAGCCTTATCGCTTCACAGTACAGGCCGATTATATCCGTGCCCGCCTCGACAGAGGGGGTGATTTACCCCGCACTCCTCCACTGCGTTTATCCAGTGAACTGGCTTATGAAGGCGATCAAATCTCAGCGGATCTTCGTCTGACCCGTTATTTCAAGCAAGACAGAGTTTCAGAGCTGGAAAGTGCAACTGCCGGCTACAACCTGCTGGATGCCTCAGTCAGTTATCACTTCAGCGGTGCCTTGCAGGACATAGTGCTTTACGTCAAAGGCGAAAACCTGACTGACGAAGAAGCCCGTGTTCACACCTCTTTTTTGAAAGACAAAACCCCTTTGCCAGGCCGTTCTCTGGGTTTAGGTATTCGTGGTCAATTTTAAGTTTTTATCGCGGCTGCGCTGTTCCTGCTGAGTCGCGATCTTTTTAATTCTTATGGAGTTTGTATGTTGAAATCAAAACTAAATGTGTTGGCGTTACTGATCAGTGCTTCATTCCTGGTCGCCTGTGGTGACAGCACAACCAATATAGTCGAAAAGGATCCTATTCCTGTGGAAGACGATCATGATCACGGCCACGAAACCGGTACTGGTCGTTTAGTCATTTCGGATAAAGACAGCACTATGCTCAGGGTGTACAACCTTGAAGATGGCGACTTATTGGGGCAATTCAGTTCACTGAACAATGCATCAGCTTTGCATGCGTCAGCCAGCCAGCGTTTTGCTATGGTAGTACAGCGTGATACGGATAAAGTAGAGTTTATCGATGGCGGTTTGTATCAGGAAGATCATGGCGATCACCTGCATCCTTATGAAGAAGAACCTCGCTTGATGAGCCTGCAACTCAGTGAAAGCCGGCCTACTCATGTCACCACCACAGATGAACAAATCGCCATCTTTTTTGACGGCAACGCGGCAAGCTCCAGTGTGGCAAAAGTAGCATTGCTGAATGATGATCAAATTAATACAGGCAGCAATGACTATCCGGTTTTAACCTACAGCACTCATATGCACGGCGCAGCTCAGGCCCGTGGTGAGATCCTGGTTTCAACTATCCGTGATGCAGCAACAGCCAGTACTTTGCCGGATCAGGTCGGTATTTATCATGTGCATGGTGACCATTTTCATCTGGAGCAGGAATTTGATATGCGTTGCCCTGGCTTGCATGGCAGTGCACAAAATGCGGATTATGTCAGCTTTGGCTGTACTGATGGTGTGATGCTGTTAAAGCAGGACGGCGAAACTTTCACCGCCAGCAAAGTGGCTCATACCACTGATTTCACGGGCACTATGCGTATTGGTACTCTGAAAGGACATGAAGACGCCCCGCATTTTATCGGTTTTGCCGGTGCTACTGTGTTTTCAGTCAACCCTGAAGCAGGCAGCCTGAATAAAGTGGAATGGCAGGCCGCTACAGGCGCCAGCATCATAGGTTATGGTTTTGCCGATCATGGCGAAAAGTTTGTGCTGCTGGACTCCACTGGCGCTCTGAGTATCCTGAATTACAATGCAGAGACTACAACTGGTGCTGCTTTTGAACTGGCAGACAAAGTTCAGATCACCACTGCTGATTTAACCACTATGCCAACAGGCAGTCAGTTACAGCTGGCTATATCCGCAGCAGACGACAAGGTTTATGTGGCGGATCCACTGAGCAAAACCGTCAGCACTATTGATCTGGAAGAAGCTGAAGTCACAGAAACTCAGGAGCTGGGTTTTACACCACATAAACTGGTGTGGCTGGGTATTCCTGCAGGGCATGACGATCACTAAGTTTAACGGAAACAGATCACAGCTACCCTTTTGGTAGCTGTGGCTGGAATAAAGTTAAACAGCACTGTTACCCTTGTGTTGTAACCAAATCTCCTGCTGAGGTGCATTGGCATCCACTACCTCAATACGTTCAATCTGCATTAGTGGAATTGCCACTTTTTGCCCGTCCTTCTCCAGCAGTAAAAATTCTTCCTGTGCTGTAGTTCGGGTGTCATCAGCAATACCCGAAATAGTGCTGCCATCGAGCTGATGGACAAGTACCAGGTATCGTCTCATACAGATAATTTCGACATGATCATGTAAATCGCAAGCAAGAACAGGCTGTTTCATACCGGGCTCCTTGATGTTGAGTAAACCAAAGCTGAGTGCCTTGAGGCCCTGCAGCTTGAGCTATGCACTAAGGGCTCTGGTTATCCTGCCTGCAGTCAGCTACGCACCGTCTTTTCGACTTTAATACCTAATCGTTTGGCGAGGCGGGCCAGATTGGCTCTTTCTAAATCCAGTTGCTTCGCCGCCAGACTCCAGTTGCCTGAAGTTTGGCTGAGGATTTGAATAATTTGCTGCTTCTGAAATTCTTCAGTGGCAGCTTTCAGGCCCAGGCCATTGCTGTAGAGTATAGGATAAGCCGTTGCTAAGCTGTTATCGGCTGAAACTGCGCTGGTCGCTAATTCCAGATGCTCTGGCAACAGCGCAATAATATCCCGGGCTTTGGCTTCTTTTCTGGCTTTAAGCGCAGCGCGGCTAATCACATGTTCCAGTTCACGCACATTGCCTGGCCAGTTGTAGTGCAACAACAGAGACTGAGCAGCTGTGCTGATTTTTAGCTGACGTATGCCCAGTTTACGGGCTGTCACTTCCAGAAAATAGCCGGCCAGCACTAACACATCCTGTTGCCTGCCTTTTCTAAAATATAATTACCAAATAAGTGCTTCTGCTTCTTGCTGAGGTAAATAGACCGAGTAAATTTTTAACAAAGTACCGTCTCTCTTTAGCTCTTCCATCAACAAACGCCAATGTTCAACATCGGGCTGCGTAAAACTGGCTTTTGCTAACACTAGCCCATGAGGCACCCCCTGTTCCTGTCGATACCAGTCCAGCATTCTGGGTTGAACTGCAAACTGCAGTTGGGGTAACAAGCGACGATAAACAGGGGATTGAGCAAATATAGCCTGAACCCGCCCTTGTTTTAAGGCTTTAAACAACGTGATGCTATCTGTGTAATACAACACTCTGTTCTGAGTGGTCAATTGCTGCAAAAACGTATCATGTAACAATCCATGCTTGAACGAGCGGACAGCTCCAAATCTGAGATCGGAACGCAGCAAAAATTCCTCTGGCTGCTGCACAGATAAAGGTACCTCAGGAGACAGCAACACTATATTTTTCATCTGCATATATGGGACAAACCAAGCGAAAAGAAGGCGTTCTGGAGTTTCGACACCCGAAACGCTCATATCAAGATTAGCCTGCTCTAAGTCATACCATATTCTGGCTCTGGGCATCAGACTGCTATAAATTTTACAGCCTGTGCGATGGCGGATTTCGTTAATAATGTCTTGATCGATACCACTTCTGCCGTCAAAAAATAATACGCCATGCTCATATAGCCCTGCTGTCCAGGCTTTTTCCGGACATTGGATAGCTGCTATTGAAACTGGGGAAAGGTAACTAAAAATCAAACAGATACAACCTATTAGGGTTGTACGAAACCAGTTACCTTTCATCGTTGCATTGTCCTTAAGCCGAAACTGATCCAATGATAAAGCGCTATGACTTAAGTAA
>NZ_AFHI01000021.1 GCF_000217935.1 Rheinheimera sp. A13L
CCGCTGCTCTACCAGCTGAGCTAATGACCCAATTCAAATTGTACCTGGCGCGGGAGTGGTGGGTCATGATGGATTCGAACCATCGACCAACGGATTAAAAGTCCGCTGCTCTACCAGCTGAGCTAATGACCCCTGCCGCGGACGCATATCTTACTTATTTAAATTTCCAGCGCAACCAAAAATTACCAGAATGGTCATTTTCTTTGTTCAACTGCTTAAAATGCCAGCACAAAATCCTGAGCTTGGGTTAAACAGAAACGAACAGTAGCATTTATGTACAGAAAAACGCCAGCAATGACCGAGGCTCAGCAAGGTCCACTCGTTTCTATTTATCGCATTTTTTTGATTTTCAGCTTCAATCTGCAGATCAGATAGCGGCTATTTTCTTGCTGAAAAAAATGATGAAGAGTATTTTATCCGACAAAAAGTACATAAAAAAACCCGGTATTCACCAGGTTTTTATTCAGCACAGCTATTCGCTTACAGAGTTTCTAACTTTGCCTTCGCTGCTTTTGCAGGCTTAGACTGTGGATACTTGCTGACTAAAAGCTGATAAAACTGCTTGGCTGCAGCTGTATCCCCTTCTCTTTCTGCCAGTTGACCCAATTTAGCCAGAGAATCTGCAGCTTTGGCAGACTGCGGATACTGAGCTACTACACGTTCAAACTGAGCTTTGGCCTTCAGCAGTTCGTTTTTAGTGAAAAACAATTGGCCTAACCAATAGTAAGCATTAGGTGCGTAGCTGGAATCAGGGTAAGAGCGGACGAAATTCTCAAATGCAGGAATAGCTGCATCGTAATTGCGATCTTTAAGCACCAGATTCACTGCACTTTCATACGTATCATTTTCCGACGGACTGGACGACGCAGCAGCACTGCCTGAATCTATAGTTTCAGCAGCCTGGGTTCCGCCAGCATTCACTAAAGCTGCAGGATTGCCTATAGGCGCCTGTTCAGCTGGTGTTGCGGCATTTTGTGTTGTCGGAGTGGCTGACGTTGAACCAGAAGTGGCACCTGAGCCTAATCTTCTGTCAATTTCCTGATAAATATTGCGTTGTTGCTGCAATATTTCTTCTAATTTGTAGGAATGCATTTCAGTCACGCCTCGCAGTTCAGACACTTCGTCTAATAAAGCGGACACTTGCTGTTGCATGGCAACCTGAGCATTAGCTCTGGCCTCAACAATACGTTCCAGCGCAGCTATACGGTCAGCCGTCGAAGCGTATTTTGGAGTCTGGATAGCGCCACCGCCAGCGCGGGACAGATCGGCTACTGGAGCCGGATCTGCCCACGAGGCAATGCTGATAACAGAAAGCGCAGTAACTAAATATTTTTTCACTGCTTTGCTTCGTATCAGTTATTAGTAAACTAAAACAGCGCGACGGTTTTTAGAGAACGCGCTTTCGTCGTTACCTTCAACAGCTGGTTTCTCTTCGCCGTAGCTAACTACTGACATCTGGCCAGCAGAAACGCCCAGGTTAGATAAGTATTGAGTCACAGACTGACCACGACGCTCACCTAACGCGATGTTGTACTCTGGAGTACCACGAGCATCAGTGTGACCTTCAACAGTTACAGTGATGTTAGTACGAGCACGTAAGAAAGCAGCGTGAGCTTCCAGAACAGAAGCGAATTCTGAACGGATTTCTGACTTGTCGAAGTCGAAGTAAATAGTGTTGTCCTGACGCAGAGCTTCTAATTGCTGACGCAGCAATTCTTCAGCTGACAGGCCTTGTTCAACCACTTGGTTCGTGTTTGCACCAGTGTTTGCATCAGTAGCAGCTACTTCATCAGTTGAGCTACAAGCAGCTAAAGTTAACACTGGCACTGCAACTAACAAGCCTTTTAAAACTTTGTTTAAGTTCATAATTGTTGTCCTTAGTAAATCAATTAACCAAATTTTTGTTTTTTATAAAAATGGTGACCAAGCCGGAGATTTGACTCTGCCGTTTGTCGCCGGTAACCGTGCTTTAAAGCGCCCATCCATGGATACCAGTGCCAGTACTTGTGACGAACCGTACAAAGTACTATAAATTATCATTGAGCCATTAGGCGCAATGCTTGGTGACTCGTCCAGATAAGTGCGAGTCAACACTTGCATATAGCGACTCTCAACGTCCATGCGGGCGATATTATACTGGCCATTTGTTCTGTTGACCATAACAATACCACGCCCATCTGGAGTATAAGATGCAGCTAAATTCATTTCTCCCTCAAATGTTACCCTTTCAGTAACACCAGAAGCTACATTTACGCTATAAATCTGTGGATTACCACCACGTTCTGAACTAAAAATGATTTTAGAACCATCTGGTGACCAGGAAGGCTCTGTATCAATGCGTCTATGATTCGTCAACTTTGTCAAGGCCTTAGTGGCAATATCCATCACATAAACTTCAGCATTGCCGTCTTTTGACAATACCATCGCCATCTTACGACCATCAGGTGACCACTTAGGCGCACTGTTAATTCCTTTAAAGCTGGTTAATATACTGCGACGGCCCGTATAAATATCTTGAATATAAATTTGTGACTGACGTTTCTCGAACGTCACATAAGCTAATTTGGTACCATCAGGTGACCAGGCCGGAGACATCAAAGGCTCTTTTGCTCTTAATAAGACCTGCTCATTTTCACCGTCGTAATCAGCGACAACCAGTTGATATCTGAAATCTGCTTTGTCGCGTACTAACACATAGGCTATTTTGGTCAAAAAAGCACCACGCTCACCCGTTAATTTTTCATAGACTATGTCGCTGATACGGTGAGCATATTGTCTGAACTGATCGCCGCTAATGGTAGTTTCACGCGCATCCAGTACATGAGTCAGGCCTGTGGTCAGTTGACCACCAATAATGGCAGAAGATGAACCACCGCCCGAAGCCCCTTTAAACACGTCCACTAACTCAAAACGCACAGCGTATCTGTTAATACCCACTTCGCGGATAGTACCAGTGACCACAGCTTCAACACCTTGTTTCATCCAGCGCTGATAATCGATTTCTTTGCTGTTCGTCGGCTGTTGTGGCATACGGGTAGCAGCTATAGGATTAAATTTGCCACTGCGCATTAAATCCGCGGACACAATATCGGCAATACGTTGATTGGGTAGTGTATTGCCTTCAAATTTAAATGGCACTATGGCAACAGGGCGAGCACTGTCCACACCATCTGTGATGACAATTTCTAAACTGGCATACGACTTTGCACTTAGCACCAGTGCAAACGCCACCAGGCTTTTTCCTATCAACTTCAGCATATTGTTATCTCAGTTCCGGTTGTAAAATAGTTGTGATGTCTTTTAATGCGTCATATACATCAGGGTCCGGTGACATAGGGAAGTTACCTGCCTTTTGTATTGCACGCATCGCCGAGTCACAAAGCGCTCTGTCACCGCCAATGATGGTGCTGGCAGTTACAAAACCATTGCTGGCCAAACGAATATTTACCCGACACTCTTTGCCACGCATTGTATCGTCTACAAACCAATTTTGCTGGATTTTCGCAACAATCATCGCCAGATAGCGTTGCTTTTCAGTCAGGATCTGACCTGCTTTCGCTGCCCGACGCGCATTTGCTTCTTCTTCCAACTGCTCAGCCAACATTTCTTCTGCGGCTTCGCGCTCACGCTTTTCTTTTTCGGCTTTGGCCTTTTCAGCTTTTTCTTTGGCTGCTTTTTCTTTAGCGGCCTTTTCTTTAGCTGCTTGTTCTTTTTTCTTCTTCTCTATTTCCTGCTGCTTTTTCTTCTCGTCATCTTGTTTCTTCTTTTCAGCTGCAAGCTTTTGCTGTTTCTCTTTTTCTATGGCCTGTTTTTTCTTTTCTTCAACAGCTTTTTTCTCTGCTATTTCGGCCTGTTTTTTCTCTTGTTCCTGCTTTTTCAAACGCTGTTCTTCAAGGCGTTTGTTACGCTCTTCCTGCTGCTTTTTCCTTTCCAGGTCTTTTAAGCGCTTTTCCTCAGCCTTTTTTTTCAGCTGATTTTCTTCTTTCATCTCGTCAAACTGCGACTGGTCGATCACAGTAGCGTTCAGTGGCGCGCTCAAATCGCCAGGCATGGGGACCACTAAAACTTCTTTGCTTTTAAAGAAATTAAAATTGGCAAATAACAGCACAACAACCAAAAGGTGTAAGCCACCCGAGATGATCAGCGACTTCTTAAACGCTGGTTCCATCTTAGTTTTGCTCCACATCGTCAGTCATTAAACCAACGGAAGGGGCACCGGCATCTTTCAGCAAGTTCAGTAACTGGATAATGGCAGAATAGTTAACACGGCCATCGCCTTTAATAATCACTTGGGTGCCAGGCTCTAACTGCAAAGTGCCAGCCACTTCCAACTGCATTTCCTGAGCGTTAAATGGACCTTTATTCACGCCATCTTTTTCAAAATAATACAAACCGCCTTCATCCACAGTCGCGACCAAAGGGGTTTTACCATCTTTCATTTGCTCTATAGGCTCGGCATCTGATTTAGGTAACTCAACTTTTACACCTTGTGTGATGATAGGTGTGGTTACCATAAAAATAATCAACAGCACCAACATAACATCTATGTAGGGAACTACGTTGATCTCGGCCACCATACGGCGCTTTTTGCGGACGTACATTAGTTGTTTTCTCCGTTGGCCATCGCCTGACGGTGCAGAATATTAGCGAACTCTTCCACAAAGTTTGCGTAGGCACTTTCCAGCATTTCCACTTTATGAGAAAACTTGTTGTATGCAATAACCGCAGGGATAGCTGCAAATAAACCAATAGCTGTTGCGATCAAAGCTTCAGCAATACCTGGCGCAACCATGGCCAGTGTGGCCTGCTGGACCGCACCTAAAGCGATAAAAGAATTCATGATGCCCCAGACAGTACCAAACAGACCAATGTAAGGACTGATTGAGCCTACAGTGGCCAGAAATGGTAAGTGCATTTCCAGACGCTCTACTTCACGAGACAAACCAACACGCATAGCCCTTTGAGTGCCTTCCATCACAGCACCGGATTGACGGCTGTTTTTATGTAAACGGGCAAACTCTTTAAAACCTGCTTTAAACAGAGCTTCCACTCCAGTCACAGTGACTTTAGCGCTAACTTCATTGTAGAGTTTCGACAGGTCTATACCCGACCAAAACTTGTCTTCAAATTGCTTTGTTTCTTCAACGGCAATATTCAGTGCCTTGTTGCGTTGGATGATCATGGCCCACGACATGACAGACATGCCCACTAACAGCAACATAACCAGCTGCACTACTACACTAGCGTGAAGAATTAAATCAAGAACTGATAGTCCGCCTGTCACCAGATAACACCCCTAAAACATCGCGAGGTATTGCACTCGCTTTCATTAATGATAGTTTTACGCAGGCAATACTAACCTGCGCTGAACAAAGTAATTCTGCATCCGCGTTGTAGATTTCCTGCCAAAATACCAAACTGGCCTTTTTTAACTGTCTAATCTCACTTTTTACCAACAAAAGCTGATTAAACCTTCCCGGCTTATGGTTTTCCATCTGCACACTTTTCACAACAAAACCAATATCCTGACGAAGCAACAAGTCTTGTTCGACACCTAAACTTCGAAGCCATTCTGTTCTGGCTCTTTCAAAGAATTTCAGATAGTTAGCATAATATACTACGCCACCTGCATCGGTGTCTTCGTAATATACTCTGACCGGAAATTCAAACACCACAAGCTTCATACTTTTCCGTCATCCAAATTGGCCGCTATGATATTGGAGGCCACAGCTGAACTCAACAGGGCGAACCTGCTCAGCGCTAAATATTTTTATTCCGGAATTATTTCAGGGCCGTTAAAAAACCTCTGGTTCTGATATTCACGAAAAGTTTCGTCTTCGCGATGGATGGGGAAAAAACAGCGATTAATGGTTATTTTTCCGGTTCAAAAGTTTTTCATGTAAAAATTAGTAATTCCCAACAACTATTCAACTTATTCAGCCAAGCTTAATTTTCAAGGCCTTGGCAAGAGTCACCAGATAAATTTGATTAAAATTCACCCAAAGAAGATATTTATTCAGATTAGAAAAATTAATGTCAAATCTCAATTTTTCTAGTTTGAAGTAAATGCACTAACTCCCTAAAATGCCTCCGTGTTCTGAGCTAGCGCAAAAGTTCCGGCCTTGTGCCCTAACTTTAGTGATGAATACTGGTGATGTGATTATCTGTTCGAAGATGATTATGTTGCTTCTCAACATGTTCCCTGGATTTTGAAGATTTACTTCAACTTGTTGCATTCGCCCGCTAATTTAGCGGGCTTTTTTTTACATTTTGCTGTCCTGCAAAATGCCCGGTCGGGCCACCGTCGCTTCGCTCCTGTGTTAAAAATCGCTCCAGACGATTTTTTCGCCGCCATCCATAGCGCCATTCAGCACGTGGCCTGCACTGTTCAAAAAACAGCAGGATAGCTGTTTTTCACAGCTTTAGCTGCCGAAGGCGAACATCAGGGACGATGTGAGTGAAATTCGTTCCTGACGAATTTACTCGGGCTATCCTTGCCCTCGCCTTATCAGGCAAGCTGAAGCTGTTCAAAATCGCTCCCGGCGATTTTGTGTGTCCAATGAGAAGGAATACTTACTTAATTCGATTCTGGTAAATCAAAGCCAAAGTGTTTGTAAGCAGCGGGGGAGACGATGCGGCCTCGTGGCGTGCGCTGGATAAAACCTTGTTGAATTAAAAAAGGCTCTATTACATCTTCAATGGTTTCTTTCTCTTCGCCTATAGCGGCCGCCAGGTTATCCAGCCCTACAGGCCCACCACCGAATTTTTCGATGATAGCCAGCATTAACTTGCGGTCCATATAATCAAAACCACTGGCGTCAACGTCTACCATATGCAATGCAGCAGAGGCTATTTCCACTGGTACCAGACCATTGGATTTGACCTGAGCAAAATCTCTGACTCTTCGCAGCAGACGGTTGGCAATACGAGGTGTGCCACGGGAGCGCCTGGCTATTTCTGTCGCTGCAGGCAGTTCAAGTTCTAAATTCAGATAGTGCGCTGAACGTAAAATAATTTGTGCCAGCTCATCCACCTTATAAAATTCCAGTCGCTGCACTATACCAAAGCGGTCACGTAGTGGCGAGGTTAAAGCACCGGCTCTGGTGGTTGCACCTATTAAGGTAAAAGGCGGTAATTCGAGCTTGATAGAACGGGCAGCTGGCCCCTCGCCTATCATGATATCCAGCTGATAGTCTTCCATTGCCGGATATAAAATCTCTTCCACTACAGGACTTAGACGATGAATTTCATCGATAAACAGTACATCGTTGGGTTCCAGATTGGTCAGAAGCGCTGCTAGATCACCGGCTTTTTCCAGCACGGGACCAGAGGTGTTTTTAATATTCACGCCCATTTCATTGGCGACCACCATAGCCAGTGTGGTTTTACCCAGACCAGGCGGTCCGAAAATCAGCAAATGATCCAAAGGTTCCCCACGACCGCGGGCTGCTTCGATAAAAATGGCCATCTGCTCTTTGACATGAGACTGCCCGGTATAATCCGCCAATGACTTGGGACGGATGGCGCGGTCAATCAGCTCATCTTCACGACTGGCTTTGGTATCGATCAGACGATCGGCTTCTATCATGAGTCTTCCTGGTTAAATCTGGTTTAAATCATACTGCGCAATGCCAGTTTGATCAGCTGTTCGCTGGTCATATCGGCCTGCTTAATTTTTTGTACTGCTTTGCTGGCTTGCAACTGGCTATAACCCAGAGCCACTAATGCACTGATCGCATCTTGCTCTGCACTTTCCACCAGTTCAAACGAGTCTACTTCATCGCCGTTTAGCACCAAATGATCGGTGACAGGAGTGCTGGGCGTCAGCCCCCAGTCTTTTAAGCGATCGCGCATTTCAATCAACAAACGTTCTGCTGTTTTTTTACCAACACCAGGTAATTTCACCAGGGTGCTGATATCGTCATGCTGCACACAACGGACAAACTGCTGCGCTGAGAGGCCAGATAAGATAGTAAGAGCTAACTTCGGCCCTATGCCATTGGCTTTTATCAACTGTCGAAACAAAGCCCGTTCCGGGCTGGTATGAAAACCATAAAGAAGCTGTGCATCTTCCCGCACCACAAAATGGGTGTAGACCACAGCTTCTTTACCGACTTCTGGCAGTTTATAAAAACTGGTTAATGGCAACTGAACTTCGTAACCCACACCTGCAACATCTATTAATAAATCCGGCGCCTGTTTTTCTAAAATAACACCACGTAATAATCCAATCACAGTCAAAAGCTCCGGTATTCAGAAAAAATCAGCGCAGGCGGCCGCGTACTGTTTTGGTGGCCTGCCCTGCCATATGCAATAAACTTTGGTGAGTATGCCCGTGACACATAGCCACGGCAAGAGCGTCGGCGGCATCGGCTTGCGGATTGCCTGGTAATTTCAATAAGGTGCGGATCATATGCTGAACCTGAGTTTTGTCAGCAGCACCTGTACCTACCACAGCTTGTTTCACCTGACGGGCGGAGTATTCAAAGACTTCAAGCCCGGCATTTTTTGCAGCGACAATAGCGGCACCACGAGCCTGGCCCAGCTTTAAAGCGGAGTCCGGATTACGTGCCATAAACACTTGTTCTATTGCAAATACATCAGGCTGGGTTTGCTGAATAATTTCACTGACACCATCAAAAATTTGTTTTAACCGATCAGGAATATCAGTCAGAGTTAAACGAATACAGCCACTGGCAATGTATTCAAACTTTTGGCCTGTCTGACGTACCACCCCGTAGCCTGTTAAACGGCTGCCGGGGTCAATACCTAGGATGACAGCCATTAAGGCACTAACGCCATGACGTCATCCGCAATCTCAGCATTGTGGTAAACGTTTTGTACATCGTCGAAATCTTCCAGCATGTCGATCAGTTTAAAAAACTTCACTACATGATCCGCATCTATTTCAGCCTTGACGGAAGGCATCATGGTAATTTCAGCATCATCCGCTATTAACTTCGCAGCCTCCAATGCTTCCCGTACATCGTTAAAACTGTCAGGGCTGGTGATCACTTCAATGCTGCCATCGTCATGGCTGACTACATCTTCAGCGCCAGCCTCTAAAGCGACATCCAGCACCTGATCTTCAGATAAACCCGGCGCAAAGGAGATCATGCCTTTTTTACTGAATAAATAGCTGACAGAACCTGCAGTGCCCATATTGCCGTATTTGGTAAACGCACTGCGAACATCAGCCACTGTGCGCTTATGGTTGTCGGTCAGGGTTTCGACCACTATAGCCACACCACAAGGGCCATAACCTTCGTATACCAGCTCTTCATAATTGCTGCCATCCTGCTCACCTGCGCCTCGTTTAATAGCCCTGTCTATTGCGTCACGGGTCATATTATTTAAAAGCGCCTTAGCCACAGCTGTGCGTAAGCGTGGATTAGCGTCCACATCCGCGCTGATACGGGCTGAGACGGTCAGCTCACGAATAAGTTTGGTGAAAATCTTGACCCGCTTGGCATCCTGACGAGCTTTGCGGTGCTTCATGTTAGCCCATTTACTATGACCAGCCATGTGCATCAAACTCCATTGTAATTATAAAAGTGAAGCGGCCTTAGCCGCTTCAACATAGTTCATCAAAAGCGCGCAATAACGGTTGCGGCACTTCGTCAGTTATTGTTTTTTTACCACTTGAATACCCAGCTCGGCCAGTTGAGCCGGATTGGCTTCACCTGGTGCATCAGTCAATGGACAAGCAGCGGTGGCCGTTTTTGGAAAGGCCATTACATCACGAATTGAAGTAGCGCCGGTCATTAACATCACCAGACGGTCTAAACCAAAAGCTAAACCTGCATGTGGAGGAGCACCATAACGTAAAGCTTCTAATAAGAAACCAAACTTCTCAGCGGCTTCTTCATCACTGATCCCCAGCAACTGGAATACTTTGGCTTGCACCTCTGGCGTGTGGATACGTACTGAACCACCACCTAACTCAGTACCGTTGAGTACCATGTCGTAGGCGTTGGATAACAAGGCTCTGTGATCCAGTTTGTCCATTTCGGTGGCCAGAAATTCAGCTGTATCCAAAGGTGATGTAAAGGGATGGTGTACAGCAGAAAAACTGCCATCATCGTTTTCTTCGAACATTGGGAAATCAACCACCCACAATGGCTTCCAGCCTTGAACTGTTAAAGCTAAATCTTCACCTAACTTCAGACGCAAGGCACCCATAGCTTCACAGACCACTTTGTAGCTGTCTGCACCGAAGAAAATTAAGTCGCCAGAAGTCGCTTGGGTACGGCTTAAAATTTCGCTGATAATTTCAGGTGTTAAAAACTTGGCCACAGGAGACTGAATACCCTCAGCGCCAGCGTTAATATCATTAACCTTTAACCAGGCTAAACCTTTAGCACCATAAATGCCGACAAAAGCCGTGTAGTTGTCGATGTCTTTCCTTGATACTTTTTCAGCGGCACCAGGTACTTTTAGCGCAACCACACGACCTTTTTTATCGTTTGCAGGGCCTGAGAATACTTTAAACTCAACCTCTTTTAACAAGTCTGCCACGTCAACAAACTGCATAGGGTTACGCAGGTCCGGTTTGTCTGAACCGTATAAACGCATGGCTTCGTTGTAAGTCATCCGAGGCATTTTACCTAAATCGACATTCAAAAGTTCGAGGAACATCTGGTGAACCATCTGTTCTGTTACTTCCATCACTTGTTCAGAGGTCATGAACGAAGTTTCAATATCAATCTGGGTAAATTCTGGCTGACGGTCAGCCCGTAAATCTTCGTCACGAAAACATTTAACGATTTGGTAATAACGGTCTAAACCCGCCATCATCAGCAATTGCTTAAACAGCTGAGGTGATTGTGGCAAAGCGAAAAACTGACCTTTGTGCGTGCGGCTTGGCACTAAATAGTCACGGGCACCTTCAGGAGTCGCTTTGGTCAGAATCGGCGTTTCAACATCTAAAAAGCCATTACTATCCATAAAGTTACGCACAAAGCTTGTCACTTTAGCGCGGAACTTTAAACGGTCACTCATCAAAGGGCGGCGTAAATCAATATAACGGTACTTTAAGCGCTGCTCTTCACTGTTGTTCTGGTTTGAATCCAACGGCAAAGGTGCTGATTTATTAAGAATTGTCAGGCTGGAGGCATACACTTCCACTTCACCTGTGGCCATTTCGCTATTGACCTGAGACTCTGGACGGGCACGCACTGTGCCTGTTAATTGCACACAAAATTCGTTGCGTAAATCAGCAGCCTGAGAGAATAAGTCGGTTAAATCCGGATCAAAAAATACCTGAACCAGGCCTTCGCGGTCGCGTAAGTCAATAAAAATCAAACCACCTAAATCACGACGACGGTTTACCCAACCACATAATGAAACCTGTTGACCTATGTTTTCTGCCTTTAATGAACCGCAATAATGGCTACGCATTAACTTATCCTTTCAGTCGAACTTTAATCTGCCTGCGAAAATGAGCGCTAATTATATAGAAAAGACGCTTAATGTCACTGCTCTTAAGGCCTGTTGAGGTTTGGAAATTAAATTTTGTTTGTTCTGGCAGTGCTTTGATCGCAAAACGAGGATTAGCAACTAAAGCGATATTGGCTTTTGCCATGTTGTTTGACCTGATACATCAGCTTGTCGGCAGACTTTAATAAAGTTGCCGCATCCGTGCCGTCATGCGGGTAAATCGCTATGCCAATGCTGGCGCCTACGCTGGCCTGGCACACCGACAAAGCCAGTGGTTCCTGCAGATAAAGTAATATTTTCTCTGCCACTATGGCCGCATCATCTTTATCAACCAGACCTGTTAATAAAATCACAAACTCATCGCCACCAAAACGAGCCACAGTATCCGTTTTACGTACACAATGACTCAAAAGCGCCGATAACTTCACCAGCATCTCATCGCCCACATCATGACCATACTGATCATTCACCAGTTTAAAACCATCCAGATCAATAAACATCAGAGCCAGCATTTCGTTATGGCGGGCATGCTGATGCAATGCTGTCTGCAGGCGTTCAATCAGCAGACTGCGATTGGGCAGTTGAGTTAAATCATCATGCCCTGCCATAAAACGCATTTTTTCTTCGATTTTACGGCGTAAATTCACTTCACGGCGCAAAGAGAAATTCCAAATCAAAAAACCAACAATAACCAACAGTGACACAGCGGCGATTTGCAGCACAAGCCGGATCACCCGGCTTTGATCCAACCCCTGCTTGATCTCCAGATCCAGCCATTTATCCTGCAAACTTTTCCTGTCCGCATCATTAATGGTTTTAATACCTTTATTCAGGATCACCAATAACTCCGGCAAGTCTTTATGCACGCCAAAATAAGAAGGGTAAACAGCCAGATCCGTTGGTAAGTAAGCTCTTAAATTAACATAGCGGGGATCTCGCATTGCAATGCCTGAAGCCACTACAGTATCCAGTGCAAAATCAGCCTGCCCTGAAACGACCATCTCCAGACCTTCATCCAGGCTATCCACTGCGATAATCTGATGTTGTTTAAACTCATTTTTTAGCTGCTTTGCATATTGGTAGTCACGCATCACAGCGATACGTTTACCCTCCATCTCTGCCACTTTGGTGTCAAATCTGGCATCGTGTTTGCCTATCAGGATCCATTGCAAAGTCCAGTAATCAATGCTGAATGCACTGTAATTACGCCGCTCTGGTAAATCTGAAATGTTGGCCACCATATGCAACTTTCCGTCTTTAAAATCAGTCAGTAATTGCTCCCAGTTGCTGTAGGGTTGCGGCACAAAATGCACGCCCAAGCGTTGATTCAGCAGTTTCAGTAAATCAGCAGTAATGCCCTGAGCTTCGCCTTTTTCATCCACAAATTCCACTGGACGCCAGTTGCTCAGCACGCCAACCCGGATCTGCTGATGTTGATTTAACCAGTGTCGCTCGGCTGCAGTTAAAGGTACTTTATCGCGAAATGTCTGAAAATAGCCCCCAGCCTCTTTATCAAGCCAGCGACTTTCAATCTCAACCATTTCATCCAGACTGATCTGTGAAAAACCTTGCTGCACCCTTTGATACAACTCTTCATCTTCGGTGCGGATCAGGGAGTACACCGCAGATTCATAACGAATTCCCGGAAAGACTTTAAGGCTGCCCTGACTACTGTTTTGTAGCAGACGCGCGCGAACTATGACATCAGAGGCTAAAAAACCGCTTAATTGGTTCTTTAACACCGCTTCAATCATCTGATCAACGGTATCAAAGACTTTCAATCTTGCATCCGGAAACTGCTGTTGCAGCTGCGGACCCAAACTGGCTGTATGCAGTAAGCCGAATGTGGCACCTTTGAGTTGCTCTGGATCAGTCAAATCAGAGGTACTGTTGTAAAATAACGAGGAGTAAATATTGTATAAATGGTAAGCGGGTTTCAGGCCGGTGAATTTTTCCTCATTTTCCACCTGAGCCATTTGCACATCAATACGGCCTTTACGCAAATAAGCCAAAGAATCTTCCGACTGATTGGGTACAAAGCTGATAGCAACACCGGTTTTTTTTGACCATAACCGCCATAAATCAACAAAAACCCCTTGTACATCCCCTATAGAACTGACGTGCATAAAAGGCTGGTTACCAACAGATACGCCCACTAACAAGGTATCAGGGTCTGTATCCACACCGAGCCATTTCCGTTCCAATTGATCCCTGAACGCCATATCCACAGCATCTGCCGCAGCGTTTAACTGCTGCAACAATAGCGATTGATTTTGTCCGACCGCAAAAGTCAGCTCGATCTTTCGCACCGGAACTTTTTTATAGACAGGATAAAATGCCATCAGCTCTTTGTAACTATCATAACGGGGTGGTAATCGATCAAGGCCAGTAAAAGCTTTAATTTCGCCCCTTAACGCAGAGTCGTACATTTGAGACACTGAGTCGTAATGTTTGAGTACCAGATCGGGTTGTTGTTGGGTCAGGCTGTCAATGTGAGTGGATCGCTCAACCACGCCCACCAGATGAGGTCTTAAATCAGTTAAGTTATGAACTCCGGCCAGATCGCGGTGCACAAACACATTGCTGAATATATCCAGATAACTTTGGCCCAATAAATAAGCTTGCTCCCTTTCAGCAGTTCGCCCCAGGCCACCGTGTAAATCAATGACACCAGTGCTCAGCATACTCAGGGTATCGGCCCAGTCAGCGGCAACAAACTCTGTTTTGATGCCCTGCTGTCTTGCAATTTCTCGCCAGTAATCCACCACCAAACCCGCAGGCTGGCCTTGCTCATCAACAAACATATAGGGATAAGTGTCGCTGGAGATGCCTATTTTCAGCGAAGCAGGAAGTGAACTGACAGCTGCAGAGTCTTGCGCCTGCAAAGTACAGCTCATAAGTAACACACACAACAACAGCAACTTTTTTATCATGTTGAAGATAGAATTTTCACCTTGGTTTAACAGCCCGAATGCAGCGATAATGCGCGTCTTAATTTTCCTGAAACCTCTTACCACGGAAATCGCAGATGCTTTATCTTGGCTGCCCGGTCTGGGCTAACCCCCAGTGGAAAAACCTGATATTTAACAGCAAGCTGGATCCGTCAGACTTTCTTGCTAACTATAGTCGGTATTTCAACTCTGTAGAGGGCAACACCAGCTTTTATGCTGATCCTTCTCCCCAGACTGTCATGCGCTGGAAGGAACAAAGTAGCGATGGCTTCCGTTTTACCTTAAAAGTTCCTAAGCGGTTAAGTCATCAGTTTCAACAGTTCCAGCATGCCGAGTTACAACTTTGGCTTGATCTGATAGCGCCATTGGCAGACAAATTAGCCATGGTACATTTACAGCTGCCGGCCTATTTTTCGCCAGAGCACTTAAGCTGGCTCAAACAAATGCTCACTACCTTATGCTCATCCTTTTCTGTAGCCGTAGAAGTGCGCCATCCGGTGTTTTTTGATAAAGCAGAACATGAAATCGGCCTGAACCGTTTATTGCGTGACTTTGATGCCGAGCGGGTGATTTTTGACAGCAGAGCTTTATTTTCAGTGCCAGCTACTACTGCAGCATTACTCGATGCGCAGCGGAAAAAACCTTATTTACCAGTGCACGCTTTGGCTTTGACTAAACAGCCTATGCTGCGTTTTGTTGGCACTGACGATATGGCTATTAATCAACATTATTATCAACCCTGGCTCGGAAAAGTCCGGCAATGGCTGGATGAAGGTAAAACGCCTTTTTGTTTTTTTCACAGTCCGGATAATTTAACTGCTCCGCAGTTAGCCCGGCAGTTTGTATTGGATTTAGGTATCGATCATCCACTGTTGGCGCCCTGGCCTGAACACCAAAACCAGCTTAGTCTGCTTTGATTTCGCCCAAAGCCAAAATACGTTAAACTAGCCGCCAATTACAGGTATGAAGTTATTCCATTGATGCAAAAAGATCATATATACGCCGACCCTCTGGGCCATATCCAGGATTTTTGTTTTGACTCTGCCGTGGTTGATGTCTTTCCGGACATGATCCAGCGCTCTGTACCTGGTTATCAAACCATTATTCAGACCATAGGCAAGCTGACCCAACGTTTTCAGCAAGCCAACAGCAACTATTACGACTTAGGTTGTTCGTTAGGAGCCGCAAGCTTAGCTATGCGCCGCCAGATCACTGAACCAGGTTGTCAGTTAATAGGTGTGGATAACAGCGCTGCTATGGTCGAACGCTGCACCAGTCATTTACAGGCTTTTCGTTCTGAGGTACCAGCTACTGTGTTATTGGCAGATATCCGCAATGTACCTATGGAAAACGCTGCTGTTATAGTCAGTAATTTCACGTTGCAGTTTTTAGCCAAAGAAGACAGAGCACGCCTGATTGAGCGTATTTATCAGGCGCTTAAACCAGGTGGTATTTTTGTGTTATCGGAAAAAATTGTCGAACCCGATACCACCACTCATGAATTGCTGATTGATTTACACCACGACTTCAAACGCGCCAATGGCTACAGCGAGCTGGAAATCAGCCAAAAACGCACAGCACTTGAAAATGTAATGCGCCCCGACAGTCTGGCTGAACATAAAGCACGCTTGTCTGCTGCAGGCTTTGAACATATCAGCCTGTGGTTTCAGTGTTTTAACTTTTGCTCTATGGTCGCAATAAAAGCAACAGAGGAGCCGCGATGAGTCGTTTTCAACGTTTTTATCAGCAAATTGCCAGCAATAAACTACTGCACTGGCTGGAAACCCTGCCAGCTCAATTAAAAAGCTGGGAGCAGGAGGCTTTGCATGGCGATTTTAAGCAATGGCAAAAAGTACTGGACCATTTGCCTGTTGCACCGAAAAACTGTGTTGAACTGAAAAACAAAGTCGAATTTGGCCTGCCCGAAGATGTAAATGACGGCCAGAAACAGCGGCTTGAAGTGCTGTTGCGACAATTGATGCCATGGCGCAAAGGCCCTTTTACTCTGCATGGATTAACCATTGATACTGAATGGCGATCTGATTGGAAATGGGACAGAGTTTTACCTCATATCAGCCCGCTTCAACACAGAACAGTGCTGGATGTGGGCTGTGGCAGTGGTTACCATCTGTGGCGGATGAAAGGTGAAGGTGCAGAATTTGTCGTAGGTATTGACCCTTCGCAGCTGTTTTATTGCCAGTTTGAAGCAATCAAACATTTTAATCCCGACCCAACAGTACATTTATTACCAGTTGGCATAGACGATATGCCGGACCTAAAAGCTTTTGATACGGTGTTTTCCATGGGCGTATTGTACCACCGCCGTTCCCCTGTCGACTTCTTAGCTCAGTTGAAACAACAACTGCGTCCTGGTGGTGAACTGGTGCTGGAAACCCTAGTGATTGAAGGCGATGAACAAGCCGTATTAGTGCCCACTGACCGCTACGCAAAAATGCGTAACGTCTGGTTTATTCCAAGCACAGCGGCATTATTACTTTGGTTACAGCGGGTCGGTTTTAAAAACGCCAACGTAGTGGATTTATCTGTCACCAGTCTGGATGAACAACGTAAAACCGGCTGGATGGAAAATGAAAGTCTGATTGATTTTCTTGACCCAACTGATCATAGTAAAACCATTGAAGGCTATCCGGCGCCGCTACGTGCTGTGATAGTGGCTCAGGCTTAAACAGAAGGAATTTCGATGCCATACCGCCCCAAGTCAACCATGGAACAATGGCGCATACTGCAAGCTGTAGTGGATGCGGGGGGTTATGCTCAGGCCGCTGATTTATTGAATAAAAGTCAGTCTTCACTGAATCATGCGGTAGCGAAATTGCAGTATCAGCTGGGTGTGGAACTGCTGGAAGTCAAAGGCCGTAAAGCCTTTTTAACCTCAGCGGGTGAAGTGATGTTACGCCGCTCCAGGTTGTTAACCCAACAAATTGAAGATTTGGAACTGTTGGCTTCCAATATTAATGTCGGATGGGAGCCAGAAATTCGCATTGCGGTGGAATTGATTTACCCGAAAAAATATTTGTATCAGGCATTGGCCAAGTTCCATCCTGTTTCCCGTGGCAGCCGCATTCAGATCATAGATACTGTGATCACTGGCTCCACTGAAATGATTATTGAACACAAGGCAGATTTAGTCATAGCAGCATCACCCAGCGTACCTAAAGGTTATATAGGTGAACCTTTGACTGTGACCCAGATGCTGCCCGTGGTGGGGCAAGCTCATGTGCTGGCACAGCAGCCAGAACTGGATTTAAATGAACTGAGTCAACATTTACAGATAGTGATCCGGGATACGGCCAGCAAACCTAAAGATGTAGGCTGGCTGCGGGCGGAACAACGCTGGACTGTAAATAATTTTTTTGAAGCTATAGATATACTGAAAAGCGGTATTGGGTTTTGCTGGTTGCCTGGATTTCTGATCGAAGATTTGGTCAAAACCGGCGTTCTGGTCAGCCTTCGTATTCCATTAAGTTCAGCCCGTGTTGTGCCTTTAGCTTTAATTACACCCAAAGAAGAAACATTAGGGCCTGGCAGCCGTCAGTTACGAGAGCTGTTATTAGCCGAACATAAAAACTACCAGTCAGGGGATAATAATGAATCACCAAGAAGTTACTGAATTAATGAAAGTGACAGCACAGGATGCTGTTGTTTATGCGGCAGAAGAGCATCAGGTGCTGCTGGATTTCAGCCTGGACAGCTTAACCCTGGTCGACGAAATACTCAGCGAGCTGTACTTACGTCAACAGGAACAACGTCATGCAGATGACTTACTGTTCACTTTGTCCAACGTATTTGGTGCTTATACAGGTGAAGTTTTTATTCATCATGTCGGTGGTCAGTGGTATCACGATGAATCAAACCCTGAAGCGCCCTACATTTGCGTACGTTACAACGGTAAAGAATTTCCTTTTGCTTCTTTGGTTTATCACCAGATTGCCAAAACCCCAAGTGCCAGTTTACGTAATTATGTCGGCCAGGCCATGAACAATGTGATGCAATAACAGGTCTTTGGCACAGAGTTCTGAGGCTGTTCCAGTCGCATTCGCAGACGCTGTGCAGTAAATCCTTTTGTCTGGCGGCTTTACAAGGTAAAATGCCGCCAATTTTTTTGGACCTTCACTTTTTAGCCATTTGGGGATTGCCGTGAGCGAGCAAAAAACGTCGTTAAGTTACAAAGACGCTGGTGTGGATATTGATGCCGGTGAGGCCTTGGTTGACCGTATTAAAGGTGCAGTAAAACGCACAACCCGTAAAGAAGTAATGGGCGGTTTAGGCGGCTTTGGTGCTTTGTGTCAAATCCCTGCTGGCTATAAAGAGCCGGTACTGGTATCGGGCACTGACGGTGTCGGTACTAAATTGCGTCTGGCGATGGACTTAAAACGCCATGACGGTGTAGGTATCGACTTAGTGGCAATGTGTGTCAATGACATAGTGGTTTCAGGTGCTGAACCTTTATTTTTCCTCGACTACTACGCCACTGGCAAGCTGGATGTAAATACTGCTGCTACTGTTGTTGAAGGCATAGCTAAAGGCTGTGAGCTGGCTGGTTGTGCTCTGGTCGGTGGTGAAACTGCTGAAATGCCAGGTATGTACCATGGCGAAGATTACGACATCGCAGGTTTTAGCGTAGGCGTGGTTGAGAAGTCTGAAATTATCGACGGCAGCAAAGTAAAAGCCGGTGATCAGCTCATTGCATTAGCCGCCTCTGGTCCTCATTCCAATGGTTTTTCGTTAATTCGTAAAGTGCTGGAAGTCAGTGGTCAGGATCCTCAAACCATGCTGGAAGGCAAAACTATTGCCGATCACCTGTTAGAACCTACCCGCATTTATGTAAAAAACCTGCTGGCTTTGATTAAATCTATGCCAGTACATGCTTTGTGCCATATCACGGGCGGTGGCTTCTGGGAAAATATTCCCCGGGTATTACCAGAAAACACTCAGGCAAAGATTATCGAGAGCAGCTGGCAGTGGCCTGCTATTTTCAGCTGGTTACAACAGCAAGGTAATGTGGAACGTTATGAAATGTACCGCACCTTTAACTGTGGTGTAGGTATGATCGTTGTTGTTCCTGCCAGTCATTTAGATGCAGCTTTAGCCCAGTTAAAAGCAGCAGGCGAAAACGCCTGGCACTTAGGTGAAATCAATCAGGTTGCTGCGGATCAGGCTCAAGTTGTAATTGAAGGCTAAATCCATCCATGAAATCTATTGTAGTATTGATTTCAGGCAGTGGCTCCAATCTGCAGGCTATCTTAGATGCCTGCAGTGCTGGGTTTATCGCTGGTAAAGTCACAGCTGTTGTATCAAACAAAGCCAAAGCTTATGGCCTGGAGCGGGCCAAAAAAGCCGGAGCTGCAGCATTGGTGCTTGATCATAAAGCTTACGCAGACCGGGCGTCTTATGATAGGGCTTTGATTGAAACTATTGATCAGCATCAACCTGATCTGGTAGTGCTTGCTGGTTTTATGCGTATTTTAACGCCTGAATTTGTACAGCATTATCAAGGCCGCTTACTGAATATTCATCCTTCGTTATTGCCGAAATATCAAGGCTTGAATACCCATCAGCGCGCTATTGATGCAGGGGACACTGAACATGGCTGCTCAGTGCATTTTGTTACGGCGGAGCTGGACGGCGGTCCTGTCATTTTACAAGCCAAGGTTCCGGTGTTTCCGGGCGATGATGCGGATGTAGTGGCACAACGTGTACACGAACAGGAACATCGTATTTATCCATTAGTTGTACGCTGGTTTTGTCAGAACCGTTTACAACAGCAGTCAGATAAGGCATTGTTAGATGGCCTTTTATTGTCTGACCATGGATATGCAAATGACCAGGATGACGAATAAATGGCGCCTTAGTGCGTCATTTTTTTTACTCTTTTCAAGCCTCTTATCTGCTGAAGAACCTGCAGCAGTGCCTTCAGCTCAGTTATCAACTTTTGAAGCCAGCTACAATGTATTGCGTTCCGACAAAAAACACGGTGAGGCCAAACGTTATGTCAAAGTCACTGAACAAGGTTACGAGTTGGGCTACAGCAGTGATATCAGTTGGCTGATTTTCACAGACAAACGTTCAGAACAATCCTTTTTCAGCATCAAAGATGGCCGCATTCAGCCCGGCCGTTATGTAATGAAGCGCACTGGCTCAGGCCCTAACCGTTATTACGAGTTAAACCTGAACTGGGAGAACAAAGAGCTAAGGGTTGGAAAATCTAAAAAAGTTAAAGCGGTGCAATGGAACGAGCAATGGCTTGACCCTTTGAGTTACCACAGCCAGCTGGCTTTGGATTTAAAAGCCGGGAAAACTGAATTTGTTTATCAGGTACTGAACCGCCATGGTGAAGAACGTAAGTACAGCTTTAAAGTGGCTGGCGAAGAATGGTTATCTCTGCCCTACGGCAAAGTAAAAGCGATACGGATTGAACGCACAGGCACAGGGCCTGACAAACAAGTGTTAGCCTGGGTAGCACCGGAACTGGATTATTTGTTGGTGCGTTTATGGCAGGCTGAAGACAAGGTCGAACAGTTTGATATTCAGCTGGCGACTTTAAAGCAATAAAATATCTTAACCAGAGCCGCTTATTGCGGCTCTCCTGCTTTAAACAATTGTGAATGGCCACTGCTCATCATCTGCCATTGCTCATTTGAGGTCAGTGGCAAAGTCGCAATAATAGTCACTACATCCTTTTCAGTGGTTTCTTTTGAAAAATCAATATCCACATCCACATCGGACAACAGCGCCACACCAAAAGGCGCTCTTCTTGTGATCCAATGCAGTTTGGTGCTGCAATACGCCAGCAAGTAATCGCCATCTGATATCAACAAATTAAAAACACCTAACTGCTGCAAAGCCGGACACAAGCTAGCAAGGTAATCAAAAGCCTGCTTCATCTCTGCAGGTGGTGTAGGGAACTGTTGTTCGAGCGCATTGAGCAGATAACAAAACGCATGTTCGCTGTCGGTTTGTCCTACCACAAGATGTTTGCCGGTCGCTAAAGCTTCAAAACCATGCAACTGACCATTGTGGGCATAAGTCCAGTAACGCCCCCATAAAGTGCGGGTAAAAGGATGTGTATTTTCAAGCCCCACTCCACCGCTGTTCGCCTGACGGATATGCGCCACCACAGTGGTACTTTTAATGGGGTAGTCACTGATAAGCCGCGCAATTTCAGACTGATAACTCGGATCGGCATCTTTAAAAGTACTAACCCCTTTGCCCTGATAAAAAGCCACACCCCAGCCATCTTTATGTGGACCCGTCTTGCCACCCCGCTCCCTTAAGCCTTTAAAGCTAAAACAGATATCGGTCGGCACATTGGCTGACATTCCTAATAACTCACACATAAATCAGATAGCTTCCTATACTTGGTAACACGACAGACTGAAGCTGCAACAAAAGTTGACAGTAAACCAGACTGCAAAGTAAGGAATTACTTGCATCTTTGCAACAGGCACACTACTCTAAGCCAACAGTGGTCAGACCTCTAGTTCTCAGGAGTAAATTATGGATGTGTTATTTTTTTGGGTAGCCTTGCTTGGCACAGTCGCCGTGCTCGCCTACCACAGAGCAAGTTTAACTATGTTTACAGCCGTCATCGCTGCTTTATTAGCTATTGCAACTTTCACTGATACAGTGGGTGTGGTCAGCTGGATCCTGTTTTTAATAGTCGCAGTACCATTAAATGTGGCCAGCATACGCCAACAGTACTTAACCAAACCGCTGCTGAAGATGTACCGCAAAATTATGCCGGAAATGTCGACCACAGAAAAAGAAGCCATCGATGCCGGTACCACCTGGTGGGAAGGCGATTTATTTCGTGGCACGCCAGACTGGCACAAACTGCACAACTATCCAAAGCCACGTTTAAGTGCAGAAGAGCAAGCGTTTTTAGATGGCCCTTGCGAAGAGTTACTGGCTATAGTAGACGACTGGCATACCACGCACGAACGTGCTGATTTATCACCAGAGGTGTATCAGTACCTGAAAGATCATGGTTTCTTTGCGATGATCATCAAAAAGCAATACGGTGGTCTGGAGTTTTCTGCTTATGCCCAGTCATGTGTACTGCAAAAATTAACCAGCAAAAGCATGGTGTTATCCAGCGTCGTTGGTGTGCCTAACTCTTTAGGCCCTGGTGAGCTGTTACAACATTATGGTACTAAAGAGCAACAGGATCATTACCTGCCTCGTTTAGCCAAAGGTTTAGAAATTCCTTGTTTTGCTTTAACCAGCCCGGAAGCAGGCTCTGATGCAGGCGCTATTCCGGATGTGGGTATTGTTTGTAAAGGCGAATGGGAAGGTCAGGAAATTATTGGTATGCGCCTGACCTGGAACAAGCGTTATATCACGCTGGCTCCTATTGCCACTGTATTGGGTTTAGCCTTTAAAATGCATGACCCGGACGGATTATTAGGCGATCAAAAAGATTTAGGCATCACTTGTGCTCTGATCCCGGTCTCAACGCCTGGCGTTAAAATTGGCCGTCGTCACTTCCCGCTGAACGTACCATTCCAGAATGGTCCTACTCAGGGTGAAGAAGTTTTTGTTCCACTGGACTACATCATAGGTGGACCAAAAATGGCCGGTCAGGGCTGGCGTATGCTGGTGGAATGTTTGTCAGTAGGCCGGGCTATCACGCTGCCGTCAAACAGCACTGGTGGCATCAAGGCAGCCGCTTTGTTAACAGGTGCTTATGCCCGTATTCGTCGTCAGTTCAAACTGCCTATAGGTAAAATGGAAGGTATTGAAGAAGCACTGGCTCGTATTGGTGGTTATGCCTATATGGCAGAAGCCTCGACTACTATGTCGGTAGGTTCTATCGACTTGGGCGAAAAACCATCTGTGATTTCGGCTATTACCAAGTTCCATATGACAGAGCGTATGCGTCAGGCCATTACTGATGCTATGGATATTCATGGTGGTAAAGGCATCTGTATGGGCCCAAACAACTATTTAGCCCGTGGTTATCAGGGCGCTCCAGTTGCTATCACTGTGGAAGGTGCCAATATTCTGACCCGTAATATGATTATTTATGGTCAGGGTGCTATTCGTTGCCATCCTTTTGTATTGGCGGAATTACAGGCTGCTGGTTTAGAAGATGAACGTGCTGCAGTCACTGCTTTTGATCATGCGTTATTTGGTCATATTGGCTTTAGCATCAGCAACTTCTTCCGTGCTTTATGGTTAGGCTTAAGCAATTCAGCCTTTTCTTCAAGCCCTTATGCAGATGCCACGGCTAAATACTACAAACAAATGAACAGATACAGTGCTGCGTTGGCGTTAATGTCTGATGTTGCTATGGGTACTATGGGTGGTGACTTAAAACGCCGTGAGCGTATCTCTGCCCGTTTAGGCGATATGTTATCCATGTTGTATCTGACCTCTACTGTACTGAAGCGTTATAACGACGATGGCCGTCCGGCGCAGGATTTACCTTTAGTGCAATGGGCTTGTGAAGACAATATGTACAAAGCTCAGGTCGCTCTGGATGAAATGCTGGATAACTTCCCGAATCGTGTTGTAGGTTCAGTTCTTGGCAAGCTGCTATTCCCTTGGGGTCGCACTTTACGCAAGCCTTCTGATCAGCTGGATCATCAGGTGTCCCGTATTATGCAAACACCTTGTGAAGCCCGCAGTCGCTTAGGTACTAATCTTTACCTGACGCTGGAACCAAACAACCAGATCGGTTTAATTGAAAAAGCTCTGACCGACATTCTGGCCGCCGAACCTATCTTCGACAAAGTGGTGCATGCTGCCAATAAACGTCTGCCATTCTTCCGCTTACACGAAGTCGCAGCTTTAGGTTTAGAGCTGGGTGTGATCACTGAAGCTGAAGCAGAGAAGCTGCGGGTGGCTGAACAAGGCCGTCTGCACACCATCAACGTGGATGATTTTGATCCAATTGAACTGGCTGCTGATAAATCATTATTTGATGAAAAGCCAAAAGCAAAATCTGTAGCCGCTTAAGCTGCAACTGCTCAAATCGAGCCTGCCCTGTGCAGGCTTTTTTTATGCCTGTGAAAATACGGGGTTCAGAGATTTAGATAAAGATAAAGGTAAAGATCAGGAAGAGCATTAAACAGAAGGCAGAGAGTGCGGGGGGTTGTGGTATGCAATGTTGCAGCTTTTCAGAACACCAGAAAGCAAAAAACAGCATTGCTGCTGTTATTTTTACTGGGAGAATGGTCGGTGATGCAAGATTCGAACTTGCGACCCCTTGGACCCAAACCAAGTGCGCTACCAAGCTGCGCTAATCACCGACATATAACCTCTTCTAAATGGGGTGGCTGATGGGGCTCGAACCCACGACAACCGGAATCACAATCCGGGACTCTACCAACTGAGCTACAGCCACCACGGTAGAACTTTCTTCATGTTGCAATGGCGCGCCCGATAGGACTCGAACCTATGACCCACGGCTTAGAAGGCCGTTGCTCTATCCAGCTGAGCTACGGGCGCCAAATTCGAGGCCGCTAGGCTCTCTTAAATGGTCGGTGATGCAAGATTCGAACTTGCGACCCCTTGGACCCAAACCAAGTGCGCTACCAAGCTGCGCTAATCACCGACTTCGCTACACTACTGCAACGGGGCGGAATATTACAGCCCAACCCTTGGAGCGTCAAACCTTTTTTGCAGCTAAAAAACTGATTGCTTAATATTTGAACCTATTTGCTGTAAAAGGCATCAATAGCGCGAAAATATGCTGTTTTTTTAACTTTTTACGCCACTTAAACTGATCTGCTTGGCCTCTTTGCCGTAGCTGTGCGAAAATACAAATCCTCAGGTTTCAGGTCAACAGAGCAGTTTTATGGCAGCACAAATCATAGATGGCAAAGCGGTAGCTCAATCTACCCGTCAACAGGTCGCATTAAGAGTTCAGCAACGCCTCGCAGCAGGGAAAAGAGCTCCTGGCCTTGCGGTAGTACTGGTAGGTATGGATGCTGCGTCTCAGGTCTATGTAGGCAGTAAACGTAAAGCCTGTGAAGAAGTAGGTTTTGAGTCCTTTTCTTATGATTTGCCTTCAAGTACCACTCAGCAACAGTTATTCGATTTAATCGACACTCTAAACGCCGACACTAAAGTGGACGGTATTCTGGTGCAATTGCCTCTGCCAGCCGGCTTAGACGCTTCTGCCATTCTGGAACGCATTCATCCACTCAAAGATGTCGATGGTTTCCATCCTTACAATATTGGCCGTTTGGCTCAGCGTATGCCTGCCCTGCGCCCTTGTACACCCAAAGGCATCATTAAGCTGCTGCAAAGCACTGGTATTCAAATCCGTGGTATGGATGCTGTGGTTGTAGGAGCCTCTAACATTGTAGGCCGCCCTATGGCATTGGAGCTGTTATTAGCAGGTTGCACTACAACCGTCTGCCATAAGTTCACCAAACAGCTGGAACAGCATGTACGCCGAGCTGATTTAGTGGTGGTGGCTGTAGGCAAGCCTGAATTTATTCCGGGCGACTGGATTAAACCTGGTGCGCTGGTGATTGATGTGGGTATTAACCGTTTAGAATCCGGCAAACTGGTTGGTGATGTTGAATTTGATAAAGCCAAAGAGCACGCGCGTTTTATTACGCCAGTGCCTGGTGGTGTAGGCCCTATGACAGTAGCTTGTCTGATTGAAAATACTTTAGAAGCCTGTGAGCAGTTCCACGATCAATAGTCAGATGCAACCATAAATGAAAAAGGGGCAGAGCTAAAACTCTGCCCCTTTTTATTGGAGACTATTAACCCCGGCGCCAGGTCGTTATGCCAGCTTTATCTTCCAGAATAATACCCTTAGCAACCAACGCATCACGGGCAGCATCAGCTGCAGCCCAGTCTTTGTTCGCTCGTGCTGTATTACGCTGTGCGATTAATGCTTCAATTTCCGCCACATCATCAGAATCCGTGCCTGATTGTAAAAAGGTCTCTGCATCGCCCTGCAAAATACCCATCACACTGCCGAGTTTGATCAAAAGGCCTGCCAGCTGTGAGGCTTTGGCTGGATCTGTGGCTTTTTCTTTGTTGATATCACGCGCCAGTTCAAATAACACAGGCAAAGCCAGGGCTGTATTGAAGTCATCATCCATAGCCGCACTGAAGGTTTTGACATAGTCATTGTTCATATCAACATCTGCCGCAGGCTTGACCTCACGCAAGGCTGTGTATAAACGGCCTAAAGCAGAATGCGCCTGCAGTAAGTTTTCAGCCGAATAATTCAGCTGGCTGCGGTAATGGCTGGAAATCAGGAAATAACGCACAGCTTCAGCGTTGTAATCTGCCAGTACATCTTTCACAGTAAAGAAGTTGCCTAAAGATTTAGACATTTTTTCTTTATCCACCTGCACCATACCTGTATGGATCCAGGTATTAACGTACGGCGTGTCATGCGCGCAGCAAGACTGAGCGATTTCATTTTCATGGTGCGGGAACTGTAAATCTGAACCACCGCCATGAATATCAAAATGCTTACCTAAATGTTTTGCACTCATGGCCGAACATTCGATATGCCAGCCTGGACGGCCTTCTCCCCAAGGAGATGACCAGCTTGGCTCGTTTGGCTTGGCCATTTTCCACAAGACAAAATCCAGCGGATCGTCTTTGGCCTGATCAATTTCAACCCGGGCGCCTGATTGCAGCATGTCCAGATTCTGCTGACTCAACTGACCATAAGCTTCGTATTTACTGACATCAAACAGCACATCACCATCAGAGGCTATATAGGCATACCCTTTCGCCACCAAAGTTTCTATCAGCTCAATAATTTCGGCCATATGAGTGGTGACCCGGGGTTCAATATCGGCAGGCATTAACCCCAGAGCTTTAAAGTCATCGTGCATAGCGACCGTATAACGAGCCGTTAAAGCGTCACAGCTTTCACCGTTTTCATTAGCTCTTTTGATAATTTTGTCGTCTACATCTGTGATGTTACGCACATAAGTCACATCATAACCGCTGAAACGTAAGTAACGGTTCATCACATCAAAAGCGACATAAGTACGGGCGTGGCCAACATGACAGAAATCATAAATAGTGATGCCGCAGACATACATAGAAACTTTGCCAGGCACTAAAGGCACAAAAGACTCTTTTTTACGGGTCAGGGTGTTAAAAATCTGCAGCATGGGCTCCTCGGGAAATCATCAAATCATCGGTCACAAAGTGCAACAGTGTAACATTAGCAAATGCCTTGAGCTATCCTCGCTTTGTCGCTTTGTTCAATCCCCAGAGGATACTGAATTCTTCATCTTGAAGTTACTTGGGTATATACGACAGCTGCGGTACACTATCGCCGTTTTTAAGCCACAGGAGATGATCATGGTTAGCTTACATACCAATTTTGGTGTTATTAAACTGGCATTATTTGCCGACAAAGCCCCTGCAACAGTCGAAAACTTTTTGAATTACGTAAAAGAAGGTTTTTATGACAACACCATTTTTCACCGTGTGATCAATGGCTTTATGATCCAGGGTGGCGGTTTTACTCCTGACATGGAACAAAAAGAACCAGGCAATCCAATCAAAAACGAAGCAAATAACAAAGTGGCTAACAAAGCCGGCACTGTGGCCATGGCCCGTACCAGCGACCCGCATTCTGCGACTTGCCAGTTCTTTATCAACGTGGCCAACAACGACTTTTTAGATTTCAGCTCTGAAACTTCTCAGGGTTGGGGTTACTGTGTATTCGGCGAAGTAGTCGAAGGTATGGATGTGATCAACAAAATCAAAACTGTGTCCACTGGCCGCAAGTTTGGTCATGCTGACGTACCAAACGATGCAGTGATCATCGAAAAAGCAGAAATCCATGGCTAAAGGCCACAGCCTTTTTATTGCCGATCTGCATTTAAGTGAACAACGCCCGGATATTACCGCGGCGTTTTTGCTTTTTTTACAGCAAAAAGCCGCAGAGGCCGATGCGCTTTATATTCTGGGCGACTTGTTTGAAGTCTGGATTGGTGACGATAACCCTTCGCCTTTACTGGCTGAAGTTGCTACTGCCATCAAAGCTTTAACCGACAGCGCGATACCCGTCTATTTTTGCCACGGCAACCGAGACTTTTTGCTTGGCCAAAAATTTGCCAGGCGCTCTGGCATGCAGTTGCTTGAACCTCTGACCGTGGTTGATTTATATGGCACCCCAACTTTACTGATGCACGGAGATTCGCTCTGCACTCTGGATATTGGTTATCAGAAGTTTCGGGCCTGGTGGGATCAAAAGTGGTGGCAAAAGCTAATACTGTCGTTACCGCTGTGGTACCGGCAACATCTGGCACGCAAAGCACGCCGTGTCAGTGCCATGGATAAACAAGGAAAAACATCCGACATTATGGATGTAACGCCGGATGAAGTGCCTAAAGTCATGGCTCAGTATCAGGTGCAGCATTTAATTCATGGTCACACCCACAGACCTGCAGTGCATTCATTGCAAGGTGCCGATGGCAGCGCAGCACAACGTTATGTGTTAGGTGACTGGTATAGCCAAAGCTCTTATCTGGATGTTTCCGCCTCTGACTGGCAATTGCACTTTAACCCCCTGTCCCGGGCCCAGGCTTCAGAATAAACAGCGTACTGAGATTTTTATGAGTTTTACCGAATTACTTCAGCCCATTCACCAGTTTCTCCAGTGTGAGACGCCAGACAGCTGGTTAGTGGAAGCACAAAAGCCAGAACGGCTGCCTGTGCTATTACAGGACCACTTGATCTGTGAATTAAAAGCGGCTCAAACCGCTATGTATCTGCTGCGCCGTTATGCCTGTGATAAAGACAGCTCTTTAACTTTACTGAACTGGCTAAAGCCTTTTGAAGATTTTGCTTATCGTTTTAACGGTGATATTCAAAGTTTAAAGCAGGCTGAAAAACTGAATAAAAGCATTATAGGCCGTTCTGATTTTGCTCACTCGGATCGTATTATCGATCGCATGGTGTTACTGATCCGCGAAGAACTGCATCATTTTTGTCAGGTGCTGGAGATTATGCTGGACAGAGGCATTCCCTACGAAAATATCACCGCCAGTCGTTACGCTAAAACCCTGATCCAGAACTGCAAAACCCATGAACCGCAAATTCTGATCGATAAACTGATATGTGGCGCTTATATCGAAGCCCGCTCCTGTGAGCGCTTCGCTAAACTCGCTGAATTTGTTGACCCGGAGTTAGCCAGCTTTTATACCTCTTTGCTACGTTCCGAGGCCCGGCATTTTGCGGACTATCTGGAACTGGCTCAGGTGATCTCCAAATCCGATATTACAGAAAGAGTTCGCTTTTTTGGTAAGCTCGAAGCTGAACTGATCTCAAGCCCTGATGCGGATTTTAAGTTCCATAGCGGTACCCCCATTACGGCCATTTAAGGCCGTTATTTCTAGCCATTTAAACCTCTGTAACTGCTGCTCTGAACCAGCTTTGCTCTGCTTACTACAGATTTTCTGCTTTAAACTTGACGAACCTCGTTCTATTAGCCATAACAAAGGTAAGGGTTTGTTCTGTGCCCTGTAATGAACAACGTAGTAGCCAAGGATAACAACTATGATTTTAAACCACTTATGGGGACTGTATGCCCATCCGAAAGAAGAATGGCATACGATAGACGCTCGTCACGAAAGTTTCAGATACAGTTTAATTCACATCCTGCTGATTGCCTTAATCCCTTCTCTTTGCGCTTATTATTCGGCAGTACACATTGGCTGGAGCATAGGTGTGGGTGAACCAATACGTTTAACTGCAGACAGCGCCATGATGCTTTCTGTGGCTATGTATATCGCTTTGATAGGCGGAGTCTTCGCGCTGGCTTATCTGGCACACTGGATGGCTCATACTTTTGGTTCTGAACCTACTTATACCCAGACATTGGAATTAGCCTCTTACACTTCCACACCACTGTTTATGGTAGGTTTTGCAGCTCTATTCCCTGAACTTTGGTTTGTGATGCTGGTGGGTTTGGCAGGCTTAACCTACTCGGTGTATTTGCTTTATGTAGGCGTGCCTATTCTGATGCATATTCCTGAAGAGCGTGGCTTTATTTATGCCAGTTCAGTAGTCACTACAGGCTTAATTCTGTTGGTTTGTGTGATGACAGCTACGGCTATTTTATGGAGCTCAGGTTTCGGTCCGGCATTTACTCATTAGCTTGTACATGAATAACTTTTTAAAACCGCGATTTCAGTAAAGCAAAAGGGGCCAGTTTTTAACTGGCCCCTTTATTATTCAGACAAATTCTCAGGCTCTCGCTCTGAAATTTAGTTACCTTCGTTATGCAAATCTAAACTTGCAGATAACTCGGCCTCTTTTCTGCGTTTGGACGCTTCATTACGTTGTGCATCCAGACGGTTCAGGTAGGCCTGGTCAATATCGTTCGTCACATAAACGCCGTCAAAGACTGAAGTTTCAAAACGTTTTAGCTCAGGGTTTTCAGAACGCACTGCATCAACTAAATCTTCCAGTGACTGGAAAATCAAACCATCAGCACCAATGATTTTGCAGATACTATCCACATCGTGACCATGGGCAATCAGCTCGTTGGCTGATGGCATATCAATACCGTAGACGTTCGGAAAACGAATTTCCGGCGCAGCTGAGGCGAAATACACTTTTTTGGCGCCCGCTTCACGCGCCATATCGATGATTTGCTCTGAGGTAGTACCGCGCACTATAGAGTCATCCACCAGCAATACATTTTTGCCTTTGAATTCCTGCCAAATAGCATTCAGTTTACGTTTAACTGATTTTTTCCGTTCACCCTGACCCGGCATAATAAAAGTACGGCCAATGTAACGGTTTTTCACATAACCCTGACGGTATGGCAGGCCTAGCTCATGGGCAATTTGTAAAGCCGCATCGTTACTGGTCTCAGGAATCGGAATAACCACATCAATATCTAAATGTGCCCATTCTTTTTTGATTTTTTCACCGAGTTTTTTACCCATGGCAACACGGGATGCGTACACAGAGACATTGTCTATGGTCGAATCAGGACGGGCAAAATACACATATTCAAAAATACAGGGCGCATAGCTTGGGTTTTCAGCACATTGCTGGCTGAACAACTCGCCTTCTTCTGTGATATAGACAGCTTCACCTGGCGCTACATCTCGCAGCACGGTAAAACCGTCGGCATCTAAAGCCACGCTCTCAGAAGCCACCATATATTCAGTGCCAAGCGCAGTTTCACGTTTACCCATCACCAGAGGACGGATGCCGTTTGGATCACGAAACGCCACTAATCCATGGCCAATGACGACAGCCACCACCGCATAACCACCACGGATTTTACGGTGTAAATTGGCGACGGCACGGAAAATATGGTCAGGGTTCACATGCATATCAGCATGAATATCCAGCTCATGGGCAAAAGCGTTTAACAAAGCTTCTGAATCTGAGTTGGTATTGACATGGCGACGGGCGGTGCGGAATAACTCGTCTTTTAATTCTTCCGAATTGGTCAGGTTACCGTTGTGCGCCAAGGCTATACCAAAAGGGCTATTGGTATAAAAGGGCTGAGCTTCAGCCGTACTGGCAGAACCCGCTGTTGGGTAACGCACATGGCCTATGCCCATATTGCCAGACAAACGCTGCATATGGCGGGCTTCAAATACGTCTTTCACTAAGCCATTGGCTTTGCGTAAGCGTAAGGTTTTGTTGTCTACTGTCACTATGCCGGCGGCATCCTGACCACGGTGCTGCAACACAGTTAAACCGTCGTACAACGCCTGATTGACCGGATACTTACCTACGATTCCAACAATACCACACATCGATTATTTCCTCGCCACGCTTAGGGTCGCTGCATAAAACTGGAATGGGCTTTGATGTACTCAAAAAACCATTCAATGATAAAACCAAATTCGGGTATCAATGTGGACGCTTGCCACCAGTCGGTTTGATCCGCAGTAGTAAAAGCATCCAGGAAAAATAACAATGCACTAACCACCAGCACACCACGCAGGGCGCCAAAGATCAGGCCGAGTAATCTGTCGGTGCCAGATAAACCTGTAGATTCAACCAAACGGCCAATCAGGTAATTAATTAAGGCACCAAGAATAAGAGTAGAAATAAACAGAACAGCAATGGAGACCGCATTACGCACCAGTGCGTCTTGCAATTCAGTGAAATAGGTTGCCAGATAGGGGTAATAATAACTGGCAACAAAAAAGGCCAGTATCCAGATAATCAGTGAAACCGCTTCTTTGGCAAATCCCCGGACAAGACTGATAACAGTCGACAGGCCGATAATTGCCAGAATGGCATAGTCAATCCAAACCATTTGCTACCAAAGGATGCTTAAGGACGGCGCGCATTCTACCAAAACACGCGCCTGAACACCTAATTATTTTCGATAGGCTTAAAAGCCGTCAGCTTCAGACCTTGAGTTCCGGTCAGTTGCTGCAGTTGAGGCAGTTTTTGTTCCAGACGTTCTTTCTTCAGTTCAGGCCCCACCACTACGCTCACCATAGATTGACCCTGCGCATTGGTGGTTGAACGGGTAAAAGTGGTAAAACCTGCTTCTTTTAGTTTAGCTACTAAGGCAGTGGCGTTTTCTGTTTTACCAAAACTGCCTACCCGCACTATCCAGGCTGTTTCATTAAGAGCCGGATTACCTTTGGGTTCAACTGGTGGTTCTGCAACAGGCGAAGCGGCTGTGCTTGTCACAGGCGCTAAGGGGTTTTCAGTCGGCACAGGTATTGGATCTGTGGTTGCGTCCTCTGAAGGCTCCGCCACCATAGCAGCACTATCTGTAACAGCTTCGCTGCCGACAGCTCCGGCTGTGACTTGTGCAAAGCTATTATCAGGTAAGCCAGCATCAGCCGCAGGTTCGTTGACCGGAGTTGCCAGTAATTCCTGTTGTTTTTCAGCTAATTGCTGTTTAGTAAATACCTGTTCCTGCTGCACAGTAGCGAATTCCGGACGTTCCGGAATAGCTTTAAATTCATCTTTTACTACCTGTTTTTGCCCATCCAGCAAATCGGGTAAAAAAACAATGGCAGCAATAATTAAAATGCTGCTGCCAATTAAGCGGTTTTTAAAGGCGCTGGTCATACATCTGTCTCCTTTTGCAGCGCTAGAACTGCCGACACTGTAACAAAAGAGCCGAAAATCACCAATAAATCATTAGCCTGCATGGATAACAGCGCTTGTTGGTAACCCGACTCTAAATCTGAATAACAGGAATAACTGCTTTGTGCCGGTAACTGCTCCACAAGCATAGTCGCCGAAGCACCACGAGCACCTGGCAAGTCCACCAGATGCCAGTGATCCGCAAGCTGATGAAAAGGCGCCAGGCTTTGCTGAATGTCTTTGTCTTTTAACATGCCCACCAGCAGATGCACCCGAGCATACCCTGCTTTGATGAACTGCAGCTGAGCCGCCAGATAACCGGCAGACTGTGGGTTATGTGCTACATCTAACAAAATGCCGGGGGTTTTGCTCAGCCACTGCATTCGTCCTGGCAAGCTCAACTCTGCCAGAACCTGAGCAGCTTGTTGCTGTGAAGGTAACAAAGCCAAAGCTTCAAGTGCAGTAAAGGCAGTGGCAATATTTTGCAAAGGGACTGAGGTCAGAGGTAAAGCATCTAAACGGCTCTGTACACCTTGCCATGCAAAACTCGTTTCTGTAACGCTGTAATGATAATCCGTATTGATACACAGCAGTTGGGCAGCAATATCCTGACTGTACTTCAGTACCGACTGTGGAATATCAGTCTCACCTATCACAGCAGGCTTGTTTGTGCGAAACACACCGGCTTTTTCACGGCCAATGCTTTCTCTGTCCGGACCTAAATAATCCTGATGATCTAAATCGACAGTGGTCAGAATGCTTAAATCAGGTTCGATAATATTGGTCGCATCCAGACGACCGCCTAAGCCCACTTCAATCAGGCATAAATCCGGTTGCTGCTGCTTAAGCAAATAAAAAGACGCCAGCGTGGTGAACTCAAAATAGGTCAGCTCGATATCACCACGCAATTGCTCGATAAAAGTAAAAGCCTCACACCAAAGGCTGTCGGCCACATCTTCACCGTTGATACGCAGGCGCTCGTTAAAGCTAAGCAAATGAGGAGAGCTATATACACCCACAGACAAGCCTTGCACACGACAGAGCTGCTCAAGAGTACGGGCTGTGGTGCCTTTGCCGTTGGTGCCAGCGATCAGGATTTTTTTGCCCGGCAGCAGATGCAAATCAGCACGCTGAGCAATCTTCAGCACACGGGCAAGCCCCAGCTCAATCTGATGTTGCGGATGTTTTTGTTCTATATAACAAAGCCAATCCGTCAGGGTTTGACAGGATTGGCTTGCAGGCGATAAAAGATTGGTCATAACACCTTATTAGGCGACGCGGTGTTCCTTGGCAGGAGCTGGCCATCGCATGAATTTAGCCACAAGTCGCGCAATTGTATCGCGCATTTGGCGGCGGTCAACAATCATGTCGATAGCACCGTGTTCCAGCAGGAATTCACTGCGCTGGAAACCTTCAGGTAATTTTTCACGTACTGTCTGCTCTATAACACGGGGACCGGCAAAACCGATCAGAGCTTTTGGCTCACCAATGTTTAAATCGCCCAGCATCGCCAGACTGGCTGATACACCACCCATAGTAGGGTCTGTCAGTACAGAGATATAAGGTAAACCTGCTTCGCTCAGCTTGGCTAAAGCCGCGCTGGTTTTGGCCATTTGCATCAAAGACATTAAAGCTTCCTGCATACGCGCGCCACCACTGGCAGAAAAACAGATAAAAGGCACTTTGTTTTCAATGGCGTATTCAACACCTTTAACAAACTTTGCACCTACTACAGACGCCATAGAGCCGCCCATAAATGCAAATTCAAATGAAGCAACCACTACAGGCATGCCCAATAAAGTGCCGCGCATCACCACCATGGCATCTTTTTCATTGGTTTCTTTTTGCGCAGCGATAATACGGTCTTTGTATCTTTTGCTGTCTTTAAATTTCAGCAGATCCTGAGGCTCTAACTCTGCAGCAAGTTCCACCATACCACCGGTATCAAGGAAATGATTTAAACGGTCTCTGGCACTGATGCGCATATGGTTGTCACATTTAGGACAAACCCCTAAGTTCCGATCCAGCTCTGCCTTGTACAACACAGCGTCACAAGAGGTACATTTAGTCCAGACCCCTTCAGGAATATTTCGACGGGATGAAGACGAAGTTCTGGGCAGAATTTTTTCTAACCAACTCATAGTTGTTCCTTGGTATCGCAGCAGGGCTTGAGCCCAAACTTAGTTTATTGTGTAAAAAAGCGCCGATCATGCGGCTAACGGCGCTTATTAAAGCACAAAGCCATGATAGAACCTATAGCTAACTGGTCGTAGTTGTTAGCAGAAGCTATCCGGCAGGAACAGAGGTCCCAGTGGCATTTTCGGGATACCAAAATGTTCTGGGTAGTCCACATCCACCAGGTACAAGCCTTCAGCTTTCGCCGTTGCCGCGGCTAAAGTGCGATCTTTAGCCGCCAGCAACCGGGCAATCCACTCCGGCTCTTTTAATCCCATACCCACCTGTAACAAACTGCCAGTGATATTACGCACCATATGATGCAAAAAGGCGTTGGCTTTAATATCCAGCACAATAAACTGCCCCACCCGACTTAAATGCAGATGCATCAGATTACGGAAAGGGCTGTGCGACTGACACTGGATAGCACGAAATGAGGTGAAATCATTTTCGCCCAGCAAATGGACAGCAGCTTGCTGCATCAGTTCAATATTTAAATCCTGATGATAGTGACTTAAGCCAGCGCCCAAAATGGCGGGTCTGAATTTGTTGTTATAAATGACATAACGATAGCGGCGGGCTGTAGCAGAAAAACGGGCATGAAAGTCTTCCGACACTTCTTTTGCCCAGCGAACTGCTATGCCATCCGGCAGATTGGAGTTTGCGCCCATGATCCAGGCTCGCATATCACGTTTGACATCGGTATCAAAATGCACCACTTGGCCGGTTGCGTGCACACCAGCGTCAGTGCGGCCAGCACAGGACAATTCGATCCTTGTATTAGCCACTTTGGATAACGCAGCTTCCAGATGGCCCTGTACACTTGGCACTTCACGTTGCCTTTGCCAGCCAAATAAACCTACACCGTTGTATTCGATACCTAACGCAATTCGCATTCTGACTCCCATCACTTAGGGGCGGAAGTATAACTCAGGGATTACAGGAAACTCACGAATTTTAACGGTTACAAGCGAAGCTCGGTATAAAAAACAGAAGCATGATTTGATTTTGTGGCGACATGAGGTCAGTATGAAATGGAAAACTGAAGGGCCAGAGGCAAGACTCTGGCCCTATGATTTAAAGCTGGTCTTTTAAGCTTTGCGCTTCTTGTTTGATATGCTCTGGCGCTGTGGAACTTAGTACTTTGTCAATCAGGTGTTCAGCACCATCCTGTTCACCAATCTCAATATAAGCACGAATTAAATCCAGGTCTGCGGCAAAGCCCTGCTCAGCCGGATCCAGTTCTGGTTCATGCTGCGCGGCAATAAAATCCTGATAGTCCTCCAGACCAACGTCTATATTACGTACAGGATTTTGAGTTAGTTGTGGCTCATCTTCAGAATCATCCAACAGTTTATCCAGCGCCAGCAACGAGAACGCCAGGTCATCAGACTGATCCATCTGCTGAGCTTCGGTTTCGGACTCTGGCAATGGATCACTGTCTGTTTCCGCTTTATCCAAATCTAATTCGGCTAATACCGCATCGGCGACCTGCTCATCTGCCAGTCTGGCTTCAGTATCAGTTTGCGCATAATCAGCCAGTAAGGTATCAAAGTCAGTTTCATCCAAAGCTTCAAGTTCTGACGCTATGTCATTATTGGCCTGTTGGGTATCATGCGAAATGACAGCAGACTCTTCGGCATCCTGAACATTTTGTTCCTGTTCAAAATCATCATCTGTTTCTTCAACAGATCCAGCTTCGTCAGAAAACTCCAGATCCGGATACTCTTCCAGCACTTTGCTTGGATTTTCCACTGACAAAGTGGCAGCAGATACACGGCTGACACTTAAATCTTCCTGCGAATCAAGATCAGGAACCGATTCGGTAGAGGATGGCTCCACAGCCTGATCACTGAGCTCCTGCCATGCTTCATTCGCTTCAGCTTCGTCTGACATTTCATCGACAAGCACTGCAGAATCGTCATCCGACACTGCTAACTCTGGTTGTAATTCATCGGCTACATCAATGTCATCCAAAGGCGCATCATCTACATCCGTCACTAACAACTCGTCCGCTACTGCATCTGAGCTTTGATCTGCAGTTTCTGTTGTATTTTCTGTGATGTCCCCAAGCAGCTCAGCAGCAATATCAGTTTCTTCCAGATGCGTGTCATCCAAGTCCGTCACCAATAGCTCATCCGGCATTGCATCTGAGCTTTGAGCTGCAGTCTCTGTTGTATTTTCAGTGATGTCCCCGTGCTCTTCATCGGCAATATCAGTGTCATCCAAAGGCGCATCATCTACATCCGTCACTAACAACTCGTCCGCTACTGCATCTGAGCTTTGATCTGCAGTTTCTGTTGTATTTTCTGTGATGTTCCCGTGCTCTTCATCGGCAATATCAATGTCATCCAAAGGCGCATCATCTACATCCGCCACTAACAGCTCATCCGGCATTGTATCTGAGCTTTGAGCTGCAGCTTCTGTTGTATTTTCTGCCGTGTCTGCTGCAAACTCATCAGCTAACATGTCAGCATCGGCTTCAAAGTTCTGAATAAGTTCTGCCAAATCACCATGATCGGCGTGGAAATGCGCAGGCATGGCTGTTAACGGCTCAGTTGATACCTCATCGGATAACAACAAAGCAACGTCATCCGGACTCAACGGGTAGTCGTCTTCATCAAATTCCAGAGTGGTTTCAGCATGCACTTCTGGTCCCGCCACAAGCTCAGGTTCATCGGTCAGATTAAATTCATCATGATTTGGATCACCGGCTTTGTCAGCTTTTACACTGTCTGGCCAATTGGCTGTGCCATCAAGCAAAGCGTCAATATCAATATCGGTTTCGTTTTCAATAGATAATGGCTCTGAGAATGATAATTCTTCATCGGCAAGCGATTCGGCAAATTCGTCCAGTTCTGAGCTGTCAAAATGCGGTTGTTCCGGCGTAACATCCAGCACATCTGCAGTATCGTCGACAGGCTGATCCAATGCAGTGTCTGATCGCTGTTCAGCCTGAGGAGCTTCGTTTGTCACCACCAGTTCATCCAGCAGCGAATCAAAGTCAACCTCTTCAACCTCTTCTATCTCATCCAGGCTGAACTCATCTGTTTCGGCTGAAGGCTGACTGCTGACCTCAAAAGTGTCTCCGTCCAATTCGTCCAGCTCAATTTCTTCAATCAGCTCATCCTGTTCATCGTTCGTCTGTTCGTTTTGTTTTTGTTTTTGCTCTTCGGCTAACTGCTCAGCCACAGCCTGAGCAAATACGTCTTCATCCGCATCCAGTTCAGGTTCTTCATCAAATAAAGAGGAGAGATCGGCACCGGACAAAATATTATTCGGATCAAACTCTTTTTCCGGCGCTTTTGCTGGTTGATCCAACAAATCATCCAATAACTCATCATCCATTGAACTTGCGTCGAGTAAATCTTTACTGTCCAGCAAGTCATCGTCATTCATCAGAATGTCGTCAAACTCATCTGCTCTGGTGTCCAGCAGCATATCATCATGTAAATCAATAGGTTCGTCATCCAGACGTATGCCGTTACTGCCTGTATCCAATAAAGATTCATCCAGTGTCATCAGGCTGCTTTCGTCAAAATCCAGACTTTCATCTAAAGGAGGTAAAGGCGAACGATAACCTGATTCCTGTTGAGGCACTGCTGTAGCCGCATTCACTATTTGCTCTGATTTTTTGGTCCGACGTTTAATCCAGCCTAATACGGCAAACAATACAAACAAGGTCGGTAAGGAGGCTAATAACACCCAGGTCAGACTACTGGAGGAAATATTTTGCCACAGCTCGGCAAAACTTGTCCCTTGCTGTTCCCGTTCAATCTGAGCTTTCTGCTGTGCCAGCATTTCAGCCTGCTGTGCGACTAACAATTGCAATTGCTGTTGAATTTCGCTGTCTTTATCTACCTGAGATTTCATCAAAAGCATTTGATCAGCCAGTTGATCAAGTTTCTGCTTCAGGGCTGTGTTGTCTGCCAATACAGCTTCAACTGTCACCTGGGACTCAGCAAGTTTACTCTGCAGATCAAGAAGTTGCCCTTTTTGCTGCCCTTCAACACGGGTCAACTCCTGTTTAATTTCCTGTTTGGCCTTGTCGACATCTTTCTGTTGCGCTGTGTTTACGCCTTGTTTCACTTTGGCCGCAGCAGCAGCACGAACTCTGTCAGCCCAGATCCGATCGTCTTCTTCCGATTTACGTTGTGCATCCACTGCATCCACAGTCAGAATTTCATCGACATTAGGAATTGCTAAAAAAGAGCCTACATTCAAATGGTTAAAGTTATCATCGAGAAAAGCTTCAGGGTTTTTCAGATAGATGGAATACATCACCTGATAGATATTTAAACCCGGGTGCGGCCTCACTTCTTCGGCGATACGCCATAAAGTGTCGTTAGGAGTTAAAGGTCCTACCCGGCTGCGGTCCGGATTTTCACTGCTTTTAGGGCCTTTAAGACGCACAGTGGTGTCCGCAGTGGCGTTAACACTGCAGATCTGCAACAGAATACTGAAAATAAGAAGCCCAACTAAACGCATCGATGATCCTTTAAGGCCGGAGATTATTTGTGACACAAAAACACTGCAAACATCGTTCCACACTGGAATAGTAAACCAGATGAATGCCACTGGCTACGCTTAAACACTATCTGCATATCGGCTGTTGAATCAATTGCTTTAGAAAACAATAAAGGCTCCAACGGGAGCCTTTCAATGGTATTTAATCTGCTGTTACAGATAGTCGCGGATCAAATGCTCAGCGATCTGAATACTGTTGGTGGCTGCACCTTTACGAATATTGTCAGCAACAACCCATAAATTAATGCCATTTTCGTGTGAAAAGTCCTGACGAATACGACCCACAAATACGTCATCCTGACCAGCTGCATTGCCTGCCTGTGTTGGATAATCTGCATTGTCTTCCATCAGCGTTACACCAGGTGCATTGGCTAACAGCGCTTTGACCTGTTCAACACTGATAGGCATACGGGTTTCCAGATGCACAGCTTCGGCATGACCATAAAACACAGGCACCCGAACTGCCGTGGCGTTTACTGAAATGCTGGCGTCGCCCATAATTTTTTGGGTTTCCCAGTGCATTTTCATTTCTTCTTTGGTGTAGCCGTTATCTAAAAACACATCAATTTGTGGAATGCAGTTAAAGGCAATTTGACGGGCAAACTTGCTGCCTTCTTCCAGTGGACGACCATTGAGTAACTGCGCTGTTTCTTTAGCTAAAGCTTCAACACCTTGTTGACCAGCTCCAGCCACCGATTGATAAGTCGCTACATTGATACGGCTGATCCCCACTGCATCATGAATAGGCTTTAACGCCACCAGCATCTGAATAGTGGAGCAGTTTGGGTTAGCAATGATATTGCGGTTACGGAACTCAGCAATAGCATGAGCGTTCACTTCAGGCACCACCAATGGAATATCAGCTTCGTAGCGGTAGTGCGAGGTGTTGTCGATCACGACACAACCTGCATCGGCAGCCCGGGGCGCATAGGTTGCAGACACGCTGCCACCGGCGGAGAACAAACCAATCTGCACTTTAGTCCAGTCAAAAGTCTCAGCATCCAGTACTTCGATTTGTTTACCCTTAAAGGTGATAAAGCCACCAGCAGAGCGGCTGCTGGCTAAAGGATAAAGTTTATTTACCGGAAAATCGCGCTGTTCTAAAATTTCAATTAAATGCTGGCCTACTAAACCTGTAGCACCTAACACAGCGACATCGTATTGCTGAGCCATGGTTATTCCCCTTTCTTTTGTTACTGGCCGTTAAAACCTAATGTTGTTAAAAACTCAGGCACTTCTTGCCCTGTCAGTCGCACCGAGCTGTATTCACGCCGCGGTGGATATGACTTTCTAAGCCAGTCAAAACCTTGTTTTTTCTGTTGTTGCATCATGTAAAAACGAAATAAAGTATCGTCCCGGCGCACATCATATAACAGCCGGGTTAAATTTTGGACATCTGAAAGTCCAAAACTTGAATTTATTTTCACCTCTGAAACTTGTGCTGCCGGTAGCACCTGCGCCAGAGTCTTTTTCGGGGTGAAACCCAGTTGTAAACACAAGGCCTGATACAGCATTTCAGTACCCCGGGCTTTGCCTTCAATACTGTGCCCTGCAATATGAGCTGTGGCTATATCTATAAACGGGATCAACCTTAAATCAGGTTCTGGTTCATTGGCCCATACATCCAGCACCAGCGCTCTTTTATGACCAGATTGAGCTTCGTTTAATAAAGCGTTGTTATTGGTCACTTCACCACGACAGGCATTGATCACTGCACATTCTGGTTTTAATAACTTCAGGCTTCGTGTATTTAATAAATCCACAGTCGCGTCTGGCCCGGTTTTTACCAAAGGCACATGAAAACTGACGATATCAAGCTGGGGTAATAATTCTTCAAACGGAATATGTGGAAAATCCGGCTCAGCATCAGCACGTAATGGGTCGCAGCATAAAACCTTGATGGACAAAGCAGTCAGCGCGTTCACCAGAGCCCGCCCTATATTGCCAACTCCTACCACACCCACTGTTTTTTGCTGCAAATTCCATTGGTACTTTTCAGCCAGTACAAAGATGCTACTCAATACATACTCGACCACAGACTGAGCGTTACATCCCGGCGCACTGCTAAAACCAATTGCACGCTGTTGCAAGTAGTGCTGATCGATATGATCAGTGCCAATAGTCGCTGTACCGACAAACTTCAGCCTGGAGCTCTGTGCCAGTAACTGCGCATTGACTTTAGTGACAGAGCGCACCAGCAGTACATCTGCATCAATAATCTGATCCGCAGTTAAAGTGCGGCCATTCACCAGCGTCACCTCGCCCAAATCAGCAAAGAAATCTTTGACGTACGGCATATTTTCGTCGGCGTATATCTTCATCTGTATCAGTCCACAGTCAGAATGGCGGTATTGTAACGACGCTCTGTGCTTTGAGCTATCGGATTTCTGAATTTTTGACCAACCAAAAAAAACGCTGCATCAGGCAGCGTTTTTTTAATCAGGAAAAAATCAACCCTGGTATTTTTGCATCACTAAAGTCGCGTTAGTACCGCCAAAACCAAAGCTGTTTGACATCACAGTGGTCAATTGAGCTTCTGTCGCTTTAGTCACAATATTTAAACCAGCAGCGGCGTCATCCAGTGTATTGATGTTGATTGAAGGAGCAATAAAGTTATGTTCCATCATCAACAGCGAGTAAATAGCTTCGTGTACACCAGCAGCACCTAAGGCATGACCCGTCATGGCTTTGGTTGCACTGATGGCAGGAGATTTGCCACCAAAAACTTGCTGAATAGCACCTAATTCTTTTACATCTCCCACAGGAGTACTGGTGCCGTGGGTATTGACGTAATCGATGGGACCTTTGACATCTTTCATTGCCATTTCCATACAACGTACGGCGCCTTCACCACTTGGAGCAACCATATCGTAACCATCTGAAGTTGCACCGTATCCGACGATTTCAGCATAAATTTTAGCGCCGCGGGCCAGCGCATGTTCCAGCTCTTCAACCACTAAAATACCGCCACCACCGCTGATCACAAAACCATCACGGTCAGCGTCATAAGTACGGGACGCCAGGTCAGGCGTTTCGTTGTACTTAGTCGACAAGGCGCCCATAGCGTCAAATTCCATAGCTAAGGTCCAATGCACTTCTTCACCACCACCGGCAAAAATAATGTCTTGTTTGCCTAACTGGATAAGCTCTACAGCATGACCAATACAGTGGGCGCTGGTGGCACAAGCTGAGCTGATGGAGTAGTTCACACCTTTGATTTCAAAAGGAGTAGCTAAGCAAGCCGAACAGGTGCTCGACATAGTTTTAGGAACAGCATAAGGGCCAACACGTTTGACGCCTTTTTCACGTAACGTATCTGCAGCCTCAATTTGAGTTTTAGAGGAAGCGCCACCAGAACCTACCACTAAACCAGTGCGGAAATTTGAGACATGCTCTGGAGTTAAGCCTGCATCTTCAATAGCTTGTTGCATAGAGATATAAGCGTAGGCAGCTGCATCACCCATAAAACGCAACGCTTTGCGGTCAATTAAAGCGGCAGTATCTATTTGAATCTGGCCCCAGACCTGTGATCTCAGGCCCATGTCAGCAAATTCCTGTGACGCTTTAATACCGGAGCGCCCGGCTTTTAACGATTCCAGCACTTGCTGTTGATCGTTACCAATACTGGAAACTATGCCTAACCCTGTGATCACTGCTCTTTTCATGCTTGCTCCAAACAAAAAATCGGATGTCTTTTAGTAATTGCGCCACATTGTACGGAGTTTCTTTTCGAAACTGGTCCGCTTTCAGCGCACAGTTGTACACTATTATCTATTTGTATTGCGGCTAAGTTACAATACCTTATTCTTTTTCGATAGGGTTCTACTTCAGTTGCAACAGGCACAAGTTCACTACAACGACGCTGGCACACCGGTTTCCGACCTGTTTGGCGATATTTATTTTTCCGACATTGGTGGCCTGGACGAAACCGATTATGTGTTTTTGCATAAAAATCAGCTACCAGAACGTTGGTTTACTCACCCACGCGCTTTTTTCCATATCGCTGAAACTGGTTTTGGCACTGGCTTAAACTTTCTGCTGACCTGGCTGCGCTTTCGCCAATACAAAACCCAAGCCAAAAACTGTCAGCGTTTGTATTTCAGCAGCTTCGAAAAATACCCCTTCAGTAAAGCTGACTTAATCAAAGCCTTAGCGGCCTGGCCACAGCTGGCAGAACTCACAACCTTGCTTGCAGAAAGCTATCCTCTGGCCCTGCCCGGTCCGCATCGCATGACCTTTGATGGCGGCTCTGTGGTGCTTGATTTATGGTTGGGTGATGTCAATGAACTGCTACCGCAAGTACCAGAGCAGAATAAGGTAGATGCCTGGTTTTTAGATGGCTTTGCGCCAAGTAAAAACCCGGATATGTGGCAGCAGAATTTGTTTGATCAGATGTTCAGATTAAGCCATAGGGACACCACAGCCTCAACTTTTACCTGTGCTGGTTTTGTCCGTCGTGGCTTAAACGACGCAGGCTTTTCAGCGAAAAAAACCAAAGGCCATGGCCAAAAACGCGAAATGTTGATTGCCAGTGCGGAAAATGCAGCGGAATTGAATCTGTATCCGCCTTCTGACGTGACTATCATCGGTGCAGGTGTGGCTGGGATCAATGCTGCTTTCGCATTAAGGCAAAAGGGAGTGAAGGTACAATTGCTTTGTGCTGACGCAGAAGCGGGTTTAGGCGCTTCCCACAACCGTCAAGGTGCTGTGTACCCTAACCTGCATGCGACTTACGATTTGATGTCTTCTTTAAGCTGCCAGAGTTTTTTGTATGCCCGCCAATTTTATGCCCTCTGGCTTGAAAAATTAGCCATATCTGCCGACTGGTGTGGCGTATTAACACTGGCCTGCAACGACAACCTGATCAAACGCCAGCATAAAATTAAACAACAGCCTTTTGCCTTAAGTGGCCTGTTTAGCGCTGTGACTAAAGAGCAGGCTTATGAGATTGCTGGTTTACCTTTGCCTTATGACGGCTTATTTTTTCCAACCGCAGGCTGGTTATGCCCCCAGGAGTATTGCCAGAAGTTGGCAGAATGGCTTGGCAGCCAAGGCGTCAACATTAGCTACACCACTCAAGTGCAAGAGATCACTCAGCACAAGCAGCATTGTATGCTGGAAACTTCAGCCGGAACTTTGCAAGCAACTACAGTGGTACTGGCCACTGGTGCGGCGTTAAACAGTCTCGATCATCAGGAGTCTTTTCCGCTTCGGCAAATCCGTGGTCAGGTCAGTCATCTGCAAAGCCAGACTATGGCGCCACTGAAAACTGTGGTTTGCCATCAGGGTTATATCACTCCGGCTCATCAGCAACTGCATTGTGTTGGCGCCACCTTTGACCGCAGCAGTGGGCACAATCAAGTGCTGGCAGAAGATGATCAGCAAAACCTTGATTTGGTGAATAAGACGCTAAACAGGCCCGATTGGTTTGTCGATGTGCAACTGATATCAGCCAAAGCAGGTTTACGCGCTACAGTGCCGGATCATATGCCTGTGCTTGGTCAGCAGAACCATCTTTGGCGTTTTGGCGCTTTGGGCGCACGGGGTTTAACCTGGGCACCACTGCTGGCTGAAATATTAGCTTGCGCGCTTACTAAAGAGCCTCTACCTTTAACCATACAACAACTGGATAGCATTGATATCCAAAGGTATCTTCGGCTTAAGGCCTAGGATGGTGCACTTGAATTTACTTTTTGCTGAAGATGATGTGTTACTGGCGCAGCTGTTTCAGTTGCAAGCGCAACAAGCAGGCTATCAGGTGTGCTGGGTAGAAAATGGCGATGCCGCAGTGCAGCAGGCATTAAGTTATCAGCACGACTTAATACTGATGGATGTTCAGATGCCGATCATGGATGGTATCAGTGCTATGCAAATGTTGCGTCAGCTCGGCTTTGATCGTCCTATAGTGGCCATGTCGGCTGAAGAAGTCACAGAAACTGGTTTTGATTTAGTGCTGAAAAAACCATTACACTGGCAGCAGGTACAGCAGCAGTTGGCTCAATTTGAAGTGAGCCCTTCAGTTTCGCTACAGGTACCTGCCGAACTGAAAGAAGCCTACATCAGCCATGTAGAACAATCTTTGCAACAATTGGAATTACTGGCTTCACAAGAAAAGTGGCAGGAGTTTGCGGCTATAGTGCACCAGTTTAAAGGCAGCGCTGGCTGCTTTGGTTTGGAAAACATCAGTGAACTGGCTCACCAATTTCAAACCAGCTGGAATACGATTCCGGCAGAACAAAAACTTCCCCGTGCAATCTGGTTTTTGGAGCAATGTAAGGCATGCAAGCTAAGATAAAAGTACGGGATCAAAAAATACTGCTGGTGGACGATCTTGACTACAACAGACAACTGTTACGCCACAATCTGACTGCCCTGTTTTCCCACAACGATCTGAAATACAGATCCTTTAGTTATTTTCAGGCCCATAACGCTTCTTCTGCGTTATTAACCTTTAGCCAACAAAGCCCGGATTTAGTTTTTCTGGATATTGAGCTGCCTGATGGCTCAGGCATTGACTTGCTCAAGCGTTTTAAACAGCAAAAACCTGATTGTTTTGTGGTGATGGTCAGTGGTGTCAGCACATTGGAAAATGTAAAAGCCAGCATAGCTGCTGGCGCTGCGTCATTTATTGTGAAACCTTTTAGCGCTGACAAAATTATGGCGGTACTCAGGCAATTTGAACGCTTCTACGATAAACAACACAAGACCAGTCTTTAACTAAAAAACCCTTAAAAAAATCAGGGTTTTTCCATCTGAATCACCACTCGACGGTTTTTGGCACGGCCTAATGAGCTCTCATTGGAGGCCACATGACGCTTTTCACCTAAACCTTCAGTACGAATTCTGCTTTCTTCCAGACCAAAGCTAATCAGTCGCTCTTTAATAGACTCTGCCCGCTTTATCGACAACTGCTCATTCATCCAACGGCCGCCGTAGGAATCGCTGTAGGCCTGAATATCTATACTTTCAATGCTCTGATCATACTTCAGATACAAAGCAATTTGATCCAGTCGTTTTTTCGAGGCTTTGCTCAGCTCAGCGCCACCTGACTCATAGGTCAATACAGTAAAAGCAATATCATCAAAAGTGTAAGGTAACAACGAACTGACACATTGGGTAAACTGGTCCATAGCGCCCATAAAATGCACCGGATTTAGTGACACACTGATTCTGTCATAAGGACTGTACCAGTCGGAGAAATAAAAGGTTGGGCTGTACCCCTGTTCCAGCTCCGTCAACATAGTCCAGCTTTCGGCTTTACCTAAATCACCATCAAACTGTTTTAGTATTTTCATACTGCTGATGGCTTTGGCCTGCTCGCCCGGACGCCATACCGGCGGTACAGACAACACTTCAGCTAAAGCATAATGATCAGGCAAACGCAGCATATTGAGTTCAAACTGCATATTCAGCTCTTTACCAGCCTCGCTTCGGAAATAAGCCTCACCAAAATGAGGAATGGGATGACTTAGTTCGCACAACAAAGGTGTGTTGTGTTGCAAAGACCAACTGGATTGATCCAGTGTGGCTGAATACTGACGTAATCCGGCCTCTGCCTGAGCAGCAGAAAGCAAAGACAGCACCAGCCAAAGCTTATATCGCATAGGTTTCCCTTTTTTCATCTCAACAACCCGTTGTTTTTTCACCTTTAACCAGGACAAACAAGGTACTCAAACAAGACGCTTTGCAATTTATTTGGCATAATACCTGCCAATCTTATCAGGACACAGGTCTTATGACTCAAGCTTTACATCCGTTAGCACAACGTTTTCGTGGCTACTTCCCTGTTGTTATCGACGTAGAAACCGCAGGCTTTAATGCAAAAACAGATGCATTGTTAGAAATCGCTGCAACTTTGTTGACTATAGACGAAAAAGGCATGCTTGTTCCAAGCCAGACTTTGCATTTTCATATCGAACCTTTTGAGGGGGCCAACATGGAAGCAAGCTCTTTGGCTTTTAATGGTATAGACCCCTACAACCCGCTTCGTGGCGCGGTTTCAGAGCGGGAAGCCCTGACCGAAATTTGTCGCGCAGTACGTAAAGCGCAGAAGGATGCGGACTGTCAGCGTGCCGTAGTCGTGGCTCATAACGCTGCTTTTGATCAGGGATTTTTAAATGCAGCCATTGATCGAATTAAATTAAAACGCTCGCCTTTTCACGCTTTTGTATCTTTTGATACCACTACTTTATCTGCGCTGGCCTTAGGTCAGACAGTTTTGGCGAAAGCCTGTAAACAGGCTGGTATTGATTTTGACAACAAAGAAGCCCACAGCGCTTTGTATGATACAGAACGCACAGCTGAACTCTTTTGCTACATAGTCAATCGCTGGCATCAACTGGGCGGCTGGCCGCCACCTATGCTGATGGACGATTGTGAAAAGGAAGAAAGTACGGAATCAGACCCGGCCTGACCCGTTTTGCTGATACAAAAAAGGCAGCCGAAGCTGCCTTTTTCTTTCAGACGAGAATTTATTCAGCGCTTTCGCTGTTAAATTTAGCTGCAGTTTCATTAATCAACGGCTGCAATTCACCACGCTGGAACATTTCCAGGATAATGTCACAACCACCAATCAGCTCACCTTCAACCCACAACTGTGGGAAAGTTGGCCAGTTGGCATATTTTGGTAATTCAGCACGGATATCCGGATTTTGCAGAATGTCGACAAACGCAAAAGGTTGGCCACATGCAATCAGGGCTTGAGAAGCCTGAGCTGAAAAACCGCAACTCGGTAATTTTGGTGAACCTTTCATGTAAATAATGATTGGATTATCAGCCAACTGTTGTTTAATTTTCTCAATGGTTTCCATTTTCAGCCTCTGGCACTACTGGGTTTAAAAATTTGTCTCATTTTACGCTGAGTTCGTTCGTTTCGCACTTGAGATTTCACAAAATGCCCCAAGATTATTATGAGCAGACACTTGTATCGCGCTAAGCCCAAGCTTTAAAACTCACGACTAAAACTTGAGTAATTTAGTCAGGTTTTGTAGTCTACGCGATGCAGACCCCATAAACAACGCCTACGGAGAACGACAATGGCTTTCGAATTACCAGCATTACCTTTCGCAAAAGACGCATTATTACCTCATATCTCTCCTGAAACTCTGGATTATCACCATGGCAAACACCATAACGCCTATGTTGTGAAACTGAATTCATTGGTTGAAGGTACTGAATTCGCCGGTAAGTCTTTAGAAGACATTATCCGTACTTCTCAGGGCCCTGTTTTTAACAATGCCGCTCAGATTTGGAACCACACCTTTTACTGGAACTGCTTATCACCAGATGGTGGCGGTGAACCAACTGGCGCTTTAGGCGATGCAATTACGGCTCAGTGGGGCTCTTTTGCTGCATTCCAGACCGCTTTTAACGACAAAGCCGTGAACAACTTCGGTTCAAGCTGGACCTGGTTAGTGAAAAAAGCAGACGGTTCTTTAGATATCGTCAACACCAGCAATGCCGGCACACCATTAACGGATAGCTCAGTGACTGCACTGATGACTGTGGATCTGTGGGAACATGCTTACTACATCGATTTCCGTAATGCACGTCCAACTTACTTAAATGCCTTCTGGGCATTAATCAACTGGGAATTTGCTGCGACAAACTTCGCTGCTTAATTTGCTGTTGCTGTAAAAAATAAAGCCCGGTTTTCCGGGCTTTATTATTAGTACCCATTTAAAACCCAGCCGACATCCGTCACCTGCTTTCCTGTTCTGTGCACAGAACTCTACAAAAAAAATTCATATATTTCTGTGAATTAGTTGAGCGAAGCGCTTTTTTACTGTCTAACCTTACATCAGTGGCTTTATTTGCATTCAGTTCCCACAGACCAGTTTCGGAGGTGCACTATGGGCATTTTTGAGCACTACAAATCTAGATACGAAGCAGCCAAAGAAGAGGAATACAGCATCCAGGAATATCTGGAACTGTGTAAAAATGACAAAAGTTGTTATGCAAGCGCTGCCGAGCGTTTGTTAATGGCTATAGGTCAACCTGAGCTGATTGATACAGCGCAGGACTCTAAACTCAGCCGCCTGTTTTCCAACCGTGTGATTGGCCGTTATCCGGCTTTTGCTGAGTTTTATGGCATGGAGGACGCGATAGAGCAAATTGTCTCCTACCTGAAACACTCTGCTCAGGGCCTGGAGGAGCGTAAGCAAATTCTATATCTGTTAGGCCCTGTCGGCGGTGGTAAATCATCTTTGGCAGAAAAGCTTAAATCACTGATGCAGCAAGTTCCTGTGTATTACATCAAAGGCTCCCCTGTCTACGACAGCCCTTTGTGTTTGTTTGATGTGAACGAGGACGGCAATATTCTGGAGCAGGAATACGGCATTCCCAAACGTTACCTGAAAACCATTATGTCGCCATGGGCCAGTAAACGGCTGCATGAATTTAACGGCGATATCAGCCAGTTTAAAGTGGTAAAAAAATACCCTTCTATACTGGACCAAATCTGTATTGCCAAAACCGAACCTGGTGATGAAAACAATCAGGATATAGCCTCCTTAGTAGGTAAAGTGGATATCCGTCAGTTGGAGCACTTTGCCCAAAACGATCCTGACGCATACAGCTACTCTGGTGCTTTATGCCGCGCCAATCAGGGCCTGATGGAGTTTGTCGAGATGTTTAAAGCACCGATCAAGGTGCTGCACCCCCTGTTAACAGCCACTCAGGAAGGTAATTACAACGGCACTGAAGGTTTAGCCGCTCTCCCCTTTGAAGGCATTATTCTGGCGCACAGTAACGAATCAGAATGGCAAACCTTCCGAAATAACAAAAACAATGAGGCCTTTTTAGACAGGGTGTATATTGTCAAAGTACCTTATTGCCTGCGCGTGTCAGAAGAAGTCAAAATTTATGAAAAACTGCTGGAACACAGTGAGTTAAAAGTTGCACCTTGTTCTCCAGCTACTTTAACCTCACTGGCGCAGTTTGCAGTATTATCCCGTTTAAAAGCGCCGGAAAATTCCAGTTTGTATTCAAAAATGCGGGTTTATGATGGCGAAAGCTTAAAAGACACGGACCCCAAAGCCAAGTCCTATCAGGAATACCGCGATTACGCTGGTGTCGATGAAGGCATGTCGGGTTTATCCACCCGTTTTGCCTTTAAAATTTTATCCAGGGTGTTTAACTTTGACTCCACCGAAGTGGCCGCTAACCCTGTGCATTTATTTTATGTGCTGGAACAGCAGATAGAGCGGGAGCAATTCCCTTCCGATGTATCAGAGCGTTATCTGGAACATTTAAAAGGTTATTTAATTCCAAAATACATTGAGTTTATTGGTAAAGAAATTCAGACCGCTTATTTAGAGTCCTATTCTGAATATGGTCAGAATATTTTTGACCGTTATGTGATTTATGCTGATTTCTGGATCCAGGATCAGGAATATCGTGACCCTGAAACCGGCCAGCTGTTTGACAGAGCTGCACTGAATGCTGAGCTGGAGAAAATTGAAAAACCAGCAGGTATCAGTAATCCAAAAGATTTCCGCAATGAAATCGTCAATTTTGTCCTTAGGGCCAAAGCCAAAAATAATGGCAAAAATCCAACCTGGACCAGCTACGAAAAACTTCGCACTGTGATAGAGAAAAAAATGTTCTCCAGCACAGAAGAGCTGTTGCCTGTGATTTCCTTTAATGCCAAAACCTCTACAGACGATCAGAAAAAGCATGATGATTTTGTCGACCGTATGATGGAGAAAGGCTACACCCGTAAACAAGTGCGCTTACTCAGCGAGTGGTATTTACGGGTTCGCAAATCGCAGTAAGGTCAGAGCCTTGGAGGTTGTATGGCGCATTTTATTGACCGACGTCTGAATGGCAAAAACAAAAGTGCTGTCAACCGACAGCGCTTTATTCGCCGCTATAAACAACAAATTAAACAAGCTGTGTCTGATGCCATCAGCAAACGTAGTGTGACTGATATCAATAATGGTGAAAAAGTCTCTATTCCTGGCAAAGACATTACAGAACCTTTTTTCCATCAGGGTCAGGGCGGCCATAGAGAACGTGTGCATCCGGGTAATGATCAATTCAGCCCTGGTGATAAAATCAAGCGTCCTCAAGGTGGACAAGGTGGAGGTTCAGGTCAGGGTGATGCCAGTGCTGATGGTGAAGGCGAAGACGAATTTGTGTTTTCGATATCTAAAGATGAATACCTTGATTTGTTGTTCGAAGATTTAGAATTGCCAAACCTGAAAAAAAATCAGCTGGATAAGCTGGTGCAATACAAAAATGTGCGGGCCGGTTTTCGCTCTGAAGGCGTGCCCACCAATATAGATATAGTACGTTCTTTACAAGGTTCTTTAGCCCGCCGTGTGGCTATGACGGCAGGTAAAAAACGTGAGTTGCATGAACTGGAAGCCCAATTAGCTTTGGTAGAAGCCGAACCTGTGCCGGATCAACACCAGTTAATGGCACTGCGGGAACAAATTGAGCTGCTTGTAAAACGAATAGGCGCAGTACCTTTTATCGACAGCTTTGATTTACGTTTTCGCAATTTTCAGAAAAGACCAGAACCCACCAGCAAAGCCGTCATGTTTTGCCTGATGGATGTATCGGGTTCTATGGATCAGGCGACAAAAGACATGGCCAAACGTTTTTATATACTGCTGTATATGTTTTTAAGCCGCAGCTATAAAAATGTCGAAGTGGTCTATATCCGTCACCATACCCAAGCCAAAGAAGTGGATGAGCAAGAGTTTTTTTACTCACAAGAAACTGGTGGCACTATAGTCTCCAGCGCGCTAAAAATGATGGCCGACATTGTCAAAGACAGATATGACCCGGCACAGTGGAACATCTACGCAGCGCAAGCCTCAGATGGCGATAACTGGGCCGATGACAGTCCGCAATGCGCTGACTTGCTGGCGCAGCAGATCCTGCCTTTTGTGCGTTATTACGCTTATATAGAAATTACTCCACGCCCCCACCAAAGCCTGTGGCTGGAGTACGAAAAATTGCAGCAAAGTTTTGATAATTTTGCCATTCAGCCGATACGGCAAGTAGCGGACATTTATCCTGTATTTCGCGAACTCTTCAAAAAACAGGCCGCTTAGCTACTGACTTCAGGGAGTTGCTTATGTCTTCTGTTGAACAAAAACAACCTTTATCCGATGGCCCGGACTGGAGTTTTGAGTTACTGGGGCAGTATCAGACCGAAATTGAGCGGGTGGCCAAACTTTATAAACTGGATACCTACCCCAATCAGATTGAAGTTATTACTGCAGAACAAATGATGGATGCTTACTCCAGTGTAGGTATGCCTATAGGTTATAACCACTGGTCTTATGGCAAAAAATTTATCCAGACCGAACAAAATTACAAACGCGGTTTTATGGGGTTGGCCTATGAGATTGTGATTAACTCCAACCCTTGTATTGCTTATCTGATGGAGGAAAATACCATGACAATGCAGGCGCTGGTGATGGCGCATGCCTGTTATGGTCATAATTCTTTTTTTAAGAACAACTACTTATTTCGTACCTGGACAGATGCTTCATCCATTATCGACTATCTGGTCTTTGCCAAACAGTACTTAAGTCAGTGCGAAGAAAAATACGGCATCAGCGAAGTGGAAGATATGCTGGACTCCTGCCATGCGCTGATGAATTACGGTGTGGACAGATACAAAAGACCACAAAAAATTTCGATGGACGAAGAGCAAAAACGCCAGAAAGACCGCGAAGCATATTTGCAATCTCAGGTGAATCAGCTGTGGAAAACTATTCCGAATAAAGGTGATTTATCCGCAGAACATGAATACCGTTTTCCGTCTGAACCTCAGGAAAACATTTTGTATTTTATTGAAAAAAATGCGCCGCTGCTCAAACCCTGGCAACGTGAAGTTGTGCGTATAGTGCGGAAAATTTCGCAGTACTTTTATCCACAAAAACAAACACAAGTGATGAATGAAGGCTGGGCCACCTTCTGGCATTACACTATTCTGCAGCATCTGTATCAGGAGAACTTAGTGACAGACAAGTTTATCCTGGAAGTGCTGCACAATCACACCAATGTGGTGTTTCAACCGGAGTACCACAGCAAATATTATTCGGGTATTAACCCCTATGCTCTGGGTTACGCCATGTTTACTGATTTACGCCGTATTTGCGAAGATCCGACCGAAGAAGATAAAGAATGGTTTCCGGATATCGCTGGCTCTGACTGGTTGGAGACTTTGCATTTTGCCATGCAGAACTTTAAAGACGAGAGCTTTATCAGCCAGTATTTATCGCCCAAAATTATCCGCGATTTTCATTTGTTTGCCATCACTGATGATGACAAAGAAAGTACTTTGGAAGTGGCCGCCATCCATAATGCTGAAGGTTATCAGCAGATCCGTCAAACTTTGTCGGCTCAGTATAATTTAAGCAATATTGAACCTAATATTCAGGTGTATAGTGCGGATATCGCAGGAGATCGCAGCTTAACCTTAAGATTTATTCCCAATAAACGTATTCCACTGGCAGATAACTTCCAGCAAGTACTGAAGCACGTACACCGGCTCTGGGGCTTTAATGTGCAGCTGGAGCAACAAAACGAAGATGGCAGCATAAAACTCTTAGGCAGCTGTCCTGTGTAAACTTAAAATGGAGTCAGATCACATTGTTAACTGTTAACAATGTGATCTGACTCCATTATTTTTCAGCTTTGGTAATACAATTTCGCCCTGCAGCTTTGGATTGATATAAAGCTTTATCTGCAGCTTCTATCCAGTCACGATACTCATCCATTTCCTCATGGAATTCAGCCAAACCTATACTGACTGTTACCCGCAGTATTTGTTGATTAAACTCCACCGCCATAGCTTCGACGTTTTTACGTAAGCGTTCGGCGAAAAACATCGCCTGCTCTACAGTGGTGTCCAGCAGCAACACCGCAAACTCTTCTCCGCCATAACGCCCTGCCACATCGGTGCTACGCAGATTTTTTTTCACAGCGACTGCAACCTGCTGGATCACCGCATCACCAGCCGCATGGCCATAGGTATCATTCACCCGTTTAAAGTGGTCAATATCGCACATCAGTAATGTACTGTGATGACCGCTGCGTTTAATCCGCTTGTATTCATTGATCAGCGCTTCTTCCCAGAAGCCTCTGTTATTTAAATTGGTCAGGAAGTCTGTTTTGGATAAAGTGCGTAATTGACCATTCATTGACTCCAATTCTAACCGGCTGACAGCCACGTCAGTGACATCATAAATAATCAGACACAGGTGGGTCACTCTGCCCATAGTATCGCTCAGCGGGAATATAGTGCTGTTTTGGTACATGTATTCAGCAGAGCCAGTGATAGGACGGTAATTACGGAATTTAAAAATATAAGGCCGTTGCTCCCAAATAGTAAAAGCACGGTTTTTCAGTAAAATAACCGGATCACATTTACGACGTAACCAGTCTTCATCTATTTCTGAGAATAAATCAAACAAATATCTGTCGCGCACCTGACGAGGTGTCAGGCCACTGTGATTTTCCATAAAGCCGTTCCACACCTGGATGCGGTAATCGGCAGACAACACCACCAGGCCAACGTCAACCGTTTGGAACATGTCCATCAACCAGTGGATTTCAGATACATCTACGCTGTTTTGTGACATTTAATCTTCCAGAAGGAATTCGACTTTATAATTCAGGGTTTTGATGCTGTCTTCAGTAAACAGCAGTAATAAGTCACAGCTGATATTATAGTTTTCAATACCATAGCTTATTTCTATCGCCAAAGTACGACGCCAGCGCCTGGCATTGGCTTTAATCAACTCGCTGACCGGGGCATGTTGACCTAACACCACAGGATGGCCCTGACTGAAGGTCATATCAATTTGTTCGGCCAGGCCTTTGAGCACAGCACCAATCAGAATATTTGCGATGTCCATCAAGAGTTCAAGCTCGACCTTAGTGGTCAGCTCACCGTCATATTGCATCAACCGCGCTATATCAACAAAACTGGAGTCATTTAAAATCAGCAGCGCTTCACCTGCCACACCACCGCCGATAAAGCCCTGACAGACAGCTGAGGTATTTTCCTTTTGCTCCACTGAGGCGATAGCCATGTGCAACTCGCTGACTTCAATCACGTTTACATTGGGAATAGGCAGTTTGACAAAGACGTTCAGCAGGCGCGCCAACAAATCACCTGCCTGGCCCATGGCTACATTACTTAATTCCTGAAACACGTCGCGTAAATCATTGGATAAAACAAAAGAGCCTGTGTTCCTGGCCGCAGAAACCTTAGGTTCAGTTTTGGCTTCTTCTTGCTGCTCTACAGTTTTTTGCTCAACCAGCCCCAATACATGATTCAGTTTTTGTTGATCCACAGGCTTTTTAATAAAATCTAAAGCGCCGTAAGATAAAACCCGCTCCCGCGCTTCCGGCTGAATATCCCCGGATACCACTATGGTTTTCACCTGGATCTGTTGCTGCTGAATGGCGGCGAGCACCTGATAACCATCCAGAATGGGCATATTTAAATCGAGGAAAAGTAAATCGATAGGTTGACGCTGTAAAATGTCTAAAGCTTCGCCGCCGTGCCCCGCAAATTGAATATTTTGCTGCCACTGAGCAGGTAAAGCTCTTGCCATTTGTTTACGTGCAAGGTTGGAATCGTCACATATCAAAACTGCTGCTACCATTTACGGCTCACTTCACGTATTGTTATTTTCCAGTGTAGTCAGAAAGATGGCTCTGCGCTAACCCAGTGTAGTATCTGACAAAAAATAACCAACACCTACTATTTTTTTCACTTTTAACCGTATTACCAATCTGGGAGACATCCGAATGTCATTAAATTTGATAAAAACTATCATTTGTTGTCTGGCTATTAGCCCTGCAGTCTGGGCCGTCGATTTAAATGCACAACTACCAAGCCGTTTATCTGAAGTAAAAGCAGGCAATAAAGCGGTTGAGTTACAAGGTCATCCTGTGCAACTGCAGCAACAGGCTCCTGATTTCAAAGTAGTAGACGACAAATTCAAAACAATTCAGTTAAGTGATTTTAAAGGCAAAACTGTGTTGATCAGCGTAGTGCCTAGTGTGGACACCGGCATTTGTTCGCTGCAAACCAAAAGGTTTAATCAGGAAGTCAGCAAAGTCTCAGAGGATGTGGTGATGATGACCATCTCTACTGACCTGCCATTTGCACAAAAACGCTACTGTGCTCAGGAAAAGGTTGACCAGTTGATGGTGCTGTCTGACGCTGTCTGGCGTGATTTTGGCAGCAACTACGGCCTGTTGATCAAAGACATGGGCATTCTGGCTCGTGCAGTGTTAATTATTGATCCTAAAGGCAATTTGGCCTATCAACAATTAGTACCAGCTCTGGCACAAGAGCCCGATTATGCCCACAGCATGGCTGCACTTGCACAAATTACCGGTAAAAAATCTTAATTTTTTTGCTTGGCCCTCTCTTGAAAATTCTCTAAGTGCACTTATCTAGTAAGCAGGTGGCCATCCGGCACCTGCTTAAATTGCTCGTTCAATTGAAGAGCAGAACAGATAAATTGCTTTAGAGGATTTTAAACATGCATACAGTAGATTTCAGCCCATTTTACCGCTCATTTATTGGTTTTGATCATTTAGCCAACCTGATGGATGCCGCTGCCCGCAACGAAAAGCAGCCAGCTTATCCACCTTACAATATTGAGGTGACAGGTGAGGATCAGTACCGCATTACCATGGCTATTGCCGGCTTTGATGAAGCTGAGTTATCCATTGAAACCGAACACAACAACTTAGTAGTGCGTGGTCAGAAAGCTGACAAAACCGAAGGTCGCCGTTTCCTGCATCAGGGCATAGCTGAGCGTAACTTTGAACGTAAGTTCCAGCTGTCTGACTATATTAAAGTGACAGGCGCGCAGATGAGCCATGGTTTGTTGCATATTGAGCTGGTACGTGAAGTACCTGAAGCATTAAAACCACGCAAAATCAGCATCAATCAACAGCCAACAGTAAAAGTAGTACCACAACTGCTGGATGAACCTTTATCCCAGGTGAGCAATAGCTAAGCTAAGCGCTGAATAAACTCAAGCAGAACAGAGTTCACCAGTTCTGCATCTGTAACGGGCCCCATGTGGCCCGTTTTTACAGTCTGAAACTCAACCCAAGGTAAGGTATCAGCCAGCATTCTGGCCAGACGTTGTGCCGACAACTGGCTGTGTTCGCCACTGAGCAACAACACAGGGCAACGAATGGCGTTGGCATAATCAGCCAATTCAGCAGGCTCGCTACTTAAAGCTTCAAAATCAGCGGCCACTTTGCCAACCTGCCCTGTCAGCTTTTGTTGCATCACGGACGGTAAATTGGCGAAATAGCTATTTCCCTGCCAGTAGTCGATAAAAAGCGCTGCCGCATCTTTTGCACTGACATTCAGCATTTGTTGGCTTAAGTGCTGAACTTGCTGATACAAGTCTGGTTCTGCGTCTTTAAGCAGATGAAATGCCACAGGTTCAAACACCAGCACGGCTTTAAAAAGCTCTGGCCTGGTTCTGGCCATATGCAAAGCCACGGCTCCACCAAAAGAATGGCCAATCAGTATCACGGAGCTTTCGGGTTTCCCTTGCAACAATGGCCACAGATGACTGGCTTCATCAGAGAGGCGCATAGGCCGTGGATAGCTGATGCTGTTAGTACCGTAACTCATCAGATCCGGGTTCAGAACTTCATACTCTGCTTTCAGAGCCATTTTAAGGCCTTGCCATTGCCTCCCGCTGGATAAAGAGCTGTGCAACATCAGCACTGTGGTCTGCATAGATCACTTCAGCAACAAAAATACAGCGCCAACAATGAGTGCCGCAAAAGTCGAGATCATGCCTAAAAAACGCGGCACCGAAGTACCGCTGCTCTGCCATAAGCCAACAGCATGCAACACACGGCCTGCTAAAGTTAAACCAGCCACCAGATGCAGTTGCCAGACCGGGCTTTGCTGTAGTTCCATTAAGGCCACCAGGATCAGCAGAAATGGCACATATTCGGCAAAGTTACCGTGCATCCGTACTGTTTGTAACAGCTGGGGCTCTTTGCCTGTGCCAAGACCGACACGACACTTAAAACGTTGCCGTATCACCAGTACAGCTAAAACCACATAAATCAACGCCAGAACAGCGGCATAAAAAGACGTAATAGCTAAAGTCACACTTACCAACCTTGAAGTTGTTGCAGAACTATCTGCTCAAATAAACGGATATGACAAGGAGAGTCATTCAGCGCTGACACATACTGATAACTTTCACCGCCTGCGTGCATAAAAATTTCTTTGTTTTCCACCGCCAGTTCTTCCAGAGTTTCCAGGCAGTCGGCCGCAAAAGCAGGGCTTAATACCTGCAGGTTTTTAATGCCTTTGCCAGGTAATTCTTCCAGTAACTGGTCTGTATAAGGCGTCAGCCACTGCTCTTTGCCAACCCTGGACTGGAAGCTGACAATGACTTTTTCCGCTGGCCAGCCCAAATCAGCGGCCAAATTGACTGCGGTTTCACGACAATGTTGCTGGTACGGGTCGCCCAAACGCACAAAACGTTCCGGAATACCATGAAAGGACAATAACAACGCCTCTGCCTGACCATGTTTTTGCCAATGACTGCGCACAGAACCCGCTAATGCGGCTCTGTAGGTCGGATGATGGTGATAATGCTTATGAAAACGTATTTCCGGCAAATTGCGGGTTTGTTTAACAAAATCAGCGACCTGATCAGCAATAGCCGCTGTGGTCGTAGCCGAATACTGTGGATAGAGCGGTAAAATTACTATACGTTTAACACCTGACTCGCAGAGTCGCTCTAAAGTACTGCCGATGGAAGGCTGACCATAGGTCATGGCATAACAGACCTGAACTGGTGTTTCTGTCAGCTCCAGACGTTTTCCCAGAGCTTTTACCTGACGTTCGGTGATCACCCGAAGCGGTGAACCTTCAGGCCACCAGATAGACTGATAAGCTTTAGCCACCTTGCGGCTGCGAAAAGGTAAAATAATGCCACGCAGTAAAGGCTGCCACAGAATGTCCGGGTAATCTACAACACGTTTGTCAGACAAAAACTGCTTTAAATAAGCTTTAATTTCAGGGACTTCTGGAGCGGCCGGAGTTCCTAAATTGACCAGCACCACAGCATACTCGGATAGGGGTAAAGCTAATTTAGTCATTATGATCCTAAAAAAGCCCACTCTAAGTGGGCTTTACTGAAGCTTGAATTGTTAACCTAATAAGGCTTCAAGTTTCGCACTGACTTGCTCAACTGGCAAAGTCCCCACCATATGGTGGTACTGAGTGCGGCCCTGTTCAGCTTCTTTACGGTAATAACCCACCAGCAGTTCAGTTTGCTCGTGATAAATACCTAAACGTTTGCGAACTGTTTCTTCTTTATCATCTTCACGGATCACTAAATCTTCACCCGTTAAGTCATCTTTACCTTCCAGCTTGGGTGGATTGTAAGTCACATGATATACACGACCTGAAGCAGGATGCACACGACGGCCACTCATACGTTCGACAATCACATCGTCCGGCACATCAAATTCAATCACATGATCAACCACTACACCATTGGCTTTCATTGCATCAGCTTGTGGGATAGTGCGCGGGAAACCATCCAGTAAGAAGCCTTTGGCACAATCTTCTTTGCTGATGCGTTCTTTCACTAAGCCAATAATTAAATCGTCAGACACGAGCTGACCTGCGTCCATCACTTGCTTAGCAGCCAGACCTAAAGCTGTGCCTTCTTTAATAGCAGCACGCAGCATGTCACCGGTCGAAATTTGTGGGATCCCATACTTGTTCATCAGAAACTGCGCCTGAGTTCCTTTACCAGCACCCGGGGCACCCAACAAAATAATACGCATACAAAGATCCTCAATTAACCTGGGATTAATCCATTTGTTATAAGGGATGAATCTTTACATAATGTGCATCATCAGACAAGGAATTTGTCTGCTTGTCTTACCTGATCGGCCCAAGTCAAGCCTACTTTGGTAGGATAACTTGCTACAACAGCCGATTGGGCCATCTCCAGAGCGGAAATAGGACTGGCAGGCAAAAAAGTCGAATAAAGACAGTAAGCTATTCGACTAAGGTAGTGCGTATTTATTAGGCTTGAGCCTAACATCACCAACAAAGTGTTGAAAACTAAATTGTATTACTGATGAAATAACCACCAACACAAGATAAACACAATCATTTGATTTAAAAAGAATTAAAACAAAAACACCTTAATCACAGGCTGCAGAATTGATAGAGATCAATAAAACGGAGAATTTCATAAAGAAAGGCTTCGGAAGCACATAAAAAGTTCCGAAGCCCTGTTTTGCTCAGGCTTTAAATTGCAGCTGTTGAAGCAGTTGCTTCTCGCCCCGTTGCAATACTTCAGCTTTATCACTCACCATCACCAAAATAGCTTTATGGCTGTTGATACTACGCCCCTGGTATTTATCGTCGTGAAACTCTGCTTCAAAATCTAATGAGTTCTGTTTTGGTACCACAAAAACTGTCATCAGGCCTTGTTCAGTATCCAGCACCAGATGCAAAGAGCGGGTGCCACGAAAGTTACAGAAGTTGGCATAAACAACGGCATGGCTATTTTCAGCAAGGCTGGCATCAAATTCAGCCAGTTTGGCGTTCACATCGGATAAAGACAAAGCCGTCGTCATATACTGCATATAAGGCTCTTCATGATAAACATGAGCCAGAGAGTTTTCACCCAGGCTTTGTGAGCCATACATAAAAAATGACCAGTTCAGCGCGAAACCAGCTAAAAAAGCCACTGAAGCCGCTACAGCAATCAGATTCTGATAAAAGCGTTTCTGCTGTTTCTGTTTGTGTTTGTGCTGCTGCATCAATAATGCATTTTCCAGATCTTTTGGCACGGGCGGACTTAACAGTTGTTTGATCTGCCGATCCAGTTTTAGTACATCCTGGTGAAACTGCTGACTGTCAGGATCTTGCTGCAACTGCTCTAACTGTTCAGTAGTGAGCTGATATGGGTCGGTCAGCAAGCGACGGCGAACTTCTAACTCATCCATTTTTTTGCTCCCTGACATGTCCATGGTTTAACAGATCCCGTAATTGCTTACGAGCGCGAAACAAACGGGTATTCACAGTGTTGAGGTTCAGTTCCAGCAATTGCGCTATTTCGTCACCGCTAAAGCCGCCAATAATCTGCAGGATCAAAGGTTCACTGTACTCTGCTTCTAAACTCTCAATTTGCTTCAGCAACTGCTGCTGTGAATAGAGTTGCTCGGGACTAACCTGGTGTTCATCCAGTAATAAATCCTGCTCCACCTCCTGATACTGAAACTGTTTACGTTCAAAACGCCTGGCGTTTTCATTGCGTAAAATAGTAAAAAGCCAGGCTTTAGCCGACGCTTCGTCTTGCAGCAGATCAATACTTTTCCAGGCTCGCAAATAGGTATCCTGTACCAAATCTTGCGCTATATCAGCGCTACGACAAATCCAGCAACTATAGCGATATAAATCGGCATGATAGAGACGAACCAGCTGCATATAACTATGCTGCCGCTGCTCTTTCTCAGTTAGCTGCTTTTTTGCCGCTACTTTGTCAGTGGACCACCACATTCGTTTTTTTGTCCTTGTCGCTAAAAGCCCAGTGTCCGGCGGTTCTGTTGGTTCTGGCTGCTCACTATAGGACATAGACTGAAGAAAACTCAAGGCGCCACCTGCTGTTCTGTGATCACTTTAGTAGCTTTGCGGCTGAGCCAATAATCCAGACTTAACCAGCGCCCTGCACCATAAATAACTAACACCAGCAAGATCACAAAATAAGTTGCGGCAAACTCAATACCGTTATTGAGCACGACAAACTTGCCACTGGAGATCAACCAGTCGTAATCAGGTTGTTGCTGCAAGAGTTCATTGGCTTTGGCCAGCTTGTCGGGAGCAGCCATTACAGTTTCATTCAGGAAGATAGTGCCATCAGCCAACCAGCTCGACGCATCAGCTATCGCCAGCCAGCCGTTTTTCGCATGCACAGTCAGCATAGCCACCACCATGGTGATACTTAATCCCAACGCTGTGATTCGGGTCAACACACCCAATAGCAAAGCAAAACCACCACCGAGTTCAACCAAAATCACCAGCGCTAACAACATAGCTGGCGCAGGCAAACCTAAACCCCAATCCGGATTGGCGAACCAGCTTAAGGTACTGTCAAAGTTTTGCAGCTTAGTCCAGCCCGCCTGCATCATCACTGGAGTTAAATACAACCGCAGCAATAACAATGGAATAAAGTCCAGTTGCTGTAGTTTAACTACTGCGTTCTGGTAAAAATGAATGCTTTGTTGGATCACAATCAGGCTCTGCATACTATGGTTGTGATAAGAGACAGGTGAGCAGCGGAAAATCTTTCACTTGTACATAAAAAATTACCCGGAGCAATTTTTAACAATGCAAAGCATTGGCCCAAAGGGTGAGCGCCACGGATGGCTGCGAATAAAAAATTGTCAGGAGCAATTTTTAACAACGCGAAGCCTTGGCCCAAAGGGTGAGCGCCAC
>NZ_AFHI01000020.1 GCF_000217935.1 Rheinheimera sp. A13L
CGCAGGCTTGTCCCCGCCCGTCTCAAATTCCAATCCAATGTGGGTAAGCGCCAAGGATGGTCGCGAATAAAAAATCGTCTGGAACGATTTTTAACAACGCAACGCGTTGGCCCCTTGGGGTGAGCGCCAAGGATGGCAGCGAATAAAAAATCGTCAGGAACGATTGTTTCACCTGTAGGGGCGCGGGCTTGTCCCCGCCCGTCTCAAATTCCAATCCAATGTGGGTGAGCGCCAAGGATGGCGGCGCATAAAAAATCGTCAGGAACGATTTTTAACAACGCAACGCGTTGGCCCCTTGGGGTGCTCTGCAGGAACGCAGAGCATAAAAAAACCGGTCAGAGACCGGCTTCTTCGTATTCAAAGCAACTAATTAGTTAGTGGCTTGTTCCAAAGCAACTGAAGTGCGTGCTTTAGCTGCAGTACGGGCATAAGCATCAGCGGCCTGAACACGCTCTAACTCTAAAACTGCATTGCCGTTTAAATCAATTTTGCGCATGTAGGTTACGAATACAAAAGCGTTAACCATAAAGAATGCGATAGCTGCGATTAAAAATAAGTCCATAATTCACCCCGTCTTTACTACTGTTCATTTCAGCGTTTTGCTGAGCCTGCCGGTAAATTAGGTAAGAGTAACAACACCGTACCTCTTACCTAATTTACCGTTACGAACTAATAAATGCAGACTTCATGCCAAGGTTTTAAATTAATTTTTAATCATTTAAAATCAACAACTTGAACATAATTAATTTCGTTTTTTTCTGAAACTGAACAGAAACTCCAAAAGATCTGTCGCTAATTAGCAACAGCAAAATAGGGCTTAAATAAATACCTATATATTTCAATGACTTAATATGTATGCTTTTTGCGACAGTTTTATCAAAACTTATTGATAAGCTAAAATTAAGTTAATTTTCAATGACTTACACAAAGACAAAAATTCAGAATCTAGAGCAAAAAGGGAGCCGAACGCGGGGAGTATCTAATTCGGGTCAGAGTAAAGATTTAATTTTACTCTGACCCGAATGAAGCAGCTTAGTTAATAAAGCCGTATTTTTGTGCAACTTTATCGAAGTACTCCAAACATTGTTTAGCGTACTGGCGCTTTTCGACATAGCTGCCCGGAAAGAAGCTTTTCTTAAAACCGTAAGCCACCATGTCTTTTAAACGTTTCAGCGGAATGTCGAAGTTATCCAGCGCCAGTTTGTATTCGCGGCTGACCGTGGTATTTGATACCAGCCTGTTGTCAGTACAAATCACAGTGACAATGCGGTGATCCAGCATATCCCCCAGCTTATGCGCCTTAATGTCGCTAATACCTGGATTGGTTTGCAGGTTGCTGGTCAGACAAACTTCAATGGCAATACGTTTGTCGGCGATGTAAGACGCCAGTTCGCGGATGTACTTTTGTTTATCTTTGATGGCCGGATCCTGGATCATCTCCGGCACAAACAACGAATAACCATGGCCTATACGATCGGCATAACATTCGGTGATGGCCTCAAACACACTCTCAGCGCCATAAGCTTCACCGGCATGCAGGGTTTTCAGTAAAAAGTGCTGATGAGCAAACTCATAAACTTCTTTAAATTTGCTGGCCGGATAACCAGACTCCTGCCCTGCTAAATCCAAAGCCACTATAGGAATACCAGCTTCATCACGCAGCCGCACGCTGGCGCGCACTAATTCCATAGCAGCCAGCTTAATAACTTCAATAGGGCTGAAGTCGCGCATCAGCTGGAATAAGTTGGTGTAATAAGGAGAAAAACCTTTGTCGCCAAACATCCGCATAGCACAGTTGATAATGCCGTAGGCAAAAGGCGGTTTGTCACCGCTCAGAATAGCAGCCTGACTGTTGTATTCCTGCTGCGCTCTTTTCAGGCCATTGTTTACCGCATGCATGACACGGTCAAAATCTATGCCCGTTGGCAGGTCGATTAATAACTGAGGAGCAAAACGCACTTCGATGTAATTCACGCCTTCAAGCTGGTTGTCGATGGCAAGCTCATAAGCAGCACGCTCCAGATTGTCCATGTCGCGCAGCACTGCACAGGTGTATTGGAAACAATGCAGGTATTCACCCAGGTTCTGATAGCTGTCTTTAAACACCAGCTCTTTTAAACCTTCCACTGTCTGACTGGGTAGTTTCACACCGGCTTTGGCAGCCATTTCAATCAGGCTGTCTAAACGTAAGCTGCCGTCTAAATGCAAATGCAGATCGGACTTGGGCATTTCTTTAATAAAATCAAGAGAGTAAAAATGCATAACAGATAAACCTGCAAAATAAGCAACATGTTTTAGTTATAGCAGTTTAGTGATAGAACAGAAATTTAAAAGGGATTGAGTAAGGTATAACAGAAGAGAAATGGTGCCCGGGGCCGGACTTGAACCGGCACGCCCTTTCGAGCGAGGGATTTTAAATCCCTTGTGTCTACCGATTTCACCACCCGGGCATGAGCAGAGCGTGTTTGACAACACTGGCAGAACGGGGCGCATTTTATGCTGAATAACAGGCGTTCGTCATGTGTTTTTCATAAAAAAACTTAAAAAATGCATCAACCGCCTAATTTTTCAACAAAAACAACTCTATTTCACTGTTATTGTCGCAAAAAACATCAGGTAGTGACTCTTACTCAAACAAAAATACTTAGATATTTAGCCGTCTATACTGTTGCAAAGCCAAAAGTGCCGTGATATTACTAATAGCAGTTGTATAAATTAAACCCAATGAAGACTTAAACAACAATGAATTCAAACCAGCGTTTCGCTAACCTGCTCACTCTCCTCGTGCTCCTCAACAGGCCACGGGGCTTTGTGCATTGGTAAAACGACTGTACCAGTAAACCAAAAACCCCGTGCCACAGGCCGGGGTTTTTTGTTTTAACCAAGGCCACCAGAACGGGTTTAAATCAAATAATGAGGAATATGTGATGAGTGGTCAGGACAAAATCTGGATTTTTGATACCACCTTAAGAGACGGCGAGCAGGCCTTGCGTGCCAGTTTAAGCCATAAGCAAAAAATTCAGCTGGCTCATGCTATTGCCCGCTTAAATGTTGATGTGATGGAAGTGGGTTTTCCTGTGTCGTCCCCTGGTGATTTTGAATCGGTGCAAAGCATAGCCACCCAGGTTAAAGGCCCTATTATTTGTGGTTTAGCCCGGGCTGTCAGCGCTGATATTGAAGCGTGCGGCCAGGCCTTGGCTAATGCAGAACGTCGCCGTATTCATACTTTTATTGCCACTTCGCCTTTGCATTTACAGTACAAATTACGCCGCACTTTAGAGCAAGCCACTGAACAGGCGGTTGCAGCCATTCAACTGGCGCGCCGTTATACAGACGATGTCGAGTTCTCTTGTGAAGATGCAGGCCGCACTCCTATTGATGATTTATGCCGTATTGTTGAAGCCGCCATTAAAGCCGGTGCCCGCACTATTAATATTCCGGACACTGTGGGCTACACCATTCCAAATGAATTTGCCCGCATCATTACTGAACTGCGTAATAAAGTGCCGAATATTGATCAGGCCATTTTAAGTGTGCATTGCCATAACGATTTAGGTTTAGCTGTGGCAAACAGCATCACAGCGGTTCAGGCCGGTGCCCGTCAGATTGAATGCACAGTCAACGGCATAGGTGAACGTGCAGGTAACTGTTCATTAGAAGAAGTGGCGATGATTATCAAAACCCGCCCTGATGTGCTGCCTTTTTACACCGACATTAAAAGTACTGAGATTTACCGCAGCAGCCATTTGGTCAGCCAGATTTGCCATATGCCAATTCAGCCGAATAAGGCGATTGTCGGTGAAAATGCTTTTGCCCACTCTTCCGGCATTCACCAGGATGGTGTATTAAAGGCGCAAAACACCTACGAAATCATGTCTCCTGAGCAAGTCGGTATTCGTCAGAACGAATTAAACCTGACCTCGCGCTCTGGCCGCGCTGTGATCCAGCATCGCTTAAGCGAAATGGGTTACACCACTGAAGATTACAACTTAGACGAGATCTACCAAGCTTTTGTCACTTTAGCCGACCAAAAAGGCCGCGTCTTTGATTACGACTTAGAAGCGCTGGTGTTTTTCCAGAACTTACAGGACACCAACGAGCCGTACAAACTGGAGTTTTTAAGTTCTTCCACTCATACAGGTCATGTCGCCAGCGCTACTGTTGGTATCAGCATTAATGGTGAAACCCGCACTGAAGCAGCTACAGGCAATGGCCCTGTAGAAGCGTCTTTTCAGGCCATTCAGCGTATTGTTGGCTCTGACGTCAAGATGGTCGACTTTAACTTACAAGCCAAAGGCAGTGGCGAAGATGCCTTGGGGCAAGTGGATATTATTGCCGAACATCAGGGCCGCCGTTACCACGGTGCAGGTTTAGCCACCGACATAGTGCGCTCTTCGGTATTGGCTTATGTGCACGTCTTAAATTTAATTGAACGCAGCAAACAGGTAGACGCCGCCAAGCAGGCCCGCCGTTTATCTGAATCACAAACAGAGAAGTAATAATGAAAAACTATAAAATTGCCGTGTTAGCCGGAGATGGTATTGGCCCTGAAGTGATGGTTCAGGCGTTAAAAGTACTGGATGTAGTGTCAGCAAAATTTAACTTCAGCATTCAAAGCACAGAAGCTTTAATTGGTGGTGCTGCCATTGATGCGACAGGCGTGGCCTTACCTGAAGAAACACTGGCTCTGTGTAAAAACAGCGATGCCATTTTATTTGGTTCAGTAGGCGGCCCTAAGTGGACCAGCCTGCCACCGGCTCAGCAACCAGAACGCGCCTCTTTATTGCCTTTGCGTAAAACCTTTGATTTGTTCTGTAACTTACGCCCAGGCCAGATTTACCCTGCTTTTGCCGAGTTATCGCCTTTGCATCCAAAAATCAGCAGCCAGGGCATGGATATTTTATGTGTGCGTGAACTGACAGGCGGTATTTATTTTGGTGAAAAAGGCCGCACCGAAGACGCAGCTTTTGATACACAAAAATACAGTGTCAGCGAAATTGAACGCATCAGCCGGGTGGCTTTTGAAGCAGCCACTAAACGCCGCAATAAAGTGACCTCGATCGACAAAGCCAATGTGCTGGCGACCAGTGTGTTATGGCGTGAAGTGGTGGAGCGTGTCGCCAAAGACTATCCGCAGGTGCAGCTGGAACATATGTATATAGACAATGCCGCTATGCAGCTTATTCGGGCACCACAGCATTTTGATGTGTTGCTTTGCGACAACCTGTTTGGCGATATTTTGTCAGACGAAATTGCCGCCATTGCTGGTTCTTTAGGTTTATTGCCTTCAGCCAGCTTAAACGGCTCCAACTTTGGTTTGTATGAACCAGCAGGTGGCACAGCACCAGATATCGCAGGCAAAGGCATTGCCAATCCAATAGCGCAGATTTTAAGTGCAGCTTTAATGTTACGTTACAGTTTTGCTGAAGAAGCAGCAGCCCGCGCTATTGAACAGGCTGTGGCCAGCACCTTAGAGCAAGGCATAGTAACGCGGGATATTAATTCAGCATCCAGTTATGGCACAGCAGATGTAGGCGCAGCAGTCATTGCCGCCTTAAACGCTATTGATACAAAGAGAGCTTCATGATGGCCAAAACCTTATATCAGAAGATTTACCAAAGCCATATAGTGGCTCCGGTTAATGGCAGCACCGACTTGTTATTTGTTGACCGCCATTTAATTCATGAAGTCACCAGCCCTCAGGCATTTGCTGGTTTGCGCCAGGCCGGCCGTACTGTGCGCCGTCCGGATTTAACTTATGCCACTATGGATCATAATGTCTCTACTCAGCTGCGTAGCATAGATGCAGCAGGTGAAACCTCACGCAAACAGCTGGAAGCTCTGGCGACGAACTGCAAAGAATTTAATGTGCCTTTGCTGGATTTAATGCACCCGGATCAAGGCATAGTGCATGTGATTGGCCCTGAACTGGGTTTAACTCAGCCGGGTATGATTATTGTCTGCGGTGATTCCCATACCTCTACTCATGGTGCTTTTGGCGCTATTGCCTTTGGTATTGGTACTTCTGAAGTAGAGCATGTACTGGCGACTCAAACCTTGCAGCAGCAAGTGGCGAAAACCTTAAAAGTGGAAGTCACAGGCTCTTTATCACCTTTTGTCACACCAAAAGATGTGATTATGGCGGTGATAGGCCAGTTAGGCACAGCGGGTGGTAATGGTTATGTGGCTGAATTCTGTGGCTCTGCTATTCGCGGCATGAGCATGGAAGGCCGCATGACGCTGTGTAATATGAGCATCGAAATGGGTGCTAAAGCAGGTTTAATAGCACCGGATGAAGTGACTTTTGCGTACTTAAAAGGCAAACCTCATGCACCACAAGCAGAGCATTGGGATGCGGCCGTCAGCTACTGGCAAAGCCTGTATTCAGATGCGGATGCCGTCTTTGATAAAACAGTGACTATTGCCGCAGAAAACATCAGACCCCAAGTGACCTGGGGTACGAATCCTGAGCAGGTGATAGCTGTGGATCAGCCTATTCCGTCTCCAGAGTCGTTCAGCGATTTAATTAAAGCCGATGCAGCGCGCCGTGCTTTGACCTATATGGGCATTGAAGCGGGCCAGAAATTAACTGATCTGAAAGTCGATGTGGTCTTTATTGGTTCCTGCACCAACAGCCGTATTGAAGATTTACGTCAGGCTGCTGCTGTGGTGCAAGGCAAACAAGTGGCTTCCGGTGTACGTGCTTTGATAGTGCCAGGCTCTGGTCAGGTCAAACGTCAGGCTGAAGCCGAAGGGTTAGCCGATATTTTTAAAGCCTCTGGTTTTGAATGGCGTGAGCCTGGCTGCTCTATGTGCTTAGGCATGAACGACGATCGTGTTGAAGCAGGCCAACGTTGTGCGTCCACCTCAAACCGCAACTTTGAAGGCCGTCAGGGCCGTGGCAGCCGCACTCATTTAGTCAGCCCCGCTATGGCCGCAGCTGCAGCTATTGCCGGTCGTTTTGTAGATATTTCTTATGTAGAGCGCGCTGAAGGGAGTTACTCATGAGCCAGATTTTCGCAGAAGGGCTGGTCTGCCCTTTAGATAAAAACAATGTCGATACCGACCAGATTATTCCGAAGCAATTTTTAACTTCAGTCAGCCGCGACGGTTTTGCCGAAGCTTTATTTTATGACTGGCGTTATCTGGCGAATGAACAACCGAACCCTGACTTTGTATTAAACGAGCCAGCCTATAAAGGCGCTTCTATACTGCTGACCCGCGCTAACTTTGGCTGTGGCTCCAGCCGTGAGCATGCGCCCTGGGCTATTCAGCAGTATGGTTTTAACGTAGTGATTGCCGAGAGTTTTGCCGATATTTTCTTTAATAACAGCATCAACAACGGCATGTTATTAATCAGCCTGAGCGCATCCAATATCGAGTTTTTATTCAGCCGTTGCCAGCAAGGCACACAGGAATGGAAAATTGATTTAGCAGGCCAGCAGATTATTCTGGGCAATAACGCCGCTGTGGGTTTTCAGATAGACCCTGATATTAAGCAGCGTTTATTAAGTGGCCTGGATTTTATCGGTGCCAGTGAGCAGTTTGAACCGCACATCAGCGGCTACGAAAAACAACGTGCCACAGCACAGCCCTGGTTAGGGTAATACCGCTGTTGTTCAGACCCTAGGGGTCGCGGCTTGTCCCGGCCCGTCCATGGGCACCGCAACATCCTATAAACGGGGACAAGCCGACTAGCATCTGATAGGAATTTGGAACGGGAGGGGCAAGCCCCTCCCCTACACAACACCTTGTTTCATAACCCAATGTTCACATAACCAACACAACGCCTTCACCTGCCAGCCATCTAGCCGTAAACTACTGATTTATATCGACTACTTGCTTATCAGAAAATGCAGGTAATACTTGGCAAAGCAGTATCAGACAGTATATAGTTTCATTATTATCAATTTTACCAGTTCACCTATTAACCTCTAAGGGGTATTTTTATGAAAAAGCTCGTTACATTAGCAGTAGTAGCAAGTGCGTATTTCGCAGCAGCACCAGCAGCTGTAGCACAGGATCAATGGGCCACCTCTTTATGTGAATACACTAAAGCAGACGATAAAAACCGCGTTCGCAAGGTACTATCAGATAACAAAGTAAACGTTCGTAAAATTTATGATGCGATTCAATGTAATGGCGACTCACTAATTAAGTTTGCTATGCGCAGCGATGCTTATGAAACAGGGTCATTTTTTGTAAAACAGATGCCAGCTAAAGCTTTAGTGGCTGAAGATTTGGAAGCCTGGGCAGCAGCAAATGGTTTAGGCTCATCTCCATTAATTAACGATATCAAAGCCCGTATCGGCCAGGATTAATATATAGCCTTCGTACGTGAAACGTTCGGGCAGGGATAAACCCAGCCCCTGCGTTTCCTGCGCTCTTCGCCCGACATCGGTTTGATGCCGAGACGGGCTGAATAAACCCCGCCCTTACAATTGAAACCTACTTTTACCTCTGTCAAAACTTTAGCTACCGCTTCTGCAGTTCACAACGGAAATGGCAAAGCCAAAGCTAACACCAGTCTGGACAATTTCATCATTACACTCAAAAGAATAAGAATGGATCGCATTTGTGAGTGCGAACTATTCTTATGTCAAGTTGAATAAAACATGAGTCTGGTTTTAGTTTGAATTTGCTTTCAAAGTTAAACTGGCGAAGCTGATGAAATCTTCTGCCGTATCAATTCCAGCCATGGCCGAACCATCCTGCATTTGAGAAAAGCTGGGAGGTTGCTGGAACTGGAAGCTGAGTTTTAAACGTTGAGGTTGCTGCAAAAAGCTCAGTACGGGCGTACTAATCTGCTCCGGAATTTGTGGGTTTTGTTGCAAAGCAGCAGTTAATTGCTGTTGTATTCCGGCATAATCAGCCGTTATTTGTGATTGAGCTAGTTGATCAAAAAATTGCTCTAAGAAGGCTTTGTTTTCCAGTTCAACAGAACCATTGGCTATGCTTATCAGTCCTACCTTTTTCATTAAGTCAGGTAAATAGTCAGGATGCTCAGATCGTTGTTGTTGTTGCTCAGGAGTCAGTTGTTTCACTTCTTCAGCAAAATGCCACAGATCCGTTACCCCGGTTAAAGCAAAACGGTAGTTCAGGCTAAAGTGATGATTAACACGTAATTCTTGCTGAAAAGACAGCTCTCCCGTTTTTGCTTTGTATTTGTACTGATAACTCAGCTCCATCAACAAAGTCCCCAGATAGGTCGCTAACTCAGGTGGTAAAGAAGCCAGAGCCTGTGGAGCCAGTTTTAAGTCTTTTAAGCGGGCGGCACCATCTTCGGGTAAACCATCACGCTGCAAACCAATAAGCTCAACCTGACCTATAGTGACTAAATCTCCCATACCAGCAATGCCTATATGCAAATTCTGGATTTTATAACTTGAGGTAATAATGTTGGCGGACAGTTTGCTGTAACTCATATGGATAGGCGGCATATCGCCATGTTCAGCCAATTGCAGGTACTGCTGATTACTGCGCTCTATATGCCCAGCCATCAATTGCTCCGCATGATGGTTAGCATAAAAAAAACCTGCCAAAGCACTGACCGATACACAGAATGCAGTCCCAAGCCAAACCTTTTTACCCATATTCCCTTTTCCTTCCACAAAACTAACGACGCCATACTAGCATGAGCAGAAAATAAAACACCTGCCTGAAGCTGTGATTCAGTGTAAAAGCCTGTTAATTTGACGTTATTCATCTCATTTTTTAGGTGTGCTATGGAGCTCTATTTCCATTGGTTTGATTTATTGGGTATAGCTGTATTTGCTATCTCCGGCACTTTAGCGGCGTGGCGAAAACAAATGGATGGCTTTGGGGTCATAGTGCTGGCTACTGTAACAGCCATAGGGGGCGGCACTTTACGCGATCTGATCCTCGACTCTCCCGTCATTTGGCTGACTGACAACAGTTACTTTTTAGCTATTTTTTCTGCCGCTGTTTTGACCATTCTATTGGTACGTAACCGACTGGTGATCCCGAACAATACCTTACAAATTGCAGACGCTGTAGGTTTGGCATTTTTTGTCATTATGGGCACCCAAAAAGCACTGGATCACGGCACTTCTGGTTTTGTCGCCATTATGTTGGGCACTATGAGTGGTGTTTGTGGTGGCATGATCCGCGATGTGTTGTGTCGGGAGATCCCTATGGTATTCCGTGGCGAATTGTATGCTATCACCTGTATTTTTGGCGGCCTGGTGTATGTACAACTCCTGGGATTTGGTATAGAACAAATGCCCGCTATGTTGGCAGGTATGGTGGCCTTACTGGCGTTGCGTCTGGCAGCCATTCGCTGGCATCTGACCATTCCGGTCTTTGGTAAAAAAGCCAACGACCTACGCTGAAGAAGCGGGTGATGGATAGAAGCTGTCCATCACCCAAAGCAGCTTTATTCTGCTTTTTCTTCCGTTATCGCTTTGTGTAACTTCACCGCATTACGACTTTTACGCATGCGGATATTGATCATCTCCACTGTCATAGAGAAAGCCATGGCAAAATAGATATAGCCTTTTGGTACATGCACATCAAAACCTTCAATCATTAAGGTCACCCCCACCAGAATAAGGAAAGACAGCGCCAGAATTTTGATGGACGGATGTGCGTCGACAAATTCCCCAATAGACTTAGCTGCAAACAACATCACAAGCACAGCTGAAATAATAGCTATCGCCATAATTTCAATGTCGTTTACCAAACCCACAGCTGTGATCACAGAATCCAGCGAGAATACAATGTCTAAAATTGCGATTTGGATCAGCACCATAAACAAGCTATTCGCCACTACCTTAGGGCCAGTTGTTTCTTGTTCAACACCTTCCAAACTATGGTGAATTTCCTGAGTAGATTTAGCCAGCAGGAATAAACCACCGCCTATGAGGATCACATCCCGACCTGAAATATCGTTACCAAGCACAGTAAACCAATTTTCGGTTAAACCCATTACCCATGAAATAGAGAATAACAATGCCAAACGGGCGAACATAGCTAAACCTAAACCGACACGACGGGCAAATTCCCGTTGATGTGCAGGTAAACGCCCCACCAGAATAGATAAAAAGATAATGTTGTCTATACCCAACACTATTTCCAAAGCAGCAAGAGTACCTAAGGCAATCCAGGCCTCCGGACTTGCGATCCATTCAAACATACAACCTTCCCGAAGTTTAATTCATTGTGGCTAGTCTAACGACTTTGCTGGCGAACTTCAGCTGTGAGCTCTGATATATCTCAGGGCGTTGGCAATTGTTCTTTATATTCAACCAGACCATAACGTTGTTTTAACTTTTGGATCTGATCTTGTTGTTCAATCAGAAACTGATTAAAGCGACGGATTTGCTCCGGATGTTTTTGACTGGATAAGTGAAATGCCAGATTGGTAAAAGGTAAATGTTCCGCCATCACTAATGCGCCCGGCAACTGCATTTGTTTTAAATGGTACTGTGCCACATTGTATTCAACATTAGCAGCATCCACCCTGCCCCGGATCGCCATACGTAAAGCCGATTCAGCATCAGGTACATCCAGTATTTTAAACTTATGTGTTTGTTTCAACTGAAGCCAGAGGCTGGGCGAAAATCCATGAATATTGGCTAACACCTTAAAGTCAGTCAGTTGCATTAAACGTTTTTCCGGCAAAACCAGTGTGGAGCCCAAAGTATAAATCACCGGAGCGCTGTAGTATTTGGCTTGGTTCTGATCGATATCTAAATGAGGTTGCCATGCAAGGTTATCCGGGTAAACAAAGTCGGTCAGCTCTGCTGAGTCTTTGTACAAGCGTTTGACCGGTAAAGCCTTAAAGCTGAACTCGTCACCGCTCCACTTGCTGTAAAGCCCGATCAAATCAAAAAAATAACCACGCGGCTGAGGCGATAAAAAATCGTAATGTGGATAATAATCCAGTTGCTCTATACCTATCACATAGGTTTTAGCCTGCAGGCTCCAACAAAAACAGCTACTGAACAACAACATCAGGACAAGGCGCATGCAACTCCAACTTCTTCAATGATACTTTTATAAGCCTAGTAGATTCAGAGCTTATTTACCTGCATACCTTTGTTCTGGTGGCAAATAACCCGGAATACTGTTCAGATCGATGTGATCCATCTGACCCGGTTTTAAAAATTGCTCTGCATACTGCAGATACACTTTCTGATCGATAAAAATATCAAACAAGTCCGGATCTATATGCTGGTTCTCTTTCATTCGTCCCATAATCATCAGGCATTCACTTAAAGGTTTACCCTCTTTGTAAGGACGGTCAGAAGCGGTAAGGGCTTCAAAAATATCAGCTATTGCCATCATACGGGCTGGCACTGACATTTGTTCTCTGCTTAATCCTTTGGGATAACCCGTACCATCCATTTTTTCATGATGACCACAAGCAAACTCAGGCACCCTTTGTAAATGTTTAGGGAATGGCAAAGATTCCAGCATATCAACCGTAATATCCATATGGCGGTTGATGATCTGCCGCTCTTCAGCGGTTAAGGTGCCCCGGGCTATGCTCAGGTTATAAATTTCGTTTTCCGATAGCAGATCCTGTAACTGATCTGCGATGCGGATCTGTTGCTGACGACCAAAATCAGCAACACGCTGTTGATCGTTTTTATCCATAAACTCGCCGCCAATATTGGCTTTACGCAAAAACTCGCGTTGAGCATCCAACTCAGCCAGACCTTGCGCCAGTTGTTGTTGCAATCTGGCAACTTGCTCCAGATCCTGCTGATGCGAGGCCAGATACAAAGGACCAGCCAGACTCAGTTCCAGATCTCTTTTGGCAATCTCTATTTTGGCGTCGACCAGTTCTATCCGATCAAAAATAGTCTGTAACTTGCTGGCTTTATCCATCACATATTCAGGAGTCGCTATTTTTCCACAGTCATGCAACCAGCCCGCGACACTTAATTCATGCCGATCAGCTTCAGTCAGATTAAAGTCAGCCAAAGGCCCGCTATTGTGACGATGCACAGCATCTGCCAGCATCATGGTCAGTTCAGGAACCCGCTTGCAATGACCGCCGGTATAAGGAGATTTTTCATCTATAGCTTTAGCAATAAGCCGTGCTATGCCCTGAAACAATTCCTCCATGTTTTCAATCAGTTGCTTATTAGTTAATGCCACAGCGGCCAAAGAGGCAAGTGAGCGCACTAATTCCATTTGCTGCGCGGAAAATGCACTTACTTTTCCATCCACTGTGGCGTTAATCAGCTGTAATACGCCGTTCAGTTCACCCTCATGATTTTTCATCGGCACAGTCAGAACCGACTGAGTGTGATAGCCGGTGCGCTGGTCCATACTGCGGGCTGCACTTAAGTCATACTTCTGACAGGCATAGGCATCCGGAATATGGATCATTTCACCTTCAGCTGCGGCTATAGCCACTATAGCGTGTTGATTCACTTCGCCATCTTTGTAGATAGGAATAGAAGGGAAAGGAATAGGTTGGCCTGAACTGCCGCCCATATACATATTCAGCGAATTGTTGATCAGGGTTTCAAATTTCAGACTTTTGTCGGCGGTGATTGAATAAATGGTGCCGCCATCGGCCTGAGTTAAGGTTTGAGCACTGGTGAGAATACGTTCCAGTAAGCGGGTAGTATTCCGCTCCACCGATAATGAAATACCAATTTCAATCAGATGCTTTAATACTGAAGGTTCAGTCATTTGTCTTCCCTGCCCTATTTTTCCGCATGGGTATATACACCATCCCAATCAGCGCCTGGTGGTTGCTGACGGTAATAATTTATACGATCCAGATACAAACTATACAACTTATGGCCGGAGTCTTGTTGCAACCTGATCCAGAGCGCTTCAGCTTCAGTCCAGTGTTGCTGCAAATACAGAATCAGCGCCTGCTCATGCTGCTTCAAAGCGGCAACATAATGTGGATTCTCCAGCTGCTGTGGGTCTATAGGTTCATATATAGTGACAGCTTCAGTTTTGCCTTTTACTTTGACTTTATCCACAGTACGGAAGCTTAAAGTCGGGCATTGCTGCACTGTCACCTGACTGACTAAAAACCGGACCCCATAATATTTGGTCAGACTTTCCAGCCTTGAGCCTAAATTCACTGCATCGCCCAGTACTGTGTAAGCGCGGCGGTATTCAGATCCCATGTCGCCTACATTCATTTCACCTGTATTAACGCCAACACCAATATCAATAGCAGGCAGACCATCAGAGACAAAATTCTTACTCAGTTCATCGGTGATTTTTAGCATAGAAAAACCAGCTTTCACTGCCAGCTCAGCGTGAGCTTTTACATCCAGAGGCGCATTCCAGAATGCCATCACCATATCACCCACATATTTATCTATGGTGCCCTGATGTTCAAATATAGTTTTAGTGATAGGCGAAAAGTAGCGATTTAATAAAGATTTTAATTCTGTGGCTGTCAGCTTTTCTGACAAAGTAGTAAAACCACGGATATCAGAAAACAACACTGACATTTCCTTACGTTTACCATCCAGGCTAACGCTTTCAGGGTGATTCAGCATTTCATCAATGTGAGCAGGAGGCACATACTGGTCAAAAATAGATTTAATCCGCGCTTTTTGCCGTGAAGCACCAAAAAAACCATAGATTAAATTCAGCAAGGTCAGACCTAAAATCAGTAACAAACTGGAGGTCAGTGGTAAATCCAATTTTAACACCTGCCAGCAGTACAAATTGCCCCCCAGGGTTAACAGCAACAGACTGCCGCCTGTTAACGCCAGACTGACAGGACCAAGCACAGGGAATAACACACTCATAATTAAACCCAGCACAATTAAAAACAAAAACACCAAAGCTTCAGCCCAATCCGGATGGGAGTGAATCAACTCCGGATAAATTAAACCTTCAAATACATTGGCATGCACTTCAACACCTGGGTATTGCACCCCAACAGGAGTGGAACGCAAATCCGCATGGCCAACCGCAGAAGTGCCCACAAAAACCACAGCATCTTTGAGCAAGGTTTTATCCACCATGCCATGCAACGCATCTGAAGCGGAAATATAAGGGAAACTGCGGGCTGGCCCGCGATAAGGGATAAGCACCCTGCCGTATAAATCTGTATTGATGCGGGTATTACCCACAGTGACACCGACTATGGTATTGATCTGCTCCAAAGGCGCAGTTTCCACTATTAGCTCATTTGCCAGCGCATACAAGCGGGCGGCTTCCAGCGCCAGCGAAGGGTAAACTTTGTCCTGATAACGGATCAGTAAAGCCGCCTGACGGATAAAACCATCGGGATCAGGAGAAGAGTTAATAAAACCTGTACCTGAACTTTGTTGTTGCAGCACTGCAGTATTGGCGACATAACCTGCAAAATTGCTGGCTGAACTTTGACTGGCCTGACTGTCCATAGCGACATAACTTTCAGGCAACTGACCTACAGCCAGTTGCTCTTGCTGGAACAAAAAACCCAGCACCACATCTTTATTTTCCAGACTCCTGGCAAACTGCTGATCGGCGTCCAGAGCCGGGGCTAATTGCTGCAACTCTTCCGTCATTTCTGCCGATAACTGCTGCTTTCCCCCCTGTAATACTTGCTGTACCGGGTTACGCTCGGGCTCGGAGAAAATCACATCAAAAGCCACCACAGAAGCACCTGCCGCAGTTAACTGCTCAAGCATTTGCGCTACCATCTGGCGACTCCAGGGCCAACGGCCCACCTGCTGCAAACTTTTTTCGTCTATATCCACAATAACGACAGGCAGGTCGGTCGAGGCTCTGTAAGGCAGAGTCAATTTTAATCTGCTGTCATACAATAACCCATCAAGCCGCTTTAACACCGACTGCTCTGAATAGACCGCACTGAGCTGAGCCAGCACCAGCCCCCCACTAAACAACAGACTGCACAGCAGTACCCAGTGATGACGACGCCAGTAATTCAGCACCACAACTCCATTCCTTCCAACGCCATCACTACTTCAGGCTGCTGGCCGCTCCATTGCTGCGCCAACAGATCCAATTGCTGATCGCTTCGGGCCGGATCATGGCTGAAGATCACCAGCTTTTTCACTTTAGCTTCCACAGCTAAAACCACAGCTTCAGTCACCAGCGAGTGACCCCAGCCTAATTTGTGAGGCATATCTGTTTCCAGATACTGACCATCATGGATCAGCAGATCAACTCCAGCGACAAACTCCAGCCATTGTGCTCTGGGAGTCAGCTCTTGTTGTGGCGGGAACAGTTCATTGTCTGTGACATAGGCCAGGCTCTGCCCATCTGCAGTAATACGATAAGCACTGCCGGAGCCGGGATGGTTCAGCCGGCAACGCCGGATATGAAAATCGCCAAGTTGCCACTGATCTTCTGCCATAGGGGTAATGCGTATAACAGAGGGTAACTGATTGGGCGGTACAGGAAAAAACTCACCACACATTTGCTTTAAAATAGCGTCGTGCTCACCATGCAACGTATGACCCGGAATAATGCGGATCTGCCGCCCGGCCTGATAGGCTGGTGCAAAAAAAGGAAAACCCTGAATATGATCCCAATGGTTATGGCTCAGCAGCAACACCAGTTCGGTATTGTCAGCCATCAATTCATGGCCAAGTTGCCGGATACCAGTGCCTGAATCAAGAATTAATTGCTGACCACTGTGGCTGGTCAGCAACACACAAGGCGTGTTGCCACCATAGCGCTGTGTATCCGGCCCAGGCGTGGGAATTGAGCCACGCACACCATAGAATTTAATCTGCATAATGACTCACTAAATTGTATTATTTTGGTATTCATACAGTTGGTATTGCCGCAGTGTTGCCTGGTACCCCCCGCCAGAGCCATAGTTACTCCAGCCTAATGTGACTTTGCTGCTGGTCAGCTCCATAAATAAGTCATAGGAGAAACTAAAACCAGTAAACACATAAGCACCATAAGTCGCAGAATCAGGTTCAAATGCGGGGTCCCAACGGCCAACATCAGAGCCACTGCCATCCAGCAGTACCCTTCCTACCCACGCATCAATACCTGAAGTCCCGGCCATCAATAACCGCCCCGCAGCATCAACATGGATAGTTTTGATCTGCAGATCTGCAGGCACAAGATTGCTGAAACTGTTATAAAGTCGCGGCATAGCCGAATTAAACGAATTATCCGCCAGGCCGTTTTGCAATACCCTGTACAGATAATGCGCTTGATCCCCTTCGTAATTACTCGATAGCGCCAGAACCAGATTACGGCCTGCATCAAAATCCAGGCCATTGATATACTCAGAATAGTGGTATTGGTCATTACTATTATCGACCAGATTAATCAGGCTATAACCCACACCTGCTTCACCAAAAGTATCTGAAGGGCTGTTGGCTGTATTCATCAGGACACCGTCTTCACTAAAACGTGCGACATAAAGTTGAGGGTCAGTGCTCAGATTGTATTGGCCTGCAATCACCAGGCTACCGTCCACAGGGTCCAGTTTCATTTGACTGAGTCGTTCTTCAGTTGCTGCACTGGCATCTATTTGATTGAATACGGTAAAGCCCGCAGCTGAATAACCAAAAGAACCAAGGTCCAGACTTCCATCGGTATTGAGTTGCATAACCACAACGTCTACATTGTCATAGATGTAGCCATATTCAGCTCCAATCAGCAAATGGCCATCAGCCCTGAGTTGCAGTTTCACAGCCGAAGAATGGTCATAACTACCCACAGCAGCCGGAGCTAAAGTAAAAATTCCATTCGCAAAACTGGTATCCACAGAGCCATTTTGATTCAATCTCAATGCAAAACCTGTCAGGCTGTCATTACCATCAAAGCTTTCACCAGCCAGATATATCTGATTTGAATCTGCTTCAGCTATGTCTCTTATAGTCATGTAGTCAAGCTGGTCAGAGCCCAGGAGCACCAGACCATGATTACCAAAACTCTGATCCAGAGCTCCACTGGCGGTTAAGCGGCCGATAAAAGTCTGGTAATAGTAGCCGTTCAGATAAGAGTAACTATAACCATAAAACAGAGTTTTATTGACCTGACTTCCCAGTAGCAATCTTTGACTGCCAAGCAAAATATCTTCACCAAAGCCAGCATTAAACCAGCGTTGTCCATCGCCGGAAAATGCTGTGTCCGCAGCTAAAGTATTGTGCTGATATTTACCGACCCAGTTGAAGCTGACACTTCCAGCAGCACCGTAATTTGGATTACTGAAATGATTGAGCAACCACAAGCCTGCACCATCACTTTGCAGATCCACCGCTTTTAATTGTCCATCCACCGCAAGAGGCTGATCGGACATAAAGTCTCCAATCAGATTGTATTGACTAAGCGAGACCATATCACCGCCACTCTCTGCTGTACTGGTCAGCACATAGAATCCACTCTGATCGACCGCCAGAGATTGGTAATGCAATGGATAACCTGAATGACCACTGACCTGAATAAATCCGGCAGCATTTCCAAAGCCAGGGGTCAGACTGCCGTCGTACGTCAGTTTAAAAAACACCCCATCCGGACTTGCAGGAGCAGAGGACTCAGTCACGCTGCCCACCACATACAACTCATCGTTGTGCATCACAGCATCATAAGGTTTAGAAGAAGCTAAAGAGAAATCATACTGCCGGTAGCCAACACAGCCTGGAGTACAACCAAAGGTGCTGCTGTCTGGTACAAAAGAAGAGAGGAATCGGGCGATCACTATATGATCGCCAGACGATTGGCCTATACCATAGTAGTTATGGTCGCTGTCCTGACGCACCAGGTCAAACTGCTTAATAGTACTGAGTGTACTTACCCAGCCAGACTGATAGCCGGAATCAGCAAACTCAAACAGGAAAGCAAGATCATCCTTGCTGCCAGACACCACATAATGTCCAAGATGATTCAGGATCAGATCGGTTGCCTGCACATCACCACTATCACATGGAGTGTATTCACACAGCACATAACCCTGCATATTGCCAAAGTTATAATCCAGAACTCCGTCTTCACTGAGCTTAATCAGGTAAAAACCTGAACTTCCACTCTCAAAATAGTTGGCCAGTATCACCAGTTCATTGTTGCTGGTGACTACCCCAGCTACAGCTTGCTCTGTGGCATAGACAGAAAACACCTTACTTCGGAACACACCTTTGTCCGCATAACTGGGGTCAACAGAACCATCCGGGGTTAGTCGTACGACAAAAAGCTCCTGCTCATAAGAATTGCTGACGTTACCAATCACCAGACTACTGCCGTCACTTAATGGAATTATTTGTACCGGGTCGTTGTACTCGCCGCTGAGCATCATATCTAATGACAGGTTGGCGCCGCCGGCAAAGGTCGTGTCAGGACTGACCAGCGTCTCATAGGTCTGGGCTGCAATGACTGTAATGACCACTGTGGCTGTATCCACCAGATTGGCATCGCCATTTTCTGTCACTTTAACAACCAGGCTATAAGAAGGGGTAGTGTCAGCATTCAGTAAAGACGAATCTGCAATCTGAATACCGCCACCTGAGGTAATAGCAAAAACCCCTGCTGTGTTCCCTGACAAAATTTCAAAACTGTAACTGCCCGGATCCGGGTCAGACACCGTCATGGTCAGCACATGCTGTGAATTAACATAGTCATCATAAATAGTAGCAGTTGCGTCTTGCAGAGTCGGGGGGGTATTAACAGGAAGGATATTTAGTTCCACCTGTGCATCAGAAGTTAAATTCCCCTGAGTCAGTCGATAGGTAAAATAATAGGCACCGTAGGAGCCAGTTGCAGGCTGATAGGTAAAAGTACCATCTGTGCTTAAGCTCAACGAGCCATAAGGTGGCGCCTGCACCAGACTAACACTCCGCTGTTGGTCTGGATCAAAAATATCATTCTTTAATAAAGAGTTAGCAGCAGTGACAGTGAGCAGCGTATCTTCATCCAGAGTGTAAGCATCAAAGTTTGCTAACAAGGCGGGCAACACCTGAGCCACAGTGATGGTCACAGTTGTACTGGCAGTTCTTACTCCATTTGTGACCTGATAATGAAAAATATCCTGCCCATAAAAGTGTGTATTAGGTTGATAGCTAAAGCTGCCATCCGCGTTAATACTAAGCTGCCCATAAAAAGGTCCTGAAGTGACAGAGGTGACAGTTAACCCTAATCCTGAAGGGTCTGTGTCATTGCTAAGCACACCAGCAGCGGCATTCACCTGCAACAGACTGTCCTGATTTACTGTATAGGAATCGGCATTGGCAACAGGCAAGGCAGGTATCAAACTCAGCGTAATTAAAGCCGTACCTGTAGCACCGGCGCTGTCGGTGATTTGTATAGTTAAAACCCCACTGGATCCGCCTCTGGCCTGCAAGGCACTTGCACTGGCAACCACAAGCTGGCCTTGATTGGTCACAGAAAATGCTTGAGTGTAATCTCCATTCAGAATGCTAAAGCTGTAACTCTGATTGGTTTCTGCATCTTGCCAAATTAGTTGCCCCACTACAGTTCCCTGAGCCACAGCCTCAGAAAAAGTAAAAGTAGCAGGATTTAATACAGGCGCATCATTCACCGGAGTCACAGTAATAAGCACTGTAGCCTGTGCTGACCTGGTCCCGTTGCTGGCACTGTAAACAAAACTGTCTTGTCCATAAAAGTTCAGATTTGGACTATAGCTAAAATGACCGTTGGCATTGAGGCTTAACACACCATGAGCAGGTGCTGTCACCAGACTGGCTGTCAAGCCAACCCCTTTAGGATCCACGTCATTGGCGAGCACACTGACAGTTGACGTCAGCACCTGGTCTTCCGCCACTGAATAGTTGTCATTCTTTGCAGTAACCTGAGTACTTTTAACCTTGACAGTTACGGTGGCTTGCGCTGAAAGTCCTGCACTATTTTGTGCTTTGACCGTCAGTAGTACAGAGGTCCCGGCCAACTGAACCAAAGGTGCAGGGTTTGCAACGCTGAGTATACCGGCAGCTGTCAGATCGAAAATACCTTGTGCATTACCAGCAATAAGGCTGAAGCTGATGCTTGTATCAGGAGCAGTATGAGTCACAAAAAACTGGGCCAGACCAAAACCTGGAGGGACATCATCCCAAACCTCAACCATCAAATCGGCGAACACAGGGGGGGTTGGAGCGGCAATTATAGTGATGGTCACTGTACCTGTACCCACTGCTCCTGCAGGATCCGTGACCTGATAACTAAAACTGTCTGTCCCTACAGCTGTAGCATGGGGTTGATAACTAAAAGCCCCGCTCGCTGACAAGGTCAAGACCCCTTTGGCCGGTGCAGCAACAGGGGTTGTCACCAGACTCAGGTTGTTATCATCCACATCAAACGCATGCGCTAACAAACCTGGAGCGGAAACAGATAACAAAGCGCCCTGATTCACAGAATAAGCAGATGGCTGCACCACTGGCGGATCATTTTGCGCCAGCACAGTCAGCAGCACGGTGGCAGTGCTGACCAAGCCGGCCGGGTCTTTAATCTGGTAGCTAAAGCTGTCAGTACCAAAAAAATCCTGATTAGGGATATACAAAAAACTGCCATCGGATGCCAATACCAACTGGCCATTTTTGACTGTAGTTGGCAGCTCTGTCACCAGCGTGATAGCGTCACCATCCGGGTCAAAGTCGTTAGCCAAAATGCCATTGGCAGCATCAACTACCAACCTTGCATCTTCATTCACCTGATAACTGTCATTTCGAGCAACAGGAGCAGCATTCGTCATTTCAATGCGCAGGCTGACCCTGGCCTGGGCTGAACCGCCCTGACCATCAGTTACCTGATACACAAAAAAATCTTCGCCTGCATAATTGGTTTGTGGTGTATAGCTAAAAGAGCCATCTGCATTGAGCTGCAAACTGCCATGGGCAGGTGCTGTTATGGGTGCAACCTCGACAACCAGCGTATCGCCATCCAGATCAAAATCATTATTTAATACACCAGGTGCAGCGATATTCAGGCTGTTGTTTTTATTCAGGCTATAACTGTCATCCTGAGCTACCGGCGCATCGTTCACAGGCAACACAGTTAAACTGACCAGAGCCTGAGCTGTCAGCCCTTGGGTGTCGACGATTTGATAAATAAAACTGTCATTACCAAAAAAGTTGGGCGCAGGCTGATAAATAAAAGAGCCATCGGTATTCAGTACCAAAGTTCCGTTGTCCGGCAAACGCACAGCTTGTGGGTCCAGACTAAAACTGCGGTTATCAGGATGACTGTCATTGTTCAGTAAAAAGCCTCTGAATTCAGTATCTTCGTTCAGGCTAAACTGATCAGGGGTAGCAACAGGAGCTGAAAATTCAGGTGCCCCCAGTGGTTGCACTACATGTTGCTGTGAATATAAGCTTTCACCGGACGAATCAACTCCGGTAACGAGGACAAAATAACGTTGATTTGCAATTAACCCAGGCACAGCAACAGCGGGTTGCGACAAAGCTAAAAACTGGCGGCCACCTGTTTTAGTCAGGACATTTTCTGGTGTGATACCGGGCTGCTCAGCAATATACAGGTTGTAACGGCGGGCGTTGTTGTTTGCTGCCCAATTGATCTGCGCAGTCGTATCAGTTCTGCTGGTGTTTAGCCCTGTTATGGCCTCAGGTAACCATTCAATATCCCGGGCGTCAAACATAATACGGTTACCCAACACATCTTCCAGCCACAGCTCTAAACGCAAGGAACCAGGAGTCAGGCCGAAATTACGTGGGTTCACACCGGTCACAGTTTGCGAGAAGCTTGTACCACAATTGCTGTCACATAAAACCAATGCCTGTTCACTACCGCTGAACCCCACCAATACACGGGCTATACCATCGGGATCAGCCACATCCACAGCTATGGTCAGATTGCCGCTGATGCTCTCGCCTGAACGCGGGAAACGATAATTGGCAGTACCATTACCTACCGCCAGATTTTGCACCAGATTAGTACGTAAAGGAGAACCTGCTGCCAGCGAGTTGTAGCCAAAAGCCACCATCAGGCCCATTTCAACCGGAGTGTCACCCACCGGAGGGACAACAGGAATAGTGACAGGTGGAGGCACAACAGGCCTGTCCCCTGAGGGGGTATCCGACCCACTATCCCCACCAGAGCCACCACAAGCAGTCAGCACCAGACAAAGGGTTAAGATGAACCAGCGCCGGAAAAACTCACGAAACAGAGCTACACGCATAACTTTATCCTTCAAGGCGGCGCTATTTAATCAAAAAGATACCGCCAGCAATGACCGCCGGGTTCTCAATTTCACTCAATACAAACTGCCCGAGGATCTGATCAATACCATTCACAAAAAGCGTATCGATTTGCCCCTGAGCTCTTTCATTACCGTGGCTGGCAAAATTAACACCTAATTCCAGCTGGTCCACATTCACCACACCGTTAAAAGCAGCAAACCATTCACCGCCAGCATCGTTAAAAGACAATTCGCCTTGAGGTACTGTGCCATTATCAAAATCTATGGTCAGACTGACCTGAAAGTCAGATACTGCGCCTTCGGTACTTTGTACGCTGAACTGCTCAAGAGTGTTGTATTGGTAACTGCCGGTACGCGCTGCGATCAAGTCAGCAACTGGAATTTGCTCACTGCTGCCCTGATAGGATTGCGCCGCAATAAAGGACGTATCTTCTGAACCTTGACTTGATACTGAGTTTGTAGCCTGAGTGAGCACAGTATTTGAGCCTGTATCTGTGTTGCTGCCTGATCCAATGCTGCTTTCCTCGCCACCAGCACCTGTCTCTCCTGCAAATTCAGCTGGGGGTGATAACAAAGGAGTGACTTGTCCTGCAGCGCTGATGCTCGCAAAGGATGCACTTTCACCACCACCAAAAGTGACATTTTCTACAGTGCCGTCTGCTCTGGTAACTTGTAATTCAATCTGACCATCCCAAACCCCAACCAACATAATTTCGTTGATGTAGGACAACTGAAAGGTAGTACCTCGTATCCCTATACTGCCGACAGGAGTTTTCAGTTGATAGTTACCCGCATCGCCTTTAATAGAGCCTGTGACAGTACGCAGACTGCCTTTCACCAGCTCCATCACCACTGAGCCTTGTTCTGTGCCTGAACCGGCCTTGTATTCAGAGATCAGCAGTTCTGTATCGCTTTGTAAGGCTAACAGAGCGCCATCAAGCATTCTGAACTGGGCCTGGCTTTGCGCTCCGGTACTGACCTGATCAATATTAAAAACCGGCGCTTTACGATTCAAATCACGGCTTTGTTGGGTATCAGTTGCTGTTGCCGTCACATTACCTCTGGCCATCAATGTCAGGCCTGCATTTCCCGTTTGCTCCTGCGCCGACAGAGCAAGACTACATAAAGCCAGCATTGGCATAACAATCACACTAAGGTTAGAACGCATAGCTGGCTCCTAGCACACATTCTGTGCGGTCATATTCATACAAAGTTACAGGGCTGTTTTTATTAGTGTAGCTGCATCTGAGCTCAGTGCCGAACGAGGCCGAATACTGCCAAATCCAACTGCCCGTGAAGGAGAATAATGCTTCATCCCGCACTACCCTGAATAAGGGATGAGGCGCTTTATGACTGATGTCTTGTAGTTCAGCTCTGGCGATAAGAATATGGGAAGCACTGGCCAGCCAGATGGTGCTGTAACTTAAAGAACTGACCACTCTGCTGTTATAGTCAGCACTTTCAAGACGGCTGCGCTCATTGGACACGCTGATATTGGCCTGATTGATCCAGCGGCTGCCTTTGCGCTCCCAGGACGCGCTCAGAGCGTGCAGGGTCAGGTTTAGTCTGTCATCTATTCTGTTGTCTGAACGACCTGATACCCACTGCAGACCCACAGAATTCAGCGCATTCATCTGATATTTTCCGCTAATTTGGCCGCCCCAGTCATTACGATACAACTGTCCGTCCAAACGCAAAGGCCTGCTGTAAGCGCGCATGCTGTAACTGTACTGCTGATAATCAGCCTCAAAACCCGCGCGGACCGCCAGGGTTTCCCTGTCAAACTCGGACAACTGATTAAACTTTGTAGCACCCAATTGTGCATCGGCCAGCCAGGCATAACGTTGGTCCTGCTGCCAGCGGCCATCGAAGCTGTATCCAAGCTGGTGAAAGTTATCACTGCTCGCCTGGCTTTGTGGAAACACATCAATTTCCCCTAAAGAAGGGATAAAAACTCTGTCTTCAGCAGTACCACTGTTGACGTTGTCATCATGGCCAAAGCCGTACCTGATCTTATGCCGCTGATGGCCTTTTAACTTAGTTTGTTCCCACTCTGCTGCGCTGCGTAACTTAGAGACAGGTTCAACCAAATCTGCTTGTGGCTGTTTCTCAAGTTGATCCAACTGACGTAAAGCCGCAGGATAATTTTTTGTTTTGTAATAGGCCTGAGCTAAGGTAAAACGAGCTTGTTGCCATTGTGGTTTCTCAGCAACAACACGTTCAAGCGCAAATACAGCTCTGTCATTTTGACCTACATGCAAGGCAATACGACCATAAGCCATATCAAAATCCGGGTCGCCCGCCAGCTCCATTTCTAAAGCTTCAGCCAACTGATACGCCTGGTCCAATTGACCTGCTTTGACCAGTTGAATAAATTCAGCCTTTTGTTGTTCTGTATTTTGCGCTGCGGCAAAGAGCGGAGAAACCGCCGCACTCAACAAAATAAAAAGGCCTATTTTTAAAAGAGGCGTGCGGTTGGCTTTCACTTTGGGTCTCCCTACTTTATTCACTGCAACCTCTTTTTTCTGGTGGTGGTCAGACAGGTGGAGTATTTGATTGAAAATTTTTTATTCTGCTGTAACAGGAATAGCAGGAAATGAAAAAAAGGAAAGTCCAAACTTTGGATTTTATAGTTGAAACGAAAAATAAATAGTCTGCATAAACATAGATTTAGCAGTTAATTTATGCTCCTAAATCCCCACTTTTATCAATTCGGCAACCGAACTGGCTAATTCAGATTCCAAGGTTAAAATTAAGTAAACAAATTTATCTGAGGATGGATCATGGCACTGGCCTTAGTCCATAGCAGAGCTCGCTGTGGTTTAGAGGCACCGCTGGTGACAGTAGAGGTGCATTTAAGCCGTGGTTTGCCTGGTTTTCAGCTGGTAGGTTTACCTGAAACCTCTGTCAGGGAAGCCAAAGACAGAGTGCGTAGTGCACTGATTAATAGTGGTTTTGAGTTTCCGGATCATAAAATCACTGTCAACCTGGCCCCTGCTGACTTACCTAAAGAAGGCGGTCGCTTTGATTTAGCTATAGCCCTTGGCATACTGCATGCGAGCGGTCAGTTACAGGCTGATTTATCAGCTTATGAATTTTTTGGAGAACTGGCATTATCTGGCGAAATCCGCAGCATAACAGGAGAAATCCCTCTGGCTTTGGCCTGTAAAATTGCCGGACACACAGCGGTATTTCCTTTGAAAAATGCCATACAAGCTCAACAAGTGCCTGATCTGAAGGTTTTTGGCACTGAGCATTTATTACAGGTGCATGCCTTTTTATTAGATCATCAGGATTTACCCGCTATTCCGGCTATCCCTGATACTCAGGCTGAACCTTACCCGGATCTGGCCGAAGTACGGGGCCAGGCTCAGGCCAAAAGAGCATTGGAGATAGCAGCAGCTGGCGAACATAATCTGCTGATGTTTGGCCCGGCAGGCACAGGAAAATCAATGCTGGCTCAACGTTTACCCGGCATACTTCCCACCTTAACCGATCAGGAAGCTTTGGAAACCGCAGCCATTTATTCAGTAGCAGCACAGCCCCGTACTTTGCAGCAATGGCATCAGCGCCCCTTCCGTCAGCCTCATCACAGCTGCTCTGCTGTTGCTTTGGTCGGAGGTGGTTCTGTGCCCCGCCCCGGCGAAATTTCCTTAGCCCATAGCGGAATCCTGTTCCTTGATGAGGTACCTGAGTTTCCGCGTATGGTGCTCGAATCCCTGCGCCAGCCGCTGGAAAGCGGTAAAGTATTTATTTCAAGAGCGGCCCGACAGGCTGAGTTTCCAGCCAATTTTCAGTTGGTAGTGGCGCTGAACCCCAGCCCTTCAGGGCATCATAAAGATGGCCGTTCCAGTCCGGAACAGATCAGGCGTTATTTAAGCCGCCTGTCAGGTCCTTTTCTAGACAGAATAGAATTACAGGTAGAAGTGCCTTTATTGCCCAAAGGCAGTTTAAGCCAGACGAAAAGCGAAGAGTCCAGTGCTCTGGTGAAACAACGGGTGGAGGCAGCCAGAATGCTACAATGGCAACGCCAAGGCAAAGCCAATGCGCGTTTAAATCTGACGGAACTGGAGCAGCATTGCCGTTTACAACCAACAGATGCGGATTATTTTGAAACTTGCCTGACTCAGTTAAAGCTGTCAGCCCGCAGTTATCATAAGCTATTAAAAGTAGCCCGTACTCTGGCCGATTTAGCACAGCGGCCACAAATAGAACGTAACGATTTACTCGAAGCCCTGAGTTACCGCTCTTTTGACCGCTTACTGAATTATTTACAGTCCTAGAATTATTTAACAGCTTTGGTCTGATACACACCAAAAAACTGACTTACAGCAATAGCCACTACGCCAGAAAACATCAGTACAGAAAACGGCAATGCAGTACCAGTGTATCCCAACGCCAATAAGGGGCCTGCCAAAGCACCACTGCCAAAACGTAAAGTGCCAATCACAGCTGTTGCTGTACCGCTATGCTCTGGAAACCGCATTAAAATCATGGCATCGGCATTGGTGGCTATCAGCCCAAGACTTGCCATCAGCGGCGCTATACTCAGCACAGTAAAAAGCAAACCCAATTCAAACCAGTTGGCCAGACAAAGCACAACAGAGCTGAACAAGGCCAGCATCAGTCCCAAATTCAGCATTCGCTGCGGGCCAAATCTGCCGACATATCTGCTGTTACAAAAATTGGCCAGCATCAACATCCCCACATTCAGCGCAAACAGCAGGCTAAACAACTGCTCGTTGACGCCATAATATTCAATGTAAACAAAAGGTACTGCTGTTAAAAAACAGAAAAAAGCAAAAGAGGCAAACATTGAAGTCGCAATTTGTGGTCGTGCCGCCACATTGGCAAAAACAAAACGGTACCCTGCCAGAAACTCCAGCTTTCGCCCTTTAATCACAGGCACAGGATCGGGTAAAAAGCGCCAGGTCAACAGCAGTATGAAAGACGAATAAAGCGCCAATACCAGAAATATATCCTGCCAGTGGCCAACCCATAACACAGCGCTGCCAATGGCAGGCGCTATTAAAGGTGCCATCATCATAATCATCGAAACATAAGACATGCCTTTAGCAGTATTTTCCTGATACAAAGCGCGGATAATACCAGGCACAACTACAGTGGCTGCGCTGCCGGAAAAAGCCTGAAAAGCACGCAAACCCAACAACCACTGTGCATCCTGACAAAAAACCAGAGCAAAACTGGCCAGACTAAAAAATAACAGACCACAGAGCGCCAGTGGACGCCGGCCTATGGCATCTGCTAAAGGACCAAAGAGCAACATCCCCAGACCATAAGCGGCCAGATAGACACTTAAGGATTGCTGGATCAGGCCAATATCTGTGCCCAGTTCATCAGCCATCACTGGCATAGCAGGCAAATACATATCAATAGCCAAAGGCGTAGTTGCAACTATACTGGCAAGCAGCAGTAACAACCCAAAAGACACTGTTTTACTCATGATCATACTCAGGCAGGAAGTAAAGAAATGATAACTGATCTCAATAAAATTATTGCAGGCTAAATCGCAAAAATTGCGACACTGGTCCTGAACTGTGCTAAATAATCAGAGTCTTCCCGGAGTTTTGCTATGAAATGTCTAGTTGTATTGTTAAGCCTGCTTTGCGCCCTGGTGCAGGCTGCGCCATTAAAAGTAGGGTTGCATGACTCTGCGCCCTGGGCTTATCGGAATGCTCAGGGCGAAATTACCGGGCTGGATTATGAAATAGTCAAAACCATTTTACAGCGTGAAGGCATTGAAGCCGAATTTGAGCTTTATAGTTACAGCCGTTTATTAAAACTCTTCTCAGAAAAAAAGCTGGATATGGCCAGTCCAGTCGGCGTGCCTTATCCCGGCGCATTTTATAGCCAGCCTTACTTTACTGTGCTGGATGTTGTGGTGACCAAAAACAGCAGCCCTTTGTCGATTAATAGCCTGAAAGATTTGGAAGGGAAAACTATAGTCGCCTACCAGCAAGCCAGTGAAGTACTGGGTCCGGATTTTGCTGCAACTGTTAAAAAAGCCCATTATCTGGAGGAGGCTGACAGAGTACAGCAGTTTGAATTATTGATGAACGACAGGGTCCAGTTGATGATAGGTGACGCCAAAGTGCTGGCTTATTACGCAACCAAACATTATGGAGCCAAAAGCATCAAGAGCCACCAGATACTGCCCTCTGTAGATTACCCTGCAGCCTTCTGGAATGCAGAATTACAGGCAAAGTTTAACTCAGGTCTGCTGCACCTGACCGAGTCAGGCGAGTTTGACCAGATCCACGCTAAACCCCGGCTTTAATTCAGGCTGTTGATGCGAGTTTGACCGGGTCCACACTCAAACCCAGTTTCAATTCAGGCTTTTAATGCGAGTTTGACCGGGTCCATGCTAAAACCCAATTTCAATTCAGGCTGTTGATGCGAGTTTGACCGGGTCCAGATCAACACTAAACCCCAGTTTCAATTCAGGCTTTTGATTATTGTTGCCGGATTACCCGCCACTACTTTATAAGCTGGTACATCTTTCGTCACCACAGCACCGGCCGCGATTACAGCACCTTCACCTACCTTAACGCCAGGCAAAATAATAGCGCCACCGCCCACCCACACCGAATGACCTATAGTCACAGCTTTGCCTTGTTCGAGCCCAGTTTTACGCTGAGCCGCATCCAACGGGTGAGTCACAGTGTAAACTTGTACTCCAGGCCCAAACAGCACATCATCGCCAATACTGACTTTTGCCGCATCTAAAATAACGCAGTTGTGGTTGGCATAGAAATTCTGGCCCAGCTCAATATTCTTGCCATAGTCACAGAAAAAATTCGGCTCTATATAACAGCTGCCCACTTTGCCAAATAGCTGCCTTGCTAACTCTTGATGAGCTTTAAAAGGCAAAGGGCCTTGCTGGTTAAGCTGAGCACATAAAGCCTTGGCCTGTACCCGCTGCTTGGCCAACACTTTATCTGCCGGATTAAACCATAAAGCTGCGGCCATTTTTTCCTGTTCAGTCATCTGTTACTGCCTTTGTTTAACTTATAGATAAGTGAGTGCTGCTGGCAGAGCCATTAACACAAAGCTTCAGGCTTTTTATAGTCTTATGCGTTGGAATAGAGATATACTAAGGCTAATGTCGTTGTTTAGCCGGGTTTATCAGATGAAAAAAACTAAAGTAGTGACCACCGAAGAAATATTACTCACCCTCTGCCATTCCGTTACTCAGGTATTAGCTGCAGCAGGCAACGATAAAGTTGCCTATTCACCTATGGTACAAAAAATCCAAAAAACCTGCCTGCGCCCTGATCTTGGCTGTTTTGTGTTATTTGACGGTGGGTTTTCTGGTTTAGTCATTATCAACTTTACGTCGCAAGCAGCGATGGAAATTTACCGTAAATACATGATGAGCATGGGTATGCCAGAATCTGAACTGGCTAATTTCCATACCTCAGACGAAGTAGGTAATGTGATGGGCGAACTGATGAACCAAATCGTCGGCGACTTCACCAACAGAGTCCGTATGGAGCTGCAAACCTCTATTAATCAAAGCCAGCCAAAAATGATGGCGATTAATAAACAAGTGCAAATCATGATCAATACTCAGTTGGATCAGCCTCAGGCCCGACGGGTCACCTTCAGCACACCAAACCATGCAATTTTTTATATGGAATTGTCGATGGATAAAACTGAATTTATCCAACTGCACGATTTCATCCCAACACAGGATGAAAATCCGGACGATATTATTGCCAATACCAATGCGGCAGAATCAGAAGCGGCAGAAGCTGTTGAAGTATTAACTTCTGATGCGGATGATGATTTCCTGAAAAATCTGGGGCTTTAAGGTCTACATTCTGCCATCGGAGCGCGGCTCAGATGGCAGTTTTATCCGGAAGCTGGCGCCACCTAAACGACTTTCACCCACTTCAATACTGGCTTTATGCCATTCAAGCACACGACAGACAATAGCCAGCCCTAAACCAAAACCACCAAAACCTTTTTGTCTGCTGGGGTCTAAACGCACAAAAGGTTTAAGTATTTCCGCCCTTTTTTCTGGCGCTATGCCAGGACCATCGTCTTCGACACCTATTTCAATACCAGATGCAGCAGGCTCTACTACCAGTAACACTTTGCTCCTGGCAAAACGTTTGGCATTCACCAGTAAGTTTTGTACCGCCCTTTCCAGATAGTGGCCATCACAGATATAAACACAGCTGTTGCTCAGGTGCAGTTCAATGGCAGCACCGGGCAAAGGAGATAACTTCTCCACTAAATTTTGCAGCAACTCAGACAAGTCTACCTGCTGCATCTTCAACTGAGGTTGCGTGGATTCAAGACGGGCGTAATCCAGCATCTCGTCCACCAGTTGCTCCAGCTCTTTGACATCATTCAGCATCAACTGTTTTTCGTCCTGGGCCAAAGCAGACAGCTCCAAAGCAAAACTTAAACGGGCTAAAGGCGTACGCAACTCGTGCGAAACGGCCTGCGTCATTTCACGCTGTAAACCAAGCAATCGCTGGATTTGTTGTCGCATTTGTTCAAAGCTAATGGCGATTGGAGCAATGAATGAGCGAACAGGAACAGCAGCTGTGCCTGTCGGATCCGATAATTGTTGTTTTAACTTCTGAATATCACGGGCTACAGGCCAGAGCCATAACCAGACAGCTATAGCCAACAGACCCAAAAACAACAAACTAAACCAATAAGAGGGCACTGTACTCTCGCTCAGATCTGTAGGCCCCAACTGCCATAATTCGCCCTGCTGCATAGTGTAAAAAAACACCTGATCCCGGGTGAACAAAGGCACAACCTGCCCCGCCTCTAATGCAGCTTGTTCAGCTTCAGACCATAAAATACTGCCTGCAGGCAACAAAGTGACAGGTAAAGCAGAAGAAAGCTGAGCTTGGGGTAAAGACTGTGTCCTGAGTTGACCGGCAAGATTGTCTGCCACCAGCATAACCCAAGGCGGGACCTGGCTTTGTGTTTCCTGCCAGATACGCTCTACTGTCCAGCCAACACCAATCAGTACCAGCGAAATAAACAAGTAAAAATGCAGAAATAATCTGGACACTTACTAAAACCCAAAGCAATTGGAATTGCAGCGCGACGACAAGCGCATCAAACCGCAATCGCATAGGTGCGCTATGTGATTGCGGCGAGACTCTTTACCATAACAGCATGCAGTCAACAAAGCTGCGGCTTCAAGTGAGCAGGGTTTATGAGTTCCAGGCATCAGCAACAAACAAATATCCTTTGCCCCACACAGTTTTGATCCGGAAAGGCGTTTCAGCATTGTCATTTAACTTTCGGCGCAAATGCGATACCCGCACATCGACAGTGCGATCCAGACCATCGTATTCACGACCAATAATTTGTTTGTGAATAGCCTCACGTTTGACGGTCTGGCCGGCATGTTTAGCTAACATCCATAACAAATCAAACTCGTAGCTGGTTAATTCAACCAGTTGTCCGTCAAAGTGAGCTTCGCGGGCACTGTTGTTCAGATTCAGCTTGCCGAAGCTAAGCTCCTGATTTTCAGTTTTCTGAACTGGATTGCCGCGTCTTAATAACGCATGAACCCGAGCCAGTAATACACGAGGCTCCACAGGTTTAATCACATAATCATCAGCGCCCAATTCCAAACCCAGCACCTGATCGATATCACCTTGCTTGGCCGTTAACATCAGCACAGGAGCGGTAAACCAGGGGCGTATAGCCCGGCAAATGCTAAAACCATCCATACCAGGCAACATCAGGTCAAGAATAACCAGATCAGGCTGCCAGGTCTGGCAAATAGCAGGCACAGTATCACCTCTGCTTTCCTGTCTGACGTCAAAACCATGTTGCTGCAAAAAACTCTGCACTAAAGCCGCCAGACGGGCATCATCTTCAACTAATAAGATTTTTTGCATTAAAACACACTCCAGGGAGCCACCAGACGGCGTCTTTTTTCCGGCTGACGGCTTAATACAATTAACTCTTTTTGCAACAACACTTGCCTGTCGTTTTGCAATCTCACTTCCGTTTTACCTGGCCAGTTTAACTCTTGTTGCCACTGTCCCTGTTGTGCCTGTTGCCAACACTGCATCTGTTGTTGTGCAAAATACAGACATAAATTTTCCGCCTTACTGCTGCTCCAACTGACGGTCAGCTGTGCTTCACAATTTTGTTCCACTGTTGCAGCAACGCAAAAAGCCGGACTTACAGACCAGCATAATTCAGCATTGCATTCAGGGACTTGAGCGGTCGCCAGCAGCATATTACCGGCGAATAACAGCCCGAACATTCCCTATCCTTGCGTCAATAAAAGCGATAACTTACACCTACAAACCAGGTCTGCACTGAATCATCCTGCACTAACGGACTATCCGTCATTGCATCATCCAAATGCAGATATCTATAAAAAGTCAGCAATGACCAACGCTGGTTCAACGCTTTTTGCCAGCCTAACCTTAATTCAGGTTGCCAGCTGGCACTGCCCTGATAACGCTGCAGATAATAGAGGTCATCCTCGTCGACACCATAATAGGTCTCGATGAGTTTGGCGCTTTTCCAGTATAAACTGGTACTAAGGTCAAACTGTCCTCCAGCAAAAGGCCAAAACCGTGACCAGCTCAGGCTGGCGTTCTGACCTTTGTACTTTGAACTGATGTCCTGCCACAGGTTCAATCGGCTTTGCCATTGCTCACCAAACCAGTTGAACTGTATACCAGCGTCTACTGCTGTGGGCCGTTTTTTGACATCTGTAATAGACACTGCAGCCAGAGATTTTTCAGTGCCAGTGTCGACTTCCGGTGGCAGCAAGGATCCTGAAGTCCTCATACTGACTACATTGCCGGCAAACCAACGCTGGAAATAGCCTTTTTCTGAATTCAGCCGCATCACCATACTGACGGCAAATTGCTCATTTTGCTTTAGGCTATATCCCAAAGTACCATTATCAATAAACCAGGAGTCAGTGTAATAACTAAAGTCAGGTAAAAGCAGCATAGGAAAGCTGTCGCCGTCATACAATGGATTACTGCGTTGCCCTGCCCCCAAAGCCATAGAAAGCTGAAACTGATGGGGAGCTACGCAGCCTTCTTCATCAGTAGCGCATGCGAATGCAGTACTGCTGCCTAAAAGACAGAAAAGAAAAAGCCAAGCCACTGATTTCATCAAAATACTACCCAAAGCATGAATGGCCTTCACTTTAGCATTGAAAGCAAAACAGCTTAAGTAAAGTTAACAACTTCACACAAATTGCCGCATAAAATCACAGCAAAGCAGCAGGCTTTTTCTGACCCGAAGCACAGGAGCTAAAGACCTTTTCTCTGCAGGGGTGAAAAGGATCCAACAGGCTAATTTAATGCTATGATGCCGGACGCTCACAAGAACAATCAGCTTGTAGCAGCAAGGCAACAACAGAAAGAGTCCCTTTGCACATAGTTGTCTTATGTGATGAGGGTGAGAAAGCGCAGCCAACGCAGCTGCAGCTTCAAGTGAGAAGGGTATATGAAGTCAACAAATCAGCCAGGAATAGCCCCGATGACACCGTTGAAAGGAAAAGCGACCTCCTTTGATATCGCCTATCTTGCCGGTGTATCCCAATCTACAGTTTCCCGTGCATTGCGTGACAGCCCAGCTGTAAATCAGGAAACCAAAGACAAAATTTTTGCCATCGCCAAGCAGTTAAATTACAAGGTGGATAAAAACGCCAGTAATTTACGAAAACAAACCACTGGTACCCTGGCGCTGTTGCTGTTTGAAGACCCTACTGTGGATGAATCACAAATTAATCCATTTTTTCTTGCTATGTTGGGCAGTATTACCCGCGCCTGCAGCCAGCGTGGCCATGATTTATTAGTCTCCTTTCAACAACTCAGTAATGACTGGCATGCCGACTACGAAGACAGTAAAAAAGCGGATGGCATCATTCTGCTGGGTTATGGCGATTACAAAGACTACGAAGAAAAACTCAATACCCTGTTAGCCCAGCAAACCCACTTTGTTTGCTGGGGCGCTGAAGTGCACGGCCATCCTGAATTCACTATCCGCAGTAATAACCTGCAAGGTGGTAAGTTGGCCGGACAGCACCTGTTGCAACAAGGCAGAAAACGTTTTGCATTTCTTGGTAATGCGTCGGACCACAGCCCTGAATTTTTGGCCCGGTATCAGGGCATGGTTCATGCTTTAGAACAGGCAGGTATATCAGAAAGCACTGTGGCACAACTGGACGCTATTTCAACAGAGCAGGCAGGTTTTGATGCTATCAACCAATTACTTGCTCAGGGCAAAAGCTTTGACGCCTTATTCTGCGCCAGTGATCTGATAGCTATAGGTGCTATTCGCGCTTTGCAGAAAAAAGGCCTGAAAGTACCGGAAGATGTTGCCGTTGTTGGCTTTGACGATATTCCGGTTGCTTCCTTTGCTTCTCCTGCTTTAACCACTATTCAGCAAAATACCTCGCTGGCTGGTGAGATGCTGGTGGTCAATTTATTAAAACTGATTAATCATCAGGCTGTAGAGCTGACAGAAATTCAGCCAAAAATCATCGTCCGTCAATCTTGTGGTGCTGCAGAGCGTTAAGCTGCAGCCCAGGTTCTTTTTATGACTCCCACTTCCAAAGGCCTTCATCCTCGTAACAAGCACCAGCAAGCTTATGATTTTGAAGTTTTATCCGCTGCAGTACCGGCTTTAACTGCCTTTGTGCGCGACAACGGCTATGGCACAGTTTCGATTGATTTTGCCAACCCTCAGGCTGTTAAAACCCTGAATCAGGCTTTGTTAAAACACTTTTATGCGATACCCCACTGGCAATTGCCCGAGCAGTTTTTATGCCCCGCAGTGCCGGGAAGAGTGGATTATCTGCATTATCTGGCCGATCTGTTAGCGCCTCTGAACAAAGGTAAAATTCCAACAGGTTCGAAGCTGCAACTGCTGGACACCGGCTGTGGTGCCAATCTGATTTACCCTTTGCTTGCTCAGGCTGAATATGGCTGGAAAGTTACAGCCTCAGAACTGGACCCGGAAGCACTGGCTGCAGCTGTGTTATTGATAGACCAAAACCAGCTGCACCATAAAATAGCGTTACGGCAGCAGCACAAAAGCGAACTGATATTTCAGGGTATTATTCAGCCTGATGATCTGTTTGATTTAACCTTATGCAATCCACCTTTTCACAGCTCCGCTGAGCAGGCTCAGGCGGGCAGTGAACGCAAAGCGAAAAACCTCGGTCAGAAAAATACCAGACTGAACTTTGCTGGCCGTAATCATGAACTCTGGTGTGAAGGCGGAGAAGCGGCTTTTATTCGCCGTATGATCAACGAAAGTCAAAGCTATGGACAACAAGTGTTGTGGTTTAGCAGTCTGGTTTCTAAACAGGAAAATCTGCCAATATTGCAGCGACAACTGACAACACTGGGTGCACAGCAGCAACTGATTGAAATGCAACAAGGCAATAAACAAAGCAGGCTATTGGTATGGTCTTTTATGCAGCCAACACAACGTCAGTTGTGGGCAGACTATCGCTGGCGTTAAAGCACAGCAGAGGAAGGCCCTGATCCAGCATAAAGCCGCGGATCAGGACGGACGCCATGACCTGCAGGCCATGGCGTTATGGATCACTGTTGTGCTTCCGTGGTTTCTTGTTCTTTGACTAACCACACAGACAAAGCCCCCAATATCATGGCAGCACCTGCCAGCATCACAATATACAGCGCTTCATTTTTAAAGACGGAGCCAAGGATCCAGCCCGCCAGTAAACCTGAAACAATCTGCGGCGCTGCTATAGTGAAGTTGAAAATTCCCATGTAAACGCCGGTTTTATTCGCTGGTAATGCACCTGCCAGAATGGCATAAGGCATCGCCAATATAGCGGCCCATGCTATACCTATGCCTATCATAGGGATCATTAAAGACAAAGCGCCTTGTGGAATAGTGACTTCAGTGATCAGCAAATCCACCTGAGTCAGGGTCGGATCGTTAAAGAGTACAAAACTCAGATAACCTACACCACCACAAGCTAACGCAAAGGAATACACCAGTTTACGGCCAAATACATTGGCCAGCTTTGCCATGACCATGGCAAAAAATACCGCAAACAAAGAATAACCGGCATACAGAATACCCACCCAATCGCCTGCGGCACCTTTGGCGGCGGCTATCTCTGCAGGTACACCACCCATTTGTTGAATATAAACAGGATCAAACCAGTGCACTGCAACACCCCAGTTGTTCTGCGCTACCGCAGCCGGAAAATAAGTCCACATGATAAACAAAGCAAACCAGGAGAAAAACTGCACCAGAGCCAGCTGTTTCATAATGCCAGGCATAGACAGCATAGTGGCCCAGAATGACTTCATCTTCTCAGCAAAGCTGGTTTTTTCGCGCTGTTGCTGCAGTTTTTCAAGGTCCAGCCCTTTGTACTGGCAATATTGTTCAGGGTTGTATTCGCGGGTTCTGAACGCAGTCCATAACACGCTGCCCAGCAATACAGTAGCACCAATGTAAAAGGACCAAATAACTGAATCAGCCACCTGACCTGTTTGTGAAGCATTATCCAGACCAATCACGTTGGTCAGAACAAAAGGTAAAATAGAGCCAAAAACTGCACCAATGTTAATCAACAAGGTTTGGACTGAGAACCCCAGATTACGCTGTTCGGCCGGAACCATATCAGAGACCAGTGACCGAAACGGCTGAAAGGTGACATTAAAAGCCGCGTCTTTAATCGCAAAAATCACCAAACCAAACAACATAGGCGGAATAAAGGCAACCACCATAGAAGAATTAGGTAACAACACCATAGCGCCAGCGGCAACTACTGCACCACCCAGCATAAAAGGAATACGACGTCCGAATCTGTTCCAGGTACGATCAGAAGCAGCACCTACTATAGGCTGCACCAACAACCCCATGATAGGAGCAGCTAACCAGAACAATGACAATGACGATAAATCAGCGCCAAGATCGGAAAGAATGCGGCTGACATTGCCATTTTGCAAAGCAAAACCAATTTGCACCCCAAGAAAACCAAAACTGAGGTTCCATATCTGCCAGAACGATAACTGCGGTTGTTTCATCTGTTGTCCTATTATTTTTATGTGAATGTCAGGTGAGCGCTCACCTGAAACCGGCTCCTCTGTCATCTAATCCGGCCTTCAGTTCACCTGCAATGGACAACGCTGACGACGCCTGTTAGAGCGTTGGAGAAGAGATCGATTAGAACAGCCTTTGCCAGAGCCAGCAACCAGCTGAATACGTATTCAGCTGCTGCACAGAGTATCAAAGACGATCTGAATCAGTATGGCTCAGCCTGAAGCAGATGCCCATTTTTTCCAGATGACGATAGCCTGGCAGGGAATGACGGCTTAACGCTTTTCCCAGCTGTAAAAAGGGACGCCAAAAGACGTCCCTGTAAAGCGTTCACTAGTTACCAGATTTTGACCCGTACCGCATCATCACGGTACATACCATCACCAGGTTTCACATCAAAGGTCTGATAAAATTCAGGCATATTCGACAGCACACCTAACACACGGTACATGCCAGGGGAATGAGGTCCTGTGATGACTTGCTGACGTAAGGACGCATCACGGAACTTGATCCGCCACACCTGAGACCAGCCCATAAAGAAACGCTGATCACCACTGAAACCATCAATCACAGGCGCTGCTTTGCCCTGTAACGAGGTTTGATAAGCTTTAAAGGCAACAGTTAAACCACCTAAGTCGGCAATGTTTTCACCTAAACCTAAAGCACCCTGCAGTTTTAAATCATCAATAGGATTAAAAGCACTGTACTGGTCAATCATCAACTGAGCACGTTTCTGGAACTGCTCTGCATCTGTAGGTTTCCACCAGTCCGTTAAGTTACCATTGCCGTCTGAACGACGACCCTGATCATCAAAACCGTGGGTAATTTCATGTCCTATCACACCACCAATGGCGCCGTAGTTCACCGCATCATCTGCATTCACATTAAAAAATGGCGGTTGCAAAATTGCAGCAGGGAAAACAATTTCATTCATCGTAGAGCTGTAATACGCATTGACAGTTTGAGGTGTCATGCCCCATTCAGTGCGATCCACAGGCTGTCCAAGTTTAGCCACCATACGGTCAAACTCACACTGGCTGCTGCGCTGTATATTGCCCACTAAGTCGCCGGCTTTTACTTCTAAACAGCTGTAATCACGCCATACATCAGGGTAACCAATTTTGGCATTAAACTTAGACAGCTTTTCCTGAGCCGCCTTTTTAGTTTCAGGGGTCATCCACTCCAGACCATCAATAGCCTCTTTAAAAGCGACTCTCATATTTTTGATCATCTGATCCATGCGCTCTTTGGCTTCAGGCTTAAAATGACGCTCGACATAAATTTTGCCCAGCATAAAACCTAAAGAGCCTTCAAGAGCAGCCACAGCTCGTTTTTCGCGTTCACGCTGAGCTTCTAAGCCAGACAGAGTTTTACCGTAAAATTCAAAACTGGCCTGATCAAAGCCGCTGGCCAATAACTCACTGTTGGCACGCACCAGATGGAATTTTAAGTAACTTTGCCAGTCAGCAACCGGGATTTCTTTTTGTAACTTAGCAAAAGCGGTCAGGTAAGTAGGTTGACGCACTACTACTTCTTTGACATCAGAGAGTTTAGCTGCACCTAATAAAGCAGCCCAGTCAAAACCAGGCGCTGTCTCAGCAAGCTGAGCCAGAGTTAATTTGTTGTACGTGGCATTACGATCACGGTTTTGCACCCGGCTCCATTGTGCTTCTGCCAGTTTGCTTTCTATCGCATAGACAGTGGCAGCCACTTTCGCCGGGTCATCCCAGCCAGCTAATTCAGCGACTTTGCTGATATAAGCCTGGTATTTCTGCTGAATTTCTTTCGATTTTTCATCAGTGTTCAGATAATAATCACGGTCTGGCATACCTAAACCTGACTGGTTCGCCAGGGTAATATACTGATCGGACGCTTTTTGATCCTGACTAATAAATAACACCACTGGAGTGCCGGTACGTGCGGCCTGTAATTCGCCCCAAAGTGTGGCTAAATCGGCATGAGAAGCCAGTGCTTCTATTTTGGTAAAGTCTGCTTTTAATGGCTCTAAACCTAAGGTATCCAGTGTTGCTGTATCCATATAAGAGCGGTAGAAGTCAGAAATTTTCTGAGTATCAGTGCCTTGTTCTGCCGTTTGGCCCGCCAGCTCCTGCACTATGGCCAGTACTTGTTTATCAGCGTTTTCACGCAATTCATCAAAACTGCCCCAACGGCCTTTGTCGGCTGGTATTTCAGTTTTTGCCAGCCAGTTGCCGTTTACATAACGGAAAAAGTCCTGAGCTGGCTTTACGCTGGTATCCATATTGGACAGCTCAATACCTGAAGTTAAAGTTTTTACTTCAGCCACTGCGGCTGCAGGGGTTTCAGTGGATTGAGTTGGGGTTTGGGCTTTATCACAGCCTGCCAGTGCCACAAGCACAGCGAGGGCCAGGGTAGATTTATTTAACATGGGCTTTCCTGAATTTGATTTTAGTTATCAGTTTTTACGCAAAACCAGTGTAGAGAAAAGGAGGGTATTGTCCAGTTTTAAGATTTTGGCTGCGACTAGTGGCAAATCAAACCAGATAAGTCTCTGGTCTGCCAAATAATGAGAGGCGGAATTGTAAGTCAGGCTTCTAAGCCCTCGGCAATTTGAATGCTCACCTGAACCAACCATGGCCTGTCTTGTTCAGCCACAGGTAAATCCAGTTCGCGAAGCACGGCCACCGCCAGTTGTTGCAGATTGCCCTGCAGCGCAGCAGGCAGATGATTATCCGGATCGCTGACTAAACCTGAAACCGTCAGCCACAGCACCCGAAGATCGGCCAAAGCTTTGATTTGTTCCAGTTCAGAACCCTGTTGTGCCAGTTCAAGCTGATAGAGTACACGACGAAACACCTGAGCCTCGAGGGCTTTGGTGTTTGACGCTAATAAGCGGGTATGACGATATAAATCCAGTGGTCTTCGCATCAGAAGGGCTTAATTAAATAAACTCAGCAAAGAGCGAGCACCTTGATCTTTGTTGCCTATACCCATGGCTTGTTGTTTTAATTGCTGACGGGTTTCTTCAGCCTGCTTTAACAAAGCAGCTCTGCTTTCTTCATCTGGTGCAGCCCGGGCTGAATTACGGCCCCCTGTACGTTCGGATTCCAGACTATTCGCTGCTTTACTGACAGCTGTTGCTGTCTCTAACTGAGCTTTCAGCTTTTTATCTTCTTTTGCCAAGCGTTCTGCGCTGTCGGCTGCTGCAGTCTCAGCCGTCGCCAGTACACTGGCTTTGCCATCTTTACCATTTAACAAGTCACGGGCTTCGGCTGCTGAGCCTATTTTTTCCGGCAGACCCAGACTTTTATCCAGGGTGCTGCTGCGCAGTTCAGATTGACTGCCATAACTATTGATCGTCACTTTGCTGCTGTCTTTATCGGTTAGCAAATTTACGCCCTTACCACCATCAGCGCCTTTATAGCTGGCACTTTCCAATGATTTTTCAATGCCTGTACGCAGTTCAGCATACTGTTTTTGTAACTTTTCACGATCAGGAGCAGCTAACGAATCATCCGCCAGTTGAGTGGCTACTTCCCGTACTTTCACCAGTGAATCTTTAATCTCTGTTGTGGCGGCCTGAGCACTTTCCACAGCACCTTTGCCCTTCGCCAGACTTTGCTGGACAGCAGAATAGTCTTTAGCCGAGTTACGACCAGGGCTAAACTCCAGTTCTGCTTTTTTGCTGGCAGACGCTGTAGTCTCTGTGTTGGCCACATTGGAACCCGCATTGGCTGTAGCAGGATTAACCACAGGGTTTGACGGAATAAAACCCGGGCTGATGTTGTTGATCATGACAAACTCCATCTGGACTGGCGACCAGAAATTAGACTACTTACTAGTTTAACCCTGTGACACAGTTTCGCCAGTTAAATCTGGCTATTTTATCGCCAGTTCACCATGCAGAAAGGCTTTTGCTTTAGACTAGCCACTGTTTCACTGAAAAGGATGGCTATGCAACAGCTACTGCTGATTTACGATGGAGACTGCCCTCTGTGCCGCAACTATGTGGCGGCGCAGCGGCTGCAAAAACAATTCGGCGAACTGACGCTGCTCAATGCCAGAGATTTGCCTGAACAAGCCCCGCTTTTACTGGCTGAATTGCACCATCTGGGTTTGATTGTGAATCAAAGCATGCTGTTGAGGCTGGACGGCCGCTGGTTAAAAGGAGCTGAAGTATTGCAGCTACTGGCTTCACTGAATGAAGCCAGTTGGCGCAACAGGCTTTGGTTATATTGGTTTCAATCTGCAGGCCGTGCCCGCTTTAGTTATCCACTGCTGCGGGCCGGACGCAATCTGTTATTAAAGCTGCTAAAAATACCGCCTTTGCCTTACTGAAGCTCCGGTTCCAGTTCCAGCATTAAACTGCCACGCGCAGGTAGTTGCAGACTTCCTTCGGTGGTGATGCTTTTGCCTGTCAGCACCTCAGTAAAGCCGGCATGGGCTGGTAATAGTTCAGCATAACGCTTTAGATCCACGGTTTTGGCATCGGCATTTTTATTAAAAAACACCCACAGTTGTTTGTTGTCCTTATAACGCACATAACTGTAAATACCATCGACCGGGCTAAAATGTTTCATCTTTCCTTGCTGTAACACAAGGCTGTTCTTACGGTAATTCGCCAGGGTTTTGATCAGTTGCTGTGCCTGTAGCTGCTCCTGGCTTAAACCCTTGCCGGTAAAGGCATTCACTGCGTCTCCTGCCCAACCACCGGGAAAATCACTACGTACTAAACCATCGTCACGCTGTTTAGGGCTTTGCGCCAGAATTTCAGTGCCATAATACAGCTGCGGAATACGAGGGGCAGTCAGCAGATAAATCATCGCCATCTGATACAAATCACTGTCCTCATTGAATAACGAAAATATCCGTGCTGTATCGTGATTCCCCTCAAACAACACCAGGTTGGTTGGATCCGGGTAAATCACATCGTTGCCTAAAGCTTCATAAAGTTTGATCCAGCCTTTATCCCATGACTCTTCTTCAGTCAGCGCAGCCAGCAAAGCGTAATACAGCGGAAAATCCATCATACTGGGTGTAAACGACTGATAACCATCAGAGTTCTGTTTGCCTTTTTGCCAATAGGACACCACAACAGGGTTAGCGCTCCACTCTTCACCGACAATATTAAAATTCGGGTATTCGCTCATCAGGCGTTTAGACCACTGAGTCAGAAAATCTTTATCCGCATAAGAGTAAGTGTCTTCACGAATGCCGGACAAACCAGCATATTCCACCCACCACACAGAGTTCTGGATCAAATAAGTCGCCAACAATGGATGACGCTGATTTAAATCCGGCATAGTGTCGACAAACCAGCCATCGACAAAAGCTTTGGCGTCAACCTCTGCGGCATAAGGGTCCTGCACTGTAGTGCGGGCGTGATTGGTTGGATGGAAACTGGCGTTGTAATTCAGCCAGCTTTTTTCCGGTAAATCTTTCAGCCACCAGTGGTTGGATCCTATGTGATTTACCACTATGTCCTGGATCACACCTATGCCCTGTGTATTGGCCTCAAGTACAAAGTTTTTGTAACTTTCATTGCTGCCAAAACGTGGGTCTATTTTGTAGAGATCCGTAGCTGCATAACCGTGATAGGAATAAGCCGGACTATTGTTTTCCGTCAGCGGCTGAGGCCAGATCTGCGTCACACCCAGTTGCTGTAAATACGGCAAAGCCTGCTGCATACCGGCAATATCACCACCATGCCGGCCGCCCGGATTCGCTCTGTCTACCCCTTCGCTCATGCCTTTCACTTCATCGTTGGTTGGGTCGCCGTTGACAAAACGATCCGGTGTGATGAGGTAAATTAAATCTTTTTGACTAAAACCCTGGCGCTGAGCCGAACCCTGCTGCCGCGCCAATAAGCTGTAGTGATACCGCGCTACTGTCTTACCCTTTTGGCTAAAGCTCAGCTCAAAACTGCCAGGTTTTACATCAGCACTCAGTTCCAAATCGACAAAAAGATAATTTGGGTTTTGTACCTTCTGTACACCCAAAAGCTTCACGCCCGGATAACTCAGCGCCACCTGAGTGTGCTGAATATCTTTGCCATGCACCATCAGTTGCAACTTCGGCTCTTTCATTCCAGCCCACCAAAAGGCAGGCTCCAGATGTTCGATGGGACTGGCTTGGGCCATGCAGCCTGTCAGCATAACTGCAAGCATTAAAACTATTTCTTTCATCAGACTTCCCCTTGCCAGTATCCAGAGCATCACTGTTTTTAATCTTTAGTGATCCGACAGTACAGTGAATCACAGAAGGCACCAAGCTGGTGCATACGTATTCTTTTACAGCAGTTGCTATGCTTTAGTATCTTGTCAAAACACAGGGTAAGGCTAGTCTTTAACAAGCTGGTTATAACAAGAGATAAATAATGTTGAATACAAAAAAAGTTCTGATCCTTGGCGGTGGCACCGCAGGTTGGATGGCCGCGAATTTGATGATAAAAAAATGGGCTGGCCAGAACATCTCTGTCAGTTTACTGGAATCAGAAGAGATCGGAATTATTGGTGTTGGCGAAGGTTCGACCCCTTCATTGAAAGACTTTTTCGCTTATGTCGATATACCAGAACAAGAATGGATGCCTGCCTGTAATGCGACTTACAAAAACGGCATAACGTTCAAAAACTGGTCATCTAAACCGGGCTTTTCCAGCTACTGCCATCCTTTTCCGTCACAACTTGATGACTATACGGCAGATGCATTTATCTACAACGCCTTTGTACGTCGTAAGGGAATTGACGTAGAAGCTCACCCGGATCAGTTTTTATTTGCATCCCATCTTTGTCAGCAAGGATTGGCTCCTCAGGCCGCTTTTCATTTCCCTTTTAATGTCAGTTATGGTTATCACTTTGACTCAGTACTGCTCGGGAAGTTTTTAAAAAATAAAGCGAAAGAACGAGGTGTCACCCATATAGAAGGTACTGTAGCTGCTGTTGAGCAACATCCTAACGGCGATATATCCCGTCTGGTGACCAAAGATGGTCGGGCCATAGAAGCCGATCTTTTTGTCGATTGCTCTGGTTTCCAAGCCGTTCTTATCCAGCAATGTCTGAAAGAACCTTTTATCAGTTTCGGTAATAACCTGTTTAATGATAGCGCTGTGGTCATGCCTACTGCGGCAACAGCGCAGGTGAATTCACAAACTATAGCGACGGCCTTAAAAGCAGGTTGGGCATGGGACATTCCGCTGACTAACAGAACAGGTAACGGTTACGTCTTCAGCTCAGCCTTTTGCAGTAACGATCAGGCTGAAACAGAGCTCAGAACAAAACTGGGTTTACTGGATAGCGCTGAACCTGTGCGTTTTCTGAAAATGAAAGTGGGCCGCTTGCAACAGCACTGGGCTAAAAACTGTCTGGCTGTGGGTTTGTCTCAGGGTTTTATCGAACCCCTGGAAGCCACAGCCTTGCATTTAGTGCAGGAAACCCTGTTGGCTTTTATTGAGGCTTACAGTGCCGCGGGCTTTACCGACAAAAATCGGGATAAATTTAATCAGATCATTAATCACAGATTTGAATCTGTGCGTGACTATATTGTCTGCCACTACAAAGTAAACTCAAGAACGGACACGGACTACTGGCGGGCGAACAGCAACAATAACGATATTTCGGAGTCGTTAAGACAGGTATTACAGTGTTGGGTGGGAGGAGCAGATCTGAGGCAGGAAATTGATCGACAACAGATAGGTCGATATTTCCCTTCTATATCCTGGCATTGTCTGCTGGCTGGTTATGGCCTCTTCCCTGAACAATCGCAGCTAAAACCAGGTAATGCCGAAGCTCTGAAATACAACCTAACAAGTATCAGAGATTTTGTCGAACGTTGTGCCCTGAATTACCAACCACATCAGAACATTCTGCAGAAACTTCATCAGGTCTGATGAAAAAAGCTAGCGCCAGGCATACAGACAGAATCTGAAAAAGCCAGTCTGATGAAGACTGGCTTTTCTTTTTAACACGGCATCACATCTAGTTCAGTTGAATTCTGGCTTGGGCTGTATTCCAGTCCAAGGTTACCTTTACTACTTTGCGTTCTGCATCATAATAGGCGGTTTGAGTTGCGTCAGCAGCAGTTTCACCCAGTGCTACATTACGGCCATTAACAGTCACTGCGTTGGGTTTGTCACTTTGATGCACGACCAAAGTGACATAACGTTGTTTTGGCATACCCAGATAACCCAAACCTGTGCGATTTAATTCAAAAGCCAAACTTTGACCTTTTGCTTCTGCATTGAAGGTCAGCAGTTCATACTGGCCTTTGCTCAATGAATCCGGTGATTTTCCATCATCTTCATACATTTGGCCTTTGGCCTGACGGATGGATTGATCGTGGTAATAATGCAGCTCTAACTGACGGCTGCTGTAGTCTTTTAAACTTTGAACAGCAGGCACCATAGGCACAAAAGAGCCGGCACGGACCAGCACAGGCAAGGTAGTTAAGTCGGTCGGTTGTTCAATAGTTTTTCCGCCCTGATAAACCTTGCCTGTCCAATAATCCAGCCAGACACCAGCAGGTAACTGCACTGGTACCGACTTCACGCCAGCAGCAGTCACTGGAGTAACTAAAAAGGCATCACCCCATAAGTAACTGTCTTTATTTGCAATTAAACTGGTGTCTGCTTCGTTTTCAAAAAACAGCGGCCGCATTAATGGCATACCAGTGCTGCTGTTTTGATACGCCAAAGTGTAGTTGTAAGGCGTTAAGCGGTAACGTAACTTGATGTATTCCCGCAAAATGTCTTTGGTTTCTTTGTCGTGCAACACAGGCTCTGGGGCTATTTGCTCCTGGGCGTGAGGGCGATACACAGGCTGGAACACACCGTACTGCAACCAGCGGATATACATTTCTTTATCAAAAACTTCGCCACCGGCAAAACCACCTAAATCGGAATGGGTATAAGCCAGGCCTAACAAACCCATTTGCAGCGCCAGTTCCACCTGAGGTTTTAAACCATCCCAGCTGCGGCTGACATCTCCTGTCCAGGGGATCATGCCAAAACGTTGTGAGCCAGCAAAACCCGAACGCATCATAATCATAGGGCGCTGTTCTGGTTGCTTTTCTAAGCGGTTCTGATACACCAGTTCAGCCCAACGATGACCATACACATTATGAATTTCGTCCGCAGAGCCTATGCTGTGAATTGCATCAGAAGGATGCACTTCAGGCTCGCCTAAATCGCCCCACCAGCCCGCTACGCCATACTCAGCCAACTCGTTATAAATTCCTTCAAACCAGCTTGTGCCCTCTTTTGAAAACACATCCACTAAGCCTGTGTTACCAAAATAAAAATCGAAGGTTTTGGCTTTTCCCGCTAAATCAGTGGCTAAAGCTTTGGCCTGGACGGCTTCATCCCATCGTTTCGAGGTACTCAAAACAAAAGGTTCAGTGATCAGTACTGTGTTCACTCCTTTAGCTTTAAAGTCGCTGATCATGCTTTTAGGGTTAGGGAAGGCCTTTTTATCCCAGGCTAAGTTGCCCATATGGCCTTGAATATCTGGCCCAAACCAGTATAAATCCAACACTACCGCATCCAATGGAAAGTCTTCAGCGGCAAATTTATCCACTATGGCGCGGGTTTCGGCCTCGGTACGATAGCCAAAACGTGAAGCAAAATTCCCCAAAGCCCAACGCGGTGGCAGTGGTTGCTTGCCCGTTACTGTCACGTACTCTTCAATCAGTTTTGGATAAGTGGGCGCTGCCATCACAATATAAGCAGTACGGCCTGCCACAGCTTCAAATTGCAGCACATTTTTTTCAGTTTTGCCTAAATCAACAAAACCACTGGCGCTGTTATCAAACAGCAACAGATACTTTTCGCTCGACATCACAGCGGGTAAACCAAAATACATTTGCTGTGCTTCAGTGGTGTAGCCGTAGCTGGCTTTATTGTACAAAGGCAAACGCTGACCACGTCTGTCCATGCCCACCACCCGCTGGCCTGTACCTAATAGTTTTTCATCATCCTGTAGCTTAAAGCGGAAGCCTCTCATCGTTTCATGAGCAAAAAAGCCCTTTTCTTCCGCCAGAATAAGTTTTCCATCACGATAATAGCTGACTGAAAATGGTGATTTATGCAGCTTTGCGCTCAAGGTTTCGGTTTTAAATTCAATGCTATCCGCAGAGTCAACCACTTTAGCTTTCACCTGAGTTGCAGGGTCAACAAGAGCAAAAGATGGCTGTTGTTTGATGCCCTCCTGTTGATAAAAAGCCTCAATAGCATCAGGTGTTAAAAAGCGAAACAGCACCAGCCCTTCATCAGTTTTGACTTCCAGCCCTTGCTCTGTCACCTGGTGAGACTGATAGTCTGCAGACCACAACACCGAAGAGCATAACGATAACAGCAGCAGACCAATTTTCGTGATTGGATTTCTCATGGTTGACCTATTTGATAACGTACAGATTTCAGCTTTTATACTGGATTTTCACCCACAAAAACCAATAAAAAAGCTGCCTGACTACAGATTTTCATCTTCATCATGGCAGCTTTGTGTTCAAACCACCTCAGGCAGTTTGATCCCTATTACATAGAATAGTTAACGCCAAAGTAATATTGACGACCGAAGTACTGTAATGTTCCGGTTTGAGCTTCATTACCGAAGTAAGTTTTGGTTGGTTCATCTGTCAGGTTGTTCACCTGGAATAAAACATCCAGATTTTCAGTCACTTTATAACTGGCCTGATAATCCATCACTGTTTCATCCGAGTAATAAGCCAACTGAGTTTCTACGGCAACCTGCTCACCGATAAAGGCATCGCGATAGCGCGCTGACACACGGGTTGAGAACTTATCGTAATCAAAGTACAGAGTAGCGCTGATTACTTTAGGTGATAAACCCGGCAGAGAAATAGTTCTGCTGCTACCACTCAGGTTATTAGTCTGCTCAATTTCGCTCTTGGTGTAGGAGTAACTGATGTTAGTACCTAAACCAGACCAAATACCAGGTAAAAAGCTAAACGTTTTAGTGACCGCAGCTTCGAAACCACGAATGTAACCGCCTTTAGCATTATTCGTTTTGGTCTCATAAATACCAGGAACTAAAGCCTGACCCGGGTTGTTTGGATCAAACTCCGGCATCGGAATACCTAATGCATCAAAATCAGGATTATTGATTACAGTAGTTTGCACAAAACTATCAATATCTTTATTGAAAATAGCGAAGCTGAAAGCGCCATCGTCGTTTTCGAAATAATGCTCGTAAGATAAATCAAACTGCTTGGCCATAAATGGTTCTAAGTCTGGGCCACGGCTCCATACGTTGAACTTGCCACCATCAATCCAGCTACCACCACCAGCAGCTAAGTCAGCAATTGGCGGACGCCCCATGACTTTAGCAGCAGCAAAACGAATTTGATCGTCATCTGTCAGGATAAAGTTCAGGTTCACGCTTGGTAATGATTTAGTGAATGTATGGCCACGGGTGCTTAATACAAAATTGTCTGTACAACGACCACCTTCGTCACACACAGTTTCAGTTTCAGGAGTATCTTGCCCTACGTTCAAGTAACCCGTTGAACTTTGATCGGTGCGAACAACACGCAGACCTAAGTTACCAGTCACTGGAACACCAAACATTTCAGTATCCAGATTACCTTGAATGTAAGCAGCTGTGACGTCTTCATTCACTGTATTGCTGTTTAAGAAAGTCCAATCGCTGCGTAAATCTTTTTGTGGTGTGTAGTTACCAGCACCGAGCCATGCATCTAACGCTTTATTCAGATCTATAGCTAAATACGAGGGTAAACCGGAAAACTCACCACTAAAATTAACTTCACGCACCATATCCTCGGTGAGTTTTAACGGTCCCTGACCTGGAGCGTAGTTACCAAAGTCGTTACCAAACTCGAACACGCTACGATCGTTGCGGGCTTCACGTTCGGAAATACGTACACCAGCTTCAACAGAAGAGAAGAACTCTGAATCTTGCAAATCGTATTTACCGTCCAGACGCAGCGCATTTACTTCATCTGAGTTTACATAGGGATAAATACCAATTTTTGCCATCATCACCGAATCGAGGTCGGTATAGTCACGGTTAAAGGCCACAGAAGGTACATTTAGACCGTTTAACAGGTAAGTAACTGATGCATCGTTAGCAACCACAGGATTTACGGCATTCGCATCAGCAAAAGCCAATGACCAGTTCACGCCATTAATAAAGTTACTGTCAGATTGCGATGTAGAAATATCACCAGTTAAAGTCAACTGGTCTGTTGCCATCCATTCGATGTTAAGACCAGTAGATAATACTTTGTCAGTATCGGTGTTGTCATCGTTAGTGGTCTGAACGAGAAAATCACGACCCGGAATACGGGAAACCGTACCGCCGATCATAGCGCCATCGGCTACAACACCATTAGTAATGTTACCGTTGTTCAGGCTTTTAACGCGGAAACCACGGGCAAACTCTTCAGATTTAAACTCTGAATAAAATACGTCACCTTTCACTGTTACCGCAGAGTTTGGACGCCACTCTATAGCAGTCATGTAACCATCACGGGTCTCTTTACCGCCCAAATGCTGCAGTTCAAAACCTTCACTGATCACTTCTGAAGTACCATCAGCGTTGGTGTCCATAGAACCACCGTTGTACGCCAAACCAACAAATTGAGTGGCGACACTCGGCTGGAATAAGCGGGAATAACCCACAGCAAAACCTAATGTTTCATCCAGAAACTTACCAGAATAAGAACCACTGATCCTGTTGCCGTATTCTGTCGCATCAGGAACTTGATCAGCGCGATCGTTGAAGCTGCCTCGAAGGTTCAGATTCACAGAGTGATCTTTAGTTTTTGATAAAGGACTGGCAGTCTTCATTTCGATAGAACCCGCCACACCACCTTCAATCAGGGATGCTTTTGGCGACTTATATACGGAAGCCTGAGAAATCAGTTCGGATGGAAACTGGTCAAATTCAACAGTACGGCTGCCACTTGGAGAAACCTGTTCACGGCCATTTAAGGTGGCAAACACAAAATCACCTGACAGACCACGAATGTTTAATGCACCAGCCTGACCACCGGTGCGCACTGCAGTCACACCTGGTAAGCGGGCTAATGCATCGGCAATAGACACATCCGGTAATGAGCCAAGATCATCTGCAGATACGGATTCAGAGATTACGTCTGAATAGCGCTTTTCATTAAGAGAATCATACAAAGAACGACGGAAACCTTTAATTTCAATAGTTTCAATAGCGGCATCAGCTTTTGCTTTTTCGCGCGCTTCCGTTGCTGATAATTTAGTTTCTTGTTCCTGCGCGTAACTATATGAACTTACACCTGCTGCTATAGCAACGGTGAGTATGCTCAATTTAAATTTATTCATGCCCTTATCCCCGGATAGTGTGTTTTTTTTGTTTCAGACTTATATCTGTCTGGTAGTTGATATTAATCTGACCCTACTAGTTAAACTTATCGCCGCCAATGTTCAACATGAATACGTATTCACCTCCGGGTATGTCGCCCCTTTGCAGGGCATTGCTGAAATTTTGCATTGTATTGGTGCAGGCAGGCCGCTGGATCAGCTGATTTATTTGGCTCACCGGAGCAGAGCTTACGCTCTAACTTAATGCAAACTTAGCTGAGTTCAGCGAAGTTGCAAGCGGACAGGCAGTGATAAAATGCATAGCTGCGGCATCAGACCCTTACAGTTCAGCTCAAAAATGGCAGTATGACCACAGTGCTGTGATCCTTAAGTTATGACAAAAACTCTATAAAAAAAGGCCGTGATCTAAACGGCCTTTTTACACCAGGTTTTGAGTCCTTTTATTCGACTTTGCTTACCCTTAACACAGGGGCTTCCGGCTCTGTCGCTGTGAAGCTGACCTTATAATCCGCCTGTTCGGTAATTTGCAGTTTCAGATTTGAAGCACCTCTTGTCAGCGCCTTGTCTGTGTTGAGCGTGACATTTTGATCGGCAGAGCCAAAATCAACGGTAGACCAATCGGCCGAAGCAATTTTGAACTCATGTTCAGCTACAGCCAGATTCACTGTGACGCTATACACGCCATCACCTTCGTATTGCAGAGGGTTATTTTCACTCCAGCCATTCAAACTGCCGCGCAAAAACACAGTGGTCTCGCCATAAGGCACATATTCAGTCACAGTAATAACCGGAGCTTCAGCAGAAGCTGCGTTGACTGTAAAAGTGTAACTGGAGCTTTTAGGGATAGTAATTTTCAGGTTAGAACCACCACGGCTTAAGGTTTTGGCTGCACCTAAAGTGACTTGCTGATCAGCAGAACCGAAGTCAACTGTGGACCAGTCTGCTGATGCCACTTTGAACTCGTAGTCACCCGCTGCAATAGTGATAGTAGTGCTGTACACCCCATCTCCTACGTAGCTCATAGCGTCAGTTTCACCCCAGCCATTCATAGCGCCACGCACATAGACTGTGGTTAAACCATAAGGAGCAAAGTCAGGAGCCCCCATAGTCGCATCGGCTTTTAAACCTTCGCCCTGAGCACCATTCTGAGGTTTCACAAAAACCGCTGCTGTATAGGCCGGAACAGTGAAAGTACCTTCTGTTGCTGCTTCACTGAAGCTGGCGTCCAGCAACATCAGGTCCGCCGAAGCGGCCTGCACCGGATGTAACACAAAACCTTTGGCCGTAGGCACAGTATGAGAGTGTTGTTCTGAGGTGCCGTTGATCACCACCACCAGAGCGTCATGTTCAGGGTCCACGTCGGTCAGGCCAGTACCATCATCTATGCTCATCACAATTAAACCCGGCGTCAGATTTTTACCAATGTTATGGAAACCTAAGCGGTCCATCACGTCCTGAGCCGTAGTCAGACGGAATAAATTGCTGCTTTTACGAATTTGCAGGAATTCATTAAATACATCAGATGAAAAATGGATCTCATCGGCACCAGCACTGGTATTGGATTTGGTCGACACTTCGGCAATAGTTTCCCAATTGGCACTGTTGTCCTGAGCCATGGGCAAACCTACATTCCAGTTATTTGTTTCTTTGCTGAAATCAACAAAGTTAAACCAGTCGCCTGAATCATAGCTGTTACGGTCTAACGACTTGGAACGCAACAAGTCATCACCCATTTGCAGAAACGGAATGCCCTGACTTAACACCGGAATAGCCAAAGCAATGTTATTCACTCTGACCCGGTTTTCCAGTCTTAAATCAACGCCTGCATTATGCAATTCCAGCTGTAATTTATCCCAGATCGCTTCGTTGTCGTGTTTAGATACATAGTTGATAATATCAGCAGGATCTTCAGCATAACCAGCTGGCTGACCGTTCCAGGTGACACCTGATGCCACACCCGTATTGCCGCGGTAATCTTCCAGCACAAAGTCTTTTAAGGTGCCGGCTAAACCAATTTCAATGTAGTTTTGCTGCTGACGCTCGCCGTCTTCACCTTTGTCTGTGAATAATGCCGCACTGCGCACCGAATCCCGGATACGGTCGTTAAAAGAACCTACTTCTGTACCCGCCATATTGGCCTGACGCGCTTGTTCAAACAAGCGATCATCCGCCACTTCACCAAAGTTCCAGCCTTCGCCGTAGAAGTAAGTATCAGGATCAACAGCACGCACCAGCTCCCGGGCCGCTAAAATATCAGCTTTCGGATGGTGTCCCATAATGTCAAAACGGAAGCCATCAAAGCCGTATTCACGGGCTAACAGCACCAGCGAGTCTTTGACGAATTTATCCATCATTTTGTGTTCAAGTGCAGTGTTTTCACAGCAAGTCGAACGCTCAATAATGCCAGTGACCGGATTGTATCTGTGGTAATAACCCGGCACCATTTTGTCGAACACTGAGTTATCAAACAGAGCAGAAGAGTTGGTATGGTTGTACACCACATCCAATACCACACGAAGACCTACGTCCTGCAGAGCCTGGTTCATAGCACGCATTTCTTTAATGCGGGCCACGCCTTCAGCACTGGATGCATAGCTGCCTTCAGGTACATTAAAGTGGTGTGGATCATAACCCCAGTTAAAACCGTCAGTCGCGCGCATATCGGCCACTAACTGCTGAGCCAGTTCACCGGAAGGCTGATAGGATTTCAGCAGGTCCAGTATCACTGTGGCTGCGTTTTCCTGACCACAGACTTTAGCGCTGGCATTCACAGCACATAAGTCGCCCACCGTATCGGTGATTTCAACTCTTTTGCTTACGTCTTCATTCACTGTGGCCATATCAGTGGCAGGCAGCATATGAAAATGCGTTACACCACTTTCAGCCAACTTTTTCAGGTGCAACACAGGCGCACTGTCCATTTCAGTGAATGCCAGATATTTACCTCTGTTTGCTTCGCTAACCGTGGTATCACGAATACTGAAATCACGAATGTGACCTTCATAAATCACTGTATCTTCAGGATTTTCAACAGTTGGAATAGTTCGGGTTGCCCAACCTTCAGGTTTTAAATCTTCGTCGGCCAAATTCACAAACTGACTGAAACGACCATTGGTGGACAAACTGACGGAGTAAGGGTCGGTACTTTCCACTGTTTCTACTTTTTTAGTGGCAGGATGATACACAGTCACTTCAAAGCGGTAGAAAGTACGGTCCAGATTGGCTTTGGTGCCACTGTAACTCCAAATCCCGGTCTCAGCATCTAAGGTCATCGCCTGAGTCGAGGTCAGTGTTTTTGCAGCGTTGTAGAGTTTTAATGCCACTGTGCGGGCAGTGGGCGCCCATACAGCTACAGTCACGGCATCCCCTTCATAGCTGACACCTAAAGTTGCTTCGTCGGCGTCTGCATCACCGCTGGTGTACAAATCGTCCAGTACTTTGGCCGCTTGCACATAACTGGCTGCTGCCAGCTTGTTTTCTGCATCATGGGCTGACAACACCAGCTGATTTTTTACAATGGCTTTCGCCTGTTCCGCTGTCATAGTGCTGCGGTACGCTGGCCAGTCGGCCAAATGCGGAACCTTGGCTTTTTGCGCATCTGTCAGTTCAGTTTCTTCCAGCATCAGGGTTTCACCGTTTAGCTGATCATCGTCATCAATGGCTAACTCTGCACTGGCGGAATGGTGTAATTGCACTTTAGTGGCAATAGCACGGTCCACATTCCAGACAAAGGTATTGGTATCCAACCAGTGCGCAGCTGAGTTGGCAATAGAAACCCCCAAGGCAAGTAAAGGGAATTCAAACACTGAGTTCACACCAGAAAAAGTAAAATTCATCCGGGCAAACTTTTCATCGGACTTAGGCCCTAACAACAACTTCTGATCGCCGCCGCCCATCTCTTTGCCTGCGTCATCAGTGCCTATATGGATCAGGAAGTTACCACAAGCACCTTCCACACCAGCCACACCGTCTTTTAACTCCAGCACCCAATAAGCGCCGTAGTTTGGATCTACCGCTGTATGCACCAGACCATTGTCCCAGGACGCTGCCAGAGAACTGTCTTTGTAGGCGTCACAGGCATCGTTATTCCAGGTGTGTAAGCGGTAACCTTCATAATTGCCGTCTGCTCTTTTATAAAAAAGTGCAGCCTGACCAGTTGCTGGGAAAAATGCAGGTTCAGGTGCATTGGGGTCAACCCCAACTATACAGCTTTCATTTTTTGCATCCGGCACTGTAGGTGCTTTACATTTTATCGGCGGTGGATCAATACAGGCTGTGCCTGCCGCGTTCGGAATTTGTGGCACATTACAGGTCAGCAGTTTAGTACCGCCTTCCACAGAATCTTCGCCACCACCGCCGCAAGCAGCCAGTGTCAGCGCAGCCAGCCCCAAAAGGACCAGCTTTAAGCTATTTGTGATCTGAAACATAGTTATCGAACTCCAATCAATTCTTGTTACGAGCACCCGCTCTGAGGCTGAGTGCTGAAGCTGTCACTCAAGGTCAGAACGTATAGTTCGCACCAACAAAATACTGGCGGCCAAAAAACTGGATAGTGCCGGTATTGGCTTCATTGCCAAAATAACTTTTGGTCGGTTCATCCGTCAGGTTGTTCACCTGAAACAGCACACCAAAGTTGTCGTTAATCTGGTAAGAGGCCTGATAGTCAATCACCATCTCGCCATCGAAGTTCACGGTCTGAGCTTCTACAGCCACCTGCTCTGACACAAAGTTGTCACGGTAACGACCACTGATCCGGGTTTCAAAACCTTCGTATTCCCAAAACAAGGTGGCCGTCATCACGTTTTTCGATAAGCCCGGCAAGGTGATATCTATGGTCTGAGCCCCTAAACTGACTTGCTGCTGGATTTCACTTTCTGTGTAGGAATAACTGCCGCTAAAACCTAAGCCTTGCCAGAAGGACGGCAGAAACTTAAACACCTGGGTGTAGGCAATTTCAGCACCGCGGATATAACCGCCTTTGTCGTTGTTAACGGCTGTGGAATAATCCCCAGGAGTGGTGGAAACCGGAGGTAAACCGTCAGGATTACCTGGTTCTGTGCCTGGCACATAGTCAGGAATAGGGAAGCCTGCAGCGGCAAAATCAAAATCGGTAATAGTGAAAGTATTGATAAAAGACTCAATATCTTTGTAGAACACTGCAGCCACAAAAGCGCCGTCTGTTTCAGTGAAATACTTCTCATAAGAAATATCATACTGAGTGGCATAAAATGGCTTTAAGAACGGGCTATTTGCGCTGGAACCATCCACCTGACCCGTCAGAGGATTAATGGTGTAACTGGTATTGGAGGCTAAACGGTCAATAGGTGGCCGCGACATCACTTTAGCTGCTGCAAACCGAAGCTGATCACTGTCGGTCAGGGCAAAGTTCAGGTTCATCTGTGGCAGATAATCCCTGTAGGTCTGACCAATAATACCTGGCTTGTAGCGGGTATTTACCAAACCTGCTTCATCGGTAATATTCTGTGCGCCTAAAGTAGGGTCCCCACCCACATCTGTTAAATCAGTGGCGTATTGTTTGGTTTCAACCATACGTACACCAATATTACCTGTGACAGGAATAGAGAATACTTCGGTATCCAGATTGGCCATCACATAAGCCGCCATCACATCTTCATAGACTTCGCCACTTTGCAAAACAGACCATGCTGAGTCAGGACCACCTGAAACACGTTGAGATTCCAGAACCCCTGTATTTCCTGTGCCCCAGGTTTGCACCGGTTGAGGTATGCCCTGTGGAAACCAGGCATTCAGCGCTTTGTTTAAATCAATAGCAAGGTAACTTGGGAAATGTGAAAAATTACCACTGAAATCCACAACTTCAACCATATCGTCCGTTAAACGCAGCGGCGGTTGTGAAGTTAAAAATGAACCATCGGAGCCATATTCAAACACCTGACGGTCATTGGTATATTCACGCTCGGAGTAACGCACACCAGCTTCAAACGAACTGAGCACAGAGTTATCCAGTTCGTATTTAGCATCCAGTTTGTAGGCATTCACTTCATCTGAGTTGATGTAAGGGTAAATCCCATATTTACTGACCATTACTCTGTCGATATCAGTAAAAGCGCCTTCCTGATTAAAACCTACGTCAGGCAGGTTTAAACCGTTCAGTAAATAGCTGATGGAGACATTGCCATCCAGTACCGGATTAGGCACAGTGGCGTCTTCAGCCACCAAAGCCCACAACAAACCGTTTTTAAATACGCTGTCGGCGGAAGAGTGTGACAGATCGAAGTTTAACGTCAGCGCATCTGTCGCATCGAAGTCGACATTAAAACCAAAACTTTTCACTTCATCGTTATCTGTGTTGTCGTCATTCACCAGCTCAACTCTGGTATAGCCATTGGTTTTACGGTTAAAAGTACCCCCAATCACAATATTGTCATTGATCACCGGATTGCCTATAGCGGCGCTGTCTCCCTCCAGTTTAACGCGAAAACCACGGGCAAAAGCTTCAGTATCAAACTTAGATAAAAAGGCATCAGCTTTTACAGTTAACTTGTCAGAAGGGATCCATTCGATGGCCGTCATATAGCCGTTGCGGGTTTCTTCTCCGCCCCTGTGCTGCATCTCAAAACCTTCACTGATCAGCTCATTAGGGGATGCTTCATCAATACCATCCACATCAGCCTGCTTGTTGTACGCCAGACCAACAAACTGAGTTGACACGCTGGGCTGATACAAACGGGCAAAACCTAAAGCCACACCCAAAGTATCTTCTAAAAATTTGCCCTGATAAGAAAAACTAAACCTATCCCCTGTTTCCTGACCACCAGGGATTTCATCCGCTCTGTCGTTCATCATACCGCGGGCGTTGACTGTGAAATTATGCATCTCTTTAGCTTTTAACGGGCTGGCGGTTTTTAACTCAACAGTGCCAGCCACACCGCCTTCAATCAGCGAAACTTTTGGTGATTTATACACAGATGCAGAGGAGATCAGCTCAGAAGGATACTGGTCAAATTCAATATTACGCTGACCACTGGTAGACACCTGCTCACGGCCATTTAAAGTAGAAAAGACAAAACCGCCTGCCATACCGCGGATATTAATTTCAGAAGCCTGACCGCCGGTACGCACCGCAGAAATACCAGGTAAGCGGGTTAAGGCATCCGCCATAGAAACATCAGGCAATGAGCCTAAGTCGTCGGCTGAAATGGATTCGACTACTGTATCGGCAAAACGTTTATCGTTCAGTGATTTAATTAAACTGCTGGAAAAACCTTTAACTTCAATAACTTCAACTTCTTCTCTGGTTTTGCTGGTATTAGAACCAGCACTCACCTGTTCTTCCTGTTGTGCGAGTTGCTGATTTGCTTCTTCCGCGCTGATACTGCAACTAAAACCTGCTGCAGCAATAGCGAGCGTCAGCAAACTATGCTTATAGTTTGGCATGCCTCTTGTCCCCAATTTGGATTGTTATGGACCTTCCCTGTACAACAAAATCAAAGGACGTCCTGGTTTTTATAAAATGTTCCGTGCACAGTTATTAACCAGGCTGACGCAGCCCACAAGATGAATACGTATTCAGACCTGCACTGTCGTCACAAAGCGGTGCATCCGGCATTTTTTGCCCCAAAAAAGGGCAAAGCAGCCCTGGCTAAATAAAACAGTTCATGCAGTTTCACGGCGAGCCAGCAGAATTTATGCCTGATTTGATGCAAAAAGGTAGGGTTAGAGCTGCAATTGTGTTGAGCCACTTTAGGTGATAAGGAAACAGAGCCTGTGGCAGTACAAGCTCTGTTTTTTTGCATATGTTGATGCAAAGCGCCCTGTTTAGCGGGCCAGTTTCCAGTCCGTTTTACACCCTGTAAGAGGCAGCCTGTTGCTGTAACCTGCTGGCCAATTGCGCCAGCGCACTGCTGGCATCAGCGCTGTGGGTTGCACTGCGGGTGATCTCGCCGATACTGACACTGAACTCAGTAATATTTTTGTTGATCTCCTCTGCCACTATGGTTTGTTCTTCAGTGGCCGCTGAAATCTGCACATTCATATCCACTATAGTGCCGACTGACGACTTAATATCCTCCAGCACTGCACCTGCCTCTTTGGCATTAGCCACACTGGCGCTGGCGTATTGGCCTGATTGCGCCATAGCATGCACAGCCTCACGGGCCGAAGCCTGCAAGTTATCAATCATGGCACGGATAGACTCTGTGGCTTTTTGCGTATTAGTGGCTAAAGTTCGTACTTCGTCAGCCACAACAGCAAAACCACGGCCTGCTTCACCGGCACGGGCTGCTTCAATGGCGGCATTTAAAGCCAGTAAGTTGGTCTGGCCTGCAATAGTCTGGATCACTGCCAACACCTGAGTGATTTTTTCCGATTCACCATTTAATTGCTCAATGACCACACTGGCGCCACTGATAACACCAGATAACTGCTCAATAGAACCCACGTTCTGAATGACTTTTTGATACCCCTGCTGGGTTTTCTGATCCACATCATTGGCCTGCTCTGAAGTGGCAAGAGCGCTCCCCGCCACCTCCTGAATAGCGGCCGACATTTGATTCACAGCAGTGGCAATTAAATTGGCTTGCTGTTCCTGTTCAAAAGCTGTGCCGCTGACTTGCTGACTAATTTGGCTCATCTGCTCTGAAGCCGCCGCCAATTGCGACACCGCATCGGCCAGTTCGGTAAAAAATTGATGGACGCGGCTGATGGTTTGATTAAAAGCGGCTGCTGTAATAGCAATTTCATCAGTGCCTGTCACTTCTGCCCTAATGCGTAAATCAGATTTATCTCCAACGACAGAAATAGCTTGCTGCAACTGATGCAAAGGATTGTGAATAGAGCGGTAAATCAGCCAGGATAAGCCGCCTAAACAAATAAACACCAGCAGCAAAGCAACCACAAATAACTGCATAAAAAACTGATACTGCTCAGCCGCCTGCACCTTAAATTTCTCAGCTTCCAGCAACTGAATATCAATTAAAGCAGCCAAAGAAGTACTTAATGGATCTGCCAATGAATACAGCTCTGTATTGAAGTCTTTGCCACTGCGCTTAAACAAGGAACCATCGGTGATTTGCTGCTGGTAGTCCTGCAGTTTTTGTTGAAATATCACCATTTGTTGTTTGGCTTTATCGGCCAGACTTGACTCCTCTTTGGTTAAGCTGGTTGCCAGATAGGCCAGCCACACCTGATCGGCCAGTTGTGCCTGCTGCTGCAACTGCTGCACAGCTTCAGAGGCCGTTATGACTTCACCTCGGTATTTATGCAGCAAGTCGACCGATGCCACCGCATAAGCATCAGCCACTTGTTTAATTTGTTTCAGTGGTACCACCCTGTCGTTATAAATACTGGTGGCTCCGTCACTTAAATGGCCCATTTCCCTGACCGAAATCAAACTAATGGCAACTAACACCAGTAATGGTACGCAGACCAACAACAACAAGCGGATTTTTACCGACATTTGATTTAACATAGGGATTAACTCCTTAACAGATCAGCAACTTAGTAAGTTAACTTACCTATTGAGCATAGCTGAAAACTGACTGTATCAAGGAATTAGCTCAAAAAGCCTCTGGATTCAGTTGTTGCCTTTTGTCCGGCTTTTCTGGATCATCGGCTAAGCCCCTTAACTTAAAGAAAGGATTTTATAATGAGTGACACTTTATTGGCCTCTGTGGCAGGTTTCCCGGACTTTATCAGCTTCTTTTTTCTGGCCATTTTGTTAGTGGCTTTGTTTTGCCGTTTTTACACCTGGATCACGCCACACGACGAATTAGCCTTAATCAAAGAAAACAACAGTGCAGCAGCTGTGGCTTTTGGCGGCGCCTTAATTGGTTTTGCCTTGCCATTATCCAGCGCTATTACCCACTCACTGTCGTTAGCCGACTGTGCTATCTGGGGTGCTATTGCCCTGGTAGTGCAAGTATTAACTTTTGGTGTAGTACGTTTTGCCCTGAAACAGCTACCGGAACGTATCAACAAAGGTGAAGTAGCAGCTGGCGTGTTTTCTGCCGGTTGTTCCATTGCTATAGGTTTGATTAACTCCGCCAGCATGACGTATTAACCTGCATAACTCATTAAGGAGTCACTGATGAAACAAAAAGTGCTGAAACGCAGTAAAAAGGCAGCTTTAGTGTTAATGGTGCCTACTGCAACTTTTTTAATGGCAGGTTGTGGCCAGGAAGAAGCAGTGCAAACTGCAGCTTTTGAAACCGTTGATCAATGTGCTGCCTATTTTAATCCTGAGCAATGCCGTGCCGATTTAGGCCAGGCTTTAACCATGCACACTCAGGTTGCCCCCAAATATACCGACAAAGCCGCCTGCGAAACCGACTTTGGCGTAGGCCAGTGTGAAACTCCGGCCCAGGCAGCAGCTGCTGCCGGCACTGAGCCACCAGCTCAGGCTCAGGCATCCAGTGGTGGCTTTTTTATGCCAATGATGATGGGCTTTTTAGCAGGCCAAATGCTGAACCGCTCAGGTGGCCAACTGAAACAACCAGTGCAGGCTCAGCCTTTGTATAAATCACGGGATGACCGCAGCACTTTCCGCACTGCAACCAATACACCTGTAGCCAGAGGTGTAGGCCCAACCTATATCAAACCGTCCTCAGTTCAGCCTAAAGCTGCTGGTACAGTGAATCGTGGTGGTTTTGGTGCTCAGGCCGCTAAACGCTCCAGCTCAACCAAAAGTTTTGGTGGTTAAGAGGCAATGAAAAAAGTAGCTTGTGATGAGCGCCCTGGCTGGCGCTCTTATGCTGAATCTGTTGGCTTTGAATTTCATACGTTTGACGGCGAAGCTTATTGGGATGAAACTGCCTATTACCAGTTTAACCTGCGCCAGATAGAACAAGATTTAGAAGAGCCCACCGAAGAGCTGCATCAGATGGCTTTAGCTTTAGTGGATGACATTATCCGCGATGAAGAAAAACTTCAGCAGCTCGCTATACCAGAAAAATTCTGGGATTTTGTGGCTGATTCCTGGCGTACTAAAGCACCATCATTGTACGGGCGGCTGGATTTAGTCTACGACGGTACTGGCCCGGCTAAATTGCTGGAACTGAACTACGACACCCCGACTTCTTTATTTGAAACTGGTTTTTTCCAGTGGGTCTGGCTGGAAGATCAGATCATGCGCGGCAAAGTGCCACAAGGTGCTGATCAGTTTAACTCCTTGCAAGACCAGCTTGAAGCCGCTTTTGCTGAGTTGCCTTTGGCGAATCCTTTGTATTTTGCCTCTGTGGCCAACAGCATCGAAGACAAAGGCACGGTCATGTACCTGATGGACATAGCCAAACAAGCAGGTCTCGACAGCCGTTTTATCGAACTGGAACAACTGGGCGAAGCCAGTGGTCAGTTGGTGGATCTGGACGGTTACGCTATAGGCGGTTTGTTTAAGCTGTACCCATGGGAATTTATGGTGCAGGAAGATTTTGCGTCCGTTATCTTAAGCAGCCAAACCCAATGGTTGGAGCCCGGCTGGAAAATGTTGTTATCCAACAAAGGCATATTGCCTTTGCTGTGGCAAAAACATCAGGGCCACCCCAACTTGCTGGAAAGTCATTTTGAACAACCAGGCCAAAGTTTTGGCGCAGGCTGGGTACGTAAACCGCTGTTTTCCCGCGAAGGCGCTAATGTTGAATTAGTGACTCAAAGCGGCGAAAAAATCAGTGAACCAGGCCCATACGCCGACTCACCTTTTATCCGCCAAAAACTGCAGCAGTTACCCAAATTCGGCGACAGCTACACCATGATCGGCAGCTGGGTGGTAGGCAACAGCGCAGCAGGTATTGGTATTCGTGAAGATAATTCGCTGATCACCAAAGACAGCTCAAGGTTTTTGCCACATATAATTTTGGATTGATGTTAAAGCTCTGGCTGCGGATTCGCGTAGCCAGAGTTTGTTCTGATTGATTCACAAAAATTTATGTGAATATCTCTATACATACTCCAGTCTTCAGAATAACAAACTCTGTGGACCAGCCTATTCTTAAATTTCTCATAGTGCTCATTTCCATCAGTCAACTGATAAAGCTCCAGAACATTTTCTACAAGATTTTCTTCTATCTTCAGAATATATGCCAACTCAATCTTGCCCTTTAGCAGATTTACATTCTGGCTGTAAGTAATATTTGATTTTGAATTTTCAATTCTAATTAAAATATCCCAGGCATCATCAAACCTTTTTTGAGCAATGGCAACGCTTGATAAAGAGAGTAGCTCATCAACTTGTTGATCTTTGACTTCCTCACACCACACATAAGGTGACGTAAGAAAGATGAAGGGCAAGAACGTATAAAGTAATTTAGCGAGCATTTTTTTAAATCTATTCATAGTTGTTAGCAGCCAGGTTAAGTCGGGCACCAAGCATTTTTCTGCCGTCAAGGTCATATATCTTGGTACTTCTGAGCAAGACTTCATAGTTACATCTCCCGAAACATTTAATACTCGACGCTCTTGTTTTTTCCTGTTACTTCGTTGCTAAACTTAACATCATATTTGAATTACGCATCAGGAATTTCAGGTAAAAAATAACAAAAGAGAAAAAATACAAAAGGGACCAATCAGGATCCAAATCAAGATAATCCAGCATGAAAAATACAACACAACCACCAAATGCTGGAAAAAAATACTTGAATATAAAAAGCCGGTCTGCTTTTATTAAAAACTGAAACGGATTATAGCTATTAACCACAATAACACTTAGAGAAAGCAGAATAAAAAGAGATACAAAATCACCTTTAGTAGATAATGCGACAGAATAAATAATCGGCATATTAAAAAGAACCAAGTTCAATCTTTTGTAATACATACAACTCACCTTTTTTGCGGAGTGGCTAACGCCCAAAGGGCTGGCTTTGTCCTGTGCCCGACACAAATATTCCACAAGCAAACCAAACTTCAGAAACT
>NZ_AFHI01000019.1 GCF_000217935.1 Rheinheimera sp. A13L
GTTGCCTATACGACTGGGGCGAGAGCTTGAAGTCAACAACGCTGCGGCTTCAAGTGCAAAGGGTATTACTTCAGACCGAGTTTATGTTCAAGATAGTGGATGTTAGTTCCTCCTTTATTGAAGTTCTCGTCTGTCATAATCAGCTTGTGCAATTCGATATTGGTTTTGATGCCACCGACCAGCAGCTCGCTTAATGCATTACGCATACGTGCTATTGCGATGTCACGGTTTTCACCGTAGGTGATCAGCTTGCCAACCATTGAATCGTAGTTTGGCGGCACTGTGTAATCTGCGTAAATATGCGAATCCCAACGCACACCGTTGCCACCTGGTGGGTGGAAGCGGGTGATGGTGCCTGGCGACGGAATAAAAGTCTTGGCATCTTCAGCGTTGATACGGCATTCCACAGCATGACCACGGATCACAACATCGGATTGCTTAATGCTCAGCGGCATGCCAGAGGCGATACGCAGCTGCTCTTTAATCAGGTCAACACCAGTGATCATTTCTGTCACAGGGTGCTCTACCTGAATACGGGTGTTCATTTCGATGAAATAAAACTCGCCGTCTTCAAACAGGAATTCGAAGGTACCAGCACCGCGGTAGTTCAGATCGATACAAGCCTGCACACAACGAGCGCCGATAAAGTTACGCAGTTCCTGAGTAATACCAGGAGCTGGCGCTTCTTCCACTACTTTCTGGTGACGACGTTGCATAGAACAATCACGTTCACCTAAGTGAATGGCACTGCCCTGACCATCAGCTAACACCTGAATTTCGATATGACGTGGGTTTTCCAGGAATTTCTCCATGTATACCATGTCATTACCAAAAGCAGTGCCTGCTTCGTTTTTGGTCATCGCAATAGATTCAACCAGCTCTTCTTCGCTACGCACCACACGCATACCACGACCACCGCCGCCACCAGCAGCTTTCACGATAATCGGATAACCGATACGTTTAGCTATGGCTTTGTTGACTTCATCGTCGTCGCCTACAGCGCCGTCAGAACCTGGTACACAAGGTACACCGGCTTTTTTCATGGCTTCAATGGCAGAAACTTTGTCACCCATTAAACGGATAGACTCAGGACGTGGGCCGATAAAGACCAGACCACTTTCTTCCACTTGCTGGGCAAAGTCAGCACGTTCAGCCAGGAAACCATAACCAGGGTGAATAGCCTGAGCATTGGTCACTTCAGCTGCGGCAATCAGCGCAGGAATATTTAAGTAACTTTGTGGTGATGGGGCAGGACCAATACAAATGGTCTCGTCGGCCAGCAGCACGTGTTTCAGATTACGGTCTACTGTGGAATGCACAGCTACCGTTTTGATACCGAGTTCCTTACACGCACGTAAAATACGCAGTGCAATTTCACCCCGGTTGGCGATCAGTACTTTTTCTAGCATGAGTCTGCCTTTTAACTTATTCGATCACAAATAATGGCTGGTCAAACTCAACCGGCTCGCCGTTTTCTACCAGAATTTGTGTCACCACACCGGCCTTGTCAGACTGGATCTGGTTCATCATTTTCATCGCTTCGATAATACACAAGGTGTCGCCCACTTTAACGCTCTGACCCACTTCAACAAAAGATTTAGAAGTAGGAGAAGCAGCGCGGTAGAAGGAACCTACCATAGGTGAACGCATCTGATGACCTGTGACTACCGGCTTGGCAGCTTCAGCAGGAGCAGCGGCAGCCACTGGTGCTGCAGCTGGAGCCTGTTGCATTGGCGCAGCAGCATAGTGCATTGGTGCATATTGCTGCATTGGGCCATTGCGGCTGATACGAACGGATTCTTCGCCTTCAGTTATTTCAAGCTCGTTAATGCCTGACTCTTCCAGCAGTTCGATCAATTTTTTAATTTTTCTGATATCCATGACGTAGTTGCCTAATTAATTTGATGGAATGGTTGATAAGGACGACACCGCCGATTCCAGTGCATAGTGGTAGCCTTTGGCCCCTAAACCACAAATCACACCTTTGGCGATATCGGATAAATACGAGTGACGACGGAATTCTTCCCGCGCATGTACATTGGACAAATGCACTTCAATAAAAGGGATAGCCACAGCCAGCAATGCATCACGAATGGCCACGCTGGTATGGGTATATGCGCCCGGGTTGATAATAATAAAGTCCTGTTGTCCTAAACTTTGCTGAATAGCGTTGATGAGCTCATGTTCGGCGTTGGATTGCAGATGAGTCAAAGTGGCATTCAGCTCCTTGGCATGAGCAGTTAAGCCATCAACAATTTGCGGTAAAGTGGCGGCGCCATAAATTTGAGGCTCACGTTTGCCTAACATATTTAAGTTAGGGCCGTTGAGCAGCAAAATACGTAAGTTTGTCGACATATAGCGCGAATTTCCCGTCATCTTGTTTAATTGCCAACTATCTTGCCAAAGGCATAAAGCAATTGCATCTTTTTTGTTCAGCGACCAGCAGTCGCTGCAGATTTGCCGCTTATTATAGTGAAATCGTTGCAAATGGCAGCAAAATACTGGTCTTATCAGCAGAACGGAACTTTTTTACGAAGTTGAAACTGAAGTTGAGAAATTCAGGCAAAGTCAGAGCCAGTCTGACTTTGCCGAGAGTGTCGCGGAATTTTTTACTGCAGTATTGGGCCTAAATGGGCACTAAAATCTTTTGGTCCCATGAAGCCAGTGATGCGAGATTGCGTTAATTCGCTGCCGTTTTTGTCAAATAACAGCAAAGTTGGCAAACCTAAAACCTGAAAATGATCCAATAATTGCTGATCCTGATCGGTGGCATGGGTCACATCTACCTTAATTAACGTAAATTGCGCCATTAAGCTTTTTACTTCGCCATCGGAAAAAGTGATGTGCTCAAACTCTTTACAGGCCACACACCAGTCGGCGTATAAATCCACCAGCACAGGTTTACCGGCGTCAGCCGATTTTTTTACTTGCTGTTGCAGCTCATCTAAGGTTTTTACCAGTGTAAATTCAGTGTTTTGTGTTTGACCACTTTGCCCTGTCACAACCACTGGCGATGGCAGCCAATACCATAAGTTCGCGCCTGTGGTGCCCAACACAATCACTAGTGCCAGCATCCAACTGATGCTTTGGCCTGTAGTTCCCTTAGCAAGTTGTTGCGATAAGCGGTGTAAATAGACGGCCAGCATCAATAAAACTAAGGTTCCGGCTATGACTACTATGTAAGTTGGCAGGAAACGGCTAAGTAACCAGACTGGTACTGCTAATAACAGGAAACCAAAACTGGCTTTGACTACATCCATCCAGGCGCCGGCTTTTGGTAAAAACTTACCGCCAGTGCTGCCTAAAATCAGCAATGGCAAGCCCATCCCCATACTTAAGATATACAGCGTTAAAGCGCCCAAAGCTAAATCGCCGGACTGAGCTACATACAAAAGTGCTGCAGTTAAAGGGGCTGTAGTGCAAGGGGAGGCAACTAAACCTGATAACAAACCCATCAAAGCCGCACCTTTAATGCTGCCACCTTGTTGTTTGTTGCTCAAACTATTGACTTTGTTTTGCCATTTTTCTGGCAGGCTTAAGTTAAAGACGCCAAACATAGCCAAAGCCAAAGCGACAAATAAAATGCTGATGGCAACTAAGACTATAGGGTGCTGAAAGTAGGTCTGGAACTGCAAACCTAAACTTGCCACCAATAAACCCAATAACGAGTAGCTGACCGCCATACCCTGCACATACGCCATCGACAAACTAAAAGCACGTTTGCCGGATAACTGCTGGCCTTGCCCTACAATAATGCTGGTTAAAATTGGATACATAGGGAAAACACAAGGCGTAAAGGCCAAACCTAAACCCAGCAGAAAAAACAAAAACAGCGCTTTGAGCGTGCTGTCGGTTTGTAGTTTATCTAAGAGTTGCAGTTGTTCTGATACAGGAGCTGAGCTTGTGGTGTCTGAATCAGTTGAAGCCGGGTTGATACCCAAAGCTGCTGCAGCATCAGCTGTACTGGCGCTTGCTGTTGACGCTGGTGCTATCAAAGGAATATCCAGTGTTTGCACCGGATAACATAAACCTGCTTCTGCACAACCCTGGAAGCGCACCTTGAGCATGGCTTCAGAACCCAACTGGCTGAGTGGAATATCCAGAACTACCTGATGGAAATACACTTCGGATTCACCAAAGTATTCGTCGTGGATCATCACACCTTTGGGATACTGAGGATGAGAAAAGGCGGCATCTATGCCCACAAACTTAAACTTGTCTTTATATAAGTAGTAACCGTCGGCTATGGTAAAGCTGACCTGTACTTTTGATTGTCCTGCAGTATTGTCCTGCTGACGGAAATCCATCACAAAAGCCTGCTCTACCGGCAGGAACTGCGAGTCTTGTTGCAAAGCGGCCAGTACACTGGTGCTTTGCGCCTGACTTAACAAAGAAAAGCTTAAAAGCAGGCTAAATAAAAAACTCTTAATCACGACTCGTTACCTCTTGAACCCACTGTAAATAGGGGGCGAATACTTGTTGCGCGGCAATGGCAATAATTTCAGGCACTTCATACGGATGTGAAGCACAAATGGCCTGTTCTATTTCAATAAAATCTTCTTTTCTGGCTTTAATTAATAATGGAATTTCAGTGCTTTGCTCTAACTTGCCTTGCCAGACATAATGCGATTGCACCGCAGGCAAAACGTTAACACAAGCCGCCAGTTTTCGCTCCAACAGGTGCTCTGTTATGCGTTCTGCGACTTGTAAATCAGGACAATTACATAAAATCAGTTCCATCATCATGGTCGAATCCTCTTAATCACAGCAGTCAAGACCTGCTCCACTGGTATTTTGTTGCACCAAAAACACTGTTTGCATAAAAACTGAGCAAAAAGACGTAAAAGCCTAAAATTTTTAAAAAATAGCCCTTGGGTTCATAAGGAGATTGCCCCATATAGCTGTCAACCGCTTTAACACTCAATGTTAAACTCAAATCGCTTTTAGGAGATAAAAAAGCATGAATATTCGTCCATTACACGATCGCGTCATCATCAAGCGTTTAGAAGCTGAAAGCAAATCCGCTGGTGGTATTGTGCTGACTGGCGCTTCTGCTGAAAAATCTACTCGTGGTGAAGTTGTTGCTGTAGGCAACGGCCGCATTTTAGAAAACGGTTCAGTCCGTCCATTAGATGTGAAAGTCGGCGACAAAGTGATCTTCGGTGCTTATGTAGAGCGCACTGAAAAAATCGAAGGCCAGGAATATGTCATCACCAAAGAAGACAATATCCTTGGCGTGATCACCGAATAATTAAACCGAACTTTCTAATTTAATTTCAAAGTATTCAGAGGAATTTTTAAAATGGCTGCAAAAGAAGTACGTTTTGGCGATGACGCCCGTAACAAGATGCTCAAAGGCGTCAATATTTTAGCAAACGCAGTGCGCGTTACTTTAGGCCCTAAAGGCCGTAACGTGATTCTGGACAAGTCATTTGGTTCGCCAATGATCACCAAAGATGGTGTGTCTGTTGCCAAAGAAATCGAGCTGGAAGACAAGTTCGAAAACATGGGCGCACAAATGGTGAAAGAAGTTGCTTCTAAAGCCAATGACGAAGCCGGTGACGGTACTACTACTGCTACTGTGTTAGCACAAAACATTATCAACGAAGGCGTAAAAGCTGTTGCTGCCGGTATGAATCCAATGGATTTAAAACGTGGTATCGACAAAGCTGTTATCGCTGCTGTTGCTGAACTGAAATTATTATCTCAGCCATGTGCCGACACCAAAGCTATTGCCCAGGTAGGTACTATCTCTGCAAACTCTGACGATGAAATTGGCCAAATCATTGCCAATGCCATGGACAAAGTAGGCAAAGAAGGCGTGATCACTGTTGAAGAAGGCCAGGGCTTAGCGAATGAGCTGGCTGTGGTTGAAGGTATGCAGTTTGACCGTGGTTACCTGTCTCCGTACTTCATCAACAACCCGGAAGCTGGCCAGGTAGAACTGGACAACCCGTTCATCCTGACTGTTGATAAAAAAATCAGCAACATCCGTGAATTACTGCCGGTATTAGAAGGCGTGGCCAAGTCAGGCAAACCACTGCTGATTATCGCTGAAGATTTAGAAGGCGAAGCTTTAGCAACTCTGGTTGTGAACAACATGCGCGGCATCGTTAAAGTTTCTGCGGTGAAAGCCCCAGGTTTCGGTGACCGTCGTAAAGCTATGCTGCAAGACATCGCTGTATTAACTGGCGGTGTAGTGATTTCTGAAGAAATCGGCTTAGAGCTGGAAAAAGCAACTCTGGAAGATTTAGGTACTGCTAAACGTGTTGTGATCACCAAAGATAACACCACTATTATTGATGGTGCTGGTGAGCAGGAAGCCATTGACGGTCGCGTGAAGCAAATCCGTCAACAAGTGGAAGACGCCACTTCAGATTACGATAAAGAAAAACTGCAAGAGCGCCTGGCTAAGTTAGCTGGTGGTGTTGCTGTGATTAAAGTGGGCGCTGCCACTGAAATCGAAATGAAAGAGAAAAAACACCGCGTAGAAGACGCGCTGCACGCAACTCGTGCTGCCGTTGAAGAAGGCGTAGTACCTGGCGGTGGTGTGGCTTTAGTACGTGTAGCTGCCAAACTGGTTGAACTGCGTGGCATCAACGAAGACCAGAACCACGGTATCAAAATCGCACTGCGTGCGATGGAAGCACCACTGCGTCAAATCGTTGATAACGCAGGTGAAGAGCCATCAGTTGTAGTAAACAACGTGAAAAACGGTTCAGGCAACTACGGTTACAACGCTGCAACTGGCGTGTACGGCGATATGCTGGAAATGGGTATCCTGGATCCAACCAAAGTAACTCGTTCTGCTCTGCAGTTCGCCGCTTCTGTTGGTTCTCTGATGATCACAACCGAAGCTATGGTGACAGAACTGCCGAAGAAAGATGCTCCATCAATGCCAGATATGGGCGGCATGGGTGGTATGGGAGGAATGATGTAATTTTTTTACATCATTGTTTCTTAAATGAAAACCTGGCTTATGCCGGGTTTTCTGTTTTTGGGGATAGCGAATTCTGAAGGGGGCAGATCAAGATTTGCGAAGCAAATTTGCTCTGATCCCAGTTTGCCATCTGAGTTTAACTTTCTCTTAGTGGTATCAAGGCCTATTATCCCTAACCTTATGGCTTGAACGCTGCTTACTTGTTTTTTGAACTACTTAGAAATCCTCGGTAGTTCGCGCGCTCGCGGCTCCCGCGCTCACTTTTGATCGTTCACTACGCAGTTATACTGGTGTTTGGTATGAGATCTAAAGATCTGCAACCTTGTATCACCAATGCAGCAAATCTTACTACTAATCCCAAACTCACTGTTTTAAGACTAAACCAGAAAAGCTAACTTATAACAAAATCACCTATCTACCCCGGAAACTGCTGCTTTTGATGCAAAACCCGCATTACGCGAATAGTTGAACCATCAACCCAATAAGAAACTATCATGGATACTTCAGGAATGATCAGCAAACGACCACGGACCGAAGCGCGCTGAACACCCATAAGTGGGTGAGCCAATAGATTTTCGACTTTGGCTTCGAGCAGTTCATCGGTTTTTTCAGCGGCTACAGGGTTTACCGCATAAAGGTATTCAAAGATTTTTTCCCTGTCGTTCAGCGCTTCGTCTTCCCAGTAAATCATTCCTTAGCTCTACTGCGAATTTTAGCTTTGCGTGCTGCCATGCTGATTTTCGCTTGTTCGTGGCTGACAAACTTCGCATTACCTGTATCCAATTTTTCAAAGGCAGCATTTACTTGCTCTGTGAGCCATTGATCATGGGCGCTGACTTTTCGTTGTTCAGCAGCGAGTTGCTCAGTGAGCTGGCGACAGGCATCACTTAAAGTCCGTCCCTGACTTTCAGCCATCAGCTGAGCAAGGCGTTTGGTTTCTTCATCAACACGAAACTGAATTCTGGTTTCCATAGCAAAAGACTCGAGGTTTAGTGTGTGTACAAATGTTAGCACTGAATGCATGTGTGAGCCAAATCAGGTTGCCAGGTTGCACTGGCGCTCCGCTCTGGGTACAACCTACAACTCCATGTCGGTGGCGCTGAAAAACCTGGTTGAAAAACTATGAAAAAGAGCTTAAAAAGTTGGGCAGAGCTTGTCAGAAAACCAGAGCTTTTATGCCAATATCCCATTTTGATGAGGTTGTTGCTTTGTCTGAGTTGAAACAAAACCTGGCTCAGGTAGTTCGGCTCAGCAAAGTCCTGCGTAAGCCAGTGCTCTTGACGAGCAAAGGACAGGATGTCGCTGTCCTGCAAGGGCTGGATGACTACACAAAAACAGCAGAAGAATTAAGATTTATAAAAGCTGTAGCAACAGGTATGGCCAATATTGCTTTGGGTCACACTTTGAGTCTGGAAGAAACATGCAAACTTTCTGATAGATGAATCATGAAATGCGGATCGAGTCAGCACCAATGCCAGTAACCAGCAATCTAATCGACAATCCCGGCTTGTCGCCACGAATAATGTATTAGTTGCTATGCCCCTCTCAGCTGCTACCTTATGTTGATATGTATCAAAACCTTTGATAGAAAAGCTGTGTAGTATCAGGTGGTTCCAAAACACATTTTTAACTGTTTTGTTCAGGAGGACAGGGCGATGAAAAGATTCAAGAACATTTTGCTTGTAGCTAAACCTCAGTGCGAGCACCCCTTTGAACTTGAAGCTGCGCTGACACTGGCTGAACAAAACTCTGCGGAAATTACCTTGCTGATGGTATTACCTGCTCTGAGTAGCTTTCATCTGATTAAACCAGAGCGGCCGCAACAGGACATAGAAAAAGACTATGTTCAGCATCATTTAAACGAGTTACTGGCAAGGGCAGGGCGGTATCAGCAACGCGCTGAAATTCGCTGCAAAGTAGTAATAGGTACTGAATTTCTTGAAGTGATCCGCTCTGTTTTGCGTAACCATCACGACCTAGTGATCAAAACGGCTGAGCCTGCCAGTTGGGTGAAACGGCTGTTTGGCGGCACTGATATGCACTTGCTGCGTAAATGCCCTTGTCCTTTGTGGTTACTCAAACCTGATGTGGCGCCCAACTACAGCAAAATAGCGGCTACAGTAGATTTTAATCCGGACGAGCCACAAAGTGTCGAGCAACCACTGAACAAACAAATCCTCGAACTGGCCAGCTCCATTGCTATCCACAATTCGGCCAGTCTGCATATTTTGCATGCCTGGCAGGTAGAGTCTGCCGGAGTGGTACTGATGTGGAGCGACAACCCGGAAAGCGCTGAAGCTGAGTACAATCAAAGCCTTTTTTCATCTCACCAGGCCGGCATCAACAGATTAAAACTGCTGATGGCCAAATGGATTGGGCAACAAGCCTACGACTACTGCACTCCTCATTTCGAGTTACTGCGGGGGGACGCTTCACATATTCTTGCCAAAAGAGTAGAAGAACTGGACCCTGGCTTAGTTGTTATGGGCACTGTCGCCCGAACTGGTATTGCCGGATTTCTGATCGGAAACACAGCTGAAGCTTTACTGGAGCAGCTGAATTGTTCAGTGTTGGCAGTCAAACCTCTGGGTTTTGTGACTCCTGTTACGCTTGAAGAATAAGTAGTAGATGAGCATTAATTAAGCGATTGATTTTCAGAAGGAAACCAACAATTTCTAACGCATTTTTTCACCAGCTGCTGCATGCGTCTAAAAACCTGCTTCCGATAGTAGTTGTTGTGCTGTTTTTCCAGCTGGCCGTATTACAAACCGTGCCTGAAAATCCTTTTGAGCTGATGCTTGGGCTGGCTATTGTTGCGCTGGGTATTGCCTTATTTTTGCAAGGGCTTGAGCTCAGTATCTTTCCCGTCGGCAAAAATCTGGCTAATCAGTTTGCACTAAAAGGCTCATTGCCACTTTTGGTCGCTTTTGGTTTTGCCATAGGTTTTGCTGCTGTGGTGGCAGAGCCTGCACTTATTGCTGTGGCCGAGCAGGCTCAGGTGATTAGCGAAGGGCGTGTGAATGGCTTTACTTTAAGGCTGATAGTTGCTTTGTCGGTGGGCGCTGTGGTGGCGCTTGGCATAGTGCGCACTGTGATGGGCTGGGGTATTCAAAAGCTAATGATAGTGGGTTATTTGTTAGTGCTGACCGTGACATTTTTTGCTCCTGCAGAAATAGTAGGCCTGGCTTATGATTCAGGTGGAGTCACCACTAATATAGTCACTGTGCCGCTGGTTGCAGCTTTGGGCATTGGGCTGGCGAATTCCATAGCAGGCCGGAATCCATTGCGGGACGGTTTTGGACTGGTTGCGCTGGCGGTGATGGTGCCAATGATTACTGTGCAGTTGTATGGCATTTGGGTGTATCAGTTTAGTGATGTTCAGGCTGTGCCCGTGGCTGCCCTTGTCGCGGAATCCCGGCACTGGCTGGTGACAGTGCTGCTTGATTTAGCCTCGCTGATCAAAGATGTATTGCCCATTTTAGTGGTCGTGCTGTTTTTCCAGTATCTGGTGCTGAAACGCTCGCTGGCTAATCCGGTGCGGGTGGCCTTTGGTTTTGTGCTGGTACTGCTGGGTTTATACGCTTTTGTCATTGGCCTGAAACTGGGCTTGTTCCCCATTGGTACTTTAATGGCTGAACAGTTGATAGGCCAAAACCAGGCAAGCTGGATCTTGTTATTTGGTTTTATGATTGGTTTCGCCACTACTATGGCGGAACCTGCCTTGCTGGCTATTGGCGAGCAAGCCGAACAAGCCGCACCTGGTAAAATTAAAGCAAAAGTGATCCGCCTTATGGTGGCACTGGGGGTAGCTGTTGGTATAGCTGTAGGTGTATACCGCATCATGGCGGGCACACCAATCCACTATTACATTATGGCGGGTTACGCTGTGGTGGTGTTACTTACTGTACTGGCTCCGGATTACATTACAGCGCTGGCTTTTGATTTGGGTGGAGTCACCACCTCTGAGGTGACTGTGCCGCTGGTTACAGCGCTTGGTATTGGTTTAGCCAGTTCCATTGAAGGGCGTAATGTACTGATTGATGGTTTTGGACTTATCGCTTTTGCTTCTATTTTTCCAATTATCAGCGTGATGCTGTATGCAATTGTTGCAGAAAAACTCAGTTTAATGAGGAAACAACCCAGATGAAATTCTCCGCTATTGTTGTGATTGCCCCTGATGATCTGGAGCAGTTAGCCATAGAAAGAGCCAGAGCAGCCGGTGCCACAGGCATTACTATTTTGCAGGGCAGGGGCATTAGCAACAGCTCTAAAAAAACCTTTTTTGGTATGACCTTTGAAGGCAATCAAACGGTGTTTTTGATGTTGGTAGCGCGTCATATTGCCTTGCCAATTTTAAAAGAAATGAAGCAAGTGCTGGTAAAGGACGGCGATTCCAGAGGCATAGCTTTTACTTTGCCTGTTGAACACCTGATTGGAGTTGATGTAGACCAGATTGCAAAATTCGAACAACAGTTGCGTGAGCAGCAACAAGAGGAGTGATGTATGAAACAGCAGCTCGTTAACGATCTAATGGTACGTCAGGTGATTAGCATCAGTGCTTTTGCCCCGATCCGGGAAGCCTTGTTACTGATGAAAACACATAAAGTAAAATGCCTGGTAGTGGACAGGCAGTCGGTACACGACGCCTATGGCATTATTACGTACAGCCATATATTAAAAACCATTATTGCTGAGCAAGGTGATATAGATTTAATTAACGTGTATGACGTTTGCACTAAGCCTGCCATTCATGTTCACTCCGAACTTGCAGTGAAACATGCCGCAGAGCTGTTAACTCAGCATAAAATCAAACGTTTACTGGTGCTGGATAACAATCAACTGGTGGGTTTGCTGACGATGGATGATTTGGTCAGCAATGTATTTCGTTTGTTGGACTAAAACACTGGTTTGCAGTTAGGCTAACGCCATCAACAGTATTCTAAGAGCCATTTATGCGCCAGCAAGCCATTTTATCTATAGACCAGGGCACTTCTTCCAGCCGGGCTTTGTTATTTAACCGGGACGGCAAGGTATTGGCTGTGGCGCAGCAAGAGCTGGATTGTGTCTATCCACAACAAGGCTGGGTAGAGCAAGATGCAGAGCTGATTTGGCTCTCTGTGCTTAAGGTGTGTCGGCAGGTTTTAGCACAAGCCGTGCAGCTGGGCATTGAAGTACTGGCTGTCAGTATCAGCAATCAGCGCGAAACTACAGTGCTTTGGCATAAAGCCAAAGATAAAGTGTTAGCTCCCGCTATTGTCTGGCAAGACAGACGCACAGCAGACTATTGCCAGCAGCTTAAAGATCAGGGCCATGAAGCTCTGGTGCAGCAAAAAACTGGTTTATTGCTTGACCCTTACTTTTCTGCCAGCAAAATTCAGTGGTTACTCACTCACAATGCCGATGTGCAGCAAGCTTTGGCTCAAGGCGAATTGGCTTTTGGCACCATAGATAGTTTTTTGCTTTGGCGTTTAACTTCAGGCCTGGTGCATGCCACAGATACGACCAATGCCAGCCGCACTTTATTGCTGAATATTCAAAGCTTAAGCTGGGATCAAGAACTGCTGCAGTTGTTTGGCGTGCCTGAGCATATTCTGCCGCAGGTAAAACAAAGCGCTGATTCGTATGGGGTCTGTGACACCCGCTTATTTGGTTTGGCCTTACCTGTGCTGGCGCTGGTGGGCGATCAACAAGCTGCGGCTTTAGGTCAGGGCTGTATCAGTGCAGGTTCGTTAAAAAGCACTTATGGCACAGGCTGTTTTGCCTTATTAAATACCGGCTGCAACCCGTTGTTTTCTAAACACAGGTTACTGACCACAGTGGCTTTTACTGTGCAGGGCCACACTTTTTATGCACTTGAAGGGGCCATTTTTGTCGCTGGTGCAGCAGTCAAATGGTTGCGTGATCAGCTGGGTGTCATTAGTGAAGCCAGTGAAACAGAAGCGTTGGCACAAAGTTTACCGGATAACGGTGGAGTGTATTTAGTGCCGGCTTTTACTGGTTTAGCTGCACCACACTGGCAACCTGAAGCAAGGGCTGCTTTGGTAGGCATGACACTGGGCACAGGCAAAGCGCATATAGCCCGCGCTGCCTTGGAAGCAGTGGTCTATCAGACTGCTGATTTATTCTCTGCCATGCAGGCTGATGGTGCCAAGGTGCAGCAGTTGCAGGTTGATGGCGGCATGGTGGCAAATAACTGGTTATGTCAGCATCTGGCTGATGTATTGAATATTCCAGTGCTTAAACCCAGTCAAAACGAAGCTTCGGCTTATGGTGCTTCGATACTGGCAGCTGTGCAGTTAGGCTGGATTGAAAGTCTGAATGCTGCGCCATTCAGCGCTGATGCTCAACAATTTTTACCGCAGATGTCAGTTGCTAAACGCCAGCAGTTGCTAAGCGGCTGGCAGAAAGCTTTGGCTTTGGTGCTCGGTTAAAACAAAAAGATAACGAACCCTAATTAATTGATGTTGCAGCGAGGCGACAAGTGAGCGAGACCCCAGGAGCATAGTTCACCTATGTGACTGCGGTGAGGAGCGAAGGCAACAAAGCTGCAGCTTCAAGTAAGACGGGTTTCGTCTTGTCGTAACACCCACACCGTAAACAAACTGGCGGTCATAAACATCAGCAAACTATAAACGCTGGGAGCTATCGACATGGCGGTGTTTTGCAAAATACCTGTGGTGATCATCAAAGCGAGCGTGCCATTTTGCAGGCCCACTTCAAGGCAGATGGTTCTGGCTTGTTTTTCCTGATGCAGCAAAAACCGGCCTAACCAATAACCTGCCAGCATGGTGAATACATTCAAAGCTAAAGTGGCAGGCCCGGTTTTTTCTAAAAACAGCCAGAGATCTGCACCTAAATCTGTGGCTATGCTGATGATCAATAACACCAGCACTATTACCGAAAAGCGGCTGATCACAGGCTGAAAACGATGTGAGCGTTCAGGCCATTTAAAGTTAAACCACATGCCAAGCAATACAGGAAAAACACTGACGATCATTAACGTCAGCCAGGTTTTTAATAGCGGAAGTTGCAGCGAGGTATTTTCGCCTAAAAAGTGTTCTATGGCCCAGACGGTCAAGAGTGGCAAGGTAAAGGGCGTGATAAAACCAACCAGCGCCGTTAAAGCCACAGACAAACCCAGATCGGCTTTACACAAGTAACTGTACAAATTTGAGGTAGTGCCACCCGGACATAAGGCCAGAATAAATAAACCTACCGCCAGTTCGCCCTGCAAATCAAACAGATAAATCACCCCTAAAGCACATAGCGGCAGCAGTAATAACTGCGCCAGGGCACCAACAAAAAACGCTTTGGGCTGACGCACCACTTCCGAAAAATTAGCAAGCCGCAGGCTCATGCCAACGCCCGTCATAATCAGTATTAGCGCTATAGGTAAACCAATTTGGGTCAAAGCTTCAAACATTTTATTAACCTGAGCTTGGGATAATGAGAGTCAAACGTCATTTGCTTAACTATATGAATAAATTAGATAAAATATATGTTTATGCAGCTTAACCCCTTTCTGGCTGAATGCACAGATTTTTGTGGATCTCAAGGCGCTTTGTCGTACGCCATAGCTGGCTATGGTTAGACAGAGCAACGCAGAGAGGCGCGAAAAGATGCTCATTCAGTGGCTCTGCTTATCTCAGGCTCAGGTTACCCCTCTTCAAAGAGATAGTGTAGTTAACCTACCTTGGAATTCCTGACTGAGCAAGAGTTGCTCGATTCTGGCTGCTGCAGTGCGGTTTTTTCACATTAGCCTTGCAGTGAAAGAACTAAAAAACTTTGTTTTCCAATCACTTAAATTTTGTTTAGAAAATAAGCTTGCACCTATACTGTGTCTCACCTAGCATCACTGTGTGGCGCACAGTGTGTGTGGCACAGTATGAGTGATATAGACAAAACAGGATTTTTTATGACCACTTCACAGCTGGACAAAATGCGACTGGAACTGCGCCGTGGTGTGCTGGTGCTGGCCGTGCTGGCCTCGTTGAAGCAGCGACATTATGGCTACTCGCTTAGAAAGCAATTGCAGGACAGAGGCATCGACATAGACGAAGGTACTTTGTACCCGCTGGTCCGGCGTTTAGCGGAGCAAGGTTTGCTGGACAGTGAATGGCAGCAGGCGGAAGGGCGCGAGCGGCGTTATTACCTGTTGTCGGAGCAAGGCAAAGAGCTATTGGCGCAGTTAACCGATGAATGGCTACAACTCAATTCGGCTTTGGGCCCTTTGTTAACACAAGATCAAAGTGGGGAGACAGAATAATGGAACTGGTTGAACGTTATGTCGCTGCTGTGCAGCGTGAATTGCCTGAAACGAAAAGGCAGGAAATAGGTCGTGAGCTGAGTGCCAATATTATGGATCAGCTGGATGCGCTCAAAGAGCAAAATGGCCAGTTGTCAGAAGATGATATAGCTGCTGTGCTGAAACAAATGGGCCGTCCGGAAGCCGTGGCTAATCAGTTTGTGCCACCTAAAGCTTTAGTGGCTGCTGAAGATATGCCTTTGCTGAAGCATGTGTTGTATATGGTATTGGGTGTGTTGTTTGTCGTACAAATTGTGGGCTCTACGACCCATTGGATGGGCAGCAGTGAAGGTCATTTAATTCGCTTTTTATTGCAGTTGGCTGCTGGTTTTATGGCAGACGCCTGTTTTGCTTTTACTGTGATAGTGCTGAGTTTTGCTGTGGTGAATAGCGCAGGAGACAGGGTAAGCCGCTGTGCAGGCAAAGACTGGTCGCCAAAAGATTTACCTAAAGCGGATTTAGGCTGGCAGCGTATCAGCATGACCGATGTATTTACTGATTTAGCCACCTGTTTATTCCTGCTGATTGTGATTTGGTATCCGCTGTGGATGAGCCCGGAACAAATAGCGGATCGCAGTATTATGTTTACAGACAGTGCTCTGTTGATGTTGCAATGGTTTAGCCCTGTAGTGGCCTTGTCTGTGTTATTCAGCTTATGGCAATTACGCCAACGGATCTGGAACCGCAGTTTGTTGCTGGGCAACATTTTGGTGAATGCGACTTTTTCTGCATTTTTTGTCGCGCTGGCTTTTAGTGGCCCCTTGCTGCAGGTAGGTCCCGTTGAGCTAAAAAGCCTGTTTACTCTGTTACAGCTGGAGAAGGGTTTCACTTATGGGTTGCTGTTCGCCGCTTGTATTCCTGCGTATGAAGCAATACGGGATTTGTTCAGGTTCAACAAGCTGAATTAAGTGCTACTCAGCGGTTGGGGGGCTGTTGATTTCGTTTCACTGCACCCCCATAACATTTTAAGGCAATCCGCCTCTACCTTATTGAAGGTTTACCATGGCTTTACATCTTCCTGCTATCGTTACTTTACTGGCACTTTTCTTGTTTTTATACACTTGCACTGCTGTGGGTATGGCACGGACAAAATATGGTGTTGCTGCTCCTGCGACTACAGGCAATCTGGACTTTGAGCGCATATTCCGTGTGCAAATGAACACGCTGGAACATCTGGTGTTGTTTTTACCTGCGCTTTGGTTATTCAGTGAATATGTCAGTCCGGTCTGGGCTGGCTTAGTGGGTTTGGTCTGGTTAGTGGGCCGTTTGTATTATGCGGTTAGCTATATCAAGGACGCGAAAAGCCGTGGACCAGGTTTTATGATTGGTTTTGTTGCTTTGCTGGTGCTGATGATTGGCGCAGCTGTTGGCATAGTACTGCGTATGATGGCTGGCTTATAAGTCATGAGCAGCACATCCCTCGTGACCGAAGCAGAGCCTGATACTGAAGTTCAGGCTCCGGCCAAAAAAATTGGGCCGCTTTTTAGTTTAATTCCGTTTTTAACTCCTTACGCCAGCCGCTGGATTTTAACTTTTATCGCCTTAACAGTGGCAGCTGTGGCCACTCTTACTTTACCCGTGGCTTTTCGTTATCTGATTGATGCTGGTTTTTCTACCGATCAGGCTGGGCACATCGATCAATACTTCCTGGCCTTATTTGGTCTTTCTGTGGTGCTGGCTGTAGCTACTGCGTTGCGGTTTTATTATGTGTCATGGCTTGGCGAGCGGGTGACGGCAGACTTACGAAGTGCTGTGTATGCTCATGTGGTAAAAATGAGCCCGCAGTTTTTTGAGTTGACCAAAACCGGCGAAGTTTTGTCGCGTTTAACTACAGACACCACCTTAATCCAGGCTGTGGTAGGCACCAGTTTGTCGATGGGCTTACGTAACACATTTTTGCTGGTTGGCGGATTGGTGATGTTGTTTGTCACCAGCGCAAAATTAGCCGCTTATATTCTGCTGACCTTAGTGCTGGTGATTTTGCCGATTTTCTTATTTGGCCGCAAAGTCCGGAAGTTGTCGCGTGACAGTCAGGATCGTATTGCCGATGCCAGTGCTGTGGCAGGTGAAGTGTTAAACGCCATTCCAACAGTGCAGTCGTACCGGCAGGAAGAGCGTGAAACTTCGCGTTTTACACAATCAGTGGAAACGGCTTTTACCACGGCTTTATCCCGTATTCGAGCCCGCTCTATGCTGACTTTGGTCGCCATAGTCTTGGTGTTTGGTGCTATTTCTTTTGTGCTTTGGTTAGGTGCTCAGGCGGTACTGGCGAACGAAATGACAGGCGGCGAGTTATCGCAGTTTATTTTATATGCGGTACTCACAGCCGGAGCTATTGGCGCTATTGCTGAAGTATGGGGCGATTTACAGCGTGCGGCCGGCGCTGCAGAGCGCCTAATGCAGCTGCTGAATGTGCAGTCTCCTGTGGTAGAACGACCTGCTCCTTTGCCTCTGGTGTTGCCTGAACATAATCTGGCTGGCACTGGTATTGAGTTTAACGGCGTTCATTTTAGTTACCCGTCGCGGCCAGACACTTTGGCCTTGCAGGATTTTTCGCTGCAGATTAAACCCGGTGAACATATAGCTTTGGTTGGGCCTTCAGGCGCAGGCAAAACCACCTTGTTCCAGCTGTTGTTGCGCTTTTACGATCCACAACAAGGCCAGGTGAAATTTAATGGCATGGATTTAAAAGATCTGCGTTTAACAGATGCCCGTCAGCCTTTTGGCATAGTGTTGCAAGATACAGTGATTTTTGCAGCTTCTGTGCTGGATAATATCCGTTATGCCCGCCCTGAAGCATCAGAGCAAGAAGTGCAAGATGCAGCGAAAATGGCTGCAGCGCACGACTTTATTCTGGCGTTGCCCGAAGGCTACAACACTTATTTAGGCGAACGAGGAGTGCGTTTATCCGGTGGTCAACGCCAGCGTATTTCCATAGCACGAGCCATCTTAAGTAACCCTTCAGTGTTATTGCTGGATGAAGCCACCAGCGCTTTAGATGCTGAAAGTGAGAGGCAAGTGCAGCAAGCTTTGGATAATGCTGCACAAAACCGTACTACCCTGGTGATAGCCCATCGGTTGGCTACAGTTCTGGCCGCCGACCGTATTATTGTGCTGGAGGCTGGGCGCATTGTAGCTCAGGGTACTCATACTGAATTGCTGCAAAGCAGTGAGTTGTATGCCCGTTTGGCGGCGCTGCAGTTTAGCCATTAGTGGAGATCTGTATGCAGGCAGGAAGAGCTTTGGTTTAAAGCCAGGGCTCGAGTTTGGTTACATAATCTGCTGGCAACAGATGACCACTGTCGAAGCGGAATAGCCTTTTATCAGCGTTGGGTAAAGCATAAAACAGTTGTTGGTTCTGTTTGATGCTGGCGTATTCGTCGTCATCTGCGGTGAAAAGCCATACCTGATTGTCGGCAAGACCTGGCATCAGATTCAGTGGTGCAACGAGTGCGGTCGTGTTGTTCATATGGGGTGGCACTATGGCGGCAATGCTCTGAATACGTGAGTCTACTCCGGCTAACAGTAAACTGATTTGTGCTCCCATGCTGTAGCCTGCCAGTTTAATCTTACTGCTATCAAATTGAGGTTGTTGCACCAGCCAGTCCAGCAATACACGGTGATCCCGAACTGTATCCACCAGCATTTGTTCATAAGGGTCACGCTCTCCCCACCAGTGCAAATTATCAATAATATCCACTACGGTCAGATCCGGGTCTTTACGTAAACCATGATGACGGGCATCTATGGCCACAACTGCATAACCTTTAGCTAATGCCATAGCTGTGATTTTGTCGGTTTGCTCAAAGGTAGCTCTGTCTTTAAAACTGTCCTGCCACCAGCGAATTTGGCTACGCCCCATGGCATGAGCACCAATGAGTACAGGAACCGGGCTTGTGATGGCTTTAAGATCTTGTGGGTAGTGGATACGACCATTGACTATGGCTCCATCAAAGCTCTGATAGGTAAAATCAAAACTTTGTGGGGTCAGTTTTTTGATCTCCAGTTGCACCTGCTGTTTTACAGGGTAAGCATAACGAGCCGCCAGTTGCTCCGCGCTCAGATTGTAAGGTTTTAAGCCAAACAGGCCATACCAAAGTGCCGCTATACCAGCGACCACAACGCCGATACTCAGCATGATTTTTTTTCCTTTTGTGAGTGACATAGCCTTTTCCTGCTTTGTTTTTTCTGTATGAGAAACAAATATGTGGACCTCTGTCACAAAGAATAAAGAAGCAAATGTCAAAACAATGTGAAATAGTCCTGTGCTGTGAAAGGACTGGTAGTTTTTACCATCAAGCTTCACAGAATACTGCTAGAGTTAATGCAGTATCAGCTGTCGTTTTTGTTTTTGTGGTAGCGATTTATGGCTAAGTTTTTTTTCAGTTGCCTGCTATGGCTGGCCTGTTCTTTGGATGTTGCAGCACAGCATCCATTAAAGTTTTTGATGCCTGACTATCCGCCTTATACCTATCAGGTAAGCGGACAGAATCAGGGAATAGGCTATGAAGCAGTGGCAGCTATTATGGCGGATATTCAGCAGCCATTTTCTGTGCAGTTAGTGCCGCATTTTGGTCATGCTATTAGCGATATGCAGCGGGGTTTGGCGGATGGTTTTTTTCTGGCCACTGAAAGTGCAGAACGTAATAAAGTGGCTGAGTTTTCAGAGCCGGTTTTAACGATTGAATGGACCTGGGTTTGGTTAAAACAACGCTCAGACTTAAACCCGGAATCAAGCCACTTTAAGCACAATGCTCAGGTATCAGCCCAATCCAATAGTAATATACACAGATGGTTAAAAGAGCATAACTATCAGGTCACAGCAGGAACTACCGATATCAGGGGCTTGTTGAATTTACTGAAATACAAAAGAGTGGACGCTATTCTGTTGCCAGAACTGACAGTGAAAACTTTACTGTCAGAACAGGCTGTTGATGCTGACTTGTACAGCTTTCAACAGGAAATTAATTTACCCTTCTCAATTTATATCAATAAAAATTACCTGAAAAAACACCCGGACTTTATGCAAAAACTAAACGCCGCTATTGGTCGTTATCAGGCCAGAGTTCATGCTCTACAGCCTGATTGATCAACGGATCAACAGTTATGGTGGCAGAAAGTTGCGCCTTTTCATCTTGTGCTGCCTTTTTTGGCCTGCGGCATTAAACGCAAATGAAACCTTGCGGATGGCGATGCCGGATTACCCGCCTTACACCACTATTCAAAATGGTACCTATCAAGGTTTTGGTTATGAGGCTTTTGTCAGTATCATGGCCGATCTGCAGCAGAGTTTTACCATTGTGCCTGCGCCTAATTACGGCAGGGCGGTGAAGGATTTGCAAAATCAGCTGGTGGATGGTTTGTTTCTGGCTTCTGAGAACGAAGAACGTAATGCTGTGGCTGAGTTTTCTGAGGCAGTGTCTTACAGTGGCTGGACCTGGGTATGGTTAAAAGAACGCACTGAATTAGATCCTGCTTCGGCTGATTTTAAAAAAAACGCCATAGTTTCAGCTCAATTAAACAGTAACACTTATATCTGGATAGTGAAGCAGAACTACAAAATGGCAGGAGCCCCCAGCAATATCCGTATGTTATTTACCATGTTAAATTCCCGCAGGGTAGATGCTATTCTGTTGCCTGAACTGACGGCAAAAGCTGTGATGCAACAGGAAAAACTAGACCCTGATTTGTATTCGATGCATTTGGAAGTGCAACTCCCTTTTGGCATTTATATCAGCAAAGCTTATATAGCCCGCAATCCGGATATTATGCCAAAACTAAATCAGGCTATTGCGCGCTACCACGATCGTCAAAAGAACCCGGCCACTCATGCTCTTCATTAACTAAACAGCAATGGCTTTGTGCACCTATTCTTCATTCAGTGCTGAAACTATTTGCTGATTCTTTCATCTGACTTCACTGCATTTGCCCTGATGGTTAATTTATTCTGAGGTTCAGCCGCCAGTCAGGCAAATCAGACAATATGAATGGTTGCAAATCGGCCTTGTTCTCCTACAATGGCGCGGCAACTGGAGGGTGGTGATGAAATTTTCGGCGGTAATAGCGTTGGCTTTAACGGCCAATTCGGTGATGGCAACTGAATGGTGGCAAACCAAACAGGATCCAAATAATACCCAGGTGATAGCTTTGGGTAAAAAGCCTGTGCTGTCGGTGGCAAACTGCCCGGAAGATACGGCGCTGCGTTATTATCTGAAAGCCGAAAAAATTACGGCGTTGCAAAATACCTGGTATCAGCAAGCCAGTGAAGAACCTCATACCGCCTTGTATCGCTGGATTTATGGCGCTACCTGGTTAGAAAGGTTAAATCAGGCAGTGTGGCCCGGTACTGAAGCTTTCACCAAAGTGGCCTTCCCGGGCGAGATACAACAACTGACGATGGAATTTCCTCAGTCTGAACAAGACCATTTAGCTTTTGATGATGTGCTGGTATTTAATCTGCACTTTGCCGGTTTTACTGCCGATCATAAGCCTGATTTGCGTATTCATCTGGACAGGGACCTCAGCAGGGTGGCTGGTGTGGCAGATTTGGATCTGGCGCTGAATCATCGCCTCGCAAACAATATTTGTGTGGTACATAGCCTGAATCAATTGGCACAGGACAAACAGGTTGAGCTGAAAATTAAAGGTAAAACAGTGCCCAAGCTGAAAATCAGCTCAGAGGCTGTAGCCAGCCAGCTCTGTCTGGTAGAAATTCATCAGCATCAGGCTGTAAAAGGTTCGCTGACCTTGCCTGTGACTCAGTGTTAACAGTCTGAAGGGGTTGTTATTTCCAGTACTGCTCCACAGTGATTTGCCCCGGATCGCGGCGCAAGTTCTTTTTCAGACCAAGGCTTTCCAGCACTGCTTTGGTTTCAGTAATCATTTGTGGGTTGCCACACAACAATACTTGGGATTGAGTACCCAAGCTCTGGCCACAAGTTGCCTGAAGCGTGCCGCTTTGGATTAACTCCGGAATACGTTGCTGCAAAGCGCCCACTGACTTTTCTCTGGTGACTACAGGCTGATAATGCAGTTGCGTACTATAACGCTGCTGAAACTGCCGGATCAGCGGCTGATACACCAATTCAGCTTCAAAGCGCACACTGTGCAGCAGAATAATGGAAGAAAAACGTTGCCATAGACTTTCAGTGCCCAGCATCGACAGATAAGGACCAATACCAGTGCCGGTAGAGATCAGCCAGAGGTTCTCGCCGTCAGGGACTTCATCCAGAATAAAAAATCCGCTGGCAGGTTGGCTGACTTGCACTGTATCGCCTGGTTTTAGCTGCTGCAGCAAAGGTGAAAGTAAACCATCAGCGACAGTGCTGACTAAAAACTCTTGCTCTTTGCTACCTGGGCTATTGAGCAGCGAATAAGCGCGTTGCGCCTTGCCATCCGCTGTATCCAAAGCCAGCCTGACAAACTGACCGGCAATAAAGTCAAAGGGCTCTGTCTGTACTTTGATACTGAACAAAGTATCAGTCCAGTGCGTATTTGCTGTTACTGTGCCGTTAAGCCACTGCGCCATAAGCTGTTTCCTGTCGAAGTAAATTACGTAAGACTAATAAATAAGGCTTAAGAAAAGTATCTGGTTATAGTTGGCCATTACACTTCTGCTGCTCAACTTCCCAGAGCACATAAGATCAGCGCGCTGCACATAGCGAAGCCGAAGCTCTGTCGATATAGGCACTAAGAGGTGGAAGGCCAACCCGGGAGCGGTACTCGTCCACTAAATCCCTGCTTTCCATTGCTTTAGGTGCCCACTTACCTGATGCTTCGCAATCCCCTTGTGTACCAAACCTCTGGAGCGTACCTTCTGCGACATGTATTCTGTCATGGAGAAAGGCGGCGTTTGCTGGCAATGCTTCGCCAATTGCCGCCAACTCATACATAACACCAAGGATCTTCTTTTGCAACTCTGGGTCATGATCAGCGTGTTGGGCCAATAGCCACGCTGCCCGAGCACCAGATTCCCCTACTTCACTCACTCTGGGCCAGCCATCGGTGTCCAATAGTTTTCTTAAGAAGGTACTATTATCCCGGTCAATCTTCTCTACATGAACAAAATCCCCTGTAGACCGGGCCTGTTGATCTCTTTCTGCTCTTTCAACAAGTTGTTTTGCCAAGTCACTATTAGCCGCATCCGCTACACTGTAGAAAGTCATACCAAAGGCCAAAGCACACCCAGCCATTCGGAGTGCTTTCGTTACTGATTTAACAAACGTTGTCATCAAAAATATCCTCGCCTTAAAAACTCTCGCTTGTCATGTCAGCTAGCATATCAGCAAGCTCTCTTGTCGCAACAGCGCCTAACCGGCTTTTTGCTTAAAGCAAAAAAAGCCCGGAATTCCGGGCTTGATGTGGTGATGTGCTTTTAGTTTGAACTGGTTTTGTATTGCTCAAACCAGGCCAGAATGTACTCCACTTTTGTGATCATCCGGCTGGGTTTATTGGCGATGCCATGAGGCGCGCCAGGAATACGGACCAGAGCTGTATCTACTTTGCGAATTTTTAAGGCCTGATAAAACTGCTCAGATTCACTGATGGGGGTACGTCTGTCATTTTCACCTGTCATCAACAGGGTTGGAGTGGTCACATTACCTACCAGCGATAAAGGCGAACGTTGCCAATAATGTTCCACATGCTCCCAAGGCACACCTGGGAATTGGTGGAAGGTCTGGTACAGGTAACTATCCCCTGTCAGTACTTTGCTCAGCCAGTTGATAATAGGTTTGACCACAGCCGCTGCTTTATAACGCTGGGTTAAACCCACAGCATAAGCTGTCGCTATACCACCAGCTGAACCACCAGCGATAAACAGGTTGTCTTTATCGACAAAACCCAACTCAATCATCGCGTTCACACCTGAATCGTGATCGGCATAGTCTTCAGGCGAGCTGTATTTTCCGTGTAACAACATGGCAAAACGTTCTCCATACGAAGAGCTGCCTCTGTGGTTGTTGTAAAACACTACATAACCTTCGGTGGCAAAACGTTGCATCTCAGCGCTGAAATGTGGGCCATAAGCCAGATGTGGGCCGCCATGAATTTCCAGCATCATTGGGTATTTTTTAGTGGGATCAAAATTTGGCGGCGTAATGTACCAGCCCTGGATTGGCTCGCCATCAAAAGAGGATTTGTAATTAATTTCATGCACTTGCCCAAGCTTTTTATGCCCCAGCAGATCTTCGTTTAACTGAGTTAAAGTGCGGGTTTTGCCGTTCACTATCACTGCCACATCGGCAGGGCGCTGGGCATTGCCCTGAGTAAAGGCAATAACTTCATTGGCGACACTGTATTCACCGCTTAAATAAGGCTGAGGTAAACCAGCGCCTGACACCTGATCCGTCAGTTGCTGCAGCTTGCCGGACAAAGACACTGATGCGAGCGTACGTTTGCCTTTGTCATCAAACTGGATCACTAAACTGCCATTGTCCAGCCATTGCGGGTTGTCGACGTCACGATCCAGCTCTTTGGTCAGATCTTTTATTTCACCTGAGCGCCAGTCCATCAGCTTCAGTTTGCCGTTGGTGTAAGGCACTTTTTCATTATTACCCCAGACAAAAGCCAGATACTTGCCATCGGGTGAAAACACTGCGGAGCTTTCCCTGCCAGCCATACTGGTTAGCTGTTTGAGTTCGCTGTTGGCCAAAGTGAATTGATACAAGTCGCTGTCGCGTGGCTGATATTCCCATTCTTTGTGGGTGTTGGCTGAAAAAACCAGCGCTTTACCGTCCGGTGTCCAGCTTAAATCTGAACCGTAATTCAAATCACCGCTCGTCAGCTGACGTTCTTTGCCTCCAGTTGCAGGCAATACAAACAGATGGCGAAACTCTGATTTTAAAAATCCCTGACCATCAGCCTGATACTGAGCCCGCTCAATTAAAACAGCTGGCTCTGACCATTTAGCACCTTCTGGTTTTTTCGGCATTTTGGTGGCTTTGGCAAGCTTAGTCGGCTGAGCCGGCACATTCATGGTAAAGGCCAGGTGTTCACCATCAGGCGACCAGCTTAAGTTACCCGGGCTTTTAGGCAGTTGACTGACTAAAGCAGTTTTGTTTTCTTTGAGGTAATGCACATGGATTTGGCGTGAGCCGGAGCGGTCAGAAATAAAGGCAATGCGGCTGCCATCTTCAGACCAGCGTGGGCTGCCATAGTTAAACTGATCAACAAATAAAGGGCTTTGGCGGCCAGTTTTTACGTCCAGCAACCATAAGCTGCTATGGGTGCCATCTGTCATAATATCGTTGCTGTTACGCACATACACAACTTGTTTGCCGTCTGGTGAAACTTGTGGATCGTTGGCATATTCCAGCGCAAAAATATCTTCAGATTCAAAGTAAGGGCTGGTTGCAGCTGAGGCCAAAACAGGTGCTGCACAAAATAAAGCAGTGCTGGCGATACAGGAATAAATAAAGGGCGCAAAGGCCACGGGCTTTTTCATTGGTAAACCTCTTCTGATAAGACAGCGACTAAACTAACCTGCCTTGGAGTGATGCACAATTTAGCAGCGACCAAAACCTGAATTTAAGCGTTTAGTTTGCCTGCTTATTTAGCCTGGAGCCAGTCACTACGGCGCTGGCAGCTGGATTTTACCACTCATTTTGTTTACACTGGCGCCACCCTTCTTTTGGTTTGTAGTCTCTTATGTCGTTAAAAAGTTTGAGTGTTTTGGCCCTCCTTCTTGTTGGTTTAACCGCCTGTAGTCAACCCGATCCGATACAACGTATTTCAGGCCCTGCCCAGGGTTCCAGCTTTACAGTCAGTTTCTGGACAGAGCAGGGGATCGACAAAAGTGCTTTGGAAAAGCAACTAAAAAAGGAACTGGATCGCATTGACCTGCTGATGTCTAACTACAGACCAGACTCTGTCATTGAGGCCTTTAACGCTCAGCAAAGCCAGGACCTGATGGAAGTAGGGGAAGAACTGGTGCTGATGGTGGATATTGCCAAACAAATATCTGCCCACAGTGAAGGTTGTTACGACTTAACGGTAAAACCCTATTTTGAACTGTGGGGTTTTCGGGGTGATAAATTAACCAAACCCAGTGCTGAGCAAATTCAGACACTGAAACAAACTATTGGTTTAGACAAGGTAAGCAGTGACGGCAGCCGTCTGGTAAAACATAGTCCGGGTTTAAGAGTGGATGTGTCCTCCATAGCTCAGGGTTATACAGTAGGCCAACTGGCAAAAATTCTCGATAAGGCAGGCATTCAAAATTATCTGGTGGAAGTAGGGGGCGAGCTGGTGAGCAAAGGCAAAAAGCCGGAAGCTAAAGCCTGGCGTGTCGCTATTGAAAAACCTTTACCTGATTCACAAAAACTACAAAAAATCATCAGTGTGCAGCAAGACGAGCCTTTATCTATTATGACCTCGGGCACATATCGCCATTTTTATGATCTGGATGGTGTACGCTACAGTCATGTACTGGATGCCCGCACTGGTACACCTGTCACCCACAATACGGTGTCTACCACTATTTTGATACCAGACCCAACCTGGGGGGATGCCTGGTCAACCGCCTTTTTGTGTATGGGTAGCGAGCAGGGACTGAAAGTGGCAGATGAACTGAAGTTGCCTGTGTTATTTATTGATCAGCAAGGTGCTGATTTTATTGAAAAACCAAGCCAGGCCTTAACTGAAGCTTTAGCTTCAGGTACAGCCTTCAGCTTCGTGGAGTAAAACCTGATGGCGCAAGGATGGGACAAAGAGAAGCTGCAGCAGTTGCGTTTAAAGGGCAATGATTTTTTAACTTTGTATTTTAGACGTTGCCAGCACGACCAAATCAATGTGATTGGTGGTTATCTGGCTTATATCTCGTTATTGTCCCTGGTGCCTTTTATTGCGGTGATGTTTTCGGTGATGGGCGCATTTCCTATGTTTGGGGAGCTACGTGACCAGCTTGAAGCTTTTTTATATGCCAATGTAGCACCGGCGAAAGGCGATGAATTACGTTTATATATTGCTGGTTTTGTTGAAAATATTGGCAAAATGACAGCTGTGGGTATTGGTGCTTTGGTGCTGGTGGCTTTAATGCTGATCCACAATATCGACAAAACCATCAACAGCATATTCCGCATCAAAAAACGGCCACGATTGATTATTTCGTTTTCGATTTATTGGATGGTGCTGACCTTTGGGCCTATTCTGCTGGGGGCTTCCATCGCTGTCACCTCTTATATCTTGTCTTTGTCCAGTCTGGCTGAAGGTTATACACCAGGGTTAAGCAGCATATTACTGACCCTGACTCCTTATGTTTTTTCTATTCTGGCGTTTTTCCTGCTGTATCTGGTGGTTCCTAACGCCAAGGTTCAGTATCGCCATGCCCTGATTGGTGCAACAACAGCCAGCGTATTGTTTGAGTTGTTAAAAGAGGGGTTTGCTCTTTATATCACTCATTTCCCGTCTTATCAGGCCATTTATGGTGCTTTGGCTTTAGTGCCTATTTTGTTTTTGTGGATTTATCTGGTGTGGCTGGTGGTGTTGTTAGGGGCTGAGTTAACGGCTTTGCTGGAAGAACGTTATCTGCAAGCGGCTTCGGAAGCAGAAAAAGCAGCTGAAAAGGACACCACAGCATGAATACGGCTACCGCTATAGAAGCCTTTTCGACTCAATGGCTGGACACTGCAGATGGACAGCAAATTTATCTGGAGCAAAGTGGCAACCCGCAAGGTATTCCGGTGATTTATTGCCATGGTGGGCCTGGAGGCGGTAGTTCACCTTTTCATCGCCAGCTGTTTGACCCGACTTTGTACCACATTATTATTTTTGACCAGAGAGGTTGTGGTTTATCCACTCCTGCTTTGCAGCTGGAAAACAACAGCACTGTGCATTTGATTGCCGACATGGAGCAAATTCGTCAGCATTTGCACATTCAACGTTGGGTAGTGGCAGGTGGATCCTGGGGCAGCACTTTGGCTTTGGCTTATGGGCAGGCTTATCCGGATCGTTGTTTGGGTTTTATCTTACGTGGCATTTTCCTTGGGCGTCAGCAGGACATTGATTGGTTGTACCGGGCTGGTTTTGGTGCCAGTCAGGTTTTTCCTGATTATTATCAGGATTTTATTAAGCCAGTGGCGCAGCTGTTACATCTGGATATTCTGCAGGCTTATCAGTTGCAGTTGCATCATCAAGACGAAAGCCTCCGACTGGAGGCCGCTTTAGCCTGGAGTATCTGGGAGTCGCGCATTGCTACTTTGTTACCTAATGAGTTTTCCAGAGGCGGTGACATGGATGCCCGGTCGGCTTTAGCTTTAGCCTTAATTGAGCATCATTATTTTCAGCATCAGTGTTTTTTTGAAACCGACCAGTTGCTTAATAACATACATAAAATCAGTCATTTACCTTGTCAGATAGTGCATGGTCGTTATGACATGGTATGCAAAGCCGAAAATGCCTTTAGTCTGGCGTCGCTTTGGCCTGGTGCAGAATTGAATTGGGTGGTCGATGCGGGGCATTCAGCTTCTGAAGTTGGGATCCGCAGCGCCTTGTATCAGGCCAGTCTGGTGATGGCTGATGTGTTGCAGGCTGTGGAAGTAGAAGTACTATGAAAGCTTTGATCCAACGGGTCAGCTCCGCCAGTGTGACTGTCGATCACCAGCGGGTTGGTGCCATTCATACCGGCTTATTGGTATTACTTGGTGTAGAAAAAGACGATACAGAATTACAGTTAAAAAAGCTGGCTGATAAAGTGCTGAAATACAGAGTGTTTTCCGATGAAAACGGCAAAATGAATTTGAATGTGCAGCAAGCGGGTGGCGCCTTATTGGTGGTATCGCAATTTACCTTAGCCGCAGACACTAACTCAGGCTTAAGACCCAGTTTCTCCACAGCTGCTGTGCCTGACACGGCGTTGAAGCTGTATCAGGACTTTGTCGCTTATTGCAGAAGCTACGGTATTGAAGTCGCTACAGGGCAGTTTGGCGCCGATATGCAGGTGGCTCTTGTGAACAATGGTCCTGTCACTTTTCTGCTTGAGACTTAATCTCGTACAACAGATTCAGGTAACCTTCGATGCGATGGCACTGATAACTACGTTTTGTCAGCAAAGCTTCCAGTTGCTGCTGGTATTCAGGTTGTGACAAATTAATCAAAATGGTTCCGCTTAGCTCTAATGTCTTTTGCATCGCCTGCTGCCAGCCGTCAAACAGCGGATAGATATCCCAGAGTACAAAAGACCATTGCTCAGTCCTGTGTTGCAGAAAATCCTGAGCAGGCATTGCTATTAACTCTTCCTTACCATTCAGGCAAAAAAAACGCTGATAGGCATCAATCACGGCCTGATGCGGCTCCACTGTCACCAGCTGAGTGTTTGGCAACACAGTGCTGATAAAACGATTGATATCACCACCACCCAATCCCAACTGTAATACAGACGCAGGTTTTAGCTGTTGCAGGGCACGTAAAATGGGCACCAAATGCGGCGAAAGTGTCGCAGCCGGTGCTAATTGGTTCATCTTACTTTGCATTATGCCGTCCAGATAAAGGCATAAAAAAGGACCTTCTTCAGTCAGTTCCAGCCGGGGCGGACCCGCTTGAAACCAGACTAACTGTTGTATAGCGTCAGGTTTTTGTTCCACAATACCCTCAAATCAACTGACTACAGGACTACGATGTGAACTGGCAGCTTAGCGCCCCACAAACTGAAGCTCAATGGTTAGCTTATTATCAATTGCGCTGGCAAGTGTTGCGAGCCCCCTGGGATCAACCCAAAGGCTCGGAACAGGACGAGTCAGAAGCAGTGTCTTTTCATCGTATGGTGTGCACCGAAGAAGGTGAGGTGGTGGCTGTTGGCCGTTTGCATAAAGTGGATGAACGGACTGCTCAGGTGCGTTATATGGCGGTGTCAGCTCAATGGCAGGGTCATGGTTTAGGGGCTATGGTACTGCAGCAGTTAGAACAGGTAGCGCTGGAGCAGGGCATGCAGCGGATCATTCTCAATGCCCGCGATACAGCTTCAGGTTTTTATCAAAAAGCAGGCTATAGCTACCTTGAACCCGCCAATTCGTTATTTGGTATAGCTCATCATCGTTACGTCAAAACCTTAGGCTTTTCTGCTTCAACTGATTTGCTACAACAATGGCGACCTGAATTGCAGAGCACCTTCTGGCAAAAAATTCCGTTGTCCGCTTATATGCAATTGCAGGTGCAGTCGGTGGATCAACATAAGATCTGTTGTGTCGCGCCTTTAGATCCCAATATCAACTTACATCACACCATGTTTGCCGGCAGTATTTATACCCTGGGTACCTTAACGGGGTGGGGTATGGTCTGGTTGTTATTAAAAGATCAGCAACTGGATGGCGATATTGTATTGGCTGATGCACATATCCGTTATCTGAAACCTGTGACTGGCGCTGCTGAAGGCCGTTGCTGGCGACATCAGTGCGCACCAGACTTTTCTGCTTTGCATCAACAACGTAAAGCCAGGTTGGATATCAAAGTGGGTATTTTTTGTGATGATATACAAGTGGCTGTTTTTGAAGGGCGTTTTGCTGTGTTACCAAAAAATTCCCGCCCGCCTTTAGCTCCATAAACCAGTATTTTTATATTGAGATATGTCAAGCAAATATCAGGGTTAATTCAGGTAAAAGTTCCTGACAGATTTGATACTACAGTCATCAAGTCCGTCAGGAGTGCCACTAATGAATAATAAATGGTTGATCAGCTCATGTGTTGCGACAGCCGCAGGAATAATTGCAGGCGCAACCTACCTTCTATTTTCTGAGTATTCAGTTTTATCCGGCAGCCAAAACTGGGTGTTAAGTTCCACCTGGTCCAGTGCCATGTTATGGCTTTTTGTTTCTATGTTTCTGCTGGCCCTGTTGTTTAATATTCTGGCATTTCTGGAACTGGAGCGTCAGGAAGAGGTGCTGAATCCAATGTGGTGGCCACAAGGCAATAAGCTTGCACGGCAACAGCAACAGTTCAAAGAAAACACTCAACTTTTATTGCAGTTTTTTGGCCGCGAGATGGAATCGCTGGAAGACTGTGATTCCCACTTTTTAGTGCGTCGCCAGCAGCAGGCTTTATTGCTTTATATTCAACCTGAATTAGATCAGGCTTTAACTGTGGCTCAGGTTCGCTCCGTATTTCAACAAATGTTATCGCTCAACTGCCAACGTGGTTTGATTGTCTGCTATCAAAAAATTAATAGTCAGGTACGGCTCTTTGCGGCTGAAGCAGGTATAGAACTTTTTGACCAACAACGTTTGAAAAAATACATGAATGCTGAAAGTTTCGACCAATTAGCGCTGATATAAGGCTGTTATCACGCTATATAAAGCTTCCATCATGTTTTTTTCGCCAAATTTGTCATGATGATCAGGCGTTTACGAATGTTAGACATGGAACGAACAAAGATAACGGATTACACACTTCCTGCCTGGCCAGACACTGTCTGGCCATTTTTTTTACTTCCACACTAACAATCTCTGAGTTATATCTGCTTTGTTTCATCCAATGAATTGGCTGATATGACCTGGCATCAGAAGTGGTAAACACAATTCTGTATGCAGAGCCTCTGTTCAATTTATCCTGCCTGGCCATTCTTCTGAACCAATAACAGCAGAAACAGCTGCACCTGAAATAAACACCCATTGAACCGCAGTGTGCGAAATCTTTGCATCTGGATCATTGCTTTTAAAGTACAAAGAGCTTTGTTCACTCGTACCTGACGGACATAAAAAAGCCAGAGCAGTTGCTCTGGCTGGAGAGGATTTGCAACAAGTTTAATGCAATTTAAAGCTACGTACTGCGTTTTCCAGTGTACTGGCTGCTGTAGCTACCTGAGCGCTTTGTTCCAGTGTGGAGGTTGCACGTTCAGTACTTTGTTCTGCTAAATCCACCATACTGTGCATGCTGTGTTCTATCGCAGTTCCAAGCTGTAACTGACTGGATGTCGTAGTGGCTATGTTGTCACTGATCTGATGCATAGCTTCTATAGCCTGATTAATTTCGGCCAAAGCAGTCATCAACTGACTGTTTTGCGCTACACAGTTATTGGCATCAGTCTGGCCTTTTTCAATCGACTTCACTGCATGCATACTTTGTTGCTGCAAGCTGGCTATCATAGTGCGGATTTCATCCGTGGCCTGCTGACTGCGCACCGCTAAAGAACGTACTTCATCTGCGACTACAGCAAAACCACGGCCTTGCTCACCGGCTCTGGCTGCTTCTATGGCGGCGTTTAACGCCAGCAGGTTAGTTTGCTCAGCAATGCCACGAATGGTCGTCAGAATGCCGCCTATGTTGTTTGATTCAACGTTGACGGCCTGCATTGTATTGCTGGTGTCATTCAGTTGCTGCGCCAGCTCCTGGATCAGGGTATTGTTGGCCGCTGAAACCTGATCAATTTGCAGGCTTTGGCTTAACGCCTGCTGCATTTGTTGCTGCGCCTGATCGGCTTGTTCGGCGATTTGATGAGTATTGGTTGCTAACTGCTGGGTGATACCGTTGACCTCAGCCACCTGATGATGCTGGGTACTTAAAGCCTGATGAATAGCGCTGACTTCCTGACTGGATAAACGGGCACTCTGATTCAGTTCCAGTACCCCTTGTTGTATTTGTTCAATCAACTGGCGTAAGGCTTTAATCAGTGTATTCACATTGGCAGATAACTCACCAAATTCATCATCGGAATTGATGGTCAGCTCGCGGCTTAAATCACCTTGGGCTATGCGACCCAAGACTCTGTTGATCCCGGACAAAGGGGTTATCATGGCTTTGATGGTCAGATAAGCAGCACCTATAGCTAAGCCAACCAAAACAATCAGCATAATCACAGCGCGGATAGTGCCGGAATTTAGAGCTGAGGATAGATCCTGCTGCAACGAGTTAAACTGGCTGTCTGCCTGGCTGATCATTTGATCTAAAGCGGCTACAGCCTGGGTCACCTGTTGCTCGGACTGGTCCAGTTGCTGCCGCGCTGCTTGTAGTTGTTTGACCTGCAATAATTTGATACTGACTAAGTTATTTTCGCCCTCAATCCGGCTTTTGGCGTCGTCCAGCTGAGCCAGAAAATCCTGCCAAAAGTCCTCTGCATTCACTTGCTTCACTATATTGGCGATGTAATCCAGGTTGCCTTGCATATCACTAAAAGCAAAACCTAAGTTCTCCTGACTGCTGGCTAATTGCTCCGGATTTGTCATGGCCGCAATTTCACGTACAGTTTTCAGCAGGCCCAAAAGCTGACCATCTACCCGGCCAGCTGCCCCTTCTAAGAGTTCCATTTGGCTGGTTTTACCCGGTGCTTCCAAAAATGAAATATCCACTAAGGTAGCACCTGCTGTATCAATCAGGTTTTCCAGCTCTTTTAATTCAGCTGAGGCTTGATCACCCTGAGCTATGGCTTCTAAACGGGCTTTAAATAATTGTTCAACAGCCTGTTGATAGGCCTGATAGGTTTGCTGAGCTTCAGCTAAGGGTTTTTGTAAAGTAGGTTCTTTGGCAACTAAAGGCGTCAGGCTGGCCATTCTGTTACGGTAGACTTCGGCTGCCTGAGTAAATTCATCTTGATAACTCTTAATTCTCTTTGCATCTTCAGCTGTGTAACCCAAAGCAGACAACTTGGCGAGTTTCAATAATTGAATTTGTGCCATATTGCTTTGTTGTTGCACTGGCACTGCAGTTTCATTCATCTGGCTGCTGGTGCTGTTTACTACGGCAAAACTCCAGAGTGAAGATAAACTGGCGACTAATAACAGCAAGGCAATAAAGCCAAAGCCCAGATAAATTTTATGTGCAACCCGAAGTTTCATAGGATAATTCCAACAGCTGTTATGGTTTTAGTATTGGTTAGAATGCGATAGATAGAAAATAGACAGCTGAAACTAACAAAGTTTTTTCAACTGGTCTAGCCAGATTGGTGCAAATTTATTCGATGCAGATAAAAAAAGAGCACCAATTTGGTGCTCTTTTTCAAAAAAACTAATAAAAATAGAAGCTTAAAAACTGCTTAATAGATTAGCAGGCAGTAAAGAATTTAAGCTGCCATGGCGCAAGAGTTCAGCGGCTTTTTCGATATCTGGCGCGAAGTAGCGGTCAACATCATAGAAGCTGACTTCCTGACGTAATACGGCTTTGGCTTGTTCTACTGCAACTGCGCCTTTTAATGGTGCACGGAAGTCTAAACCCTGAGCAGCTGCCAGATACTCAACAGCCAGTACGCCTAACGTATTTTCAGCCATATCGGCTAAACGACGGGCAGCAAAAGTGGCCATAGACACATGATCTTCCTGGTTCGCTGACGTAGGTAAGCTGTCGACAGATGCCGGATGCGCCAGAGATTTATTCTCTGAAGCCAAAGCTGCTGCTGTGACCTGAGCAATCATAAAGCCGCTGTTTACGCCGCCGTTATTGACTAAGAAGGCGGGTAACTTGCTTAAATGTGAATCGATCAGAAGAGCCATACGGCGCTCTGAAATAGAACCTATCTCAGCAATAGCCAAAGCCAGATTATCGGCGGCCATAGCCACAGGTTCAGCATGGAAGTTACCACCAGAGATAATGTCATCTTCAGCAGCAAACACCAACGGATTGTCTGTCACACCATTGGCTTCAACCAATAACACAGAAGCTGCGAAACGGATTTGAGCTAAACAGGCACCCATCACCTGAGGCTGGCAACGTAAGCTGTATGGGTCTTGTACTTTTTCACAGTTTTTGTGTGAATCTGCAATTTCTGAACTTTCACCTAACAAGTGGCGATAAATCAAAGCTGCATCTATCTGGCCTTGCTGACCACGTACCGCATGAATACGGGCATCAAAAGGAGAACGACTGCCCATAGCAGCTTCCACACTCATAGCACCAATCACAGAACCTGCTGCGTATAAATCTTCAGCGCGGAATAAGCCTTCTAAGGCAAAAGCAGTGGAGGCCTGAGTACCGTTTAATAAGGCCAGACCTTCTTTCGCTGCCAAGGTGATTGGCTCTAAACCTGCTATTGCTAAACCTTCTTTGGCAGAATAAATCTGGCCTGCGATACAAACTTCGCCTTCACCTATCAGTGGCAACACCATATGAGATAAAGGGGCTAAATCGCCTGAAGCGCCTACTGAGCCTTTTTTCGGAATGCAAGGATAAACACCTGCATTGACCAGTTTAATCAGCGCTTCGATCACTAAAGGGCGAACGCCAGAATAACCACGGGCCAAGGAATTAATTTTCAGTACCAGCATTAAACGTACTGTGCTGTCGTCCATCAAATCGCCAAACCCAGCGGCGTGAGATAAAACGATAGAACGCTGCAAAGTTTCCAGTTTGTCCTGATCAATTTTGGTATTGGCCAATAAACCAAAGCCTGTATTGATGCCATACACAGTGCGGTTTTCGGCGACTATTTTGGCCACTGTAGCAGCTGATGCTTCAATAGCTGGCAAAGCCGCTGGGTCCAAAGTCACAGTGACTGCATGTTGTTGCACCTGACGCAGTTGCGCCAGAGTCAGTTCACCAGGGGTGATGGTTAAAGCGTAAGTCATAGTCTTATCCTTCAAATTAGTTCTGGTTGATCATTGGCAGATCAAGGCCTTGTTCACGGGCGCAATTTTTCGCTATGTCATAACCTGCATCGGCATGGCGCATCACGCCAGTGCCCGGGTCATTCCACAATACGCGGCCTAAACGGCGTGCTGCAGCTTCAGTACCGTCGGCTAAAATCACCACCCCTGAATGCTGGCTGTAACCCATACCTACACCACCACCATGATGCAATGACACCCAGGTTGCGCCGCCCGCTGTATTTAACAGCGCGTTTAATAATGGCCAGTCAGACACTGCATCTGATCCATCCATCATGGCTTCAGTTTCACGGTTTGGACTGGCCACAGAGCCGGAATCTAAATGGTCACGGCCAATAATGATCGGTGCTTTTAACTCGCCATTTTTCACCATGTCGTTAAAAGCTAAAGCAATGCGGGCACGGTCTTTTAAACCAATCCAGCAAATGCGGGCTGGTAAACCCTGGAATTTAATCCGCTCACGCGCCATATCCAGCCAGCGGTGTAAATGTGGATTATCCGGGATCAGTTCTTTGACTTTCGCATCGGTTTTGTAGATATCTTCAGGATCGCCTGATAAAGCCACCCAGCGGAATGGGCCTATGCCTTCACAAAACAGCGGACGGATATAAGCGGGCACAAAACCCGGATAATCAAAGGCGTTTGTTACACCCATGTCCAAAGCCATCTGACGGATATTGTTGCCATAATCCACAGCAACAGCGCCTTTGCTTTGCATATCCAAAGTCGCCTGAACCTGGATTGCCATAGAGGCTTTGGCGGCCTGTACTACAGCTGTTTCGTCTTCAAGGCGACGCGCTTTGGCTTGATCCATGGTCCAGCCTTGTGGCAGGTAACCGTTCAGTGGATCGTGAGCCGACGTTTGGTCAGTCACTACATCAGGAATAATGTTGCGCTTCACTAGTTCGGCGAAGATATCTGCCGCATTGCCTAACAAACCGATAGAAGTGGGTTTGCCTGATGCTTTGGCTGCTTCTAATTGAGCTAAAGCCTCATCCAGGTTGTAGGCTTTTTGATCAACATAACCAGTGCGTAAGCGGAAATCGATACGGGATTCATCCACTTCGCAGGCAATCATATGAAAACCAGCCATAGTAGCAGCTAATGGCTGAGCACCGCCCATGCCACCTAAACCACCAGTTAATACCCATTTGCCATTGGGCTCACCGGAAAAATGCTGTTTGGCGATGGCAACAAAAGTCTCGTAGGTGCCCTGAACTATGCCCTGAGTACCAATGTAGATCCATGAACCAGCAGTCATCTGGCCGTACATCATCAGGCCTTGTTTATCCAGCTCGTTAAAGTGTTCCCAATTGGCCCAGTTTGGCACCAGGTTTGAGTTGGCCAGCAAGACACGAGGGGCGTCCGGGTGAGTCGGGAATACGCCCACTGGTTTGCCGCTTTGGATCAATAAGGTCTGGTCGTCGTTTAATCTGTCCAGTACTTCAACAATTTTGTCATAACAAGCCCAGTCGCGAGCTGCACGGCCTATGCCACCGTACACTACTAAAGAGGTTGGGTGCTCTGCCACTTCAGGGTCGAGGTTATTCATCAACATACGTTTGGCGGCTTCGGTCTGCCAGCTTTTAGCGGTAATTTCACTGCCTCGGGCGGCACGGATCACACGGCTTGGGTCTAAACGTGGATTACTCATAGGGATTCTCTCATTAAGTCTTGGGTTTAATAGATAAATGGCCGCCTAAACGATAGCGGCTGCCTGCAGAGGTAAGGTAAGCAAAACTGACTGCGCCACCCCGGCTGAAGGTGCGGCGTGTCAGGCGTAAACAAGGTTCAGAAGCTGGTATTTTTAAATGCTGACGGGTCAGTTCATCTGGCAATACAGCTTCAACTATATGCTCGGCGTCTGTTAAAGGCGCTACAGCACTTAAGTATTCATGAGGCGTTTGTAATACAAAATCCTGAGCTAAATAATCCGGCACCTGCTGTGGATTCACATAACGGGCTTCCAGCTGCAGTGGCTGCTGGTTTTCATAATGCACAATGAGTGAAAAAAACACCGGAGCGTTGCGGCTTAAACCTAAAGCCGTAGCCACCACACCAGGGCAAGGCAGGCTGGTCAGTTGCACCAGTTCAGCTTTATGAAAATGGCCACGGCGCTGAATTTCATCGGCAATATTACGAATTTCCAGCAAGGAAGATTGTGACTTAGGCGAGGCGACAAAACTGCCAACCCCTTGAGTGCGATATAAAACGCCTTGTTCGGTCAGTTCCTGCAAAGCACGGCGTGCCGTCATGCGACTGACCGAAAATTGAGTAGCCAGCTCGTTTTCCGATGGAATACGACTATGCTCAGGCCAGGCTGCAGTTTCAACCTGACTCAAAATATAATCTTTGATAGTGGCAAACTTCTTTTGCCCTGAACTGTTTTCCATGACCGCTTTGACGCCTCGAGTTTAATGCTAAGAAAAATAGCTGAATTTGGTTGTATATACAAGTTGATCGGGTAGAATTAATTTCAGCGCTGAAAAATCAGGCCAAACGCCATGAAGGGGATGAAATGCAAGTCTTTGATGCAATTTGGATTAATGTCAATTTAGCCACTATGACCGATAATGGTGAACCTTATGGTGCCATACCCAATGGCGCTTTGGCCGTGAAAGAGGGGCGTATTGCCTGGTTGGGTCCTAAGGCAGAATTGCCGGAAACGGATTTGTTATCTACTCCTTTGTATGACGGTAAGGGCCAATGGTTATTGCCGGGTTTGATCGACTGCCATACTCATCTGGTGTATGCAGGTAGCCGCGCCAATGAATTTGAAATGCGTTTAAATGGCGCGACTTATCAGCAAATAGCTGAGGCAGGCGGTGGTATTAAATCCACTGTGGCTGCAACCCGTGCCGCCAGCCATGAAGACTTGTTTGTGCTGAGTAAACAGCGGTTGAATGCACTTTTAAGACAGGGCGTGACGACAGTAGAAATCAAATCAGGTTATGGTTTGGATCTGGAAACAGAGCAAAAAATCCTCGAAGTAGCAGCAGAGCTTGATCGCACTCATCCAATAGATATTCAGAAAACCTTTTTAGGTGCTCATGCTTTGCCTTTGGAATATGCCGGACGTCCTGAAGACTATATGCAGCTTGTGGTGGATCAGATGTTGCCCCAACTGCATCAGTTAGGCTTAGTTGACGCTATAGATGTATTTTGTGAAGGCATAGGTTTTTCCGTAGAACAAAGCCGTTTATTGTTTGAAAAAGCCAAAACTTTGGGCTTGCCGGTAAAGGCCCATGCTGAACAGTTATCGCATTTAGGTGGTGCCAGTTTAGTGGCTGAGTTTAATGGTTTATCTGCTGATCATATTGAATATTTACAAGAGCAAGACGTGCTGGCAATGAAAGCTGCAGGTACTGTGGCTGTGCTGTTGCCTGGCGCCTTTTATTTTTTACGTGAAACTAAGTTACCTCCTTTTGAACTGTTGCGTAAACATCAGGTGCCTATGGCAATTTCCACTGACTTAAACCCTGGAACTTCGCCTTTCTGTAACCTGCTGTTGATGCTGAATATGGCCTGTACTTTATTCCGCTTTACGCCGGAAGAGGCGATAGCCGGTGTCACCCGGCATGCGGCAGCTGCTTTGGGTAAAACCGACAGAGGTACTTTAGCTGTTGGGCTGCAGGCTGACTTTGGACTCTATCAAATCAGTCAGCCGGCAGAGCTGTGTTATCAGTTTGGGGTCAACACTTTAACTCAATTGGTCAAAGCAGGGCGGGATGTCAATCTGCGTGGACTGAGCTAACTTTACAAGGCAGGAAAACAGAGTAATCTTAAGATCTTATCTGATCTTTTGAGTGTTAGCTGTGTTGTTACCTTTCAGGTCTGTTTTATCTGTTGTATTGCTGACCAGCTCTGCCCCTGCTTTGGCCCAGAGTCTGGCTGGCCAGCCTTTGTTGTATATAGTGCTGTTGTTAGCCGCCTTGGTCCTGCTGTTAGCTGGCTGGGTGCTGGTGCTGAAAAAACGTCTGGCCCGGCAACAACCCGTGGAAGAAGAAGCTAAACCCCAAGACCTGTCCTTTTTATCTTTGCATGATGATACCAGTGGTTTGCCGAATAAATTGCAGTTACAACAGCAGTTTGAGCTTTGGTGTCGCAGCCATTCCAATCAGAAAGCCTCGTTATTGTTATTAAAAATTCAGAACTTTGAACGGGTGAATCAGGCTCTGGGTCATCAGAATGCCAATTTAGTGTTGTTGCAGATAGCGCAGCGTATTAATGCAGCAGTGCAACAGGATCAGGAGCTGCTGGTACTGGAACAAGAAGGTAAACAAAGCAGCAAAGTTGCACATTTAGGCGGAGTGGATTTTGTATTGTGGGTGGATGCCAGCACCCGTCAACATGCAGCTGAGCAAATTGCCCGCCGACTGGAACATAAGGTCCCTGAAGCTTTACTTATTCATGGCTGTGCCGTGGAATACCAGCTCAAAAGTGGTATTGCACATTATCCACAACATGGGGAATTGTTATCTGATTTGATTGACCGCGCTCATCTTGCCATGCAAAACCGGCAATGGACCCAGACCAGCTCGCAAGTTTTCCATCCGGATCTGATCAGTTACAACAATGAAAAACTGGGCTTAATGGCCGAGCTGCGGCATGCCATTAGTCAGCAGCAACTGAAACTGCATATCCAGCCACAAATTGCTTTAAGTTCACGCCAGGTCGTAGCTGGTGAAGTTTTGGTACGCTGGCATCATCCACGCCGTGGTTTGTTAGGTCCAGCTGAGTTTTTAGAACTGGCCGAACAAATGGGCGTGATTTATCCGCTGACTCAGTGGGTATTGGAAAAGGCGGTGATGACTTTGGCTGAACTGGCGCAGCAAGAGATCCATTGCAAAATAGCGGTGAATATATCCAGTAAAGATTTATTGCAGGATGAGCTGGTGGACAGTTTAGAGCTCTTGCTTAAACGATATAAGGTGAAGCCTTCGCAACTGGTGCTGGAATTAAAAGAAAGTGCTTTAGTGGCAGAACCTGACAAAGCGATGCGGATGCTCAACCATCTGGCACAGCTTGGTGTCGAGCTGGCACTGGACGATTTTGGAACCGGATTCTCCTCTTTGGCCTATTTGCGGGAATTACCTATCAGTCAGGTGAAAGTGGATTGCTCCTTTATTTTTGATTTGCACCGCTCCGATACCCATACCGCTATTACCGGCGCCATTATTGATATGGCAAAAAATATGAATTTTATGGTGGTAGCCGAGGGTATAGAACAACCTGAAGTGGAGCAAAAACTGATTGCTATGGGTTGTGCCAGAGGGCAGGGCTTTTTATATGCCAAACCCTTTGCATTGGACGCTTTCCCTGACTGGGTAAAACAGTGGAGTTATAGCAAAGCGACGTATTAGTTTTGTTTTCCGAATAGGAAAGCACAGACTAAAGCAGTTAAGATCTGGCCTGCATCATTCATACCTGCGGCTAAACCTGCCGGATGCTGAGCCGGAGCTGCTTCAGCCAGATGTAAATAACGGCTTTGAGCTTGGCTTGCCAGCAGATAAACAAAATGTTCAGCTTGTTGCACTGACACACCGCAGCTGTTGTAAGCACTGACGGGCATACCGGTAATGGCGTCTGTATCCAGCTCTATACCAAAGACCTGCTGCGGATCGCGTTGACTTAACCAGAGTTTCAGCAGCTCTGGCCATGTTGCCTGTTCCCGCACAAAGAGTTGCTGATAACTCAGCACATCCACGCCAGCCGATTTAATTTGCGCTAAAGAGCTCGCTGAGTTTTTCAACTCGTGCAAACCCATGACCAGATAACCCTCTAAATGACCCGCAGCTTTGGCATAACTAAAACCATTACCGCTGTGGCGTCCTTCGAGTAAACGAAAATCCGCATGAGGATCAAGGTTAATGCAATTGACGGCCTGTTGTTCACTTTTGGCTAAAGCGGCTAATAACGGCAGACTGTTATTATGACCCCCACCTATAACAATGGGCGTTAAACCCGCATTGAAGATGGCCAGCAGCACGGGTTCTAAACGTAAATCAATGTCTGCGCAGAGGGTACGTAAGGTCGCGATATCGGCATTTTGGCTTTGCTGTTGCAAGTCGGCGCAGTTCAGCTCACCCAGCATCAATATTTGTGAGCCGTCTAAAAAATCGTTTTGTTGTAAATTAATAAACTTACGGACAAAAGCCTGCCAGCCAAGCTCGGAGCCGCCCTGACCCAGGTTAGCGCGTGGCCCTATATCTTCAGGCACACCCAATAACACAAAAGCACAGCCTTGCTGCTTTGCAGTAGCCAAAGCTTCAGCTAAAGGCAAGCCGGGATCCGGATAACGCAAAGCCTGACCTAAACGGGTTTCACCTTCACGTTGTTGTTGAAAGGCCGCCAAAGCGGCGGCCTGATAGCGAATGACAGCATCACTCATCTGTTATTCCAGATCTAAAGGCTCGGGTGACAAAATAATACCTGTATTGTCTGCATACAGATGATCACCAGGTAAAAAAGTCACACCACCAAAATTAACAGGAATTTCGTGTTCACCAAAACCACGATCATCAGCACCTACAGGAATAGCGTTGACTGCCTGAATGCCAATATCAAAATCTTCCAGCGTATCAACATCACGCACACTGCCGTAACAAACAATACCTTCCCAACCGTTAGTTGCAGCCAGAGATGCTAACTCGCCATCGATCAAAGCACGACGGGCTGAACCACCACCGTCAACCAATAACACTTTACCGACGCCAGGTTCAGCTAAAGCCTGACGAATTAAACCGTTGTCTTCAAAGCATTTAATCGTCTGGATTGTGCCACCAAAAGAACGACGACCACCGTAGTTGGCGAAAATGGGCTCAACCACATCGATCATGTCTGCATAAAGGTCACATAATTCCGAAGTGTTATATTCCATGTTGTGCTCCAAAGGTTAAGTCTTTGATCAAAAACACAGTATACCCGTCTCACCTGAAGCTGCAAGGTCGTTGACAGCCCTCAATCGCCCCAATCACATAGTTTGTCTATGCTCATGGGGACTCACTCGTCTGTCGCCTCGTTGCAACTTCATCTGCTTAGGGTATGAACCCGTCTCACCTGAAGCTGCAAGGTCGTTGACTGCGCTCATTCGCCCCAATCACAGAGTTTATCTATGTTCATGGGGGCTCACTCGTCTGTCGCTTACTTGCAACTCCAGTTGCTTTGGTTATTAACCCGTCTCATCTGAAGCTGCAAGGTCGTGAATTGCGCTCATTCGCCCAATACCATAGTTCGTCTATGCTTATGTAACTACGTGGCTTTAATACAAATTCAATTCTTTAGATTCGCTCGCTGTTTTATCGCAAGAACCTTTTAGCACAGCAAGGTTAATTGTTCATTTCACTATTCTTCTACACCTTGATTGTGACTCTGTGTTGCCAGTGCTAAGGTGACTTTGCTAATTTAATTAAAGTTGTTTAATCAGGATCCTGCCTTTGAGTTCAGAGCTGTTAGCCCGTACCTTGTTACACCTGACGCAAATAGGGTTTGCAATCACCCTCTCTGCTTTACTTTGGTATTTTTTCAGGGTGTATCAACGCAACTACCTGAAATCCTGGGCTATAGCTTTCTGTTGTTTTACTGCCTACGCAGCTTTAGTCCTGGTGGATGTGTTCTGGCGACCTGTATTTGCCGCTGTCTGGTTGGGGCAGATGGTTAAATTTTTATTAATCTGTTTTTGTTATGGCTTCGCCGTTTGGATCCTGGTTGGGGTTTTTGAAGCGGTAAAACAACAACGACTGGCCGCAAGAACAGTGAATCAGCTGTTGTTGCTGGTGACAGGTATTTCATTTTTTTCTGTAGTCCCGTTTCTGGTTTTCCCTCAGGCCCAGGATTGGCTGGTCTACCTGCAGCTTTATATGCGGCTATTTTTGATTGGTGCTGCTTTGTGTGTGGCAGGATTTTGGTTATGGAGTTTAACTAAACTTATTTTTGCCACCAAAGTGGTTGCCAGTGCGATGTTGGCCTGGGGCTTGCTTTTTTTGACCAGTGGCAGCGCTATAGCCTGGCAGAATGCTGAAGTCGACTACCATCAGGTTGCTATGTATTTCAAACATCTGGAACTACTGATCCAGGTGATCTTAGGCTTAGGCCTGATCATTTGGTTACAGGAAGATGAGCGCAGCACGAACCGCGAATTAACGGCCAAAACCCAGTATCTGGATAGTCATGACCCTTTAACCGGAGCTTTAAACCGGGACGCTTTGTTGCGGGAGTTAGAATTATTGTTGCAGGCAGATACGCCATTGACCTTGCTGATGATTGGTCTGGATAGCTTTAAGGTGGTGAATGAGTCTGTTGGTTTAAAACAAGGCGACCGTATTTTACGTGAAGTCAACCGGCGTTTTGAATCCTCTATTGTGAAGCCCCGGCTGATAGCCCGCACAGGTGGCGATATTTTTGCGTTGGTACTGGAAGATTGCAGTACAGACCGACAAAAGCTGTTTGCGTTACAGCATCTGGAGCAACTGATTGAAAAGCCCTTTACCACAGACAACGGCTTGATCAAATTAACGGCCAGTATAGGGTTAGCCAATGCACCACAGCATGCTGTGGAAGCCGATCAGGTATTGCAGAAAGCCAATATTGCTTTTCACCACTGTAAGCGTCTGCAGCAACGCTGTACCTTTTATCAGCCAGGCATGGAAGAAGAATCAGCCCGTTTGCTGAATTTAGAAAAAGACTTGCTACTGGCTCTGGAACAAGATCAATTTGTGTTTTATTTCCAGCCCCAATGGGACCTTCGTGAGCAAAAAATTGAGGCTTTTGAGGCTTTAGTGCGCTGGGAGCATCCGCAAAAAGGTTTGCTGATGCCGGGCCAGTTTTTACCTTTAGTTGAGCAAGTCGGATTAAGTAAAGAGCTGGATTTGTTGCTGCTGGAGAAAGCGGTCGGCACTTTAGCCGAATGGAAAAAACAAGGTATTCATATTCCCATCGCTGTAAATATGTCACCCGTGCATTTTCAGGTGGATGGCTTAAAAGGGCGAATTCAGCAGTTACTGTTGAAGTATCAGGTTTCACCAGCTGTACTGGAACTTGAGATCACAGAAAATACGGCCATGAGTGATATGGAAAAAGGCTCTAACTACATCAATGAGTTACAGCAAATGGGTATCCGTGTTTCTATTGATGACTTCGGTACTGGTTATTCGTCTTTAGGTTATTTACGAAAAATGCCAATCGACAAAATCAAAATTGACCGTAGCTTTGTCACCGATATGGCCGCGAATGATTCCGATATGATGATAGTTAAAACCATGATTACTCTGGCTCATGGCTTAGGCAAGCGTATTCTGGCGGAAGGGGTTGAAACTGAAACCCAGTTGCAGTTACTTCGTACTTTAGCCTGTGATGCGATTCAGGGCTACTTACTGGCTAAACCTTTGCCTGAAGCTGAAGCTTTGGCTTTGTTGAATGGCTGTACCTTGTCCTGACCATTTATTGGTTGTCATGTTTTTGTCACTAAGCCTCTTTAAGCTACAAGAGTCAGGGTAAAACGACGGGTGGCTTATGTGGTTACAAAAGCTCGGCTTGTGGGACCAGCGCTGTTTTCTTGCGCTTTTTAGCAAAAGTGAACGAAAACGTATCTATCAATTTAGTTTCTGGTGTTCTAAAACCGGTGACGGCCCTTTATACCTGTTGTTAGTTGCGTTGCTGTTTGCGTTAGAACTGACCCATGCCAGTGCCTTTACCGAGTTGCTACTGCTCAGCTTTGCGATCGAACTGCCTTTGTATCTGTTGCTGAAAAACTCGATTCGCCGTCAACGCCCTTATCAGTTAATGGCGGGAATGATGCAGGCCCATATTGAAGCCTCAGATAAATTCAGCTTACCTTCTGGTCATACAGCTGCGGCTTTTGTTGTTGCCAGTGCTTTGTTGTGTTTTTATCCACAGTGGGCCTGGTTGGCTTTTAGCTGGGCAGGCTTAATTGGTTTGTCACGTATACTGTTAGGGGTACACTTTCCACTGGATATTCTGGCAGGTTCTTCTTTGGGTGTGTCCAGTAGCGTGATTGCACAGCAAATTTTGCATTAATTTTGCACGTTTTACTAAATATTTCATATTTCATTCGACTAAAGTATCACTCTCTCAGTTTGCTTCTCTATAATTAACGAGTTCCGACTAATCCTTCGTCGATTCAGTCCGTTGGATAGCCTTGCCTTTGTTTGTGGAGTAGCTCAAATGGCCTTTTTACGTCAGTTTTCAATACGTCAGCGTTTGTTGCTGAATGCAGTGACAGTCGCTGTGTCGATGTTAATTATGTTGGGGTTGTTATTGTTCCAAAGCAACCAGCTTAATTCTTTATCAGAGTTACGGCTTGAGGTTGAAAACCTCAAGCCAGCTGTACTGCAATTACGTCGTGATGAAAAGGACTTTTTACTGCGCTCTGATATCGAATATCAGCAAAAATTTAATCAGTCTTCAACTGAACTGAACAATAAAGTCAAAGTGCTGACAGATGGCCTGGCAGCCGAAGGTATAGACACCACCGCCTTGAAGTCTTTTAGTGAGTTCACTCAAACCTATCAGCAGTTGTTTAATCAACTGGTGCAACTTTCGGTTGAGGTGGGTTTAGACCCTGAATCCGGTTTATATGGCGAGTTCCGTTCAAAAGCTCATGCGTTAGGCCAGGCTTTTAAAGACATCAGTGACTGGCAATTAACAGCTCAGTTATTACAACTGCGTCGTGATGAAAAAGACTTTATGCTGCGAAAAGATTTGAAGTACTTAACAGCTTTTAACAAAGGGCTCGCAGGTTTTCGTGCACAAATTCAGCAAAATATTTCAGACCCTGCTTTGGTGTCGCAATTGCAGCAATTGGCAGATGCTTATGGTGTAGCTTTTGTGCAATTAGTGGAAGGGGAGCAAAAAATTGGTTTGGCCCATGACCAGGGGCTGATGGGACAAATGCGTGCTGCTATTCATCAGACTGAAGACAGCCTGGAATCTATGTCAAAAGAAGCTGAAGCTGCAGTACAGCAAGCCAGTTCGTCCAGTGAAACTCTGGCCATCAGCTTGTTTGTCCTGGTACTGGTTCTGGTGATAGCTTTAGTGCTGATGACCAGTAACAGCATTCTGCAACCTATACAAAAGGTCTGCGCGACCATAGCTTTAGTTCGCAGAGACAACGACTTCCGTTTACGGGTGGACGAAGAGGGTCAGGATGAAATGACCACTCTAGCTAAAGATTTTAATCATATGTTGTCTGATGTGCAGGGGCTGGTACGTAACGTCAACCAAGCGTTGGAAATGTTGGATGTTGCCACACATGAACTGGCAAAATCCACCTCGGAAACCAGTAAAGGTATGGCACAGCAGCAAATGGAAAGCGATATGGTGGCTACCGCTGTGACGGAAATGGGCGCTACTGTCGATGAAATAGCGGTCAATACCGAAAACACTGCGTCTAAAGCACAAGACACCAACGCCAACGCCATGTCAGGTTTAAAAGAGGTAGAGCAAACCGTTAAACGTATTAATGGTTTATCCCAGGAACTGCAGCAAGCTTCAGTGGTTCTGACAGAACTGGAGCAAGACAGCGCTACTATAGGCTCTGTGCTGGATGTGATCCGGGGTATAGCTGAACAAACCAATTTGTTGGCGCTCAATGCAGCTATTGAAGCGGCGCGTGCTGGCGAACAAGGTAGGGGGTTTGCCGTTGTGGCGGATGAAGTTCGTAGCCTGGCGCAGCGTACTCAGGAATCAACAGGCCAGATTGAGAAAATCATTTCAGGTCTACAGCAACGCACCAAAAACATTGTGGCTGTGATGCAAAACTGCCAGACTCAAGGCAAAGAAAGTGCCAGTCAGGCAGGCTCGACCATAGAGTTGTTAAGACAAATCACCAACGACGTGGCTCAGATTATGGATATGACTACCCAAATTGCCACTGCAGTGGAAGAGCAAAGTTTAGTGGCTGCTGATGTGAATAAAAATGTAGTGCGTATTCGGGATATTTCTGAAGACTCGTTAAATATTTCCAAACACAATGCCCAAATCAGTGAAGAAGTTGCCAATCAGGCCAGTATGTTGCATCAAACTGTGGATAAATTTAAGGCTTAAAACTTTAGCCTGCTAACATGCTGTGGTTTACCGCGTAGTATTAATTCATCGTTTGCAAAGACCAGATGCAGCTTTTGCGCATCTGGTCTGCACTGCCAGCTCCGTAGCAAGTAAAACAAAATACCTTGTTGAGTTTTTCAGGAATTTATTATGTTTGTGTAAGCGGTTTGAATTTGTTTAGGCAGACATGAGGTATGTTGATTCTTTCCCTGTTGATCCAGCAGTTTTAGTCCTTGTCTTTGAGGAGCTCTTTAGCTCCTCTTTTTCTTATCTGACCATGGAGCAATAATTCTGCCATAAATGTGTCGTATGCTTGCGGCTGTATTGTCGGGGGTCTATGTATGCGAAAGTTTTTGGACTATTTACCACTCGCCAGCGCTCTTGTCATTCTCAGTACGACCCTGATTATTGCCGCTTATTCCTATCAGCAAGAATTTAATAAAAGCAAATTACGCTCTAGCAATCTGGCTCAGCAACTAGGCACTTCACTGGAGATACTGTCTGCAGACCGTTCGAGAGCTCTTCGTAGCCTTGCAGAGAACTGGCCAACCGGATTAGCGAATCCGGTAGATTGGTTTAATGTCAGAGCAAAAGATATCAGCAGGATGCTACCTGGCTTTGAAGATATAATCCTGTCTGATGCTCAAGCTCAGATCACATGGTCTATCCAGCAAGACAACCGAAGCTTGATCGCTACACCCTTGCAGAATTTATTGAACAGTACATTTGATTTTACTCATGAGTTTCACTCTGTCGTGATCACGTTACGCTCAGAGCACTATGTAGCACTGAGTATGCCCGTCTATATCAATGATAAACTGGCCTGGTATCTGACGGCCTTGATCGACAACAGAGCTGTGCTCTATGCATTAACCAGTGATTTTGAAGAACGGCAAATTAGTCTGGATGTCATGGATGGGAATTTCCAAATTCTCTCCTTGGGTAAGATCAAAAACAGATACCCTTACGCAGAGATCCATAGCAGCTTCGCTAAACGAGACTGGCGTTTACAAACCCAAAGTTACGAAGATACGTATCGTCAGCCCTCCCTTATTGCACTAACCGGCTTTTTATTATCTATAGCTGTGTACCTGATACTGTCGGGGTGGCTTCGACGTGAACTACATATCAAGGAGCTGCAGTCTTTTTATCAATCTGCAGCCGACGCTTCTTTAGACGGCGTCTTGCTTTTTGTTGCTACGACCATTGTAACCAGGCCCAGATTTACTGTGATTAGCCTTAATAAAGTCGCAGCAGAGCTGTTTTATCAAATACACCCTATTCCTTCGCACACCAGTCTGACAACCTTTAGTCATCATATTGGCTATCCGCAACTTGAAGAGCTTAGTCTGAAGGTGTATCAGCATGGCGAACCCTTCAGCGATATCATTCAGACGCATGAGCGTATGAGTCCAGTAAGTTGGCTAAAGATTCAATTGGTGCGTACCGAAAAAGGTGTTGCATTAACCTTGCACGATGTATCGAAAGAGCAAGAGCTGCAACAAAAAATTGTATTCCAGGCACATCATGATCAATTAACCGGACTATTAAACCGCTATGCCTTTAGTCATGAATTGCAGCGTTTAGTTGGTGAACAATCCAGGTCATTTTTATGCTACATCGATATGGACAGGTTTAAGCAAGTGAACGATAGCTGCGGCCATGTGGCGGGAGATGAATTGCTGCAAAAGGTTGCTCAATTATTGTCCAGTTGCTTAAAGCGAAATGATGTACTGGCTCGAGTCGGAGGAGACGAGTTTTGTCTGGTGATCAGAAATAAGACTCTACCCCAGGTAAAAATCGTATTGGATCGACTTCTCAAACTCATTGCTGATTTCAGGTTCCGTTGGAATGATCAGGTGTTCATTGTTGGTGCCAGTATAGGCGTACTTGAGCTGAGCGATGGTTATCACAGAGATCCGATTGATATGATGAAGGCCGCAGATGCAGGCTGCTACATTGCTAAAAATGCAGGCAGAAATCAGTATTTTATTGTGGACGACAGAACGCCGGAATTTAACCATATTGAACAAGAACGCTACTTTATGAATGTGGTTCGTCGAGCTCTGGTGAATGACGAGTTTACTCTTTACGCACAGCCTATAATCCCGCTGGCTAAAACAGGACAAATCCATATCGAGATTTTGTTGCGACTCAAAGGCGATACGGGGGAGGACATTTCCCCTGGAGTATTTATTCCACTCGCTGAGCGTCAGGGCATGATGCGGGAAATAGACCAATGGGTGATCACTAAGGTCTTAAGTGAACTGGAACATCACCCGGAGTATTTAACCGAGCTGGATAAATGCGCCATTAATATCTCTGCGGTGTCATTGTGCGATTTGAGTTTTTTGCCCTGGTTGGTGGCTCAACTAAAAGCCAGCAATGTACCAGGTTCTAAATTGTGTTTTGAAATAACAGAAACTGCAGCTATTACAAACCTGGCTCATGCTCAGAAGTTTATCCGAGAGCTACGCCAACTCGGTTGTCGTTTTTCGCTGGACGATTTTGGCGTGGGTATGTCTTCTTTTGGTTCCCTGAAAACCTTAGACGTGGATTACGTCAAGATTGACGGGTCTTTTGTCAGAAATATGAAGTGTGACAGCTCTGACGCGGCTTTAGTAAAAGCCATGACAGATATAGTCCATAGCATGAAAAAAGAGGCTATTGCTGAATTTGTCAGTGACAACGAAACCTGTATTTTGCTCAAAGAATTTGGCGTTGAATATGGTCAGGGCTTTGGTCTTGCTATGCCTGAGCCGTGGACACAAATTTGCGATAAATCTAAATAGTTATAGGTTTTAGCAGAAGCTTCTCTTTGAAAGTAGCTTTGTTGTTTATAGTTATGCAGCTCAATTGCTACGGGGATTTTCAATAACAGGTTTAAGTTGTCGGTGGTAAATGCACACGCAAACTTAATTTGTCTGAACTGTGTCTCGGTCTTAAAGATGGATCGACACCTTTTAAATTCTGCTATTGAGCATAGTTATAAGTGTCAGCCCCAATAGCATAAGTCAACTCAGTTTTATGTTGTGTCATAGAACCAGATGATTAAGTAGTTTGGTCGTTCCACAGCGTCATAAAAAACCAGTATTTCTGTAATACACACGTAATTGCAATGGCATAGCATTTTGCCCATAAAGATGAGTGATTTACATATTGTTTTAAATCACTGTAACTCAATAATTCAGCCATAACTGACGATGACCACTATGCAAATGTCGCCGCTTCCGCCAATGAGTTTTAGAGCAGTCGTTCAGCAGCCCAGTGCGCTGGATCTGTGTGTGGAAACCCCTTGGGTTACTGCAGACGATCTCAATGAAAGGGTATTAGAGGTATTTAGCAAACACCGTGACCTGACCAGTTTGCCTGTCACTGAAGACGATCGGCCTATTGGACTTATTAGCCGCAGTATTTTTTTATCGCAGATGAGCAAAGCTTATCACAAGGAACTCTATGGCCGTAAAAGCTGTATTGCTTTTATGGATAAAGATCCTCTGGTTGTTGATGCGGGAATGGATATTGAGAGCCTTACTTTCAAAGCCGTAGAGTTCGGCGAAAAAGCGCTGGCCGATGGTTTTATCATTACCCGGGAGGGTAAGCTGGCTGGCGTTGGCCATGGCTTGCAACTGATGCGTATTGTTGCGGACATTCAAGCTGCGCGCAACCGTCAAGTAACCCATAGTATTGAATATGCTAGTGTTATTCAGCGCTCTATGTTACGCACCTCAAGCGAGGCACTGCAAAATGTGTTGCCGGATTCCGACTTGGTATGGGAACCACGCGACATAGTCGGCGGTGATTTTTACCACTTTGCTTCGCAAAAGGGTGGCTGGTTTGGTGCTGTGGCCGATTGCACAGGTCATGGTGTCCCTGGCGCATTTATGACGCTGATTGCCAGCAGTAGCCTGGGCCAAGCCATTGAGCAACTGGGGGCGGATAACCCGTCGCAATTGCTAGGTCAGGTCAACCGCGGCATTAAACAAATGCTTGGCCAGATCAATGATCAGGATGCTACGCCGGGATCAGATGATGGCATGGATGCGGCTTTCTTTTGGTTTAACACCGCCGAGCGGACCTTATTGTTTGCTGGTGCCAAATCCATTCTGTTTGTGCTCCACCCCGGTGAAGAGGGGGTGGAAATGATAGACGGCGACCGCAAGGGGGTGGGCTATGTTGACAGTGATATGGATTTTAACTGGACGAATCGCTTAGTGCAGCTCAGGGCAGGCAGCCTGGTATTTGTGACCACTGATGGTCTGATTGATCAGATTGGCGGCCCAAAGGCGATCGCCTTTGGCAAACGTCGTATTCGGGAGGTCTTGCTGGCAAACCGCCATCAACCCAGCTGCACCATTAACCAGATCATGCTTGATACTTTTGGCGAATGGCAAGGACAGCAGCAGCGTCGTGATGATTTAACTTTTTTCTGCTTTCGTGTACAGGAATCTTAATGACTACACCTTTGTTCGTTAATGATCAGCTGGCGTTTTGTGAAATTGCCCGCAAGCATCACGTGATTTTTTATTATGTTGGTTACTTCTCGCAGAATATTGTTGCTGCCATGGCCGATGCAGTAAAACTTAAACTGGAAGTCAGCGGTGTAAACGGCCCGACCCGGCGTAAATTGTTTTCATCCTTTGTCGAAATGGCTCAGAACATTATTCATTATTCTGCGGATGCCTTAACGCCCGCAGAGCAAGTTAACCATGAAATACGTCATGGTTCGGTCTGCATTAGTGAAAATGCCGGACAATACAACTTACTCTGTGCCAACCCTATTAGCACTGATGTTGCTGAAGACCTGCGCCAGCGCTTAGAGGCATTGCGGGGCATGACGATGGATGAGATCAAGCAAGCCTATAAGGAGTCACTGCGCGCTGAAGCTCACGAAGGTAGTAAGGGAGCAGGTTTGGGTTTTCTGACGATGGCACGTGATTCACGTGAACCGCTGGAGTTTGAGTTTTGGCCTATGGAACAACGCCCAGATGTGGCTATGTTCTACCTCAAAGCCTCTATCTGAAAGAATTAAGCTATAAACTGAATCGATGGAGAGAAAATTGTTGATGGAAAATTTATATATAGCCGCCACCCCAAGTTCGCCAGAAGTGAACTTCGATTTTGCGCAACACCACCTTAGTGTTCGCGGCGAGTCTTATCCGGAGAATGCAGCAGCATTTTACGGCGACATCATCAAATCCCTGCGTGATTACTTAGCGCTTTGTACCGATACTAGTATTAGCATGGATATTGCTCTGGCTTATTTCAACAGTTCCAGTACCAAGATGTTGTTTAATATTTTTGAAGCGCTGAATGATGCACAACGTGCTGGTAATAAAATTACGGTGAATTGGTATCACGATGAAGAAGACGATACCATGCTGGAGTTTGGTCAGGAACTCAGCGACGATTTCACTGACATCACCTTTATCAACCACGCCGTCTGACAAGACTGATGCAGTATTATGTCTCAGCCTAATCCCGATTTGTTTGACCAGGAAAATCTTGCGCTTGCCGCGGCTCGCTCAACTTTTGAAAGCGACACAGCATCCTCTGCCCAGTACCGCGAAGCACTTGGCGAGTTGATTAACTGCTATGAACGGTTACTGCGTGAGACCAGCCGTTTAATCCGCCGCAGTGACCGCGAAGAATTTGAAATGAATCAGCTTAATAACAGGCTAAATGAGCTGGCAAGTGAACTGGAATACCGTGCCACCCACGATGCACTGACCAATGCACTGAACAGAGGTGCAGTTATAGCAAAGGCAAATCAGATTATCCGCAGCCAGGGGCTTGCAATCATTGTGCTCGATATAGATTTTTTCAAACAGGTAAACGATAGTTTTGGCCATTTGGTGGGTGACAAAGTAATTTGTGGCGTCGTAGAAGCGGTGGAGCGTTGCTTACCCGAAAGTGGCCTGGTAGGGCGGGTTGGAGGTGAGGAATTTACCGTGTTGCTGCAAGACAGCGATTACACTCAGGCATTTACCATTGCAGAGCACATTCGCGCTGAAATTGCAGGCTGGGATTTCTCCTTACCTCAACCGAGGCAAATCACTGCAAGCTTTGGTGTAAGCTGGACACCGGCAGGCGCGAGTTTCAGTATTGCTTATGGTGCCGCAGACGAAGCGCTGTATAAAGCCAAAAAAGCCGGCCGCAACCGCGTGATGCGAGCCGACCAGCTGTAACCAGATTAACCTTATCCTCGTATGATCAAAATACCTAAGCTGCCAACTCAAGTCTGAGTGAAATAGCTGATCCTAATTGTGATACAGCTGCTTCAACCTATGCTTACCACCCGTAAATGCTGCAGCGATATCCATAAAGTAATAAAACTGCTCCAGTAATCAGAGAATTTTTTTATCAGGCTAGCTATATCTGGCTGGCGGGGCCAAATTTGTTGTAAATCAAAGTAGTTGCAGATTTTTGGCAGCAGTTTCTCGTTTTATAGCGTAGTTTTGCTTATAGTTATGCGGTTCAATTGCAGCAAGGATTTGCATCACTATGTTGAAATGTGTGAGTGTTCAATGTTCGCGTAAACTGCAATTATCTGAGCGTGAGCGACTGGCGATAGTTGACGAGCAGGGTAAAATTTTTATGTATACAGGGCTTTTTGGATCAGAAAAAGACCTGATGGACAAAGCTGCTCAACAGCAAGTGGCTTTTGTTTTTGTGAATAACAGTTTCTATTTGCCTGAGTCATTTCTTCAGTCGATGTACCCAGAGCGTATGCAGCAATTGAGTGAGATGCGCAACAGCATTGATGAACAATGTGAGTGTGAGTCCTCAAGCTTGGCGGGTTCACATGAACTTTCGTTTGGGTAGTCTCCTGGGCTCAAGAAATCTGTTTAATACTCAGTTGGCTGTCGCGGTTGCTGTTAGCCTGTTTTAAGCGTAGCAAATAATCCTTCCAGAGTTCATCCTGCTCAGCCGCCAGTTTTGCCAGATAAGCCCAGCTATACAAACCTGTCTGGTGTCCATCGTCAAATACCAGTTTCACCGCGTATAAACCGACAGGCACGATCTGGCTGATCGCTACGTCTTTTTTATGGCTGACCAGTTGGGGTTTGCCATGACCACGCACTTCAGCCGAAGGCGAAAACACCCGTAAAAATTCAGCGCTAAAACTACAGCTCTGGCTGTCTGAAAATTTAACGTCCAGAACTTTGCTGAAGCGATGGTAATGCAGCACAGACACCAACGAGGTTTTTGCAGCTGTAAAAGAAGCTGAAGTCTGTGCTGTCATCGGGTCCACCTTGAGTCAACTATCAGGTTATAAAATAAAGCGGCTTAAGTCTTCGTCCTGTACTAAAGCGTCCAGATGCGAATCCACATAAGCTGCATCGATCAAAATTTGTTGACCACCATGATCGGCGGCATCAAAAGAAAGATCTTCCAGTAATTTTTCCATCACAGTGTATAAGCGACGGGCGCCTATATTTTCAGTGCGTTCATTGACCTGCCAGGCCGCGTTGGCAATACGCTGAATGCCATCTTCGGCAAAACGTATTTGCACACCTTCAGTCGCCAGCATAGCCACACTTTGTTCGGTCAGCGAAGCTTTAGGCTCGGTCAGAATACGCTCAAAATCATTGGCTGATAACGCATCCAGCTCAACCCTGATTGGCAAACGGCCTTGCAACTCTGGCACTAAATCTGATGGTTTTGCCATCTGAAAGGCGCCACTGGCAATAAACAGAATATGGTCGGTTTTTACCATGCCATGTTTAGTGGTGACAGTGCAGCCTTCGATTAATGGCAGCAAATCCCGTTGCACACCTTCACGCGAAACATCAGGCCCACTGGTTTCGCCGCGCTTACAAATTTTGTCGATTTCATCAATAAAGACAATACCGGTTTGTTCTACCGCTTCCAGCGCTTTTAGTTTCAGCTCTTCCGGATTCACCAGACGGGCGGCTTCTTCTTCCACCAGCTGTTTAAAGGCATCTTTAATTTTCAGCTTACGGCTTTTTTTCTTGTCTGAACCCAGATTCTGGAACATAGACTGCAGCTGGGATGTCATTTCTTCCATACCGGGTGGCGCCATAATTTCCACACCCATCACAGGGGCTGCCAGATCGATTTCAATTTCTTTATCATCCAACTGGCCTTCACGTAACTTTTTACGGAAAGTCTGGCGGGTGCCGCTGTCTGATTCGCTGGTTTCAGCTTTACCCCAGGCATCACGGGCCGGTGGCAACAACGCATCCAGAATACGTTCTTCTGCTGCTTCTTCAGCGCGGAATTTGTTTTTCGCCACTTCCTGCTCACGGAACATTTTCACAGCGCTGTCGGTTAAATCTCGGATAATACTTTCCACTTCTTTACCGACATAACCCACTTCAGTGAACTTGGTGGCTTCTACTTTAATAAAAGGCGCATTGGCTAATTTAGCCAGACGACGGGCGATTTCAGTTTTACCTACACCAGTTGGGCCTATCATCAGAATGTTTTTTGGCGTGATTTCCTGACGTAAAGCCGGGTCCAGCTGCATACGGCGCCATCTGTTGCGCAGCGCTATGGCTACTGCACGTTTAGCATTGGCCTGACCAATAATATGGCGATCCAGTTCGTGGACTATTTCTCTTGGAGTCATATCAGACATTCAAATTACCCTTACAATTCTTCAATGGTCTGGTGATGATTGGTATACACACAAATATCACCAGCTATGGTTAAACTTTTTTCTGCAATTTCGCGGGCGCTTAAATCAGTGTTGGCCAGAAGTGCAGTGGCAGCCGCCTGGGCAAAAGGGCCACCGCTGCCAATGGCAATCAAATCATGTTCCGGCTGGATCACATCACCATTGCCTGTGATGATCAGCGAACAATTGGCATCAGCCACTGCTAATAAAGCTTCGAGCTTGCGTAACATGCGGTCGGTGCGCCAGTCTTTGGCTAATTCAACAGCTGCACGCATTAAATGGCCCTGATGCATCTCGAGTTTGGCTTCAAAGCGTTCAAATAAAGTAAAAGCGTCGGCCGTGCCTCCGGCAAAACCTGCCAGCACTTTGCCATGATATAAACGGCGAACTTTGCGGGCATTGCCCTTCATCACAGTATTGCCAAGCGATACCTGGCCGTCACCTGCAATGGCAACATGGCCGTTGCGGCGTACAGAAACAATAGTGGTCATCAGAAGCCCTTTTTGGCTGAGGAAAACGAATTACCAAGGAGATAAGGGTGGATATGCAGATTTTCAATGCCCTTTCTGTGGAAAGCTGTTGCTTTGAGCAGAAAGGGCTAAGAGGAGGATCAGAGTGTGGCGATACGGCAGTCAGCCACTTTTTGGCGTAGTAAACGACTTCTGTCACTTTCCGCCTGACGTTTGCTGCTGTAAGGCCCTAAAGTAACCCGAAAAAATACGCCGTTTTTGCCTTCTATACGTCGTACTTCCGAAGGGTAACCAGCAAAGGCCACTTTGGCTTTCATTTGCTGAGCCGTTTCGTTGGCACGGTAAGTACCACAAAACATTAAAAACGGCCCTTTGGCTTCCAGTTCTTCCACTGTCACCTGAATTTCCTTGTTTTCCAGCTCTTCAATATACTGGTAAGGCTCTTTCGCAGGCTTAGGTGGCAAATCGTCTTTTTTGCTGGTGATCGCCGGAGTGACTGGATCTGCTACCGGAGTTTTTTGCGATAAATGGTATAAAAACCAAATAAAACCAATGACTAAAACACCGACCGTTATCACTAATGGCCAGGGGAAAGGTTTCACTGTTTTGGTGTTTTTTCTGGGTCTGGGCGCGGCCCGACCTGCTTTGACATAATCTTTTTGTGGCATCTTCACAACTAAGGACAACTGGCCTGATGTCCGCATTCTACTGCAGTTTTGTTAAAAAGAAATGTTTAATTCAGGTCTTGTGGGTCTACATCCAACTGCCATTTCACCTTGCGGCTTAGCGACCAACGGCTGATTTCGGTCAATACAGAGTCCAGACTTTGGTGTAATTGTTTTCTGTCTTTGGCAAAAAGCTGAATTTGCCAGCGGTATTTGCCCGCCTTACGTTCCATAGGGCAAGCCAACGGCCCCAACAACTGCACTTGTGGCCAGTTTTTATAATGTTCCGCTACTTTTTGCAGCCATTCTTTACAGAGTTCCAGTTGATGGGCCTCCACTCTGAATAACGCCAGAAACATAAAAGGTGGTAAAAAGGTTTGTTGTCGCTCTTTTAATGCACTGCGGGCAAAAGAGGCGTAACCGTTTTGGATCACATCCTGCAGCAGCGCATGGCCCGGATAATGAGTCTGCAGCAGTACTTTGCCAGGCTGTGAGCCTCGTCCGGCACGACCTGAGACTTGGGTTAACAACTGAGCTAACTGTTCAGGTGCTCTGAAATCATTGCTGTATAAAGCAGAGTCGACATCAATAATCACCACCAGGCCAACATTTGGGAAATGATGGCCTTTGGCCAGCATCTGAGTGCCTAAAATAAGCTGGGGTTCGCCCTGTAATATCTGATCCAAGGCTTTTTGCAAACTGCCTTTGCGTCTGATGCTGTCTCTGTCCAGCCGGGTGACGGTATGAGTTGGGAAAAGTTGTTGCAGCTGCTCTTCCAGCTGTTCAGTGCCCTGACCTACAGGTGCCAACTGAGTACTGCCACAACCGCCACATTGATGCGGCACCCCTTTGGTCGCACCACAGTGGTGGCACACCAGCTGGCGGCTTTGTTTATGAAAGGTGGTAAAAGCACTGCATCTGTGGCATTCGGTCATCCAGCCACATTCATGACAAATAAGAGCTGGCGCAAAACCACGACGATTTAAAAACAGCAGCACCTGCTGGCCTAGTTTTAAATGTTGTTCGATACGCTGCCGGGTTAAACCTGCCATGCCATGTAACATTTGCTGCTGCTTTAAATCCACCAGCTCGACAGTCGGCATTAACTGGCCAGCGGCGCGGTCGGGCAACTCCAGATGAGTGAAACGGCCTTGCTGCACATTGGCAAGGCTCTCTAAGCTCGGCGTCGCTGAGCCTAATAAAATAGGGCAGCCCTGAATAGAGGCACGTTTAATGGCTAAATCGCGGGCGTGATAGCGAAAACCGTCCTGCTGTTTAAAGGAGTTGTCGTGTTCTTCATCAATAATCAGCAAATCAAGCTTAAGGAAAGGTAAAAACAACGCAGAGCGGGTGCCAATCACTATAGCTAAATCACCGGTTTGGCAGCGTTGCCAGACAGTAAAACGCTCCAGATCTGTCATATTGGAATGCCAGACGCCAACAGGCACGCCAAAACGTTGTTCAAAACGGGCTAAAGTTTGTGGTGTTAAACCAATTTCCGGCACTAACACCAGCACCTGACCAGCTTTTTTCACCACAGGGCTTATCGCCTGTAAATAGACTTCAGTTTTGCCGGAACCTGTGACCCCTTCCAGTAAAAAACAGCTAAAACTGCCTAAAGCCTGCTGTACTGCAGTCACTGCCAACGCCTGAGCTGGATTCAGTGGTAAGGATTTCTGTTGTTCATCCGCCGTTTGATAAGGGCCGTATAAGAGTGGCGTGACTTGAGCCCAACCTTGTTCAACAAAATACTGCAGCTCTTTGCGCTGAAAATGCTCCAGCAACTGGCTTTCGGTTTGAGGTTGTTGCAGCTGCTGCCACAAAGCCAAACGTTTTTTTGCTGCCTTAAACTGCTGTTCGGTTAAATGCAGACCTGCTTCGGTCAGGCTATAGCTATGGCCTTTGACCGGATCGGCATTTTTACCATCACGTAATAAAGCGGGCAGGGCACTGGTCAAAACATCGCCTAAAGGATGATGGTAGTAATCTGCGGCAAAACTGAGTAACTGGCGAATAGGGGCTGCTAATACCGGAGTTTGATCCAATACTTCGGTCACAGCTTTTAATTGAGCTGCGTCGTAACTGTCGGTTGGGTTCAGTTGCCAGACAATACCTATCAGCTCGCGTTTGCCAAAAGGTACTAAAACACGACAACCTGGGCTTACCTGCTCATCACAAAGGTAATCAAAATGCACCCGAAGAGGAATGGGCAACGCCACCCGAATTACCATCACAGCCAAAATCCACCTGTTTTATCAATCAATTAGTGTAATGGCCCAGCACAGACAAAGCCATTAAAAATAAATTGGTCAATTTGTTGAAACTTTGAGCCTTACCAATTAAACTACGCGCCCTAATTTAACTGAAATTGCGTATGGTGTCTGACAAAAGTTGATCAGATAGCGATACGGCCTAACGAGGTAACCCATGAAACCAAGTATCCACCCGGAATACAAAGAGATCACTGCAACTTGTACTTGCGGTAATGCTTTCAAAACTCACTCTACACTGTGCAAAGACATCCACTTGGACGTTTGCTCAGCTTGCCACCCATTCTATACTGGTAAGCAGAAAGTGTTAGACGTAGGCGGCCGTGTTGACCGCTTCAAAAAACGTTTCGCAGTACTGGGCGCCAAGTAATTTCAGGCATCAGTCAAAAAAGGCACCTTGGGTGCCTTTTTTTATGGGCTGCAAAATATTCCGGCCAGCGGTCAGAGCCACTGGCGCTCATCCGGGCATTGCCAAACTGTTGGCAATGCTGAAACCGGCTTCGCCCTCCGGGCCATAGTCGCTCCGCTCCGCTGTTAAAAAACAGCAGGACAGCTGTTTTCACAGCTTTAGCTGCCGTAGGCGAACATCAAGGACGATGTGAGTGAAAAATCGTTCCAGACGATTTTTTTATTGGGTGTAATTCAAGACGGGCGGGGATCATGGATTGTAGGGGCGCCCTTTATGGTCGCCCGCGCGGGGTCCACATACCTAAATTGGATGTGCAGTCAACGCCGCTGCGGCTTCAACAGCGGCGGGTAAAAAATCAGTGCTTTCATAATGCCCCTCACAACTATATATTAAACATATAGTTAACTTCCGGTTCTGGTTATGAGCGGTACTTTCTTTTTTGGCGAGTGGCAGGTGGATCCCAGTGCCAATACGCTGAGGCTTGGCAAACAGCTGATCCAGCTTGAACCTAAAGCTATGGATGTGCTGGTGCTACTGTGTCAAAAGGCCGGAGAAGTACTAAGCAGTGATGAGATTGTCAGCACCTGCTGGCCTCAGACCGAAGTGGGCGATAACCCACTGCATAAAATTATCACCCAAATTCGTAAAGCCCTTGGCGACAGCGCTACCTCTCCTTCTTATATTGAAACCATCCGTAAACGCGGTTACCGCACCCTGGCTCAGGTGACTTTTCCGCTGGGGCAGGAAGAAAGCGCCACACCACAAAGCTGGCAGGGGAGTTCGCCTTTTCCGGGTTTACAGGCTTACGATGCGCGTTATGCCAAAGTGTTTTTTGGTCGAGGCAGCCAGATTGATACCTTATTGGAACGTGTTGCGCAGCAAGTGCAGTACGGCAGAGCTTTTTGCTTAGTCTTAGGTCCAAGCGGCAGTGGTAAATCCTCGTTAATCAACGCTGGCGTGATGCCAAATCTGATGCAAAACAGTGGCTACCATGGCGTCAAGGTGGAGTCGTACAGCAGTCTGGATTTAGCCGATCTGACACCAGGCCAATTATTGATGCAGCTCGGCAGTGCTTTGCTCGACTGGGAGGTGGCGGACCAGCCGGTATTTGACGGCTGCAGTGCCGAACAGCTCGCAGACAAATTACAACATCAGATGGACTGGGTGCTGCAAAGCTGTAAAAAGGCGCTACAAAACCAAAATCACAGCCAAAATGAAAGCAAATCCCGTTTTGCCATTTTTATCGACCGGCTTGAAGTGCTGTTATCCTCGCCGCTGTTTAGTGAAGAAGAGCGGCTGCTGTTTATCGACCGGATGGAACAACTGGCTACTTCAGGTTCTGTGGTGGTGTTAAGTGCCTGTCGTAACGAGTTTTATCCTTTACTGGTCACCTATCCCAGTTTGATGGCAGGCAAAGCCCGTGGCGCGCATTTTGACTTAGCACCGCCCGGCAGAGCTGAACTTTTACAAATGATCCGCTTACCCGCCATTGCCGCCAATTTAAGCTGGGACTTAGACCCAAACACAGCAGTGCCGCTGGATGAGTTGTTGTGCAGCGAAGCCGCCAGTAACCCCGATGCTTTACCTATGCTGCAATACACCTTGCAGGAATTGTATTTACAGCGCAGCGATAGCAACCAGCTGTTGTTTTCTGTCTATAAAAACTTAGGCGGTATTGAAGGCGCTATAGGTAAAAATGCCGAGCAGGCTATAGCCATGTTAAGCACAGCAGAAAAAGACAGTTTACCCAGGGTTTTATCTTTACTGGTGACTTTACGTGAAGACGAACAGTCCATCACCAGCCGCACTGCACTCTGGCAACAATTACAAAATGATGCTGAGCGCTTTTTGGTACAAGCCATGGTGGAGCATCGTTTATTTGTCTCCCACCTGCAAAATGCTGTGCCTTGTTTTAGCATAGCGCACGAAGCTTTATTAAGACGCTGGCCACGAGCCACAGCCTGGATAGCAGAACATCATCAAAGTTTAAGTGTAAAAAGCCGCCTGCAGCATTTAACCAAACGCTGGCTGGCCGAAGATAAACACAGCGCTTATTTATTGGCCGACGGCAAACCTTTAGCTGAAGCCCAGCAGTTGGCACAAAATGGCTTTTTTACTTTAGATGCCAATGAACAAGCTTTTATTTTGGCTTCAGGCAAAAGATCCAAATTAGTACGCACCAGCAGGCGCTTCACCTTTGCTTTACTCTGTGTACTGACTTTTACTGCAGTATTAATGAGCTTCAGAAGTTTTGAAGCGGAAAAACAAGCACAGCAAAAACGATTAGCAGCCGAAAGTTTATTAGGTTTTATGGTGGGTGATTTTGCCGACAAGTTACGCAGCATAGGCCGGATGGATTTACTCGACGGTATCAGCAATAAAGCACTGGAGTATTTCAGCGATTTTTCTGATGCAGAACAAGACCAATACCTAAGCACCCAGGCCCGTTTACAGCATGGCCAAACGCTGGAAGCTATGGGTGAAGTGGCTTATTCACGTGACAAAATTGATGAAGCCAAAACTGCTTTATTAGCAGCCAGAGAAAAACTGGCACCAGTACTTAGCGAGCAGCCAGATAATTTAGAACTGCTAAAAACCTTAGGCGCTAATGCCTTTTGGTTGGGGCAAATTCATTACGATGCCAAAAACTGGTTGGCCGTTAAACCAGAATTTGAGCTGTATTACAGCTATAGCCAGGCTATGTACAAAATAGCGCCAGACAGTGTCGATGCGTTAATGGAGCTATCCTACGCTACTAATTCGTTAGGCTCTTTAGCTATGAATTTGCAAGAGTTTGAGCAAGCTACAGCTTTTTTTGATGAATCGCTCAATCTTAAATTATTAGCAAAAGCTAAAGACCCAGCTAACACTGCCTTAATTGCTGATATAGCAGATACCCGCTCTTGGTTGGCTAGTGCTGCTGCAGCTAGAGGGGATGCTCCTAAAGCTATAGCGGTACACCAACAAATTCAGGGCGAGTTCGAAAGGCTGGGCAAGAATCTTAAAGCAGATGCTTATCTCCTTGAAAAAGTATTCAGTAGCTACTCCATATTAGCTTCTATTTATCAGCATCAAGGACTAGTCAAGCAGGCATTTACTAAGCTATACCAAGCACAAAATTTATTAGAGCAAGCTTTGAGTCAAGATCCGGCGAACAAAGTTTGGCGAATAGAGTTGTTCCACATTAAGACTCAATTAATGCGTATAAATGTTGGCTTAAAGGATGTACGTGTTAGCTACAGACCCGAGTTGCTAAAATTAGAACTGGACGACGAGAATAAAGAGTTTATTAGTGAAGCGCAGTACCGTAGTGGCTATGGTCGATGGCTGGTTGAGTCTTCGCGTTATTATCAAGGGATTGGAAAGTGGAAAGAAAGTGAAGATCTTACTAGGCAGGCGTTACTATTTTATAGGGAATTATTCTCTGTGACCCCTGAAGATAAGCATTTAAAGGTTTTCTTAGCCGAAATGGAGTTACTACAGGCTATTCATTATGAAAGACAGCTCCTGCACGATAAAAGTCAACAATCTTGCGTCAGGGCAAAAAGTTTATTGGAACCCTTACAGCTGAAAGATAAAACGCCTCATTATATTCAACCTTATGCCAGAGCTTTAAGTTGTCTAAATGAACTTGAGCAACACCCTGAGCTGCAACAACTTTTACAGAGATCGGCTATCGTACTTACTATTTTTTAATTCTCGTTATTAAACCCAAACCAAGGAAAAGTTATGAACGCAACAAACTTAAATCAGGGCCCGGTTATTGAAGTCATGATCACACTGGATACCAATCAGGAACCTAAAGTCACTTATCTGCAGGAAGGTGAAGTTTGCACTGGTAATGTAGTGGTGACTTGTGGCGAAGATATTACCTACAGACTGGTCAATTCTGCTGGTTATGCTTTTATGGGCGCAGGCTTTTTAACCCCTTATGACAATATTATTGACTCAGTGCAGGTATCTGCTGATGGTCAGGAACTGATACTTGTCGATGAAGATAATGTACAGGGTACAACTAAGTTCCAGTTAATTTTTACTAATACTACCAATAGCCTGCTGTTACTAAGTCCAGATCCGCAAGTAATCAATAAAGACATCAAACCACCTAAGTATTAATACAGCCTTTAGTTATGCGATTCTAAATACTGAATCTACTTTGGAGGTTAGCATCTATAGCAGAGGGTAACTCTTCGTTTAAAAGCCCCAATCGGGGCTTTTTTAGTTTATTTATCATTTTTATTTTATTTAAATTCAATCACTTAAATCGGAAGGTTGCCGGAAGGTTTGTTTTTTCCATAAGTTCTAAAGTCATGCTCAGTAAACGCAGTAATGCGTCGGTACAAGGGCTAATGGAGCACAGACCTATGACAGGTTCAACACAACCTAAAAGATTATATTTAACCTCTGCACCGGTGAGTGAAGCCAATACTAGTTCAGCTGAACTGAACCCTTCGCTTTATAACCGCAACGATATAAGCCGGATCGATTTTTCTGGTGCTGGTGGTTATGCGGTGCCTCACCTTGAATCTTTACCTGCTTTGATTGAGTATTTGTCTGAAGCTGTGTTAGTGGTCAATTCCAGTGGCAAGATTGTTTGCATCAATAATAAAGCTGCTCAGTTTTTGGGCCATACCCAAGGGGCATTACGTGGTCACTGCTGGCCTGACTTTTTAGTCAAACGTTATCAGCTGAGTTATAAGAACATGGTGGATATGGGCCGTCGTGGTTTATTGTCACAGCAGCATAACCTGGCTGAAATGGCCATTATTTGCGCTAATGGTTATGTAAAAGATATCGAATTGTCGATGACCTATTTACCTTCAGATGATCCGCTGCTGGTGATTGTGATGCGTGATCTGACTTCTCATAAAGCTGAATGCTATAAGTTGCATATGCTGGCCTGCACCGACCCTTTAACTGCGCTTGCCAATAGACGCCATTTTGATGAGATGTTGCAGAAATACTGGGATGAATGCAGTAAAACACAAAGCCCTGTTAGTGTGCTGATTGTTGATGTGGATTATTTTAAACAGTTTAATGATCAATACGGCCATATTCAGGGAGATGAATGTTTACGCCGTATTGCCGCAGCAATTTCATTGGCGGTTCCCCGTGGTCAGGGTTTAGCGGCCCGTTATGGTGGTGAAGAATTTGCACTTATTCTGCCTTATCACGACGAAGCTATGGCCAAAGCTGTAGCCTTAAGAGTGCAGCATTATGTGCGTCAGTTAAGTTTCTGCGAGCAAGGTTTGCCAGAGGATGTATCTGTCAGCGTCAGTCAGGGTTTTGCCAGTGAAATCAATGGCCAGTTCCGTACTCCCTTTGCGATGTTATGTGCGGCTGATACGGCTTTGTATCGTGCTAAAGCAGAAGGGCGGGATTGTATTAGCACTTGTTGCTGATTGCCCTAACG
>NZ_AFHI01000018.1 GCF_000217935.1 Rheinheimera sp. A13L
TTTTGCAGAAGCAGCAAGCCGGAGTTTTTTATGGGTTTATTGTGGTTAGTCACGTTAATTTGGGCTTTTAGTTTCTCCTTAATTGGCGAATTTCTGGCAGGCCGGGTAGACCCTTATCTGGCTGTCAGCAGCCGCATGCTGTTGGCTCTGTTATTATTCCTGCCCTGGTTACTGAAAAGCACCAGTTCTAAACCTCAGGCTATGGCTCTTGCTGCCATAGGCGCTATCCAGTTGGGGCTGATGTACCTGCTGCTGTATCATAGTTTCCTGTATTTGAGCGTGGCCGAAGTACTGCTGTTTACCATTCTGACCCCCGCGTATATCTCGATACTGGATTACTTCTGGCGTTATAAAAAATTACACCTTCGTTGGTTAGGTCCTGCCCTGCTGGCCATTTTAGGTGCTTTAGTAATTCGGTATCAGAACTTAAGCTCAGATTTTTGGTGGGGGTTGCTACTGATACAGGCCGCCAACTTATGTTTTGCTTTTGGTCAGGTGGCGTACCGTCAACTGAACTTAGGCTCCACAGGCGCACAACGTTATAACTTTGGCTGGTTTTTTGTCGGCGCAACTATCACCAGCTTGCTGGCTACCGCTTTATTTGCCGACTGGAACAAAATGCCGACGACCACTCTGGATTACGGCATTTTAGTCTGGCTGGGTGTGGTGGCTTCAGGTTTAGGTTATTGGCTGTGGAATGCAGGAGCACGCCAGGTCAATGCTAACCAGTTGGCGGTGATGAATAACGTATTGATCCCGGCAGGCTTAGTGGTGAACTTTGTGTTTTGGCAACAAAACGTTAATTGGTTCACTTTATCTGCAGGTTCGGCTCTGATCTTAGCCAGTTTAGTTTGGGCAAGTCGGCAGAAGAATATGTAGGGGGGTGAGCTTCGCTCATGAGTCTGCTATTTCAGTGTCGATAAAACTACGTTGTCATCAACATTGGCTACAAATCGCAAACTCCAGTTGTACTTACTTTTTTGTTTGGACATAGACAGCATGCGCCAGGATAAGTCTGGTGCATTGAGTAAATGCCGCACTTCATCCACTTTAACTTCTCTTGGCACCATTATTTGCAACAGACAGATGTTATCTCTGCAGCCAAAGGCTTGTGGTTCCGCCTGAAACTTTTGCACTGCGGCTAACATCAGTTGCTCAAGCTTAAGCTCTGTTTCATGGTCAGCAGCTTTTTGCCTGGAGTAATGCAACTGCTCTGCTGCTTCAATAAAATTACGGCTTTTAAACACAACCTCAAGTTTAGAATGTAGCAAGCCACCGTCGTTATTGAGCAGTTTCAGATGCCAATTTTCGTGTAGGTCCAGAGTACATCCACGGCTATCCAGGCACAGCGATGAAGACAACTGAACAGCTTCAGATTGAGGCTCCTGCGCCATAAATCCCGAGACGAACTCAGTCTCTACCCTTGCTTTGATCTCATCAGTGGGTACCTTCTGTTGCGCAGGCTCTGGTATCACACTGACATTATCATCAATTCTGATTTCCGCCGCTGGTAGCAAAAAATTGCCCTTCACTATCAGCAGCCATATCACCAAGATTGCAACCGCAGCGAAAATCCATTTCATCACAACCTACTCCCATGGCTTAAACAAATTGGCTATTTCTGCTCAAAAGCCTTTTTGACAAAATTAGGCAAAGCCATAGCGGCCTGATGCACTTCGGCGTTGTAATACAGAGTTTCAAAAGCAGGATTTTGTGCAGCTTCAACCCGGAAGCCGTCGAATTTGGCTTCTTTACGGGCTAAAGTACAGGTCCACCAGCCGGATGGATACACCATTTGCGGGAACAGCAAACTCTGTAAATCGGCAAAACCAGCGTCTGACATCGCATCACGCATAGCTTTTAAAAGTGGCATATGAATAAGAGGTGATTCGCTTTGTTGCACTAAAATGCCACCTGGGCGCAGCGCTTTTAAGCAGCTCTCGTAGAAAGCTCTGTTAAATAAACCTTCACCAGGGCCTATAGGGTCAGTCGAATCGACAATCACCACATCCAAAGATTCTGGTTCTGCGTCACGCATAAACTGAATACCGTCGGCAAATTTCAACGTAGCGCGTGGGTCGTTATTCGATGCACAGAGCTCTGGGAAGTATTTTTCTGCCATGCGGGTGACTTGTTCGTCGATATCAATTTGCGTCACTTGTTCGATATCAGGGTGTTTTAATACTTCACGCAAAGTACCGCAGTCGCCGCCACCAATAATAACCACCTGTTTTGGATTCGGGTGAGTAAATAACACAGGGTGGCTTAACATTTCGTGATAAAGGAAATTGTCGCGGCTGCTTAGCATAATAACGCCGTCTATCACCATCAGATTGCCAAAGTGGGTGGTCTCAAACATTTCGATATGTTGAAAAGGCGACTGCACCTCATCCAGCTTTTTTGTAATGGCTAAACCAAAGGCACTACCACTGGCCGCAAAAATTTCGGTGAACCATTTATTGTCGCCCGACATACTTATCTCCTCAAAATAAACTAAGCTGGATGTCCCAGACTTGTATGAAACTGCACCTGCATTGGCTACGCCGTGCTGCAACTTCAATGACTTTGGGGGTATTTTGCCAGTCAGGGCACGATGAAACAAACTTTTCATGTTTTTTTCACTGCATTGGCTTTAAAATGGCGCATCATTTTTTTAAGGGCACGACAATGGCAGATTGGGGTATCGAAAAAGCACGATCCATATATAACGTAGCAGTCTGGAGTGAAGGCTATTTTGATGTGAACAACAATGGCGACCTGGTGGCCTATCCGGATCAGGACCATAAAAAACCCGGTATTAATTTCCCGGAACTGACTGCCCGTTTTAAAGAGGAAGGCTTAACCCTGCCCGTATTGGTACGTTTTACCGATATTCTGCAGCACCGTGTTGGCACCTTAATCAGCTCTTTTGCTCAGGCGAAAAAAGAACGTGAGTACAAAGGCGAATACACAGCCGTTTACCCTATCAAAGTAAACCAGCAATTTTCTGTAGTGAAAAAGCTGGTGAGCCATGACAGCGGCAAAGTAGGTTTAGAAGCAGGTTCCAAACCTGAGCTGATGGCTATTTTAGGTGTCACCGACAAACCTTTGCGTATTGTTTGTAACGGCTACAAAGACTCTGAGTTCCTGCGTTTAGCCACTATTGGCCAGATGATGGGCCATCAGGTGTATGTAGTAGTTGAAAAAATCACTGAATTAAAAACCTTAATCCGTGAAATCGACAGCTTAGGTCAGGCGCCTTTAATTGGTATCCGTATCAAGCTGAACTCTGTGGGTAAAGGCAAGTGGCAAAACACAGGTGGTGAAAAAGGCAAGTTTGGCTTAACAGCCACTCAGGTACTGCAAGCCATCGACATTTTGCGTGAAGCCGGCAAACTGGATCTGTTGCAGTTAGTGCATTTCCATATAGGCTCACAAATTGCCAATATCCGTGATATTCACAACGCGATTCGCGAATGTGCCCGTCACTATGCTGAACTGCGCACTTTAGGTGTACCTATCACTACGGTTGACGTAGGTGGTGGTTTAGGTGTGGATTACGAAGGTTCGAACTCACGTTCAGCCTGTTCGATGAACTACACCATGCTGGAATACGCTCGTAACGTGGTATATGGCTTAAAAGAAGTCTGTGACGAATACGACTTGCCGCATCCGAACATTATCACTGAGTCGGGCCGTGCTATGACAGCACACCACGCTGTGTTAATTACCGATGCAATAGACGTTGAACGTGCGCCAGGTTTGGTGAACATGCCAGAACCAAGCGAAGACTCGCCTGCTGTTATCTGGGCTTTATGGGATTCGTATAAAAACGTCACGCCACGTACAGCGGTAGAAGCCTACCACGATGCAGTGCATTATTTTACCGATGCGCATGCTCAGTATGTGCATGGTTTGCTGACGTTAAAAGACTGGTCGTTGCTGGAACAGATTTACTTTGCCACCATCAATAAAGTGAAAAACAAGCTGGACTTATCTTCGCGCTCACACCGTGATATTCACGATGAACTGAACGAAAAGTTAGCCGATAAGTTGTTTGTAAACTTCTCCTTGTTCCAGTCTATGCCGGATGCCTGGGGTATTGACCAGTTATTCCCTGTGATGCCACTGGAACGTATGGATGAGTCGCTGGAGCACCGCGCTATTATTCAGGACATTACCTGTGACTCAGACGGCGTACTGAAAAGTTATGCTGACGGTAACGGTATTGAATCCAGCTTGCCACTGCCTTCGTACAAAGAAGACTCGCAGTTCCTGCTGGGTATGTTTATGGTCGGCGCTTATCAGGAAATTCTGGGCGACTTGCATAACCTGTTTGGTGACACCGACTCAGTGCATGTTGAACTGGATGACGAAGGTGGTTACCGCCTGACCAATGCGATTAAAGGCGACACAGTGGCTGACGTTTTACGTTATGTACAGTTTGACGCGAAGAAGCTGCTTGCCTCTTATCAGAAGCAATTAGCACGGATGGACTTTACCCCAGAAATGCAGGCCTCTTATTTAGATGAGCTGAAATCCGGGGTTTATGGTTACACCTATTTCGAAGATTAAGGTAAACTTGCCACTGATCGGATGAGAGAAAAGCAGGTTTACCTGCTTTTCCTTTATAACCATTACCCAAATTAATTGAAGCTGCAGCGCGGCGACAAGCCACGAAACCCCATGAGCATAGGCCACTATGTGATTGGGGCGAGAGAGCGCGGTCAACAAAGCTGCAGTTTTAAGTAAGAAGGGTAAATTTGAGTGGTGACTGAATGCTGCACTTTTTACCAGCCCCAATACGTGGCTCGCTTTCTTTTCTGCTGTACTTTATCAACACTATTTTTTGGGCTACCCCTATTTTGATCCTGGCCATAGTGAAGTTGCCTCCGGTAAAAATCTGGCAAACCTGGATCACCTATTTACTGGACTTCTGTGCCACCAGTTGGATCACGTTAAATAACTTAACCAGCAGAACCTTTACCCGAATCCGTTGGGATATCAAAGGCATAGATAATTTAAGCGTCAAAGACTGGTATCTGGTGATGGCGAACCATCAGTCCTGGGTGGATATTCTGGTGCTGCAAAAAGTATTTAATCACAAAGCACCCTTTTTAAAGTTTTTCCTTAAAAAAGAACTGATTTATGTGCCTGTGATTGGCTTATGCTGGTGGGCGCTGGATTTTCCTTTTATGCAGCGTTTAACCGCCAAACAGCTGGCAGAAAAACCTGAACTCAAAGGCACTGATATTGCGACGACCCGCAAAGCGTGCGAAAAATTCCGTTACAAGCCAGTGTCTGTGATGAATTTCCTTGAAGGCACCCGTTTTACTCAACTTAAACATGACAAACAACAATCGCCTTTCACTCATTTGCTTAAACCTAAAGCCGGTGGTATTTCTTTTGTACTCAACGCTATGGGTGAACATTTGCATAAGCTGCTGGACGTGACCATTTGTTACCCCAAAGGCATTCCCACCTTCTGGGATTATATCTCAGGTAAAGTGCACGACATTAAAGTACGGGTCAGAGTATTGCCTATAGATCCAAACCTGATTGGTGATTATGAGGATCCGGTATTTAAGCAAAAATTTCAGAGCTGGGTGAATCAACTCTGGTTAGACAAAGATCTGTTATTAACAGAGCTGAAGCAAGGAGAGCAAAGCTGATGTTGCACTGGTTACCCGTGGTATTCAAAGCCCCTTTGGCATTTTTGCTGTTTAGCCTTAATCTGGCCTTGTGGGGTACTCTTGTTACACTCGTAGGCATAGCTAAACTGGTATCGCCAAGTACAGCAGCCAGAGCTTTCTGGTCTAAACCTGCACATTGGTGTTATCGCGGTTGGTCAAAATACAACAAACTGCTGATGGAGCTGTTTAATAAAGTGGAATGGCAAGTCAGTGGTGTAGCTGAACTGAAAAAAGACAGCTGGTATTTGCTGATCTCTAACCATAAAAGCTGGCTGGATATTCCGGTACTCAGCCAGTTTGCGTTAAACCGTATTCCTGAGCCTAAGTTCTTTTTAAAAGAAGAATTAAAATGGGTGCCTTTTATTGGTTCAGGCTCCTGGGCTTTGGATATGCCTTTTATGAAGCGTTACAGCCAGGCTCAGGTTGCCAAAAAACCAGAGCTGAAAGGCAAAGACATAGAAACAACACGTAAGTCTTGCGAAAAATTTAGAAACACCCCAACCACTATTATTAACTTTGTTGAAGGCTCACGTTTCACCCCAGAAAAACATAAGCAAAAACGTAGCCCATTCCGGCATTTGTTACCGCCCAAAGCCGGTGGTATTGCTTTTACTCTCGCCAGCATGGGGCAACAGTTTCATTCTGTTTTGGATGTCACCATTATGTATCCTGACAACCCGGGCCATGTGGCCATAGATATGCTGTGTGGCCGTTTAAAACGGGTGGTTGTGCTGGTTGAAGTTCTGCCTGTTGATCATGAAATCATTGGCGATTATTTTAACGACGAATCCTTCAGAGTCGCCTTTCAAAATTGGCTGAATCAACGTTGGCTGAAAAAAGATCAGGCAATAGCGGCTTATCAACAACCAGAAACTTCAGCTTCGGAAAACGCCTTGTGTTAGACCTGTATTTACAAAAGTGTGTCAGCTACTTTGGCCTGACTATGCCTCCGGAGCATTTGGTAATGCTCTCTATCCGGCTCTTGTTGGCTTTGTGCTTATTAGGCCTGCTTTTTACGTTAACCAGACGTTATCTGTTACCTGCGATAGCTCATCTGCTGGATAAAGTGGATAGCGAACTGCAACAACAAACCCAACCACAACGACTGCAACTGGCCACTCATGTCGCGCATTTAATGCCTGCAGTAGTGCTGATTAGCTCAGCGGAGAAGTTTTTCCAGCATTGGCCTGAGTTTATGTCTATTGTGCATTTGGGTCTTTGGATTTATCTCTATTGTTTTGCCGGTTTAGCCTTTGCTGCCCTGATCAATTTTGCCACCACCATTTATACAGCTGTAGGCCGCCAGAGCAGCGTGCCTTACCTGGGCCTGGCTCAGGTGCTAAAGCTGCTCGATTTTATTGTCGTCAGCATTTTGATCCTGAGCACCCTGCTGGATAAATCTCCGGTGTATTTGCTCAGCGGTTTAGGTGCTTTAACTGCAGTTTTGTTGCTGGTATTTAAAGACACTATTTTAGGTTTAGTCGCCAGTATTCAGTTAGCCACCAATAATATGGTGACGACAGGTGACTGGATTGAAATGCCAAAATACGGTGCAGATGGCTCTGTTATTGAAGTGGCACTCACCACGGTAAAAATACAAAACTGGGACAATACTATTACCACTATCCCTACCTACGCGCTGATTTCTGACTCCTTTAAAAACTGGCGGGGTATGCAACAATCCGGTGGCCGCCGTATTAAAAGAGCCATCAAAATTGATATTCACAGCATAGGTTTTCTGGACGAGCAGGAAAAACAGCAGCTGTTGGACGATCCGATAGTGCAGCCATTTTTCGCCACGGAGCAAGCCAAAGAATTGATGCAGCAGTCTCATCTGACTAATCTGAAGCTGTTTCGTCACTACACCCAATGGTTGCTGGAACAAAACCCGGATATCAATCAGAACATGACCTTGATGGTGCGCCAGCTGGAACCCAACGAAGTAGGTTTACCGCTGGAAATTTATTGCTTTAGTTCAGATAAAATCTGGGCCAATTATGAACAGATTCAGGCTGAGATTTTTGAAAACCTGCTGGCTACTTTGCCACTCTTTACCCTAAGCGCTTTCCAGCGCCTTGGCAGCGAACAGAGAAAATATCAGAACCTTTAGTGGCTGCCGTTTTCTGTGCTGTGCCCGGCATAAAGTATGGCTGCTACTTTATGTTGGGCTACAACCCTTTCTATATCAGCGCCTTACAGCACAGCTTGTCAGCTGCATGCTCATCGTAAAACATTTGCCTGAACCTGCAGTTCACAATAAACTCAGTCTGCTGCCCTGGAACCGCATTTACAGCAGTTGGGATCACAACTCAGGTGGTTGTCCATCATGGCAGAAGATGCCGTCAATCAACTGAAGGAAAAGGTAAAACTAACGCATGACTGAACATTGCCACATCTTATTGATTGAGGATGACCAGTGGCTCAGGGAAGGGTTAAAACTATTTTTAGTATCAAAGCACTTTAAAGTGACTGCAGTTGATACTTTGGCTGGAGCAAGAGCTGTGCTTAGCCAGGCTACTGAGCCGTATCCGGTACGTTTGATCGTCTCAGACATCTCATTACCAGACGGTTCTGCTCTGAGCTTATTTGACGAGCTTTATGCAGAGACAGCTATAGGTAAAATTTTCATCTCAGCTCATACCTCAGAACAAGAGCGTATTCAGGGCTTACAAACCGGAGCCGATGATTACCTTTGCAAACCTATATCGCCTGAAGAGTTAGTATTGCGTATCAAAGCAGTATTACGCCGTTTGCATCTGGATTGTGATGAAACCACTGAAATTAATTTCCTGCACTATCAGCTGAATCCTGAAAGTCGGATCCTGAGTTACGAAAATACGCAGATGCAATTAAGCGGTGCTGAACATCAGTTGCTACTCCAGCTGTTGGCCCGCCAAGGTAAAATTGTATCCAGAGAAATGCTGTTTTCAGGCCTGGAAAATACTCAGATTTATCAGCAAGGCAGAGCTTTGGATATTCTGGTCTCCAGACTCAGGCGTAAAATGCTTGGCGCGGTGAATCAGGTCGATCCCATCATCACTTACCGTGGTAAAGGCTATATGTTGCTGCAACAAAACTAATTTATGTATGTATGTATGCAACGCAAAAAACCGCCGAAGCGGTTTTTTGTTTATTAAGGATCTTGTCAGAAACGACGGATCAAGCCTAACTGCGCAGTACGCATATCTGCATTTCCAACATCGTAATAACTGGCCCCTAACTTCAGTGACCAGTGCTCTGTCAGCTTTATTTGCCCTTGTACTTCAACAAAAGCTACAGTTTCATTTTGGTCCTGTCTGGATAGCAGCGCAGAATCAACAAATTTGTCCTGTATTTCCATTTGCCATACACCCAGCCTGACCCCAGGCTTAAACCATTCCGCAGTGGTCACTGGCTGCCACAACAGACTCAACTCAATTCCATTGCCCGAAATGGGCCACACAGCTTCCAGATCGCTGGCTTCTGTGCCCGGTGCTACGTCTGAAAACAGCGTGGTGATCTCACCAGCATCCAGCCAACCCAATTCAATGGAAAGAGTTTCTGCAAATTGGTACCCACTATAAAAACGGTATCCTGCTCTGCTTTTGTTATCCACAACAGCAGTCCCTGCTATACCTGCACCATTCATTGCCTGGGTGATCTCTGCTGAATCGGCGTCACTATTGACCGACATCAGATCCACCCCCAAATACAGTGGCTGAGCAGACAAGCTCAGCGGCAGTACAGCCGCTACAGCCACCAGACTTTTGCGTATTCTGAAGGCTGCAATACCAGCGAACAGCAGACTCAACATTCCACCCATACTACCTCCGGATTTAGCAGTGACATCTTTTGGTGGTACTGGCGGCGGTGGAGGCAGAACCACCACTTCAGCCACGGCAAGTACACCAGGGTCACGGATCACACTGTTGGCCACACCATCATCATCATTCGGACCACCGTCCTGAATGGTTAAACGCACACAGCCATGGCCTGCCGTTAAACCACTGGTCCAGTTGTCGGACGATACGCCAGGGCATTGGCCCAATATATCGCGGGCAGCGCTATCAATGCGGTTTGCCGTATTAACCTCAAAGTTCTGCCACTGGCCATTGATAAATTTACGCCAGATTGCATTCGCTGGAATACTGGTGCCTGCTGGTAGCGGAATAGCTACAGGCACAACTTCACCCGGATTTTCTAAACCCAGCACATCAAAGTTAATCACCAGACCTTGCTGCACAAAGCCTGAATCATTTAACGACTCATCACTCAAGGCCATACCAAACTGGCCTGTGCTCCAGGATTGCTCTTCCGTTAAAGCCCCCAAAGTCAGTTGATACTGATTTGGCACTTCAGCATACAAAGCCTGTGCACCATCAGCCTGACAAGAGCCAACCCGGTTTTCTTCCGTCACATTAGGGCAAAGTGGTAAACGGTTTGGCGTATCGGCAAAGCTATTTTGCGCTGCAGGAATACCTGAAGTGCCAGCCCCTGCACAACTTTCCACCGGACAGCCTGCAATCACACGCAAGGCCAAATCATATTGGCCCGTGCGGCCATTCGCTGACTGACCTTCGACAGTGATGGTATAACGGCCTTCCGCCAGACTTGCAGGGTCAAAACTGGCCGTTGCACCAGAAACCTGCAAGGTCAGACCTGAAGCACTCCAGCTGTAATTTGCTTCTGTGGCGTTCAGTTCACTTACAGACAGATTGACCAGTCCGGACGTTTGAGTAACCACATAAGTTTCAGCATTGTCTTGAGTGGCTTTCACTGTCAAGGCTAAGGCAGGAACTTCTTGCTGCAGCGCCAAATTATGCACCGCAGGAGTACCCAACAAGGCATTACTCATACCGGCTTCCTGCACTATCAAGCGGGCTACATTTGCCGTTGCAGTGACAGTATAAGTGCGTAGTAACTTATGTTCAGCCGTAAACTGGACCTGTTGCAGCTCTGAAGTCACGCCATCTTTAAGTACTGCTGCGTTCACCGGATAGTCAACAGGTTCATCACTCAACCAAACCCGAACTGTTGTGGCTACATCTCGCTGCACAGGCTGCTGGCTTGACGTAAAGGCAAGGTATGGGAAGACGTTATACACCACCTGCACCAGTTCGCCTGAGACAGCATCAACAAATTCCAGCGTATAACGGCCGGTACGCTGCGCACTAAATATATAACTGCCATCATCCTGCATTGTCAGTAGTTCTTCGGCATCTGCCAGCTCAAGTTCAGACTCCACACCAGAGCGCACCACTGTTGCGCCTAGCAGCGTTTTTGTACCTGCACCACTGATGAAACTAAAACGGCTGGTACCATTACTGGCTAAGGCCACATCGGTATCTTTTTCTACCTGAGTAAATGGATACACAGTGACAGCTATAGCACAGGCTTCGGTAATAGCCGAGGTGACAATCTGATCACCTGAGACCGCCGCCTGGCAAGAGCCAGCTAATACCACTATATCGTCGGCATTGGTCAGACTGAGCTTAACTGTTGCAGTACTGCCATAATTCACCAACTGAGTTGCAGGGCTGATACTGGCTTCTCCCGTCACAGTGGCCGTTACCGTCAGCTGAATTTGCTCGTACAACGCAGTCAGCTTCAGGTTCTGCGCTGGCATAGTGGCAGGAACCGCCGGCTCCCAGCGGGTAAAGGTATAGCCTTCCCGAGTCGGGTTAGCCGGTGCTGTTATTGCCGCACCAAAGTTGGCACTGATTGGCGCAACCGCTGAACCTCCTGCGCTATCAAAGGTGATGGTGTAACTATTGACAGTCCACTGTGCTTTCACAGTGGTATTAACCGCCGGCATAGTGGTTGGCACTGAGGGTGTCCAGCCTGCAAAGGTATAACCTTCACGTATTGGATCAGCCGGAGCTTTTACTGCTGCACCAAAGTTGGCACTGATTGGCGCTATGGCAGAACCACCTGCACTATCAAAAGTGATGGTATAGGTGTTTGCAGTCCACTGTGCTTTCACAGTGGTATTGGCCGCAGGCATAGTGGTTGGCACTGAGGGTGACCAGCCTGTAAAGGTATAACCTTCGCGTGTCGGAGCTGCCGGAGCTTTTATGTCTGTACCAAAGTTAGCACTGATAGACGCTACCGCTGAACCACCTGCGCTATCAAAAGTGATGGTGTAACTGTTCACAGTCCACTGTGCTTTCACAGTTTTATTCCCAGCTGGCATGGTAGCCGGTACTGAGGGTGACCAGCCTGTAAAGGTATAACCTTCGCGTGTCGGGGCTGCCGGAGCTGTTACCGCTGCACCAAAGTGAGCACTGATAGGCGCAACAGCTGAACCACCTGCGCTATCAAAAGTGATGGTATAGGTGTTTGCAGTCCACTGAGCTGTTAAGGTGATATTAGCTGCAGGCATAGTGGCCGGTAGTGCCGGACTCCAACCTGCAAAACTATAACCTTCACGTGTCGGAGCTGCCGGAGCTGTTACCGCTGCACCAAAGTTGGCAGTAACAGGCGCCACAGCTGAACCACCAGCACTGTCAAAAGTAATGGTGAAGCTACTAATAACAGTCCACTGAGCGGTAAAAGTGGTATTGGCTGCAGGCATAGTGGTTGGCACTGACGGTGTCCATCCCGCAAAGCTATAACCGTCTCGAGTCGGGTTAGCTGGGGCCGTTACCGCTGCGCCAAAGTTGGCACTGATAGGAGCTACTGCAGAACCACCTGCGCTATCAAAGGTCAATGTGTAACTGTTAATGCTATATTGAGCCTGGACTGTCAAGACAGAGCTAATGTTGTTAAATGGAACACTCCATCCTGTAAAGGAGTAGCCTGTTCGGACAGGAGAGGTTGGAGCTACTGCGGCAGCTCCTGAGGCCACCTGTTGGGTACTCAGCACTGTATTATCCCAGTCAACAAAATTCACGGTAAAAAGATCGGCTTTTACGACAGTGACCACAATAGAAGAAACCGCGCTGGTATTGTCGCCATCAGAAACCATAAAACTAATGGTGCGCTTAGATGTATCACCAGTGTTTAACGTAGGATCGGCTCCAGCCTGATAGGTCAGGCTTCTGAGCACCGATTGATAATCCGCAAGGGAAGCAACACCACTAAGAGACAAAACACCGGTTGCAGAATCATATGAAGCAGCAATGCCCGCTACTGTTTGCACTGCAAGAGTATCAGTAGTAATAAAACCAGAAGAAATAGAAACCTGAGCTGAGACAAGGTTCGGACTGTCAGAATCCAGAACAGCAAGCTGGCTATCCAAAACAACAGCGGACCCGGAAACCGCAGCAGACTGACTGGTGACAGATAACCTGACCGCTGGTGTTGGTAGCGAAAAAACAACCAGACTGGCACTGTTTTGTGCAGCTACATATAAATGGCGGTTTAAAGGGTCTGTCGACATACCGGAGGGCGCGCTAAAATTAGTGACGCCGTTGACAGAGTTCACCACTTGACTGTTGAAACTCAATAACCCTGTGGTTGAGTCGCGTAAAAACGCTGTTACAGAGCTGGAATTGATTGCACTGACCAGTACATATTTACCATCTGGGCTAATGGTCAGGCTACGGGCTCCTTGCATATTGGTCACACCATCAACACCATGAGTTACTTTGGCAAGGTAAGTTAATTCACCTGAGGTGCTGTTAACACTAAAAATGGCAACTGAAGACTCCCCCTGCCCGGTGACATAAAGATGCTTACCATCAGGAGAAAGTTTTGCTGAAGAGGCAGCCTGCAGACCATCTACAGAAGCAACATTATCTGTGTAAACGGAAACCAGAGTCAGAGCACCAGTAGTGGTATTCCGGCTAAACAAAGACACAGCGTTATCTGTTGTTGAAGTGACATAAACAAATTTGCCATCAGCGCTCGAAGCGATATTTTTAATAGGACTGCCTGTTGGGCTGAATACCTGACCTAAAGCATTGCCATTGACGTTATCAGCGTAATCAGCCAGCCGGGTAATAGCGCCCGTGCTAGCGTCACGACTAAACACCACAAGACCACTGGGTGAACCACCAATACCATACACAGTTTTAGCATCAGGACTTGTGCTGACTGAGACAAAACCTCCGGTTGGGCTACCACCTAATCTGTTAGTTTCTGTTAATTCACCTGTCGTCAAGTCTCTGGAAAAAGCGATAACAACACTTCCGGTAGGCGAAGCCACATACACACTTTTATTGTCGGCGCTTACATCCACACTAAATGCAGCAGAAAGTCCTGTTTTTGTACTTCGATAGGTTAACTGGCCTGTGTCCGGGTTTCGCTCAAACACACTGACTGCAGAAGCCTGATAGGATGCAGTGTAAACAAACTTACCGTCGGGGCTGACAGCTACATCACTGATGCCGCTCAGCCCAGCCACACCATTGACATTATTGGTGTAAGACTCCAGATAAGTCACGGCATTAGCAAAGGATGGAGCAACCCCCACAACCAAATTCAGCAACGTCCCTAAAGCTAAAACCTTAAAAAACTTCTGCAACCAATTCATCCACGCCTCCCAATAACCTTATGGCTATCATAATTCTTACGATCTACATCAATTGATGCCCCACACTGCAAACTAACTATAATCAACCGCTTGTTTCTTGCCAGTCCAAAAGGAAACCTATTCAGATACTGCTCCAAAACCTCTTTGTATGCTTTCGCACCAGCACAATGCACCAACAATAATTGCCGGACCCAGAGTTGAAGATTAGATGAACCTTAACCTTCCGGAGCATTCACTGCAGCGCCATAAAGTCAGCAGATCTTTAATCAGCCGATAAACTTCAGAAAAACAAAGACGGGTAAAACATAGAGTTACCAGATTGTGTTTGATAAAAATGATAAAAACAAACAATACAACAAGCCCAATGTAACGCTTTGTAACAGCCTAGTACATCTGGCGGAGTTTGCAGGCGCTAATCAGTAAATTGCGGGGAGTAAGTTGGTAATCGCAGAATTGTTTCACCTGTACCTGATAACCTTGTTGTTGCAAAAACAAGGCTCTGTCCAGCACCAGCCATTGCTCCAGCAAAGGCCGGAACAAGGAGCGTACCAGTTGCATTTTTTGCACTAACAGATGCCGTTGTTGCCCAAGTTGCAGATAATAATCCCAGCGGGTGTCCGCTGGGATCTGCCATTGATGTTGTCCGGCCGCCCAGTGGGCAAAGGCACTGAATTCACCACTAAACCAATGTTTAGGCACTGAAGATAAAGGCCGGTAGTCGGTGACTTTTTGCAAAGCCTGATACAACTCCTGATAAGCCAGACGCCACAGCACTTCAGTCTGGCGCAAACGTGTCACCCGCTCACCTGCTGTTACCTGAGCCTGCACCGCCAGTTTTAGTTCATCCCGGTTTAACTGACCTAATCTGCTGTGCTGTGCCAAAGTGGATAAAGCCTGATACTGCTCTGAAGCAATTAAATGATAACAACAAGGCACTATATCCAGTTGCTCTGTCCCTGCCTGGCTTGCCAGTTGCAGCAAGCGAATATGCAAGTCGCCACAGGCATGCAAAGCCACTATCTGCTGCTCTGTGTTGAGGTGTTTAGACGCTTCTTCCGACAACACATCAGCCTGAATAAAACCCTGTGGCAGCTTTAGCTTTTTGGCCTGCTGCTGACCTTCACTACAAAGCTGGGGTTGCCATTCCAGACTTGTTACTTTTCGCTGCATACGAAAAGAAAGCCAGCGCCCTAAATGGCCTTTGCCAGCACACCATTCCAGCACAGGCAAATCACTTTGTTGCATCTGCAAAGCAAAGGTTTGAATTTGTTCCAGTTTTCGCCCTTTAATATCACGACTGAACCAAAAAGGCACTGCAGTCTGATCTGTCACTTTTTCCTGTGTTAACTCAAAAGGGCTGAACTGATTTAACTCGGGGAAAAACTCAGAGAAATAGCTACGGCGATACACTTCATCCTGATCCAGACGATCTATTTCTACAGGTTCAATCTGCTGTAAATGCTGACCTAACTTTGTATCAGCCCATGGCAAACTGGTTAAATGAAAAGGGCTAAAACGCCAGAACTGCTGATACTGACTTAATAACAAATCCAACTGCAAAAACTGTTCAGACAAAAGCTGAGGCATAAGCGAATAAACTATCTGTGGCGCTATCGAATGCCGACACTATACCACTGCACAGTCAAAAAGCTGTGCTGCCATTTTCTGCAGTTTTTCTGAAACAGAGTCCGACTTGAACTGGCATCAGCGCTAAAAATCATGCACACTCAGATCTATAAGTATGACCCGATAAAGAGATATTCAGGTGACAGAACTCAAACGTATTATGCATGTAGAAGACGATCCTTCTATTCAGGCTGTGGCCAAAGTAGCACTGGAAGTGGTAGGTGGTTTCACCGTTGAAACCTGCAGTGGTGGTGAAGAGGCTTTAAATACTTTTCACGCTTTCCAGCCTCAGCTGATTTTGCTGGATGTGATGATGCCTGGTATGGATGGTCCCAGCACGTTAAAGAAGATGCAGGCTGATTTTGATTTAAGCCAAATTCCTGTAGTTTTTATGACAGCCAAAGTACAGGCCAATGAAATTGAATCTTACAAAGATTTAGGCGCCGCTGATGTGGTAGTCAAACCTTTTGACCCTATGACTTTGTCTGATCAAATACGCGAGATCTGGCAGAAGCTTCAGGGGTCAAAGTCTTGACTCTGACCCCAGAGCTGAATTCGACAGGAGGGTCATAGCCTAAGCTCTGACCTTTTTTTACTCTTTATCCTGCCGCTGTTGCTCTACTTGCTCAAATAACTGCTGCAAATCCTGCTCATACTGCTGCATAGTTTTGCCCTGGCCCAGATAAAAAGGTAAAGGCAAGATACGAGGATCGTAACGCAAGCTGCGCTCAAAAGGCGATGGTGGTGTCAGCAAGCTGGCCCATTGACCTGAGGTGGCTAATAAAGCCACAGCCAAAGCTACAGCTGTCTGAGCACGCAAAGACCAGTGAGTTGCCAGCCAAAAATTACCACTAAACAAAGCCACTAAGATCAAAGTGTATCCAATAACCTCAACCACCTGAGCCACACCGGAACCATCCAGATTAAAGCCCAGCCAATAACAGAAGGCTCCCCACAAAGTACTGCAAGCGACGGCCGCATAGGTCAGGCTTAACTGAGGTAAAAAATGACTTTCCTGCTGGTTAAACCGGCTCCACAACGCCAGAATGGCAGGCCAGATACAAAACAACAGCAGATTCCTTGGGATTTCCAACAAACGCGCTGGCCACATCTGTTCCAGTTGTTTTGGCAATGTCAGCCAGATTTCCACCACCTGATCAGCAGCAAGTATCAAGGCAAACAACAGGATAAAAGCCCAGTGCCCCATAGCCTGTAATTTCTGCCCCATCACGCTGAATGGCAACGTATCGGCCACAGGGTGAGCATCATCATACAAACGTAATGCCTGTTCCCCCAGCCAACAGATTTCACCTGAACGTAACGGCTCTTTAGCCACTACAACTTTGCGTCCGGACACAAAACTGCCATTGACTGAACTTAAATCTTCTAGCCACCAGTAACCCTCTTCATCCTGCTGCAGCGTTGCATGATAAGGGCAAACGTGTTTATTAAATAAAATCACGTCATTATCAAAAGCCCGGCCAAGACGCACCTGATGTTGCAAAAATTTGTGCCGCTCAATGACTTTTTGCTGCTTATTCAGTACTTCCACTATTACTGCCATACCACAGCTCCAATAAACTTACGGCTGAACTCTAAAGCGATTTGCTGATCCACGCCTGACAAAGTGAAGTGGCTGATCACGCCTTGTTGCTGGTGGTCCATCGAGGCTGAAATATAAGCTACATCAAATAATTGCGGATAGTTACGATAAGCCCTGATACAAAATATGGCTTTAGCATGTTGCCCTTCCAGCGGGCTTAACAGCTGGTTCTGACAGGAAAAGGCGGTCACATCATCCTGAGCTGCTCTGTTATCAGCATTCATCTGGCTGATGCTGAACTGATAACGGCGGAAAAATTGTAGTGGATGTAGGTCTTTAGCCTGGATCCATTCAAACTGCATTTCAATGCGGCCTGTACTGAATTCTGACGATAAAAAGATTTCTTCCGGTTGATTACAGAAGGCATTCACCCTTTTGATATCGTCTTTGTCTTTTTCTACATTGGACATACCCCAGCAGCGGATAAAAGGCACGATTTCGTCCGGCACTGTGGCAGGACCAAAGTTTTTCAGTTGCCAGTCGGCCTGCAGAATTTGCTGAAACATGCGTTGCTGGTTGCCGATCAGTTGCTGCTGAATATCCTGTTTTAAATCAGCCACTACAGCTTTTTCCAGCAGCGCTTTTAAAGCAGCCGCTGGTACTAAAAAACCTAAATCGTTGCCGGCTGAAGCTACGTTTACTCCAATAACTTCACCAGTCTCATTCACCGCCGGGCCACCACTCATACCGCTGTTAATAGCGCCGGTAAAATGAATACGAGGGTAAAAGCTGTGTTTTTGCAGACCGTTGTAAGTTCCAGGCACCACTATTAAGCCTAAATCATGCGGGTTGCCCAGTGAATAAACTGTCGCGCCCTGCACTGGAGTTTGCTGTTGTAACTGGAAACTTTTGGCCGCTTTGTAGTCAGTTTTTAGTAAAGCCAAATCATTGATCACATCTACTGCTACTATTTCAAGTACGCCTTTTTGCTGGTTTTGTGCCAGAAACTCCAGCTGATACTTTTGCGGAAACAATACAGCTTCGGACACCACATGGTAGTTGGTGACCACCAAATCTGAATCGTGCAATAAAAAACCACTGCCTATCGCTGACTTAGCGCCTGAGGCATGTTCCAGCACTTTAATTTGCAACAAGGCATCAGCATAATCGGCAAATACTTTTTCGGCCACAGCAGCACTGTAGCTTTGCGCTGACCAACAGCACAGAACCAGCCACACCAGGCTGGTCCATGTTTTTTTCAGCATAGGGAGTCCTTTCAAAAAATGAATTAATACAAAAGGCTATAGAGTTTACGTCTGTAGCTCGAGGCTAAAGGCTCACCTTTAGGTAAAGTAGCCAGAATATCCAGATAGAGCTTTTTCGCCTCACCAAAGTTCAGATCCTGCTTCAGTATTTCATAGAGCAAGGCCAAAGCTTCAGCCGAACGTTGCACCTGATGGTACTGCACGGCAAGTTGTTGTTGCAGCTCTTTATTGTCAGGATCTGTAGCTAAAGCCTGTTCCAGCGCTTTGACTTCAGGACTATCTGCAGCCTGTTGCGCTAATTCCAGACGCGCTTTCACACTCTGATACACCGCATCCTGATCGGCCATTAATACAGTAGCCAGGGCTTTTTCAGCGGCATCCAACTGACCCAGTTCAACCTGTACCAAAGCAAGCTGTAAACGGATATCCACCCGTTCAAGCGCAAGCTCATTCGCCTCTTTTAATAAAGGATAAGCTTCAGTCCAGTTTTGTTGTTCCAGCAAAGGCAAGGCCTGCTGTAATAATTGATCTTCAGGCTTCGGCAAAAAAGCACTCAGGCGCTGTAAAATAGCCTGCTCTGGTTCTTCACCAGCAAAACCATCCACCGGCTGACCTTCTTTAATAAAGAGCACTGTAGGTAATGAACGCACCCCAAAATGTGCCGCTAATTGTTGTTCCTGATCACAATCCACCACGGCCAGCGTCAGGGCATCCGGATAAGTCTGGGCAATACGCTGCAATACAGGGCCTAAATTTAAGCAAGCCGGGCTGCGCTCTGAATAAAAATAAAACAGTACAGGCTGGGTAAAAGACAGCTCTAGCAGTTCACGGACATTTTCTATAGTAACGGGCTTGATATTGGCTGACACAACTCACCTTTATTTATACAAACCGGACAGCTCCGGTTTTATGGAATGCTTTGCACCACTATGTGGCCGGGACCTTAGATTTGCAAGTCGGGGGTTGTGGGTATGGAGGCTAAATAAGTTCGTGCATTGGCTTTTGGTGAAACTCGCCCCTGCAATCGTTGAAATTGCTTAATTTTACCCTTCACACAAATCACAGGATTTAATCACTTCAACCATTTCACTCACCAGACTATGCTGCTATTGCATTTCCAAAGCTGGAGTATATTTATGCCGACGTTAACACCTAATGACGCCAAACGAAATGTAGGTGAGCTACTTCTGAACGCTTAACGTGAACCGATCAAAATCAGACACACAGGGCAAAAGGTGCCCTACAGTGTGCCTGTAATTAACTCATGCGGGCATTATAAGTGTTTTGGCCAAAAGCCAGCGCGTAAAGCCCATCGCTGACTTGGTTTGTTAGCAACATTTTAAACACTGCAACCTTGGCTTATTTTGGTTGGGTCCCCCTCAAGTTCTACCCAATAGTAAACTCGCATACCGTCACGTTTTTTACGAATTATGTATGTTTGTCCAGCTTTGGCTAAAAACTTAACGCAACCTTCAGAGGTGATTTGACCATTTTGATAATCCACTTTCACTTCGTTGACCCCTTCAAAAATACGGGCGTCTTCAGGGTAGCCTTTTATGAAATCCCCTGCGGCAATTCCATTGATTGAATTAATATAAAGCCGTTCATCTAACGCAATAAAAATGCCATGAGCATGCTCAGAATCAGCTTTTAAATAGGCTGAATTTTCTGGAGTTAAACCTTTTGGCTCATAAGTTGTTGCAGCGCAACCAGTTAAAAATAGAGATAATCCCAGCAACCCTAACACAATTCCATTTTTCATTTTTACACCTAACACCTGAGATATTGTTAACGTTTAAAACTGCGGCGCCCTGAGGCGTCCATTTTTGATATCACTTGTTCGGACTTTGCTTTTTTATGGTGTTTAGAAAATCTTGACTAAATTCCATATTAGGCCAAATTACCTGAGTGCCACCACAAAAGCCTGTAATCCAATTAGATTCATCAGTGAAAGCCACATACTCTTTACCCAGCAGAAATGACATACCATGGCAAGCATCACCATCTAAGGCGGAATAAATAGTTTTAGAGAAACTTCCCTTAAGCATAGAATTATTATCAAAAGTCACTTTTTGATATGAACGTTTTTTATCATCGAATACAATTTCTAGCTTCATTATTTTTCCGTGGAGTACTTTGTGAGCATCTTTAAAGTACTCTTCAGCAGAGCGTTCTATGCAGCTACATGCGAATACGTCCAGTGAAGCTAAAGCTAAACCAATCAGAAATAAAAAACGGTACAAGCAATCTCTCCTCTAACCATAACCCTTTGCTAATGAGCTGCCGCAGCGCAGCGGGGGCAGTCCAGTGGAGGCTTTTTTTGTCGCCGGAACGAAATTAGGCAACTTTTTATCCGCGCTATTGCATTAGTCTGTCAGCCAAAAACTTAATGTGTTGTATTTTTACACCTGACTCTTCGGTATGAACAAGAATTATCCTTGCATGGGCCAAGCCAGTGTCAAAGTTCAATGGCACCAAGTAAACAATAGTTGACTTAGTGTTCCCTGAAATAGACGTTGTAGAATATGAATTTTCTAACGTGAATGGTCCAATACTTTCTAGCTTTCCAAGTGTTGAAACTTTTTTGATGTACATCTGCCATTGTTCAGGTGTTGCTGTACCAAGTGCTTCTTCCGTCATTAACTTTTTGAAAACAGCAAAGTCCCATTTAGCTACTTCAGGCATATTTTCTTTGATAAAAGGAATAAAAGTTTCAGCCGGATCCGCTTTGTTGATAGTTGTAATTACAGCCATACCAATAAAGAAAATAAAAACGCTTAACAGACCAAAACCTAAGTATTTTATAATTTTCACTGAAACCTCTTGCTCTTATAACAACGCTTTTCAAAGGTAGTCCGCCCGCAAGTCGGATATTTTTCTGCCTTATTTTATGATTTTTACTCATATCAAACTAGCGCCGACATACTGTATTTCAACATGTTTTCCTAAACAACTAAAACTAGTGGCAACAAGATGTGCAAACTTGTGGCGCCAAAGCTTGCGATATCTACAGATAACGAACTCTTTGCAGCCAATAACCAAAAACAATTTCAACTACTGGCACCAAATCCCCACTGGGGCCACTCGCTGCGACCTGGGGTCGCCTTTTATGAATTGCATCCATGCAATTCACCCTACGGGCCAGCCTTCGGCTGTTAGAAAGTGCTTCCTGCACTTTCTTGCTTTGGATACTTGTCTTTTGGCGAAGCAAAAGAAAGTATCTCGCCAACGGCGAAACCGCTTTGAATGTCGTTGATGCAATTCGCTATCAGGCGACTATCAGAATGTGAGTGAAAACCTTTCCCGAAGATTTAGTATTCACCGCCATCCATGATGCTATCCGGCCAATGTGTCGCATCGCTGCTACAGCGAGACTTTTTTTGGTCAGACCAGAAAAAGCGGTATTCGCCGCAATCCCTGGCGCTCACCCTCCGGGCCATCGTCGCTACGCTCCAATGTTCAAAAACATTCCTGATGTTTTTGTCGACTTTCGCCGATTATTCCCTTAAATTAGCCATCAAGCCTGCTAAACAAAAAAACGACCAACGAGTCACTTCTAATCAGGCATAGTTTGTTTGACAGACCCCTTACTCTGTCCGTCCACGTAAAAGAAAAATTAGTGCTGTTCTGCTTTGGCAGAGCGGTAGTTTTTGCTTTGAGCCCAATTGCAGCTGCAATGGGGCTTAAAGTTCGCACGTGCAAACTATGAGACCAAACCCATGACAAGCCAAAACACCCAACCAGAACTGCTGTCTGGTGGAGCCATGCTGATCCGCGCCTTAGCTGACGAAGGCGTAGAGTATGTTTATGGTTACCCCGGCGGTGCCGTGTTACACATTTACGATGCCATGTTTCAACAGCATCAGGTGAAACACGTCCTGGTCCGCCATGAGCAAGCCGCGACCCATATGGCGGACGCCTACGCAAGAGCAAGCGGCAAAGCTGGTGTAGTGCTCGTCACCTCTGGCCCTGGTGCTACTAACGCTGTAACCGGCATAGCCACTGCTTATATGGATTCAATCCCTATGGTGGTGATCTGTGGCCAGGTGATGAGCCATCTGATTGGCGACGATGCCTTTCAGGAAACCGATATGCTGGGTATTTCCCGCCCTATCGTCAAACATAATATGTCGGTGCGCCGCCCTGAAGATATTCCGTATTTAGTCAAAAAAGCCTTTTATATAGCGCAAAGTGGCCGGCCTGGTCCTGTGGTGCTGGATATTCCAAAGGATATGACGATCCCAAGTCAGAAGTTCCCTTACGACTATCCAAAAGACATCAAGCTGCGCTCTTATAACCCCAATGCGAAAGGCCACCCGGGACAGATTAAAAAAGCTTTGGCCACTTTGCTGGCCGCTAAACGCCCTGTGTTGTATGCAGGCGGTGGCGTTATTTTGGGCCGGGCTTCAGACGAGCTGACTGTGCTCGCGCGCAAGCTGAATTTACCTGTCACCAACACCTTAATGGGCTTAGGTGCTTATCCGGCTTCTGATCCACAATTTATTGGCATGTTGGGTATGCATGGTACTTATGAAGCCAATCAGGTGATGCATAACGCCGATGTGATTTTTGCCGTAGGCGCGCGTTTTGATGATCGCGTGACCAACGCCACCAAAAAATTCTGCCCTGATGCGACCATTATTCATATCGATATTGACCCGGCCAGTATCTCCAAAACCATTAATGCCCATATTCCTATTGTGGGCCTGGTGAAACCTGTATTGCAGGAAATGCTGCATCAACTGGAGAAAAACAAAGGCGAACTGGATCAGGACGCTTTAGGTAATTGGTGGCATCAAATACAGCAATGGCGTGAAGTGCATGGCGGCCGTTATGACACAAGCCCGTCCCATTTAAAACCTCAGGCTGTCATTGAGGCCGTGCATCGTCATACCAAAGGTGATGCTTATGTCACGTCCGACGTAGGCCAGCACCAGATGTTTGCGGCTCAGTATTATAAGTTTGATAAACCGAATCGCTGGATCAACTCGGGTGGCCTCGGCACCATGGGCTTTGGTTTGCCAGCTGCTATGGGTGTGAAGCTACATTACCCTGAGGCTGAAGTGGTCTGTGTCACAGGCGAAGGCTCTATTCAGATGAATATTCAGGAGCTGTCCACCTGTAAACAATATGGCCTTGGCGTCAAAATCATCAACCTGAATAACGGTTATTTAGGCATGGTGAAACAGTGGCAGGATATGAACTACGACAGCCGCTACTCCAGCTCCTATATGGATTCCCTGCCCGACTTCGTCCAACTCGCCGAAGCTTATGGCCATGTCGGTATTCGGGTTACCAAAGCCGAAGAGTTAGAGCCTGCGTTAGAGCGTGCTTTTGCCCTCAAAGACAAACTGGTGTTTTTAGATATTCATGTCGATCCAACAGAGCATGTGTATCCAATGCAAATACCAGGTGGCGCTATGAATGAAATGTTTTTAAGCAAAACGGAGCGGACTTAAGATGCGGCATATTTTATCTGTATTGCTGGAAAACGAGTCCGGCGCTTTAGCCCGCGTAGTGGGTTTATTTGCCCAGCGGGGCTATAACATTGACTCCTTAACGGTAGCGGCCACAGAAGACCCGACTATTTCGCGTTTGACCCTGGTGACCCGTGGCGATGATCAGGTGATAGAACAAATCACCAAGCAGCTGCATAAGCTGATTGAAGTGGTCAAATTGGCTGATTTAAGTGAATCGGCTCATATTGAACGTGAACTGATGATGGTTAAAGTCAAAACCACGGCAGAGCAACGCGAAGAAGTAAAACGCTGCGCTGATATCTTCCGTGGTCAGATTATTGATATCACAGCCAGCACTTACACCATTCAGGTGGTTGGCACTTCGGACAAACTGGAAGCTTTTATTCAGGCGTTAAACGGCACCCAAATACTGGAAACAGTACGCAGTGGTGTGTCTGGCATTTCACGTGGTGAACGGACTTTAAGCTTGTAACAAACTGATTTTATTTGATTTAATAAAGCGGACTCTGGTCCGCTTTTTTATTTTTATAACATTAGCTCTCACTTACAACCTGTGCTGATACAGCACTTTTCGCTACGACTTTCTTTTTCATATGCCGCCCATACACCAGCTCAAACAATGGTGTAGCCATGAGCGTAGTAACTATAGCCATCAGCACCATAATGGAAAATAACGCAGGTTCGATTACACCAAACTTCAGCGCTATATTGATAATAATCAGCTCCATCAGGCCACGGGCGTTCATTAAAGCGCCGACAGCCATAGCAGTTCTGTTATCACTACCAGTGAGGCGTGCAGCAGCCCAGCACGCAATGCCTTTGGCAAAGACCGAAGCGGCCAGTATCACCAAAGCCACAGACATCACTTCCCAATCGGCCAGTATAGTCAGCTGAGTTTTTAACCCTGAGTAGGTAAAAAACATCGGCAATAATACAAAGATAGTGATTTTTTCCAGGCGTTTACGTAAGTGCTCCACTATGGCACCACGTGGCATGGCAATACCTAAAATAAAGCCGCCGAACACAGCATGTAACCCAACCCATTCCATCGAATAAGCAGAGATAGCAAAGAGCACCAGCAGGAAAGCAAACTGGCCCCAGCTCATTTCACCTTTCACTTCAATACGATCGGCCAGAGGCTGCAGCCAGCCAGTAACTTTAGTAAACATCAGGCTGGCGTATAAAGCGCCGCCCACTATAGCCTTCACAGCCAACAAAGTGCCGCCACCAAAACTGCCTAACACCACTGCCATCACAGTCCAAGCCGCAGCATCGTCTATAGCACCAGCCGCTAAAGCCAAAGCACCTAAAGAAGTACCGGATAAACCCCGTTCATAAATAATACGGGCCAGCATAGGGAAAGCAGTAATAGCTATAGCAGCCCCTAAAAACAACGCAGCATTGCCATAGGAAATATCAGCAGCAAATAAACCCGGTATATCCATCAGCCATACACACAATAAAGCAGCGACGGTAAAAGGCACCAACATACCAGCCAAAGAGACAGCAATAGCACTACGCGCCTGTTGTTTAAACAAACTGGTGTTAAATTCCAGTCCGACTAAAAACATATATAAACCAACACCTAACTGAGCGCCAAAATACAGCACAGGCATAGTGTCAGCAGGGAAGATTTGTTGTTGCCATTCTGGCCAAAACAAGCCGAATAACGAAGGGCCTAACACAACGCCGGCAATCATTTCACCAACCACTTTAGGTTGACCAATAAAACGTGCCAGATAGCCAAAGATTTGCGCTGCGACAAGAATCACCGCCAGTTGCAGCAAAAAGGCGACCACAAACTCTAAAGAACTCATCATTTACACTTCTGTTATTGCTGTTGATTTAAGAATGCGTGTAGTGGGAAAGGTTGTGTTTTGTTGCTTTCATGCCGGTTTAAACCGATCTCTGAAATCGAGACTACAGAGCGGTTTAAACCAGCGCAAGCGAATTTATACCCTCGCCCGCTAAACGAGTGATTAGACGGGAATTTATTTACTCAAATACCACCAGATAAACAGCAGCGAAAAGCCAAATAAGTAGGTCAACCCCAGCCAGGATAACAAGCGGATCCAGGGCTGCATCAGGTGTTTTTGCTGACCCCGCATCAGACGGTAATTCAGCCAGGCAAAAACAGGAGTGGTGACAAAAGCCAGACTCATCGCAAAAGTCAGCATAGGTCCAAGCGCAGATTTAAAAAACAAGATCACCGCCAGACCTGAAGTAGCCTGTGCCAGCAGCCAGTAGTTGTAGCTGTTTTTGCGTTCAGAGTTTTGCCAACCCAACAGCTGGAAGGATTCATTAATAGTTCGGGCATAGCCATCCAGCACGGTCAGCGTAGTGCCAAACATACAAAGGAAAGCCACAAAAGCCACCAATAACCTCGACCAGTCTCCTATAGTACTGGCATACATAGCAACAAACTGGCTGGCATAAGCAGCACCAGCCAATTCTACCTTCTGATCCGAGCCATATTGCACCAAAGCGCCCAGTGACAAAAATACCAGAGCCAATGCAGTGGTACTCCAGTAACCCAAGTTAAAGTCAAACAAACCATCCTTTTTACTGACAGGCGTATGCTGCTGTTTGGCTTTAAGCCACAAAGAATTAATAGCCGAGATTTCAATAGGAGCTGGCATCCAGCCCATCAAGGCCACTAAAAAACCTAAATACATTAGTTGCCATGGCGAAGGCCCGACAAAATCAACCGCTGCAGTTGGGCCTTTGTTAAAGGCAATAATAGCGGCAGCTACTGTGGTGACAGTCAACAACACCATCACCCATTTGGATACAGTGTCGAGCAACTTGTATCGGCCTGCCAATAAAATCAGTAAACAAACCGCCAGCAAGATCAGGCACAGCAGAGTCAGCGACACTTCTGCTGGTACAAAAAACTGCAGTAAACTGGCGGTTAGTAGCAATACCCCTGCGGTATTGACCACTGCTGCTATTAAATTCAGCCAGACAAAACTTAATAAATAACCCCGGCCTTGCTTTTTATAGCCTTCCAGTAAAGTTTCGCCACTTTGCAGGCTGTACTCGACACCAAAGCGGAAAAAGGGGTACTTCAATACATTCACCAGCAAAATCAGTACCGCCAGTTGCCAGCCAAATAAAGCACCAGCCTGAGTGGAAGCCACTATATGTGAGCCTCCAATAGCGGCTGTTGCCAATAAAACACCAGGCCCTAAAGCTTTTAGCCTGCTGTGCCAGTTTGATGAATATCCCTGTTGCATAAGTTTTTGTTTTTATGTTTAAAAAGCCGTGGCCCAGCTTAGCCAAAGCCTAAGCTGAACACCATCAGACAAATGGAAAAACTTCAGAGGTCGGTCCTTCGGCTTGCCGCTTTGCCCCTGCTCTGGCATGCTGATCCTATAGATAAGCCAACCGGAAAGACATTTGTATGAGTCAGGAACCCTTAGTCGATCAGGAAATAATTTTTGAAGTGCTGGAAAACCAGCTGGCCGATAATGATCCAAAACAAGTGAAAGAAACCTTGATGCGTTTATGCATGACAGGCCACAGCAGAGAAGATGCACTGGAGCTGATGGCTTGTGCATTGGCTCCTGAAATGGAAGCCGTGATTGAACGACAGGAAGCTTTTAATCTGCAGCGCTATATCGAACATCTGGCCTTGTTACCGGAAATGCCTTGGGTAACTGAATAAGCGGACTGGACACAAGTCGGGCGGGGATAAACCCGCGCCCCTACAACGCAATTTGCAAAATAAATCCGTAGGGGTGACCTTTATGGTCGCCCGTCTGTAACGCCGCTGCGGCATCAAGCGCGCAGGATAAAATCCAAAGGCATTGGTGTTGCAGCAAGGCGACAAGTGATTGAGACCCCAGGAGCATAGTTGTCCTATGTGACTGGGGCGAAGAGCGCAGTCAACGCCGCTGCGGCGCCAAGGACGCAGGATTTTCAGAAATAGATGATCATCTCGGCTGCTTCACAGCGACAATCAAAACCACAACGCACACATTCATAACCGTTATGGCTGTCTTGCCGCCATTTATCCGGATGAATTTTTACCAGTTGCCCACCTTGTTTTGTGAAGTACTTCACTGCTGCATTGCCCGGGCTTTGCCGCCATAAATGCGCTACCCCTGCTTTTGCGCCTTGTTGTTTTAATGCAGCTATGGAGCGGTTCATCAGCTCTCCCCCTATGCCATGGCCTTGCCAATCCGGGGCTATGGTGTTGCATTTAAAATAACAGGTGTCGACTACAGCTGTGTGCCATAACTCAGTGCTACACCACTGATCAGGTTGCCACTGCCCGGCCGCCCAGCATAATCTGAACCCTACCAGTTGCTGATCCGCATAAGCCACAAAGCTGGCATCTATGCTCTGTTTAATACTTAACTGGTGGTAATACGCCAGAGACTGCTGATCCAGATAACCATCACCATGCACCTGATTGGCTAATTGCAGCAAAGCAGCATAATCCTGCAACTGAAGCTGGCGGTATTGAATAGCTATGGAATGCATAAATGGCTCTTGGTTTTTCCTGTGGTTCTTGCCATGATCGCCAAAAGTTTCATCCAATACAATAGACCCGCATCACAAGAGGAACAACGGATGTACGACCCGCTTATCGACCCTCATCCCGGCCAGGGCCAGGCTTACCCACACAGCTATTGGGCCGATCATTCAGGCATAGCACCAGCAGATGATGGTCAGTTGCAACAGGATTTATCAGTGGATGTCGCTATTATTGGTGCTGGTTACACAGGTTTATCCTGTGCTTATCATCTGGCGACTGAACATGGCGTAAAAGCTGTGGTGCTGGAGGCCAACAAAACCGCCTGGGGTTGCAGCGGCCGTAATGCCGGTTTTGTGCTGAAGTCTTCTGGCCGTAAGCCTTATTCGGTGATGCGAAGCCAGTATGGCGAAGAGGTGATGCGTGGTATTTACCATGAATTTTGTGCTGGTCTTGAAACCGTCAAATCGTTGATTGCCACAGGCATAGAGTGCGATCAACAGGAAGCGGGTTATTTGCGTATGGCCCATAAGCCATCAATGATCAAAAGCCTGCAGCAACAAGCCCAGTTACTACAAAAAGAATTTGGTTATCAGGTTGAGTTATTCAGCCGTGACGAGCTGCATCAGCATTTTGTCGCCGATCAGCATGCCTATGCGGCCTTGCGTTTTTATGATGGTTTTGGCGTTAACCCGTTAAAACTGGCATGGGGTTATCAGCAACTGGCGCAAAAAGCCGGAGCTAAAATTTATAGCTCAAGCCCTGTCACTCAGTGGCAACAGGACGGTGAACAGCAGTTGCTTATTACTCCGCAAGGCACAGTGCGGGCAAAAAAAGTGGTGATTGCCAGCAACGGCTACACGCCAAAGCTGCTGCACAGCGCTGTGCAGTCCCGTACCTTACCTGTGTTGTCGCAAATTATTGTGACAGAACCTTTGTCTGAAGCCCAACTGGCCGCCTGCAACTTTTTAACCTCGCAAGTCATTATGGATACCAGAGCGCTGAAGTATTACTACCGTAAATTACCGGATAACCGCATTTTGTTTGGTGGCCGCGGCGCTATAACAGGTCAGGGCGCAGAGGATCCTTATTTTGCTCACCGCTTGCTTGAGGTTTTAAAACTCAGTTTCCCGGCTTTACAGTCACTCAAATACGACTACAGCTGGTCAGGCTGGATTTGTATGACACTGGATGATATTCCACATCTGGCTCAGGCCGATGACAAAGGCAATGTGCTGTACAGCATGGGCTATTGCGGCAGCGGTCTGACATTCTCAGTTCAGGCAGGCAAACGACTGGCAGAACGTTTAATGGGAGTGCCTTTACCCGCCATTCCAATCTATCAGAAAGCTTTGCCGCAGTTTCCTTTGCCAGCGTTGCGACGTTTGGGCCAGTGGGGCTATTTTCATTATGGTATGGTCAAAGACCGCTGGTTCTAATCCTCTTAGTACAGATCGAAAGTACAGATCGAATTGGACGCGAGACGGGCGGGGATAAACCCTGCCCCTACCGAAGCTGCAGCAATTTCTTGGGTATATAAACAGAGTCAGGTAAACTGGCGGCCATATCTGGAGTGAGAAAAAACATCATGAGTTCAAGCAAAGCGTTAAAAAAGAAAATCAGTAAAAGAGCCAAACAAAAGAAAAACATTCTGGTGAAGAACTCTATCCGGTTAAAACAAAAAGCGGAAGAAGCTCAGACTGAAAACACTGAGACCGATGTTACTCAGGTTGAGGCAACTCAAGCTCCTGATTCACCTCTGAAAAATACTTCAGCTGCAACTGAGTAAAAATAGGTTCTTGCTGCACCTCAGCCAGAGCCTTATCAAATTTTTTCCTTAATTGCGCGTTTTTAAAAGCCGCTCTGTATAAACTGGGCTGAAACACTGGTGCTAGATCAAAAGGCTGCATACTGTGGCCTGCCAGTTTGGCATAGTAATAAAAGATATTTCGGTCCATCACCACTACGTCACAACGCTCCAGTAATAACATCTGTAGTTGCTGACTCTGATTTGCCACTTCCTGATAATTCAGCACCAGAGGCACCAGTTGCTGATATTCAGGGCCTAACAAAATGCGGGCATTATGAAAAGCCACCACAGAATAGGGTTGTAGTTGCTCTAAGCTACGCAACTGCAAACTTTTGGACGACAGACTGGCGGCGACATTCTGATAACGGATATAAGGTTGTGAATAAAATAGCTGTTTCTGCTCAGGATCAGGCCTTTGCAGAGTTGCTATATCCCCCCTTCCTGCCAGCATTAAATCTTTAATCCTGGCATTGGGCACATGCAAAAAAACGGCGTCGTAGCCCATTTTTTTGCTTAACAAACGTAATAAATCCAGCTCATAACCTGAACTGTCGTTTAAGTCGATATAGGGGGGTTTATCCAGGCCAACCAGAATGGTCAGCTCTGTTTTAGCTTGAGCCGTTAAACTAAAGACGATACATAAAAACAACAACCATCTCATGCGTTTACCTCTATACCAGCCGTTAGAATAAGTTTAGTCTGGATCAGATTATCCTTAATCTGCAAAGGCCATTCTGTATGTCAGCATCAGTTGAGATCCAACACCATCCTCAAGAGCATCGCTTTGTTATTCAGTGGGCAAAAGAACAGGCAGAGCTTCTATATAGCCTTGACCCAAACAGCGGGAAAATCAACTTTTACCGCACTTATGTTCCAGAAAATGCCAGAGGACAAGGTTTGGCTAAAAAATTGGTGGAAACAGGCCTGAGCTGGGCCAAAAAACAGGGCTATCAGATAGAAGCCAGTTGCTCTTATGTGTTGCCCTTTTTAAAGAATTAACACATGAACCAAAAATGTTTAGGGCGACAGCGCACAGACAATCAGGTTGCGGCTTGAAATAACGGTTCAGTTTGAGTACAGCTTGACAGGCCTACACTCTTTTCAACTTCATTGCCGCAGGCAATCGAACTTTATAACAAAGAATTGGGGTGTATGATGAACAAGTCTCTTATTGCAGGTTTAGTAGTAGGTGGTATCGCCGTTACTGCTTTAGGCTCTATGGCAGGCTACAGCTATTTAGATAAAGCACCGGAATACGCCGAAGTAGTTGCCAGCAAAGCTGTGTATGAAAGTTACAACGTGCCGGTTGAACAATGTACCGATCAAATTGTGCAGCAAAAAGCAGCTGTACAGGATCAACATCAAATCGCAGGTACAGTGTTAGGTGCTGTGGTAGGTGGTGTACTGGGTAATCAGGTTGGCGGTGGTTCAGGTAAGAAGATTGCAACTGTTGCAGGTGCTGCAGCTGGTGGTTATGCCGGTAAACAAGTGCAAAACGACATGCAGAACAAGGATGTGGAAAGCACAACCCGCCGGGTTTGTAAAACTGTACAGAAGAAAGAGCAACGAGTTGTTGGTTACGACGTAACCTATTTGTTGGACGGTAAAGTCCACAAAACGCGTTTAAATGAAGAACCAGCAGAACGACTGCCGGTGAAAGATGGCAAGTTGCTGACAGCAAGCGCCAACTAAGAAAATGCCCCGTTTTGGGGCATTTTTGTTTCTGCAGCTCAGCATTTCAAGACCCCTTGTTATATTTTGAAGTTTTCCTTGCGGCTTACCTAAAGCAGACCTATGGTGCTAAAGGAGCATATGCGATAACACAGGGCTGTTCATCTCATGTCAGCATTGGGCTTTAAGGGTGCAGGCGCTATTCTTTTGCTTTGCCTTTGGCTGGTAAACGCAGCTGCATGGGCAAAGCCTCTGTTGTCTGATGCTCAAACACAGCACCTGAAACAAAAAGGTAAAATCACTTATTGTATAGACCCGGACTGGCTGCCTTTTGAAGCACTGTCGGCGCAAGGCAAACATACAGGTATGTCGGCCGAATATATTCGCCTGTTACAACAAATGCTGCCTGTACCACTGGAGCTGCATCCAACACCAAACTGGCCTGCTTCCTTGCAAGCAGCCAAAGACAGACACTGTGATCTACTCACTCTGGCTATGCCCACTCCATCCCGTCTTGAGTACTTAAACTTCAGCAAAGCGTATCTGGACGTTCCTAATGTAGTGGTTACAACCAAAGACAAAGCCTTTATCCGTGCTGTGGCTGATATTCCAGACTCAGCTCCGATAGGGATCAGAGCCGGTTTTGGCACGCTTGAGCTTTATCAGCAACGTTACCCACAATTACAGCTGGTGCCTTTTCATAGCTATGAACAAGGGCTATTGCAGGTTCAGGCCGGCAATCTGTACGGCATGCTTGGCAATATGGGCAGTATCAGCTTTAGCCTGCAACAAAACGCCATCACCAACCTGAAAATAGCAGGCCGATTAGCTGAAGATACGCTGCTGAGTCTGGCGTGCCGCAATGATGACCCTGTACTGCTGGAAATTTTTGATACCTTACTGGCACAGATCAGTCCGGAACAAAAACAACAGATCAATAATCACTGGCTGGCCATTCGCTACGACCAGGGGTTTGACTACGAATTATTCTGGCAAATGCTGCTGGCTTTTGTATTGCTGATTTCAATCGTCAGCATCAGTTACCTGAAACTAAAAAAACTGAATCAGGCACTGATCGAAGCCAATATCCGGCTGGAACAGTTAAGTCAGCATGACCCTTTAACCGGCTTGTACAACAGGCAATATTTTGAACCCCGGGTACAACAGGCGCTGGCTTTGTGTCAGCGACAACAGTTGCCACTCACCTTAGCCATGATGGATTTGGACCACTTTAAACAGATTAACGACAACCTTGGTCACAACTTTGGTGATCAGTGCTTAAAAGACTTTGCCACTTTATGCCAAAGCCAATTTCAGCGTAAAGACGACTTACTGGTGCGTTATGGCGGCGAAGAATTTATTCTGGTCAGCGTAGGCTGTGACGCAGAGACTATGCAGGAGTTATTGCAGGATTTTTTACAGCGTCTGGAAGCCCATCAGGTGCAGTTGAATAAGCAACAAGGCCACTGCACTGTCAGTATCGGCTGGTACTGTGATATTCCGCCCTCTGACATGGATAGCGAAGCTCTGGTCGAATTGGCGGATCAGGCCTTGTATCTTGCTAAAGATGCAGGGCGTAACTGCCTGGTTCGATCCAAAGCTGTGGCTTCTTCTAGCCCAGATTATTAATCCACTCACTCATCACCACATGAGTACGAATTTTAATCACATCCAGTTCGGCATCCAGTAACTCTCGAATTTCATGCAGGCGCTGCATAGACTCTGTTTTTACATAGACCAGTAAATCCATTTCACCGCTGATGCCATGACAAGTGATCACTTCCGGAATAGCCCGAAACACATGCATAACATCAGCACAACGACCACAACGATGCTGAATTTCAAAATAAGCCGACACTGCACTTTTTTGTGATTCAGACAACAGCACCTGATAACCGCGGATCACCCCGCTCTGCTCCAGCCGTTTAATACGGTCGGACACAGCAGTGCGTGACAAACTGACTTTCTCCGCCAGAGTAGACACACTTTGCCGCGCATCTTTTTTCAGTTCAGCCAGAATATGTTGATCAAATTTATCCACCTTGTCTCGCATCTCGCGCTCCGGCATTTTGCCGCTTTTGTTATCAATACAGCTGCATTTTCACGGCAGAAAACCACAGTTTGCAGCCTGGGCTTTTATTAGAATATCACCAGCCCTAACCGAAGAGAAAAACTATGTCACACAAAGGAATTGGACGCTGGCAAGGCGCGGCATTAATGGCCACCACCTTATTGGGTACCGGAGTATTTATTCTGCCGCAAATGACAGTCGCAGTGGCAGGCCCATGGGCGCTTCTGGCCTGGCTGATACTTACTGTCGCCGTATTGCCTCTGGCTTTTACTTTTGGTTTGCTGGCCAGCCGTTTTCCTCATGCCACAGGGCCTGCGCATTTTGCCGCTTTAGCTTTTGGTGAACTGACAGGCCGTATTCTTGGCCTGATGTTTTTGCTGGTGGTGCCACTTGGCGCCTCAGCTGCATTAATGATTACTTTTGAATTTATTGCGCCTTTGTTACCTCAGGCCCAGCAATGGCGCTTGCCTGTTGAACTGGGTTTGCTTGGGTTATTGTGGTTGCTGAACTACCGGGGGTTACAGCTTTCAGCCCGATTGCAGTTTGGGTTAACTCTGTTGATTATTGCGGTTGTGTTGCTGTTATTACTGGCTTTTGGCCTGCTGCAACCGCAAAACCTGCAACAACCTTCTTTGCCTGACTTTAATGGCAGTGCATTAGCTGCGGCCTGTGCTATCGCCTTCTGGAGTTTTTTAGGCATAGAAGCCATGACGCATCTGGCCCATGATTTCAGAGACGCCAGCAAAGATTTACTAGCTGCGCTGATCCGTGGTTGTCTGGTGGTTGGTGCTATTTATCTGGCCTGCAGCTACCTGGTGTTGGTAATGGGTTCTGGCCATCCGCTGGCTATGATTGGCGTTTTTAATCAGTTGCTCGGAGGCTATGGCGAACTGGTGCTTGGCGTCTTAGGTTTTTGCAGCGGCATAGCCACAGTGAATGTTTATACCGCCAGTGTGGCGCGTTCTTTGGCAAGTTTTAGCGAACAAGGCATTACTCCCGCTTTTTTTCAGCAGAAAAACGCTTACCAGATGCCGCAACGTGCTTTAACTGCCGTTATCGCTGCCATGGCCGGAGTTCTGGTATTAACCTGGATCAGCGGCCAACAACTGGAAGATTTAATCAGTTGGGTCAACGGCGTTTTTGTAGTGATTTATCTGCTCAGCATGGCAGCAGCTTATAAACTGCTGCCCGGCCGCTATAAAGGCTTGTGTCTGGTGAGTTTAGCTTTGTGCCTGATTCTGGCTGTGGCTATAGCAGAACATATGTTGTACGCCCTGCTGCTGATTGTTGTGCTTGGGCCGCTGCTTTATTTGCAGCAATACAAACAACGCCTTAGTGCACCACCTTCAGCGAGCCCTCCTGGATCTGGCGTGTGACAGTGTAAGGTAAAGCCAGGGTATCAGTGACAGCACAAAGCACAGTGTCAGCAGCCCAAAATGAAAAATACATCGGTGTACTATAGCCATTCTTGTTTGGTTCGCCGTAAAGCTGGCAAAAGTTATGGGCAGTCCCACTGTAAATACGTGGAATAGACTGACAGTAACTTTTTTTATTGTTGAAACTGATCGCCACTTTGCCTTTTTCCGGTTCCAGCGTTTGCATGGTGCCGCAGCCAGTTAGAACAGCCAGCAGTGTCAAAAGGCTCAATGTTTTGATAGGTACCCGCATTTATAATCCTTCGGTGAATGGGGTTGAATTCGGTTGCCCTACAGCTCCGGCATAAAAAATCAGTAACAGCACAGGTTCAGTGCCGATATTTTTGCCGCTGTGCGCAGTGTTGACTACTTCCGCTAAAGCATCACCCGCTTTAACCACATTCTTTTTACCATTTTTTAACTTAATTTCCAACTGACCTTGCAGCACAACCCCAAAAGAAGGCACAGCATGTAAATGCCAGCCGGTTTCCCCGCCTGGCGCTATTTCAATTCTGACACCGGTAATTTCGGCCTGACCTGGAGGGTACTGCAATAATGCGCCATCCCAGCTTTGGCTGGTTTTCAATACAGGCGTTACCTTTACAGCTGCATTTGTTTCGATAGCGGATAAAGCGGGACTGATCAGCAAAAACAAAGCGCAGTTAAAACTGATGATTTTTTTCATGGTTCATTCCACTCCATAACAGAAAGAATGAAGTCTAGCTGGACAGTGGCAGATCACAAAAATATGCTGGGGAAAGCATTGTTATTTTTTTACGGGCCAGGATACAAAACCCGGAACCGAGCTACCAAAGATAAACACTACTTTTCCAGTCAGCAGGCTTTCGGGCAAGAACCCCCAGAAGCGGCTGTCGAAACTGTTGTCGCGGTTATCTCCAAGCACAAAATAATGGTGGTCCGGCACACGCCAATGCCCTGCCGCTTGCTGCGGCTGACGGAAATAATGGCGTGTCTGTTCACTAGAGTCAGACTTGTGCTGTATCAGATAGCGGGCATAGCCCAATTGCTCTTCAAAGGTGATGAAGTCTTTGCTCTGACTCGGGTCGACAGGGCTTCTGCTGACGTTTAGCGGCATTGTGCAGATGTCGGTCTGAGGCTGGCAATTTGTACTCACCTGCACCTGTTTTTTCTGATAGACAACCCGATCGCCTGGCAGTCCAATCACTCGTTTCACAAATTCCTGCTGCCCGGCACCAGGTAACATCTGACTGTTTTTCTGAAAAAGCACCAGGTCCCCATGCTGCAATGGATCTGACTCAGAGGTGAAATGATATTTTTTCACCAGCACCAGCATACCGGGCTTTAGGGTCGGACTCATAGAGCTTGCCGGGATTTGATAGAGCCCAAAACCATAGGTCTGAACCAGCTTCAGCACTATATAAGGCAGAAAACTTAGTAGCAGCACCAGCCACCAGCGTGCATACCAGCCTCTGGGCCTTGTGTGGTCGCCAAACCATGCGATCAATAAGCCATGTGTTAAGCACGCCAGCACGTACGGCAGCAAAAAAAGTTCTTTTAGCTCACCAGCGAAGAAAAACTCTGCCCACTGCGGAAACAATAAATAGACAACTGACCAGCCACAACCCAGCAGCAGATACAACCAAAAGTAACCAGGCCGGTTCACATACAAAAACACAAAAGGTGCAGTAGCAATGCCAAAAAGAACCGTCAAACCACGATGAGGTCGCCAGGGCGAATGTAAAACCTGTTCCATGGATCCATTTCCAGTCAAATTAAAGCCATACAACCCGCTCAATTTCAGTGATGGCATGGATCACTTCCAACTAAAGTGGCTGTACCCTATGCACAGAGCCAGTTGCAGATCTGGCACCTATGATTGTACTGAGCGAATCTTTGTGGCGGCAAGCAACTTCTGTCAGGCCAGAGTCTTAAGTTAAATACTGTTACTGAAAATAACCACGTCAGTTCAGGGGCTCTTCAGCTAGTATTCTTTAAATTAGATAGACTTAGAGCTGGCTACCGCCGAACTCAGGCGGGAAATCACTACAAAGTTCTTATTGATTTTTACTAATGCGTACTTTTTGAAATAATTTATCACTTATTTACTTCAGAGGATTTTTCCAAATGCAGCCCACCCTTTCAGCTTTTAGTACCGGGCTGGCTGAAGTATGTTTTTGTGCTGCTAACTTTGTTTGGCTACTGGCGTGATAAAAAGGCCGCCAGCGAGTGCCGACGGCTTTGTGGCATAGACTGCAGTTAGTTTTTCCTGACCAACAAAAATGGGTAGGTTGCCGTCATTGGGTTTGGTCCGGGAAGCCCGGAGCTGATCATCACCACGTTACCCTGGCCATCTGTGGTGGTCGGTGTGCTTGTCCACAAGGTGTTCACATCAGCTAACCCCTTAAAAATGCTCGTATTCATTGCCGGGCTATCGCATTTCAGCTCTAAAATACTGACCAATTCGTTCACGTTCGGCAACCGCCAATCCGTATGGCCGCCAACAGATTCAGTGGAGGCAAGCAGATGCGCTTGCTCCCAGCTTTGCTCTAATGGGGCTCCATCGCACGTTCCCCCGGCAACATTATAGTTTTGCCCTGCCAGACACACAGTCCACATTAAGCCTGACGCTGTATGTATCACTGTGCCATCGTCCTGCATTTCAAAGTTGCTATCAGGTGCTGTGGCCACAAGATTTGCATTGCAGTTTTGTTGCCCATTTGCGCCAGCCATCACACCAAGGCAAAAAAGAGCGGCCACTGTTTTTCGTAAATGCTTCATGTCACTCTCCTTATTGCGCTGAACGTACTGGCATCACAAAACCTACATCCAACTTCGCACATTGGCTCACACCAGGCACAGCTCCCGGAATAACACAAAATACGTCCGTGGTCAGTGAGCTGACGGTGTTTGACGTCCAATACGGAGCAAGCGGCAGCAGATGCGGGAAGTAGTGCGTATCTTGCTGATGCTCGCTGCCAAACAAATCATACATCTCTTGCATAGTCGGCAAGCGCCAGTTAGTAAAACCACAATGGGCATTGGTATTGAGTGCAGCAACATAACTTTGGGTATCACATGACTCACTACACTCCAGACCGGAATTACCGCCGTTTTCCGTAGCTGTACTGTTGTACCAAACGTAGATATTGCCGCCATGACGATAGTTGCTGACATCGTCTACCTTGCTGTCCCAGACCAAACCCGTCACATTATCCTTAACACAACTCCATTGCGTGCCCGCAACTTCATTGCCGGCCAGGTCCCAAGCCTGGCTCTGTATCGCCAGTGCAACACCATTCGCACCCAGCTTGGTCAGGTCTAAACTGCCGACACCGCCGCCTTGTTTAGTCAGGATATTGCCAGCCAAATCTGCATCACGGCCAAACTCCGCATCCTGGCGCGGAGCACCTGTATTAGGGCAGGCTGCACTAGCGCTGACCGTGCTGGCACACTGTGTTACCCCGGTATCGTTCATACCGTCCGCGGCAGTAGCTACACCCACTGGTGTGGCACTGACCTCGCTACTGCCTTCACTCTCAAAACCACCCTGCACTGTGGTGACACGGAAGAAGTATTCAGTGCCATTGGTAAGCTCCATCACAGAGCCCACAGTCGCATCAAATGATGCGACATTACCGCCATCCAGGCTGGCATAGTTCGCGACAGTCTCAATACTTTCTTTGGCGTAATACACTTTGTAAGAGTCTGCGTTGGTCACGCTGCTCCAAGATAAAGTCACCATCGCATTGCCCGCTTGCACCGTGTTGATACTTGGCGCTTCCACTTGTAACTGCAGGGTCGCCGACAAGGTACAGTCTGCCGTAATACCAGCAACACTATAGACAGTTTCACTCACCTCAGTATGAGCGCAGCCTGTCACCGAATTCACTTCATAGCCGTCAGGCACTGTGAGCGTGAACTCCTTAGCCTCTTGTCCATGTGTAAACTCAAAGGATGCAGGGCTCCACGAACCGCCCTGGTCAGCAGCGGTGCTGATGGTGTATGTGTTCTGCGAGAAGTAAAAAGCGTAACTACAGCTTTGCGCCACCGGATCCACGGTGTAGCTGGTGCCCGACAGCGTACCTGCACAGGCAGCTACATTCGGACTGTATTCCACCCGGTCAAAGCTGTAGCCTTCGTTTGCTGCCAACTCAAAGGTATGACTACCGCCGTACGTCACCTCTGCAGGCGTGCCTGACACCACAGTACCGTTTTCTGCTGTCGCTGTAAGCGCGTATTGCTCCAACTCAAAGTCGATAAACACCTCACATCTCGGCCCAATAATAGGGCTGGTGGTAAATACGTTGCCATCTAATGTGCCACCAGCACCTTCACATCCAGCTATTTGTTCAGCACTAAATGTGAAGCCCGGATTCGGGTTGATAGTAAAAGAGGCGGTATCCCCGTAATTTACGGTTTGCAGTAATGGGGTTACGTTCCCCTTTCTCGAATCAAATAGAGCTAACACTATGTGTTGAATACGCTCAAATACCACTTCCACCGCACAGGCTGACGTTATAGGTGCAGAAATATAAGAATTGTCGCCAAGATCGAACTTAGTAAAACCGCCACAACCCGACGCGCTTGCAAAACGATAGCCTGTTGCTGGCACAACAGTAAGAACCACAGGCTGTCCGTGCTTCGCCGGATTTCCAAGTAGAGTTGCAGTACCCTCACCTTGTTGTGAGACAGTCACTTCATAGCTGTTGACTTTAAACTCGACATAAAGTGAACAGGCGCTGGTTAAAGGCTCAGTGGTAAAGATGTTTCCCTCTAAGGTGCCTGCACAACCTGAGATACTGTCCCGACTTACACTGTAACCATCATTAGGGGTAATGCTAAAACGTGCCTGTTGGTTATAGGGCACTGTGGGTGTCTCGACCACCACAGTCCCCCCCTCGGATTGCGTAGCTTTCATATCAAACACAATGCCGGAAAAGGTCGCTGCAATACTACATGCGCTGGTGATTGATGGGCTATTAAACACTCTTGCGCTAACCTTCTCATCTGCAGTGCGTTTAAAATCAATGCCGCAGCCCAACACACTGGCTATTTCATTGCCGATGTTTGCATTTACAATCACATAAGCAGAGCTACCATAAGGTACGCTGGTTGCGTTATTCGGACTTAGCTGGATAGTACCGCCTGCTGCAGCAGAAACCGATACAGGGATCTGAACTCCGCTAAAACTGGCTGACACCTGACAGTTTTGTGTCACCACGCCTGTTGAATAAGTTGCGCCAGTACCAGAGGCGGCAACAAATACCGGAGAGCAGCCGCTACCAGTGACGGAGCTAATTTCATAACCCGTATTGGGTGTAACCGTAAAGTTCAGAGCGCCGCCCTGCCCTACAACGGCAGGTGATGGCAATGCAATACTGCCATTAGTCGTGGCTGCGGCTGTTAGGGTGTAAGTAATAGGTTCAAATGATGCCGTGACGGCACAAGCTTCTGTTATTGAGCCTGTTGTGTAAGTAGAGCCGGAAAGTGTGCCACTACAGCCTTGCACTGACGCGATTTGAAAACCAGCGTTTGGTTGAACAGTGAATGTCGTAGTGCTTAAAGACTCTACATCCTGCGTTGCAGGAGTGATAGTGCCACCAGCACCGGTTGTAGCCGTTACCCTGATTTTTTGGAACACAGGGGTTAAGGTGCAATCCTGTTTTACATTATTGATGCGAACAAATGTTTTTTCCGGGTTTAACACAGCCCCTTCACAACCACTTATTCCACTTAGGGTAAAAGGCCCTGTATTGCTGATTGTGAAATCAGCAAACAGATCTCTGTGAATAGTTCTGGCTTCAGGAGTAAAGGTTACGCCATTTTTTGCAGAGGTCGTAACCTGATGCGTTCTGAAATCATTAGCAATGATAGTGCAGGATTGATTATTACTGATTGAAAGAATTTCTACGTTCACAAGGTTTACAGCACCACCAGAGATCAGAGGAATTGAAACGAGTTGACCAACCTTCAATTCACAGCCTATCCCAATAAAAGTGGATTCAGGATTTGAGATACTAACTTTTGGAAGCTTGGCTTTAGACCAAAAACTTCCCTCTTCAACCGACTCACCATAAGCAAAAAATAGCCCCTTAGCCCCCGCCGGCGCCCCAGTCAAGGGTGAGTTGAAGTTAGACACAAGCCCATAAAGCTGATCACCATACTCACCAGTATAAACAACATTAATTTGGGCGCCGCTCTTAGTAAGTATGACCGGGTCGTTAATCACCCCATTCCGCTCCCCATCACTATCGCCCAGCTCGCCGTCGGTAATAGTTACCAAAATGCTCTTGCCATCAGCAACGTACTCAAACATCTCTGCAGGCAATTCATACCAGCTTGGTTCTGCCCCCGGTGTGGCAGGCCCGTATTTCATAGGGCGATGCCCAAGCCCAATCGGCTCATCATAAGTAATGGTAATGGTGGCAGTATCACCTGGGTTTTGCAGTTGCACCTGAAATTCAAGCAATGACGAGCTGGGGGTCACGCCCTCTGGCAAAGGCGCTGGTAAATTAGCTTCAGGCCCTGTAGTGGGCGTAAAACGCACTGAGCCCGGCACAAAGCCATAATTGGCATCAGGGTCTACTGCTATGGATGCATCCACTTCCGGGTTCTGCTCACTGTCTGGCAACTCGACTGTCAATGCAATAAAACTCACGCTGACGGTGCAGTTCTGGCTTAACGGAGCTGTGGTAAAAACTGAGCCATCGAGTGTACCACCACATCCCTCTATAGTACTTAAGCGGTGGTTGTCTTCAGGCAGGATATCGAACTCGATGACCTCTCCCGCTTTGGCCATTGTGGTGGCTGAGGAAAGCGTGCCCCCCTGCCCTACATTGGTACTCACTGTATAAGTTGGAGTGCCATCGTCGTTTAAACAGCCTGTAAGGGTTAGGGCTAACAACGAAGCGGCTAAGGAGGGAAGCAAACGCATAACAGAATCTCGCTTATATTAATTCAGCAAAGATTATGGAGTTCCAGATAAAAAGCAGCAAGTTTCGCCTGCGCTTTTTTTCATTTCATAGACACAATATGATAATTATGGAAGCATTGCGCAAAAAAAATGTAGCATATTTATTATTCATTCAAGGTTCACCTGGTGTAAGGCATAAGTTTCACTTTACCTCCCGTTATGTTTTGATCTATCAAAAAAACTGACGGTACTACCATTACCAATGTATGCAGAATCTTTTTATACTGCAGTTACATTTTTATGTTCAAAAACAAGGACAGATCCAATGTTGCCAGCCCAATCTACTTTTCGCTTCAGTTTAAAGTTCAGTATCGGCCTTTTTGTGCTGCTGACTTTATGGTTGTTGTATCTGGACTGGCAGCTTTTAGTGCCTGGCTGGCTGAAGTATGTTTTTGTGCTGATTAACGCTGTGACTTTGTTTGGCTATTGGCGCGATAAAAAGGCCGCAGAGCAACAGGCATGGCGTACTCAGGAAAGCACCCTGTTGCTATTGGGGCTGGTGGGTGGCTGGCCTGCGGCTTTTGTCGCTCAACATTGGTTTCGGCATAAAAACCGAAAAGTCAGCTTTCAGTTATTGTTTTGGTTGACGGTACTTCTGCACACTTCTGCTTTATACAGTTTGTGGTTATCCGGCTGGTTGCTGCCATAAGGGCAAAAACTGCGACCAGAAACACTATCCCCAAACTACAAAGCGCGATAGATTAAGGAAAAAGACGACTGCATAGCAGTTATTACTATCGAGGGATCTATGCGCTTTACTTTATTATCTGTCAGTTTGATCGCCGCCTTAGGTTTGCAGGTTCAGGCCGCAGACTTCAGCCAACAAGCCAACAAAATCGCCCAAAGTACGCTTATTATCGACACTCATATCGACGTACCATACCGTTTGCATGACGACTGGGAAGATGTGACTAAAGCCACCAAAAGAGGCGAATTTGACTACCCCCGCGCCAAAGCCGGTGGTTTAAATGCGCCTTTTATGTCGATTTATATTCCATCCTCCTACGAGAAAAAAGGCGGCGGTTATTTACTGGCGAACCAGCTCATTGACAATATGGAAGCTTTAGTGGGCCGTGCGCCGGATAAATTTGCCATGGCTTACAACAGCGCCGATTTAGCCAAACACTTTAAAGAAGGCAAAATTTCTCTGGCCTTGGGTATGGAGAACGGCACTCCTATCGAAGGCAAACTGGAAAACCTGCAACACTTTTATAACCGTGGTATTCGTTACATCACCTTGGCTCACTCCGAAAGTAACCACATAGCAGACTCCAGCTACGACTTACGCCGGCAGTGGAAAGGTTTAAGCCCTTTTGGTAAAGAGCTGATCAAGGCCATGAACGAAACAGGTGTGATGGTGGATGTGTCTCATGTGTCAGATGATGCCTTTTATCAGGCAGTTGAGATCAGCAAAGTTCCTGTCATTGCTTCCCACTCCTCGTTACGCGCCCTGGTGCCGGGTTTTGAACGCAATATGGACGATAAGATGCTCAAAGCGCTGGCCAAAAATGGCGGTGTGCTGCAGATCAACTTTGGTTCTGCGTTTATCGTTAATGCCGCCAATCAGTGGGGCCTGCAACGCGACGCAGCTTTTAAAGCTTCAGGTCAGACCGACAAAGACGCATTCAGCCAAAACTATCGTAAAACCAACCCTTATCCATTTGCCTCTTTAGAAAAGGTGCTGGATCATATCGACTATGTGAAAAAACTGGTGGGTATAGACTACGTAGGCATAGGCTCTGACTATGATGGCGTAGGCGATTCTCTGCCGGAACAACTGAAAGATGTGTCGACCTATCCGAATCTGATCCGCGGTTTATTAGAACGTGGCTACACTGAACAAGAGATTGAGAAAATCTTATCCGGTAACACTTTGCGGGTTTGGCGTGCAGTAGAGGACTATGCAGCTAAACACTAACAGCAGGCAGTAAGAGGTAAAAGCAATGGATCGGTTACGTCAGTTGTTTGAACATCCAGCCGATCCATTGCTGCTATCCGGCAGTTACGATCTCAGTTTAGTGGTGTTGTCGTTTTTAATAGCCGTATTTGCATCTGCCATGGCGATGCAAATCACGGCTCAGGCTATTAGTGTCAGAAAAAACTCCTTACGTTTGTTGATGCTCGGCAGCGGCAGTGTGGCGCTCGGCGGTGGCGTCTGGTCTATGCATTTTATCGGCATGCTGGCCTTCACTTTATGCACAGAGGTTAGTTACCACTCTGGCTTAACCCTCTTATCTATGCTGCCCAGCGTAGCTGCGTCCTGGGTTGCTTTGGATCTGATCAGTAAAAAGCGCATCAGCCTGCCCCAGCTGTTGTTAGGTGGAGTATTGATGGGTGCTGGTATTGGTACCATGCACTACAGTGGCATGGCCGCTATGCAAATGTCGGTCGCGTTGCGTTACGACTTGCCGATGTTTTTACTCTCTATTCTGGTCGCTGTGGTGCTTGCCATAGTGGCACTCTGGATCCGTTTTGGCTTAAAACGTTTTAATCTGGCGCCGCAATGGTTAACACTATTCAGCAGTCTGGTGATGGGCGCAGCTATCAGTGGTATGCATTACACAGGTATGGCGGCAGCTCGTTTTGTGCCTCCGCCCGGTTTTATACCTGATGATCAGGCTGGCGAAATGCCGCTGGTACTCGCTATGGGTATTACTTTTACCACCTTAGTGATCAGCAGTTTTGTTGTGGCTATCAACTTGCTGCTGAAATATCGCGAAGTCAGTGCTGTCGCCAAAACCAGTGAAAGCCGTTTACTGGCGATGATGGACACAGCGGTAGATGGCATAGTGACTATTAATGCTAAAGGCCTCATTCAGGGCATGAATAAAGCCGCAGAGCAAATTTTTGGCTGGACTCAAGCCGAATTACTGCATAAAAACGTCAGTATCCTCACCCCAGCCGCTATTCGCCCTGAACATGATTCTTATCTGACTAACTACCTGACAACTGGCACAGCAAAAATTATTGGTATAGGCCGTGATGTTGAAGCTGTGCATAAAGATGGCCACCCAATACCGGTGCGACTAGCTATAGGCCATGCCAAATTGCCGGACGAAGATATTTTTGTCGCTTTTATCACGGACATCAGCCAGCGCCTGCAGATGGAGCAAGCGCTGAAAGAAAACGAAGAAAAGTTTCGCTCTTTAATTGGCAATATCCCGGGGGCGGCGTATCGCTGTTTGTACAATGAAAACTGGGATATGGTGTTTATCAGTGACGCCATTGAAAACCTGTCCGGTTATCCTGCCAGTGATTTTATGCTGCCATCACCCAAACGAAGCTGGTCTGATTTAGTGCATCCGGATGATAAAAGCACCACCAGCCAGTTGGATTTGTATCAGGGTAACTTCAGTATTGAATACCGCATCCATCATAAAGATGGCTCTGTACGCTGGATGCTGGAATATGGCGAAGCCGTGAAATCGGCACAGGGCGAGATAGCCTGGCTGGATGGATTTCTGATGGATATCAGTCAGCGTAAACAGATGGAAGTCGACCTGCTGGAAGCCAAAAACAAAGCTGAGCAGGCCGCCGAAAGCCGCAGCGCTTTCCTTGCCAATATGAGTCATGAAATCCGCACGCCAATGAATGCCATTATCGGCTTCAGCGATTTACTGTTAAGTTCTGACTTATCAGCAGAGCAGAAAAAACATCTGGCGACTATTCATGGTTCGGCTCATTCGTTATTGCATTTACTGAACGATATTCTCGATAGCGCCAAGCTGGAAAAAGGCAAACTGGAACTGGAGTGCAGTGACTTTTCTTTACCTGCTGTACTGGATGCGGTGGTGTCTACTTTATGGATCCAGGCGCGTAAAAAACAACTGGAACTGAAACTGGAACTGGATCCACAGCTCGGCGAGTTTTATTACGGCGCGCCGGACAGATTACGTCAGGTACTGACCAACCTGATCGGCAATGCGATTAAATTTACTGACAAGGGTTCTGTGCTGGTTCAGGTGATGCCAACAGCAGACCAACAACTGAAGTTTCGCATCAAGGATACCGGTATTGGTATAGCAAGCGACCGCTTAGCCTTAATTTTTGATGCTTTTACTCAGGCAGACGCCTCAATGAGCCGCCGTTTTGGTGGCACTGGTCTTGGCACCACCATCAGCAAACAGTTAGTCGAATTGATGGGCGGCGAAATCGACGTCCAAAGTACTGAAGGTGTAGGCAGTTGTTTTGAATTCAGCTTGCCACTCCAGGCAGGTAAAGCCATTGTTGCGGCTCAGCAAGGTTATGTGCCTGCACTGCCCGCTTTAAAAGTACTGATAGCAGACGATATCCCACAAAATCTTGAACTGCTGAAACTCTTACTGCAACGTGCCGGACATCAGGTAACGTCAGTAACAGATGGATTAGAAGCAGTAAAAGCAGTGCAGCAACAGCCCTTTGATTTGGTGCTGATGGATATTCAGATGCCAAATCTGGATGGCCTGAAAGCCTGCCAGCAAATCCGCGTATGGGAGCAGGACCAGCACAAAACCACCCTGCCCATCATCGCGTTAACCGCCAGTGTGCTGGACGAAGATAAAACCGCAGCCAAAGAAGCTGGCATGCAGGGTTTTGCCAGCAAACCTATAGATTTTGCCGCTTTATGTTTTGAAATAGCTCAGGTATTGCAGATTGAAGTGCGGGAGCCTTTATCCCGGCAGGCACAAACTCCTGCCTCAGATCAGTTACTGAATCTGCCAAAAGCACTGCAACTCTGGGGTAATCTGCCCACTTACCTGCCGCAATTGCAGCAATTTTTACAGCAACAACTGCCGCAGTTACAGCGCGCCAGCGCAGAATTACAAGCCGAAAATTATCAGTTGGTGCAGCAACAGGCGCATGCCATTAAAGGTGTTAGCGCCAATCTTGGCCTGGACCCTTTGAGCAAAGCCTGCGCCGAGCTGGAACAGGCAAGCCGGCAGCAGCAACAACAAAGAGCCATGGAATTAGTGCAGAAAATTCTGCTCTGCTGGCCTAAATTTGAAGCTGAATATCAAAAACTGCTGGCAGAGCAGCCTTTGGCACAGAAGGCGCAGTCAACACAGCTGGATAATCAGCAACTTAATGCCATGCTCGACAGTTTAAAACAGTCGTTATTACGGCATGAACTGGACGACCAAGGCATAGAACAATTGTCTCAGTACAGTGGCGAACATCAGCCTGTATTATTGATGTTGCTGGATGCCGTCAACGATTTTGACTTTAACCTGGCGCTGCAACTGCTGGAACAGCTAAAGCAGAAGCTGGCGGAAGGAGAGCTCTGATGACAGACAAACAAAGCCTGTTACTGGTAGATGATGAACCCACCAACTTAAGAGTATTGCGCACAGTATTGCAGGAACAGTACCGTCTGTTTTTTGCCAAAAGTGGTGAAGAAGCCTTACATCTGGTGCAAAAAGAGCAACCCGACTTAATACTGCTGGATGTGATGATGCCAGGTTTAACCGGCTTTGATGTCTGCGCCCGTTTAAAAGCTAACCCGGCAACCAGCGCCATCCCGGTGATTTTTGTCACTGCCTTAAAAGATGAAATGGATGAAACCAAAGGTTTTGAAGTAGGAGCTGTAGATTACATCACCAAACCTATAAGTCCTGCCGTAGTGCGGGCCAGAGTGAAAACCCATTTGTCTTTAGTCCAGGCGCAAGAGCTGAAACAAACCCGACTGCAAGTGATCCAACGTTTAGGCCGGGCTGCTGAATACAAAGACAATGAAACCGGCTTACATGTAATGCGTATGAGCCATTACTCTCAGGTGCTGGCTTTAGCTTATGGCTTTAGCGAACAAAAAGCCGAAGACTTGCTGCATGCAGCCCCTATGCACGACATAGGTAAAATTGGCATTGCCGACAGCATCTTACTTAAACCCGGCAAACTGACAACTGACGAATACACCGAGATGCAAAAACATCCGCTGATAGGTGCAGAAATTATTGGCGATTGTGAATCTGATTTATTAAAAATGGCCAAAGCCGTGGCTTTGTATCACCACGAAAAATGGGACGGCACTGGTTACCCTTTTGGCCTGACTGGTGAGCAAATACCGGTTGAAGCCCGCATTGTCGCCTTGTCCGATGTATTTGATGCTTTAACCAGCGCCCGACCTTACAAACAAGCCTGGAGCATTGAAGATACACTGCAACATATACGCCAACAAAAAGGCCGGCACTTTGAACCCAAACTGGTTGATTTATTAGATGAAAATCTGCAACAAATCCTTGAAATCAGACAACGTTGGGCTGAATAATACAAAGCTTTTATTCATTAGTATCTTAACCAGGCTATCTCCGGAAATTGCCATCGTATAACAAAAGAAAGGACTCAGAATGAACCCACTAAAGTTAATCACATTACTCAGCAGCACTATACTGTTCACCGCCTGCGGTGGCGGCGGCGGGGATGATGGAAGTGGAGGAGGCTCAGGTGGTGGCTCAGGTGGAGGCAACAGCAGCGTAAACCTGACTGCTGACATAGTACAGCAAAGCCTTTGTCAGACAGAAATTCCCGCCACCAATGCTGAACTTGTTGTCTACGACGCGAATTGGGCGATACAAAGCCGCCATACTCCGAATACCCAAGGTAAAATAACAACGGCTATTCCTGCCACTCAGTCAGTCAATATAGCATTTATAACCAAAACAGAAACAGCTTCCGGAACACAGATTTATGCAGAATCCAGAGCTCAGCACCCTGTGGGTGACCTCGGGAAATTTACTGCTTTAGGCTCCTCAACCCAAGGCTGTGAATGTCAAACCAAGGATGTTCAGGTGAGCTCAGCGCAGGGGTTTAGTGTTGATCGTATGACGTTGACTGGAGCTACCAGCCCGGTCGCATTTCAACGATTTTCATCGTATAGCGGTGTTTTTAGGAATGCTCAAATTTGCCGGACCACTGGTGGAGCCTGGCCTGCTTTGACTGTTTTAAACTCTGTGAGCACTGAGATCGTCGCTGGTACTCTGAGTAATTACGACATCAATGCAGACCTGGAAATCCAGCTTGACCAATTCGCTACACTTTATCCGGCTAATGTGGACGTAAATTTTAACAATGTCAGGGTGATACACGAAATCGATGGCGATATGCTCAGCACTCCCATCAGCCAGGGCAGTACTGAAATACCAGTGATTGCAGAGCTGGATAATCTGACACGGGCTCACCTGAGCGGCACCAGTTTTCAGCAGGTCATTGAGGATGGACAGGCGATAAACGTCTTTGCCAGTCGCAGAAAAGCAATAAATGCGGCAAACAACAATACCACGTCCATTAATCTGCCAGATGTCACTCCGCTTGAAGGTTTGGCTTTGGCTTTGAATAACTTTATCACGTCCGATTCAAACAACTATTCAATTCCTAATGCAAATCAGTATGCAATGTTTTCAATCTATGCTGAAGTGAGTTTGATGGATGGTTCTGAATACAGCGAGGCTTTTTACGGGCCAATGCAAGGCAAATACCCGGAAAACATTTTGCCGGCAGACTACAACATGGAAGAAAAATTAGAGATGGTTTCAGATCTGTATATTCAACTGTCTTTATCAAAATATGCCAGCGAAACGAATTACCAGAGTGCTCTGAGAAATCTGATAAAAAGAAGCAGAGCCGCGGATGACGAAGTATTTGGCGGAGACTGGTCCGATTATTCATCACTTTCAATTGGAGCTGATGTCAATCTTTAATGCAGTGAAAAAGCAGAGGTAGCCTGCGTTATCACGAAACGCAGGCTCCTTTTCCTCCAATCCTGACTTTAAGTAGTGTTAGGAAAACCGCTGAAACATAACTTAAAACAAGGATTTTGTATGAAGCATACCCCACTTTATCTGGCGGCATTAGTCAGTGTTTTACTGCTCAGTGCCTGCGATAAAACACCGAAAACCGACACAGCTGTGGCAGAAACTGAGGTTGAGGCCAAAGCCATTCCTGGTTATAGCCCAACTCAGTTTTATGCCACCAAGTCTTATATGGGTAATGACATTAACCACAAAGCCGATGCGCTGTTAGTGGCATCTGATGAGACTGGTGTATTTAACCTGTACAAAGTCAGTCTGGACGGTAAAACCTGGACGCCACTGACCACTTCAACTACTGAATCTATTTTACCTGTGGGCTGGTTTCCGCAGGATGACCGCGTCCTCTATCGCGCCGATCAGGGTGGCAACGAGCTGCACCATTTATACGTGCGTGAACTGGATGGCACAGTCAAAGATTTAACCCCGGGTGATAAACATAAAGCCGAGTTTATTGGCTGGACAGAGGACAACCAATTCTGGGTGATGAGTAACGAACGGGATCCGAAGTTTTTTGACCTTTACAGTTACAACAGCTCAGACTATCAGCGCACTTTGGTGTATCAGAATAACGAAGGTTATGACATTGGTGCTTTAAGTGATAACGGCCGCTATATCGCCTTATCGAAAGAGCGCACCAATGCCGACAACAACCTGTATTTAGTTGATTTGCAAAGCGCCGACAAAACACCTGTGCATATCACACCACATCAGGGCAATGTATCTCATGGTGTTTATGGCTTTAGCCGTGACAATAACCAGCTGATTTTCAGCTCCAACGAAACATCAGAATTCAGTGAAGCTTTCGCCTACAACATTGCTGAAAAAGCAGTGCAGCCTTACAGCAAAGCCGACTGGGACATTATGTACATTGGTTTTAGCAAAGATAATAAATACAAAGTAGAAGCGGTCAACGCCGACTCTTCGACCAAAATCAGCATCACAGACCAAAGCACAGGCAAAGCCCTGCAACTGCCTGAATTACCTGCAGGTGATTTACGGGGCGTCACCTTTTCGGATGACAGCCAGTACCTGAGTTTTTACGTCAACGCCGACAACAGCCCTTCTAATTTATTTGTCTGGAAACTGTCAGAACCCAAAGCAGAACGTTTAACTCAGGCATTGGATAAAGCCATAGATGAAAGCGTACTGGTGAAAAGTGAAGTGGTGCGTTACCCAAGCTTTGACGACCTGGCTATACCTGCCTTGCTGTATAAACCTAAACAAGCCAGCAACAGTACTAAAGTTCCTGCCCTGATTTGGATCCATGGTGGTCCTGGTGGTCAGTCGCGCACAGGCTACAGCCCCGTCATTCAGCATCTGGTTAATCAGGGTTATGCCGTGTTATCGGTCAATAACAGAGGTTCCAGCGGTTATGGCAAAACCTTTTTCCATCTGGATGATTTAAAACACGGCGAAGATGATTTGCAGGACATAGTGTACGGTAAAAAATACCTGCAATCGCTGGACTGGGTGGCAGCAGACCGTATTGGTGTTATGGGTGGCAGCTACGGTGGTTATCTGACAATGGCTGCTATGGCTTTTACCGATGAGTTTAAAGTCGGCATTAATATCTTTGGTGTAACCAACTGGGTGCGCACTTTAGAAAGTATTCCACCATGGTGGGAGTCTTTCCGTGAGTCATTGTATGCAGAGCTGGGCGACCCGGCTGTCGATGGCGAACGTTTACGCCGTATCTCCCCTGTATTCCATGGCGACAAAGTGAAAAAGCCAGTATTGGTGGTGCAAGGGGCCAATGATCCGCGAGTACTGCAGGTAGAAAGTGATGAAATGGTCGCCGCTATTCGCGCTCAGAATGTGCCGGTCGACTATGTATTATTTCCGGATGAAGGCCATGGTTTTATGAAAAAAGAAAACCGTATTAAGGCGCAAGAGGCTTATTTAGCCTTTTTACAAAAATACCTGTAGCATTCGAAACAACAGGGAGCAGATAACAGTTCTGCTCCCATTGATGATAAATAATTTGAGCCCTATGAAAACCAACTTCAGCTTTGTTTTGATCAGCAGCATGTTATTGACCGCCTGTGCCATACCGCGTTACACCGAGCGGTTGCAGCAACCTATGCCTTTGCCTGAAGGCGAATGGACAGTCAGCCAAAGCAATCCAAAAGAGATGGAAAATGTCACAGAGATGCGCTGGCAGTCGGTTGATTCAGAAAACTATGTGCAAAGTTTTGTGTTTGAACAACAGCCCAACAGCGACCTGATGAAAACCAAAACCATTGATGATCAGCAAGGCCAGCGTAATTGCGACGAGTTATTTGACAGTCAGATTTTAAGCGAAGAGCCGGTCAATGGTTACCCTGCTTTGGTCTGGGTGTCCGAATGTAAAAGCAAAAGTGGCGCTTATTCCAAAATTTTGCATAAATCCATAGCGGGTAAAGAATCACTCTATGTATTTAACAAAGTATGGCGCAGCTTACCTTTGCAAACCGAATGGGATTTATGGCTGGATTACACCAACCAAATCCATATTTGTGATATCAACAGCAAAAGCCAGCCTTGCAAGTAAGTCGGGGCAGAGTCCAGGACTCTGACCTTACTGTTAGACTAAAGACGCGCAGCCAGCACTTCCGGGAAATCTGAAAACGCTTTTTTCGTCACTGCACTGGCGCGATTTTCATAGGCTGTTGAAGCCTCAAAAAATGCACGATGGATCAATTCCGACACAACGTCGCCACCCAGATACAAATGGGTTTTAGTGTGTGTGTCCTGATGACGCCACAAGTTCTGATCGGACTTGGCCGAAACTAATTTAAACTCCAATTCCAGCACCGACTCTGCGGCAATAATAGCTGAGGCATCTTTGCTCCAACGCTGAATATCCACATAAAGCACAGCATCCACATCAGTTAATGCTGGTACCTCGGTCAGTTGCCGCTGTGTTGCATCAACCACCACAAACCCATGATCCGTCACGACTTCCGGCACTTCTTTAGCAAAAGCCTCAACCAGCTCAACAGGCACAGCCTCACCACCATGCACCACAATCATCACTTTTTGCGGTGATTCTTTGTAAAGCTGCGCATATTTTTGCTGATCGTCAGCAGTTGAACTGCAGGCGCCCAAGACTACAACTGCAACAGCGGCAGTCAGCAAAGCTTTAAATTGCATCATAACTTCGTTCCTTTAGAGTTAATCAAGTTTTGTTGCCACCGACCAAGAGCTGGTATGCATACTATTATTTAGTTTGCCAAAGCCGACTGAACCAAAACTTAACCACCAGAACAAAAAGAAAACTATATAGTTGTTATGCCCTGATGCGAAGAATAACAACATGAAGTCGCAAAAAAAAAGGCCTCATTTGAGGCCATTTTAAAAGACTGCTTTTGAGTTATTGTGCGGCTTTTGCCGACAATGCGGTATTCACAGATTGATCCATACCATCCTGTTTGTGGCGGGAATGATATTTACCTACAGGTAAAGTATTGATAACTGAGGAATTCACCATGCGGGCAATAGGCACATAATCTGTAGTGGCAGTAGTAATGGCTGTGCTGATAATATCTGCTAATAAATTACCACTATTACCTGAGGTATTGATTACCACGACATTGCGGTAATTCCACAAAGACTCAGCAGACTCTGTAGAAACCAAATCAAACTCAGCACCTACAGTGACATTTCCACCCGTCACGTAGTAGTTAGTATCCCATTGATTAATAGTGACAAAAAGCACTGCATCAGCACCAAACAATTGCTTGAATTTATCCGGGCTTACATCACGTAACTGAGCACCATCTATGATGCCTTCCTGTTGTAACATCAGAGTAGCCAACGGAATTGGCATGACATAATAGCCAGCTTCGGCCAAAGGCTGAGCAATAGTTGTGGAATACAGATCGGGGGCATCAGCAGCTGTTGATTTATTGATCGCGGGTACAACCAATACAGACAATGGCGCAACATCATACATCTTAGGAAAAGCTTCTTGCTTGCTGACAATTTTTTGCGTTGCACAGCCAGACAATACTAAAGCAGCCAATACCAACATAGTTTTAAATGGAGTTATCATCGGATCAGCCCGCCTTGTTCAGTTTGTTTAACATCGTATCGACTAAATGCGCCGATTCAGGAAACAACGCTTTTTCCTGCAATAAATAGGCCTGAGCTTCATTCAGATTGTTCACCTGAAGTTCCAGTGTGGCCAGCTCAGCATAAATGCCCGGTGGTATTTTCTTATTTGCTTTGGCTGCATTTGCGATAATAGCCAGAAGTGCTTTTTTATGCTTCTCACGAGTCTCATCTGAAGGTTCATGTTTATAGTCGTAAGCTGTTTCGGAATAGTCACCCCAGTGATAAATCGATTTGTTCGTGCTGGCACATGCCGATACACCAACGACACAAACTAAAATCAAAGCTTTTTGCAGAAAGTCTTTCATGGAACTCTTACCTCAAATACATTGCCGTTGGTGACATAAATTTTTCTTTTCACTAAAACCTGCTGGCCTCTGCTGATTTCAATCTGATGACTGCCCACACTCAGATCAAATTTTGCCACTGTCTCTCCATCCAGACTAAAGGTATCCGCAGTATCCAACTGAACTGTGGTGCTATTGTTCAAAACCAATGTAGTTCCCTGAATATTGCCACTCAATTGCAAATAGGCTTTATCGTCCACTTGTTTTACTTCTGAAAACCCCGCGCTACAAGCCGAAAGCAACAAAGAAAAAACCAGACAAATCAAATATTTCATTTAACTACACCTTCCCTTCTTCACGCACAACTACTGTGCTGATGTTCTGTTCACTCAGCGCACCTGAAACCAGTTCGCAAACTGACAATTCATCATTGCCTTGTCCAACAAAACCAGTGACACGTAAAGTGGCAACTTTCTGTCCAGGCAAACTGATCAGCATACCTGTTTGTGGATTTTTAACTTGCTGACCTGGGCTCACGACGTCAAAAGTATCGTTCACTTTGATGCCCTGCGCGGAACCACCAGTCATCAAAAACTGGCTGCCTTGTTTACTGACTAAATAGGCTTGCCAAGGTGAATCCAGCAGATTCTCAGAAATATTGCTAACCAGCTTCGAAATAGCGGCAGACAATGCTTTGTCATTGATCGACGTATCATAGGCGGCGCGTTCACCGACACCCATGACTGAGTTTGCCTCAACTCTGGCTTCTCCTGTCGCTTCTTCTGAATACATGATCTGCCCGGTTTTTGTATTGATTAAACGAACATTGACAGTAGCTGTAGCCGTTTGAATTTTGTTACGGCTAAACACTCCCACTTCACTATTCGTTGAGCGGCCAAATTCAGACACAGAACCAACAATCAAATAATCTGAACCGGCGGTTTGGATTTGTTCACCTTTAAATGCATTTTCACTAATCACTTTGTCCAAATCAGCACGTTCAAGCATGATGAATTTATTAGTTTCAGTCAGGCGTGTTGCAAGAATATCTGATGCTTGCTTCCCTAAGCGATCGCCACTCTGATCCAACAAAAAAGCGTTACCTCTTTTTGTTTCATCCGAAAAACGAGCTATGGCCACTACTCGTTTTAATGACAACTCCGGGGCCTGGGCAAGCACTGGACTTACAGTTGGCCCAGTGGCAGGCAAAGAATTAACAGTACCGCGTGTTGCTGAAGTACAGGCGGTTAAACTAACCAGACTAAGCAGCGCGATAGGAAGTACTTGTTTTTTCATCATTTCCTCATGAATTTTTATAGATTCCTGAATGGTTCAGGGAATTCAATATGTAAGGATAGATAACAACGCAAAAGGCAGGATAAAGAAAGATTTAATCCATTAAATCGCAGAAGTTATAGCTAAGCCATGGCCTACCCAAATAAAAACATTTGAATAAAACTAAATGAACTCTAACTAAAACTTGTGTTGTTTGAAAGATATAGCAAGAAATAAATATCGAAATGAAGCTTTAGTAACAATTGCCGCTAAAAGAGGTAAGTAGAAGGGGTATAGCCAGACTAATGCCCGGCTGTATGAGACTCAAGAACACCTAATAACTTCGCCAGCCGTTGTTTTGTTTCGTCTGCGGCAGGATTTTGCTGAGTAACCAGTTGCTGGCCCAGGCTTAAAGCGGCCAGTACTATGCTTTGTTCCATCGACAGATGACCGGCACCTTGCCTTACTTGTGCAATTTTAGTGTTCAGCAGCCGCGCCGCTTCCTGCAGTTCGGCTTGTTCCTTCATAGGGCAGCGCAGCCAGTACTCACGACCAGCTATCACTACTTTCTGTTCGACCACTAAAGGCTGCTTTAACATCTTCAGGCTGACAATTGTTGTTCAAACAACTGAGTCAGTTGCTGCAATTTTTGCTGCGTCCTTTGTTTCTGATCGTCAGATTCCATGGCGTGTAGCTGCAGGGTTTCCAACTGATCTGTGTTTTTTTTCAGTTCCTGCTGCAACTGCTGCTCTCGTTGATCCAGTTGTTGTACCTGGGCTGTTAGCTGTTGGTTTTGTGAAATTAATTTCTGAATTAACTGCTCTAACTTGCTAAATTCGGCGTCAAACATAAAATTCCCTTAATGCATTAGTGGGTTGAAGATGGAGTGGATAAATACGCAGCACATAGAATAAAGCTGAAGAGTTGAACCACAACTGAATGCCCTGTGCATACAACGAAAAAGGGCTGCATGATACAGCCCCTGAAGTTTTACGCAATGATTTAAAACTGATAACTGGCGCTGAGCGTCCAGGTCCGGCCTTTATGGTTATACAAACTGGTATCAAAATAATCGCCACCAGCAGCAGGATCAAAAGGCGGGTCTCTGTCTGTTAAGTTGCCTATAGATAACGCCAGCTCAGTATTGGCTATGCCCAGATAACTGACCTGAGCATCCAGTTGGGTGTAACTGGCAACTTTGGCTTGCAAACCAGGGTTACTGCTTTGAGTTGCAATTTTTTGCTCGTAACTGCTGCTATAGCTACTGATCAGACTGCTGCGCCAATCCGCCACTGACCAGTTCAGACTGGTGCTATTTTTCCACTGTGGCAAAGCACCGAACTGGTTAGTACCCGCACCATTAATTTCAGCCTGGCCTGCCACTAAAGCTTGTTTGTAACTGATTAAGCGTGACCAGACCGATTTAAAGGCCAGCGACTGATCTGCAACTGGCTGCCATCTGTAGTTAAAATCAACGTCTATACCAGAGGTGGTTCTGCTGCCCTGATTGTTGTATTGATTGCTGACAATCTGCAAACGGCCCTGTGCATCACGCTTAATCCGGTCAGCATACACAGCAGGATTGTTGACAATAAACTGGGCATTATCTGCCCCTATGATCTGTTCCTGTTCAATCCGGAACCAATCCAGACCAATGCTGCCTTGCTGAGTAAAAGACCAGATCACGCCAGTATTAATGTTTTTCGAGCGCTCAGGCTGCAACTCGGGGTTACCAGTGCGAAGCTGAGTAAAACCACGGCGCACACCAGGTTCAATCGGATCATTGGGGTCAATCACAGTGCCATAACTGATGGTGTTGCTGTTGGCTATTTCAGGCAAAGACGGCGCACGGAAGCCTTTCGACCAGGATGCACGCACTAACCAGTCTTCGGCCAGCACATAATGCACGCCCACTTTGGGTGAAAAGGCACTGCCAAAGTCGTCGTAATGATCTGAACGCCCTGCCAGACTGGCGGTTAAATCCTGTAGCAGCGGAACACTGAACTCAACAAAAGCAGCTTGAATTTCACGCTCACCTTTAACCAGATTAATAGCAGGACGCAACTCGGTTCCAGACAAAACTTCAGGCGAAGTACCAGCGTCCATCTTTTCGCGGCGCACATCCACACCTGCGGCAAAAGCCAGCGGGCCATGCTCAAGCTCTGTTAACACTGTGCTGGCGCTGGCGTTCAATGAGCTTAAATGATAAGTGCCGGGACGTCTGGTTTGCAGCCGTAATTCATCCAGCACTTCAGCCGAATTTTCACGGCCATCAAAACGGTAACTGCCGTCCTGCAACACCTGCTCAAAGGTAAAACGATTAACGAAGTTATCGACATATTCACGCTGATGACTGCTCGATTGCAGTGCATTCAGCTGTAAATCCCATTCATCGCCCTGATAACGTAACCCCGCCAGCACACGACTGAAGATTTGTTTGTTTTCTTTTAGCCGGGGGCCTAAATCGAACAAAGTGTACTCAAAAGGCAAAGCGGAATTGGTTGAGTTATCCGGATGACCTACAGGTAAAGCCACAGTGATATCGGTCAAAGTGCTGTTGACTGGATCATAAGCCCGTAAACCCGGGCCTACTGTTAAAGGCGAGCCAAAAATCATTGCCGAGTCGTTGTAGCTATACAGCACTTCAGTGGTAGCTTGCAGCTTATCCGACAACTGATAAGTGCCTTGTAACGAGGCCTGACGACGTGTCACTTCAGGCTGTAAAGTATTAAAAGGCTGAGCATTAAAAGCACAAACTTCACCGGCGCGACCTGGAGTGAAGTCTGTCCATGGGCGCTTTACAGCACCCGAAGGGCAGGTGTCAAAAGCTGCAGGGGCGGACGGGTTTTGTAAGCTGTTAGCACCCAGACTACTCCAGCCGGATAATTTACCACCTGGTAAATGACGGAAATCACCGCTGTTGAGTAAGTCCCTGTCGCTGGCATTTAAGCGCTCTCTGTCAAACCAGTCCAGAGTTAAGCTCAGGTTATAACCATCCTGACTCAAATCACCTCTGCCTGTGACTAAACCCAAAGCACGCTGCTCTAAACCACCTTGAGTAGCGGCTCCGGTAGAAGCTTTCAGCTCTGTGTCCTGCACATTCTTTTTCAGAATAATATTAACCACTCCAGCTATGGCGTCGGAACCGTAGACAGAGGAAGCGCCGTCTTTTAACACTTCAATTCGTGCCACAGCGCTTAACGGCAAAGCATTTAAATCAACAAAGGTATCCTGAGTATTGAGCGCAAAACCATAATTAGAAACACGCTGACCATTCACCAGTACCAGGGTATTTTTTGGGCTTAAACCACGTAAGCCAATAGAGGCAGACCCTGCAGAAAAACTGCCTGTGTATTGTTCATCAAAACTGTTACCTGAGTTCACTGTTAAGTCACGTAATACATCCGTTAGGGTAACTTTGCCACTGGCTTTAATATCTTCCGCCGTCACTTGCAGCAAAGGAGTGGCATTTTCCTGTTGTACTCTTTTAATCAATGAACCTGTGACCTGAATACGTTCCACTTTGCTTTCATCCGCCAGTGCAGGAGTAAAAGCGGAGATAGCCAGAGCCAGCAGGCTAAGTTTAGGCGCAAAGCCAGAAGGAGTTGTTTTTAACATAAGAACCTCAAATGTGGGTAAAGCTGTGCCAGAGCGGATTGAACGCCTGACCAGACCCATTAATTTTGTATAAAAAGTTGAATGATGCGGTTAAACCGCGGCGCCTTATGCGACTGACAAGAAGCGGCAGAAGCGCAAAAGACTTAGCAGCGCATCAAAGGACGAGCTGAGAAATGAGGCATTCGACGACAACGCAGTAGTGCGGCGGCAAGCGCATGAGCAAATGAAGCACAGAAGCGATGTGAACTGATGAACATAGGATTTTACCTTTACAACATTCGGCATCCAGCGGACTGATTTGCCTGAATTACAGCTAAATAATGAATCTGACGCCCATACTTCTACTTTGGATCTGTGAAGTGCAGAGCAGCAGATTAAACACCAAACAAACGTTTAGACGTCCAGATGGTTTGGCGCATTTTACTGAAATTCATGCAGGAGACAAAGTTATTTCTGCTGATTCTTTATTCCATATAGCTATATAAAATATGAATGAAGTTATTTTTGGCTTTAAAAAACACTGCTGGCGGGGAAAAGCGAAAATAACAGAACGGGCTGGAAGTTGGATCACTCCAGCAGTCCTCTCACACCACCGTAGCTGCGGTTACGCATACGGCGGTTCATCTATCTACATCAGGATGTCGGCACCATAGTCAACAGATAGCGCGCGTCCAGGAGCTATGCGCCATGCCTTGCGCACAAAAAAAAGGCCAGCTTGCGCTGACCTTTTTATTTGGAGTCTTACTTACTCAGCTGCTGTTTCTTCAGCTGGTAATGCAGCGCCGGCCACTTCTGGACGGTCTACTAACTCGATGTAAGCCATTGGTGCGTTGTCGCCAGCACGGAAGCCACACTTCAGAATACGAGTGTAACCACCTGGACGGGCGTTATAACGTGGACCTAACACGTTAAATAACAAACCAACTACTTCTTTATCACGTGTACGAGCAAAAGCTAAACGGCGGTTTGCAACGCTATCATTTTTCGCCAGTGTAATCAGAGGTTCGATTACGCGACGTAACTCTTTTGCTTTTGGCAGAGTCGTTTTGATGATTTCGTGCTTCACCAACGAGCTAGCCATGTTGCGGAACATTGCAGTACGGTGACTGCTGTTCCGGTTTAACTGACGACCACTCTTACGATGGCGCATGATCTATTCCTTCTTACTAAACCAGGAACTGGAATCTGGTTAGTCTTTATTTACCAAACTTGCTGGCGGCCAGTTTTCCAGGCGCATGCCTAAGGATAAACCGCGTGAAGCCAACACGTCTTTGATTTCGGTAAGCGACTTTTTACCAAGGTTTGGCGTTTTCAGCAACTCAACCTCAGTACGTTGTACCAGATCACCGATGTACTGTATCTGCTCTGCTTTTAAGCAGTTAGCAGAACGAACTGTTAATTCTAAATCATCGACCGGACGTAACAGAATCGGATCAAACTCCGGCTTCTCTTCACGTTTTTCTGGCTCGCTCTTGTCGCGTAATTCTACGAAGAATTCCAGCTGTTCAGCTAAAATAGTCGCAGCACGACGAATTGCTTCCTCTGGCTCTACTGTGCCATTGGTTTCCATGTCGATAACTAGTTTGTCCAGGTCAGTACGCTGTTCTACACGAGCAGCTTCAACTGAGTAGGCTATACGCTCTACCGGGCTGAAAGATGCGTCCAGTAACAGACGACCAATTGGACGTTCGTCATCCTCTGAGGATACGCGGGCCGAAGCAGGAACATAACCACGACCACGTTCAACTTTCAGGCGCATACTGAATTCAGTTTCGCCAGTCAGGTTGCATATTACGTGCTCTGGGTTAACGATCACTACACCGTCACCACGCTGGATATCACCAGCAGTTACAGGGCCAGCACCTTTCTTAGTTAAAGTCAGAGTGACTTCGTCTTTGTCTTCCAAGCGGACGGCTAAACCTTTCAGGTTCAGTAAAATATCAATGATATCTTCCTGAACACCTTCTTTGGCGCTGTACTCATGAAGAACGCCGTCGATCTCTACTTCAGTCACTGCACAACCTGGCATAGACGAAAGTAAAATACGACGCAACGCGTTGCCCAAGGTATGCCCGAAACCGCGCTCAAGTGGTTCCAAAGTAACTTTGGCACGAGTTGGGTTGATTTTTTCGATACCAACTAATCTCGGCTTAAGGAATTCGGTGACAGAACCCTGCATTTTATCCTCTCTTAAGAAAACGCCCTACTACTTAGAGTAAAGCTCGACGATTAACTGTTCGTTGATGTCTGCAGACAAGTCTGAACGCTCTGGAACACGTTTGAAAACGCCTTCCATTTTCTTGGTATCGACTTCGATCCAAGTTGGTTTTTCGCGTTGTTCAGAAATCTCTAAAGCAGCAACGATACGTGCTTGCTTCTTCGCTTTCTCACGAACAGCGATGACTTGATCAGGTGACACAGCGTAAGATGGGATGTTTACCACAGCGCCATTAATCATAATAGCTTTGTGGCTAACTAACTGACGTGCTTCTGCACGCGTGCTAGCTAAACCCATGCGATAAACCACGTTGTCTAAACGGCCTTCAAGTAACTGAAGTAAGTTTTCGCCAGTGTTACCTTTCAAACGAGCAGCTTCTTTGTAATAGTTACGGAACTGCTTCTCTAATACGCCATAAATACGACGTACTTTTTGTTTTTCGCGTAATTGTAAACCGTAGTCTGATAAACGACCGCGACGAGCGCCGTGCTGACCAGGAGCAGTAGTTAAATTACACTTTGAATCAATTGCTCTAACGCCGCTTTTCAGGAACAAATCTGTTCCTTCGCGACGACTTAACTTGAGCTTAGGACCCAAATATCTTGCCATCTTCTTTCTCCAATAATCCTAGAAGCGCTTGTTACACGCGACGTTTTTTCGGTGGACGGCAACCATTGTGTGGAATTGGCGTCACGTCGGTGATATTTGTAATGCGGTAGCCAGCTGCGTTCAGAGCACGAATCGCTGATTCGCGGCCTGGGCCTGGACCGTTTACAAACACTTCAAGGTTCTTCAGACCATATTCTAACGCGGCAGTACCAGCACGCTCAGCAGCAACCTGTGCAGCGAACGGCGTAGACTTACGCGAACCACGGAAACCAGAACCACCAGCAGTTGCCCAGCAAAGAGCGTTACCCTGGCGATCAGTGATCGTGACGATGGTGTTGTTGAAAGAGGCATGGATATGAGCCATACCGTCAGAAACTTGCTTTTTTACTCTTTTACGAGTACGAACTGGTGCTTTAGCCATGTTTTACCCCGTCCTATTTCTTAATAGCTTTGCGTGGGCCCTTGCGGGTACGCGCATTAGTTTTAGTGCGCTGACCACGAACAGGCAGACTACGACGGTGGCGTAAACCACGGTAACAACCCAGGTCCATTAAACGTTTAATGTTTAATGTAATCTCACGACGTAAGTCACCTTCAACAGTGTACTTACCTACTTCGTCACGAAGAGAGTCAAGCTCTGCGTCAGACAAAGAAGAGATTTTGCGAGTTTCTTCAATTCCCACTGCAGCTAAAATAGCTTTAGAGCGGGTTTTACCGATACCAAAAACATACGTCAAAGAGATGACAGCATGTTTATTATCGGGGATGTTAATGCCAGCGATACGGGCCACTAACGTTCTCCTATAAAAGATTAAAAGGGTGCCGATTTGAAAAGCCCGTAAGGATACTCAAACGGCGGCCATATTGCAACAATAAGTCGGGGCTAGACAAAAAAGTCTAGCCCTGACCTATAATTTTTTTCTGCTGTTAGCCTTGACGTTGCTTGTGCTTAGGCTCTACACAAATTACACGCACAACATTGTTGCGCTTGATAACTTTGCAGTTACGGCAGATCTTCTTAACGGAAGCTCGTACTTTCATGACTTAACTCCGCAAAATTACCTTAACGGCCGTAGCCCTTAAGATTTGCCTTTTTAAGTACCGACTCATACTGATGAGACATCAGATGGGTTTGTACCTGTGCCATAAAGTCCATAATAACGACTACGATAATCAGTAAAGATGTACCGCCGAAGTAAAATTGCACATTCCATGCAACCATCATGAACTCAGGAACCAAACAGATAAAGGTGATATACGCCGCGCCAGCTAAGGTTAAACGTGTCATTACTTTATCAATGTATTTAGATGTCTGCTCACCAGGACGAATACCAGGGATGAAGGCACCAGACTTTTTCAGGTTGTCTGCTGTATCACGTGGGTTAAACACCAACGCAGTATAGAAGAAACAGAAAAAGATGATCGCAGCAGCATATAAAACCATATACAGCGGCTGACCCGGAGATAGGGTTAATGCAACTTCCTGCAGGAAGTTAGCAACCATACCTTCGCCTGACCCAAACCAACTGGCAATTGTACCAGGGAACAGGATTATGCTTGAAGCAAAGATTGGTGGTATTACACCAGCCATGTTGACCTTCAGTGGTAAGTGACTGCTTTGAGCAGCAAATACCTGACGGCCTTGTTGGCGTTTGGCGTAATTAACCACAATGCGACGTTGACCACGTTCGAAGAAAACCACGAACCAGGTAACGGCCACAACAATGGCTCCAATCGCTAATAAAAGCAAAAAGTGCAAATCGCCTTGACGTGCCTGCTCAATCGTCTGGCCAATGGCAGACGGGAAGCCAGCAACAATACCGGTGAAAATCAGCAACGAAATACCATTACCAATGCCACGTTCAGTAATTTGCTCACCTAACCACATTAAAAACATGGTGCCGGTAACTAAACTGATCACAGCAGTGATTGTAAAGCCAATACCAGGGTTTACTACTAAACCTGGCATCAGATTTGGCAAGCCGGTAGAAATACCGATCGCCTGGACTATTGCCAATCCTAAGGTACCGTAACGTGTATACTGATTGATTTTACGCTTGCCTGCCTCGCCTTCCTTCTTCAATTCAGCCAGCGTGGGGTGAACCACGGTTAACAGCTGAACAATAATAGAAGCAGAAATGTAAGGCATAATGCCAAGTGCAAATACAGATGCACGCTCAAGGGCGCCACCGCTGAACATGTTAAACATTTCAACGATGGTGCCTTTTTGTTGCTCGAATAATTGAGCCAGCACGGCGGCGTCAATTCCAGGAATTGGCACAAATGAGCCTAATCGAAATACGATTATGGCCAAAAGTACGAACAACAGACGGGTTTTCAGCTCGCTGAAACCGCCTTTTGCACTTTTTGTATCCGAACCTGGTTTTGCCATCGCGTACTATCCTTATTATTCTTCGACTTTGCCGCCAGCGGCTTCAATCGCAGCACGCGCACCTTTAGTAACGCTTAAGCCTTTAACTGTTATTGGACGAGTGATCTCGCCTGACAACACAACTTTAGCGAACTTAACGATACGAGAAATGATATTAGCTTCCATCAGGCTTGCTAAATCAGCTACATCACCAGCTACGGCTGCCAGCTCGTGTAAACGAACTTCAGCAGATACTAAGCCTTTACGTGATGTAAAACCGAACTTAGGCAGACGTTGTTTCAGAGGCATTTGACCGCCTTCGAAACCTGGACGTACTTTACCACCTGAGCGAGATTTTAAACCTTTGTGACCACGGCCACCAGTCTTGCCTAAGCCAGAACCGATACCACGACCTAAACGGCGTTTCTCTTTTTTAGCACCTGGTGCAGGAGATAACGTATTTAAAAACATTTATTACTCCTCCACTTTAACCATGTAATACACAGTGTTGATCATACCGCGCACTGAAGGTGTATCTTCCAGTGTTACAGTGTGACCGATACGGCGTAAGCCTAAACCAACTAAAGTCGCTTTATGCTTCGGTAAACGACCGATGCCTGACTTAATTTGGGTTACTGTTACAGTCTTTTTAGACATGGCGAATTACCCCAGAATGTCGTCAACGCGTAAGCCACGCTTCGCAGCAACCTGAGCAGGCGATTTGATCGCTGACAGGGCGTTGATAGTAGCGCGAACTACGTTGATTGGGTTGGTTGAGCCGTAGCATTTAGACAGAACGTTCTGTACACCTGCTACTTCTAACACTGCGCGCATTGCACCACCGGCGATAATACCAGTACCTTCAGACGCCGGTTGCATATACACGTTGGAACCAGCGTGAATACCTTTTACCGGGTGGTGAAGAGTGTTACCGTTTAACTCAACTTGAGTCATGTTACGACGAGCTTTTTCCATTGCTTTTTGAATAGCAGCTGGTACTTCGCGCGCTTTACCGTAACCGAAACCGATACGACCATTACCGTCACCCACTACTGTTAAAGCGGTGAAGGAGAAAATCCGGCCACCTTTAACAACTTTGGAAACACGGTTAACAGCAACCAGCTTCTCTTGTAAATCAGATTGTTGTTTAGCTTCTACGTTAGCCATGATCTACTCCTAGAATTGAAGACCGGCTTCACGCGCCGCATCAGCTAATGCCTGTACACGCCCGTGATACTGGAAACCGCTACGGTCAAAAGCACATTTACTGATGCCTTTAGCCACTGCACGTTCAGCAATCGCTTTACCTACAGCTTTAGCAGCATCGACATTACCGGTGTACTTCAATGATTCACGGATTGTTGCTTCAACTGTGGAAGCAGCAGCAATCACTTCAGCATTTGGTGCGATAAGCTGGGCGTAAATGTGACGTGGTGTACGATGTACAACCAAGCGGTTCGCACCTTGTTCGATAATTGTTCTGCGAACGCGTTTAGCGCGGCGCAGACGAGCAAGTTTCTTATCCATCGTCCTACCCTACTTTTTCTTCGCTTCTTTACGACGCACGTTTTCGTTAGCGTAGCGAACACCTTTGCCTTTGTAAGGCTCTGGTTTACGGTACGCGCGGATGTTTGCAGCAACTTGACCAACTAATTGCTTGTCAGAACCTTTCACCAACACTTCTGTTTGAGAAGGGGTTTCGATCGTGATACCAGCTGGTACCTCGAAAGCCACCGGGTGAGAAAAGCCTAAGCTCAGGTTTAATACCTTGCCTTCTGCTTTTGCACGGTAACCAACACCAACCAATTCCAGTTTCTGAGTGTAACCTTCGGTTACGCCAGTCACTAAATTGTTGATCAACGCGCGAGCGGTACCCGCTTGTGCGTCAGCGTTTGCGATGCCGTCACGAGGATTAGTACGAAGTACGTTACCTTCAATAACAACTTCGACTGCAGGGTTAACGTTCAACGTTAACTCGCCATTTTTACCCTTTACTGTCAGGTTTTGGCCATTCAGTGTAATTGTTACACCTGCAGGAACCGTGACGGGGGTCTTAGCAACACGAGACATAGTTACCCTCCGTTACGCTACATAGCCGATGATTTCACCACCGATTCCAACCTTGCGCGCGGCACGGTCAGTCATTAGCCCTTTAGATGTAGAAACAATAGCTACACCTAAACCACCCATTACTTTTGGTAACTCGCCGCGTTTCTTATAGATACGCAGACCTGGACGGCTAACTCGATCGATAGTCTCAATTACTGATTTGCCCTGGAAATACTTTAATGTAACTTCCAACTCTGCCTTAACATCAGCAGATACAACGAAATCTTCGATGTAACCTTCGTCTTTTAATACTTTCGCGATGGCAACCTTCATTTTTGAAGATGGCATCTTAACCGCAAACTTTTTGGCAGCTTGGCCGTTGCGGATGCGAGTAAACATATCCGCTACTGGATCTTGCATGCTCATAGCTGTTACTCCCGTGATTCTTACCAGCTAGCCTTACGAAGGCCAGGAATTTCACCGCGCATCGCTGCTTCACGTACCTTGATCCGGCTCATGCCGAATTTACGAAGGTAACCGTGAGGACGACCTGTTACACGACAACGATTACGTTGACGCGAAGGGCTTGAATCACGCGGTAACGACTGCAACTTCAGAACTGCTGCCCAACGGTCTTCGTCAGAAGTCGTCGGATTTGCAATCAGATCTCTCAGTGCATGACGTTGCTCAGCGTATTTGGCTACCAGTACTGCGCGCTTTGCTTCACGCGCTTTTGATGATTGTTTTGCCATGACCCTACACCTTATTTCTTGAATGGGAAGTTAAACGCGGCAAGTAATGCACGCCCTTCATCATCAGTACGAGCAGTAGTAGTGATAGTGATATCTAAACCACGTACCGCATCTACTTTATCGTAATCGATTTCAGGGAATATGATTTGCTCACGAACGCCCATGCTGTAGTTACCACGGCCGTCAAACGACTTAGGATTCACACCGCGGAAATCGCGGATACGAGGAATAGCAATAGATACTAAACGCTCGAAGAAATCCCACATACGTTCGCCACGCAGTGTAACTTTTGCACCAATAGGGTAGCCTTCACGGATTTTGAAACCAGCTACTGATTTACGAGCCTTGGTAACCAATGGCTTTTGGCCAGAGATAGCAGTTAAATCTGCTACTGCGTTATCAAGGATCTTCTTATCAGCTACTGCTTCACCCACACCCATGTTCAGTGTGATTTTAACAATCCGAGGGACTTGCATGACGCTCGTGTAGCCGAACTGTTTAAACAGTTCTGGAACTACGGTGTCTTTATAAATTTCATGCAGTTTCGCCATCGTATTACTCCAATAGCAATTAAATTACTTCGTTATTCGATTTGAAGAAGCGAACTTTCTTGCCATCTTCAAAACGGAAACCTACACGATCAGCCTTTCCAGTTTTTGGATTGAAGATCGCTACATTTGAAACGTGAATTGAGGCTTCTTTCTCAACGATGCCACCTGGGGTGTTCAACGCTGGGATTGGCTTCTGGTGTTTCTTGACAAAATTAATGCCAGAAACATACACACGGTCTTCAGCAACTAACACTTTCAGAACCTTGCCAGTTTTGCCTTTGTCCTTACCAGTAAGAACAACAACCTCATCATCACGACGGATTTTATTAGCCATTGTGACTCCTTACAGTACTTCTGGGGCCAGGGAAACGATCTTCATGAACTTATCGCCACGAAGTTCGCGCGTTACCGGTCCAAAAATACGTGTACCGATCGGTTCCAGCTTGCTGTTTAACAGCACTGCTGCATTGCGATCAAAACGGATTACTGACCCGTCCTGACGGCGTACGCCTTTGCGTGTACGCACCACCACAGCATTCAGAACGTCACCTTTTTTGACCTTACCGCGAGGAATTGCTTCCTTAACGGTGATCTTGATAACGTCACCAATTGCTGCATAACGGCGATGCGAACCACCTAAGACCTTAATACACATTACGCTGCGCGCGCCGCTGTTGTCTGCGACTTCCAGCATAGATTGCATCTGGATCATCTTAGTGCTCCGCTATTCCACTACTATAACCCTCTCGGGTTACGCTGCTTTCGACTATAAACTACCCCCAACAAAAGGGCGCGTGATTATAACAGCACTTTTGTACAAATGGTAGCCTTTAGTCGAACGAGAAAAAAACGGCCCCGGAGGGGCCGTTTTCGCTTACATCTTAATTCATTAAGATGCAGATTCGACAACGGAAACCAGAGTCCATGACTTCGTCTTGGACAGAGGACGACATTCGCGAATAGTCACGATGTCGCCTTCTTTACACTGGTTTGCTTCGTCATGTACGTGCAGTTTGGTAGTACGTGTGATGAATTTCCCATAGATTGGGTGCTTCACGTTACGTTCGATAGCAACAGTAATAGACTTGTCCATTTTGTTGCTGATCACTTTACCTTGCAGGGTACGGGTGTTTATTTCGCTCATTAGGCACCTGCCTTCTCGGTTAAGATAGTCTTAACACGCGCGATATCGCGACGCACTTGCTTTAACAAATGAGTCTGAGCCAGCTGACCTGTAGCTGCTTGCATGCGCAGGTTGAACTGCTCACGTAATAAGCCCAGTAATTCAGCGTTTAACTCTTCAACGCTTTTTACTTTCAGTTCGCTTGCTTTCATTACAATACCGTCCGCGTTACAAAGGTTGTCTTAAATGGAAGCTTGGCAGCTGCCAGCGTAAACGCATGACGTGCCAGTTCTTCCGACACACCGTCCATTTCATACAGGACTTTGCCAGGTTTAATCTGGCAAACCCAATATTCCACGCTACCTTTACCACTACCCATACGAACTTCGAGTGGTTTTTCCGTCATTGGTTTGTCCGGGAACACGCGGATCCAGATTTTACCAACACGTTTAACGGCACGAGTCATGGCACGACGTGCAGATTCGATTTGACGTGAAGTCATTTGACCACGTTCAACTGCTTTAAGTGCATAAGTACCGAAGCTGACTTTATCGCCTACCAGCGCTAAGCCACGGTTACGTCCTTTGTGCACTTTACGAAATTTAGTACGTTTTGGTTGCAACATCGCTCAATACTCCTACTTAGCCTTGCGAGGAGCCGGTTTTTTCGGCGCCTTAGGCTGTTTGTCGTTGTTGGCGTTCGCGTTGTTGTTCAATGGCATAGCTCCTAAGATCTCGCCTTTGAAAATCCAAACTTTCACACCAATGATACCGTAAGTAGTTAAAGCTTCTGATGTTGAGTAATCGATGTCAGCACGCAGAGTGTGCAGTGGCACACGGCCTTCACGATACCATTCATCACGAGCAATCTCAGCACCGCCTAAACGGCCACTGACCTGAACTTTGATACCTTTAGCGCCTAAACGCATGGCGTTCTGTACCGCACGCTTCATAGCGCGACGGAACATTACACGGCGTTCCAGCTGGCTGCTGATTGAATCAGCAACTAATTTGGCATCTAATTCCGGCTTACGGATCTCAGAAATATTGATCTGAGCAGGCACACCAGCGATAGTCGCTACGGCTTTGCGCAGTTTCTCAACGTCTTCACCTTTTTTACCGATGATCACGCCTGGACGAGCAGTGTGAATAGTCACACGGATGCTTTTCGCAGGACGTTCAATATCGATCCGGCTTACTGAAGCGGCTTTCAGTTCTTTTGTCAGATACTGACGAACTTTAAAGTCACCAACCAGGAAGTCCGGGAAGTCTTTTGTATTCGCGTACCAGGTTGAGCTCCAAGGCTTAGTGATACCTAGGCGAATACCAGTAGGATGTACTTTCTGTCCCATTTCTCACTCCTAGTTATCAGCTACAACCACAGTAATGTGGCTGGTACGCTTGACGATACGGTCAGCACGGCCTTTGGCACGTGGCTTAATCCGCTTCATTGACGGACCTTCGTCAACAAACACAGTTTTCACTTTTAAAGTGTCGATATCGGCACCTTCGTTGTGTTCTGCGTTCGCAATGGCTGATAAAAGAACCTTTTTAACTAAATCAGCCGCTTTTTTAGGGCTGTAAGTTAAAACATTCAACGCCTTATCAACTGACAGACCACGGATTTGGTCAGCGACCAAACGAGCTTTCTGTGCAGAAGAACGGGCAAATTTGTGTTTAGCTAATGCTTCCATTATTTACCCCTTAGCGCTTCTTGGCCTTTTTGTCGGCTGCGTGACCACGGTAAGTACGAGTAGGTGAGAACTCACCTAACTTGTGACCAACCATCTCTTCCGAGACAAGTACTGGTACATGCTGACGACCATTATGGACAGCGATGGTCAAACCGATCATTTGTGGAATGATCATTGAACGACGGCTCCAAGTCTTAATTGGTTTCTTTTCACCGCTTTCCAACGCTTTCTCTACCTTCTTCAACAAGTGAAGGTCGATAAATGGACCTTTCTTGAGAGAACGTGGCATGGCAATTCCTCACATTAAATTATTTGTCACGACGACGGACAATGAACTTGTCAGTACGCTTGTTCGAACGGGTTTTGTAACCTTTGGTCGGAACGCCCCATGGAGTAACAGGGTGACGTCCACCTGAAGTTTTACCTTCACCACCACCGTGAGGGTGGTCAACCGGGTTCATTACCACACCACGCACTGTTGGGCGGACACCGCGCCAACGCATCGCACCGGCTTTACCGTATTGACGCAGCATGTGTTCGGCGTTGCCGATCTCGCCGATAGTTGCACGGCAGTCAGCCAGAACTTTGCGCATTTCACCGCTGCGTAAACGCAGAGTAACGTACGCGCCGTCACGCGCCAGGATCTGGGCAAATGCACCAGCTGAACGCATTAATTGGCCGCCTTTACCAGGCTTCAATTCGACGTTGTGGACGATTTGGCCCACTGGGATGTTGCGCAGTGGCATAGTATTACCAGATTTAATTGGTGAATCTAAGCCTGACTGTACTGTATCACCCGCTTTTAAGCCTTTTGGTGCCAGGATGTAACGACGCTCGCCGTCTGCATACAACACCAGAGCGATGTTAGCAGTACGGTTTGGATCGTATTCCAGACGCTCAACTTTAGCAGGGATACCATCTTTATTACGTTTAAAATCAACCAGACGGTAGTGTTGCTTATGACCACCACCGATATGGCGAGTAGTAATACGACCGTGGTTGTTACGACCACCAGTTTTAGTATTCTTCTCTAACAAAGGAGCGTAAGGCTTGCCTTTGTGCAGGTCAGGGTTCACGACTTTTAAGACGTGACGACGACCAGGTGACGTAGGTTTACACTTTACAAGTGCCATTTCCTAACTCCTCTAATTACTCAGCGCCGCCAACAAAATCAAGTTCGCTGCCTTCCTTAAGAGTAACGTAAGCTTTTTTCCAATCGCTACGTTGACCAGTACGCATACCAGTGCGCTTAGTCTTACCCTTAACGTTAACAGTGCGAACACCAACAACTTCTACTTCAAATAATTTTTGAACAGCAGCTTTGATGTCAGCTTTAGTAGCAGTAGTAGCTACTTTGAACACGATAGTGTTGTTGGTTTCTGCCGCAATGGTGCTCTTTTCAGACACGTGCGGAGCCAGAATCACTTTCAGTAAACGTTCTTCACGGATCATGCTAGCATCTCCTCGATTTGTTTAACTGCAGCAGCAGTCATTACAACTTTGTCGAAGGCGATTAAGCTGACTGGGTCGATACCGTGAACATCACGTACGTCAACCTTGTACAGGTTGCGTGCAGATAAGAACAGGTTTTCGTCAACTTCGTCAGTCACGATTAAAACGTCTTTCAGTTCCATCGCTTTTAACTTAGCTGTTAGTTCTTTCGTTTTCGGAGTTTCAACAACAAAGTTTTCAACTACGATTAAACGTTCTTGACGAACTAATTCAGACAAAATGCTCATGATCGCGCCACGATACATCTTTCTGTTTACTTTTTGGCTGTGATCTTGTGGCTTAGCCGCAAACGTCACACCACCGCCACGCCATATTGGGCTACGGATTGTACCAGCACGGGCACGACCTGTACCCTTCTGGCGCCATGGCTTCTTACCGCCACCGCGTACTTCTGAACGTGTCAGTTGAGCACGTGTACCTTGACGGGCACCAGCTGCATACGCAACTACTACCTGGTGTACCAATGCTTCGTTGAACTCACGTCCAAAGGTAGCTTCGGAAACTTCAAGAACGCCTTTAGCGTCTCTTAATGCTAATTCCATCACTCATCTCCTCCAGACGTTAGCCTTTGACAGCAGGTTTAACAATCACATCACCACCGATAGCACCAGGGACAGCGCCCTTCACTAACAGGATGTTGCGTGCTGCGTCTACACGTACAACTTCCAGAGACTGGACTGTTACACGCTCGGCACCCATGTGTCCGGCCATTTTTTTACCTTTGAATACTTTACCTGGTGATTGGTTTTGACCAATCGAACCTGGTGCACGGTGAGATAAAGAGTTACCGTGAGTCATATCCTGAGTACGGAAATTCCAGCGCTTTACAGTACCGGCAAAACCTTTACCTTTTGATGTACCGACGACATCAACTTTTTTCGTCTCTGCGAAAACTTCAACAGTAATCTCGCTACCAACAGTGATGTCAGCACCTTCGTTATCTTGCAGGCGGAATTCCCACAGACCACGACCAGCTTCAACACCAGCTTTTGCAAACTGACCAGCGTCTGGTTTGTTCAGGCGAGAAGCCTTCACTGTGCCAGCAGTCACTTGCAATGCGCTATAGCCATGAACGTCTTGCGTTTTGATGGCAGTAACGCGGTTTGGTGTTGCTTCGATTACGGTTACTGGGATTGATACGCCATCTTCAGTGAAGATGCGAGTCATGCCCACTTTACGACCGATTAGACCGATAGCCATATCCTAAACCTCTCTAAAAACCTGTCTGATTAGCCCAGGCTGATTTGAACGTCAACGCCAGCAGGCAGATCTAAACGCATCAGAGCATCAACAGTCTTTTCTGTTGGTTCAACGATGTCGATTAAACGCTTGTGGGTACGGATTTCGTACTGGTCACGTGCATCTTTATTCACGTGAGGAGAAATCAATACAGTGAAACGTTCCTGGCGAGTCGGAAGTGGGATAGGACCACGAACCTGCGCGCCCGTACGCTTAGCTGTGTCAACGATTTCCATAGTTGACTGATCGATCAAACGGTGATCGAACGCTTTCAGACGGATGCGAATCCTTTGATTACTCATAAACCAAAGCCTCAAAGAGCAAAAAGAGCAAAATAAAACAGAAGCTTTCTGACCCATCAATAAATGGAAGAATGCCCCTGCACCAATGTAACGTTTGCTCCCCAATCGGGAGCACTGTTGTCGTTAACCAATTCAATTGCTGGTTAACCGCCTGCCAAAATTATGGCTGGCCGCGCATTATACTCAACTGATTGAGAAAGACAACCCCTGCTGAATAATTAAACAGCAGAGGCTTTACCCGTCGTACTTGAAGCCGCAGCTTTGTTGACTAAGCGCTCTCGCCCCAGTAGTTTGCGGCATATAATTGTTAGCATGACCTGCGAGTTCTCGCTTCGATCCAATTGCACATAGGACTACTATGCTCCTGGGGTCTCTATCACTTGTCGCCTCGCTGCAACTCCAATTACTTAGGGTAAAATCAGAACAGCTTTGGTTCTGCTGAAGATAGCTCTGAAGGGAACTGCTCAATCAGGCTGAACAGGCTTTCGATACGAGGCAAGACTCTGCTGTAGTAATACTTCGCTTTGAGTTGCTTCGACTGGATAAAATCTTCGCTGTGTTTTCCGGTATCTAACGCAGCTTCCATCTTGTCCCACATAAAGGCGTAAAGCAGATAACCAGTTAAATCCAGATAGTCGTTCGCTACCCAGGACAATAATTCAGGTTGGGTTTTACCCCGATCTAATAAAGATTGGGTTGCGGATTCAAAACGCTCTGCTGCTGAAGCAATTTGTTTTGTTGCTGAACCTGATAATACTGCGGTTAACTCACGTATCAGATCTAACACTACAGCACCTTGATCCGATGCTACTTTACGCAACATAAAGTCGGCGGCCTGAATACCGTTAGTGCCTTCATAAATCTGAGCAATACGCACATCACGCACTAACTGCTCCATACCCCATTCGCGGATATAACCATGACCACCAAATACCTGTTGGGCTGTTACACAAGCATCCAGTCCTCTGTCCGTCATAAAAGCTTTAGTAACGGGAGTCAGTAAATTCGCTCGGGCTTGCGCTTTAGTATCCTGACCAAACTTGGCCTGATCCAACAGATGCCCGACATAAACACTAAAGGCCCTGCCCGCTTCATTGATACTGCTGATATTCAGCAGCATACGTTTGACATCAGGATGACCAATAAGAGGATCGGCTTTATTACCATCTTTAGTCACTGTTCTGCCTTGCAGACGGTCATTGGCATAGGCAAGAGCATTCTGGTAAGCGCGCTCTGCAGCACCTAAGCCCTGACTGCCCATAGCCAGACGTTCATAGTTCATCATGGTGAACATACAAGCCAGACCTTTATGTGGCTCACCAATCAGGTAGCCTTCGGCGCCGTCAAAGTTAATCACACAAGTGGCTGAACCATGAATACCCATCTTATGCTCAACTGAACTACAGATCAGACTATTACGCTCGCCCAAGTTGCCACTGGCATCGACTTTAAACTTAGGTACTAAGAATAAAGAGATACCACGGCTGCCAGCCGGAGCGTCCGGCAATTTAGCCAGTACCAGATGAATGATATTTTCTGTCAGGTCGTGTTCGCCTGCAGTGATAAAGATTTTTTCTCCGCTGATGCGGTAGCTACCATCACCCACTGGTTCGGCTTTGCTGCGCATAATGCCTAAGTCAGAACCAGAATGAGATTCTGTCAGACACATAGTGCCGGACCATTCTCCGCTGTATAACTTTGGCAAATATAAAGCTTTGGTTGCATCATCGGCATGTTGTAATAAGGCCACGCAAGCACCTGATGTAAGCCCAGGGTATAAGGAAAAAGCGATATCAGCACTACACATCATTTCATCGTACAAACCCGACAAACTTTTTGGCATGCCCATGCCACCATATTCAGGATCGCCAGACAAACCAGTCCAGCCACCTTCACACAGCAACTGATAGCATTCTTTATAATGAGCAGGGGTTGTCACTTCGCCAGCAACACAAGACACACCTTGCTCGTCGGCAGCAGCAGCTAAAGGGGCGATTTTTTCGGCGGTAATTTTTGCAGCTTCTTCTAAAATGGCAGCGGCAGTATCGGCATCTATCAATTCAGCTAACTCAGCTTGTTGTTGCCAGAATTGTTGAACTTGCCAAACATCAAATAATTGAAAAGACATATCGGCCAGCGGCGCCTGGTAGTGACTCACAATAACTCTCCTTAAAAACCCCTAATGGTCGGATGAGTTAGTTCTAGCATGTTCACCAGGCAAATTCAAACAAACGTTTGAATTACTGACAGACATCATGATTTGGTTTGTATACGTGGCGTGACGACAGCATTTCATTTACTACAGTGGGGAAATAAAAAAATTGTCTGGAACAATTTTCACTCATATCGTCCATGATATTCGCCTACGGCAGATAAAGCTTTGAAAAACAGCTGTCCTGCTGTTTTTTTAACATCGGAGCGCAGCGACGATGGCCCGGCAGGGTTGATTCCATGGATTGGAATCAATAAAAAAGGCCCCGAAGG
>NZ_AFHI01000017.1 GCF_000217935.1 Rheinheimera sp. A13L
CCTGATGGCCCTTTTTTAAACTGAATGATAAGACACTACTTAGCAGCAGGTACAGACTGCAAATACTGACTGTTTGGCTGCTTTAAAATAGTCTGCCAGGACCCATAAGCTGGGTTGGCTAATACAAACCATTTTGTGCCCCAGTAGTCCTGGTAGGTATCTACCAATGTAGAACGTTGTTCTGGCGTGATGTTTTTCTTCACATCGGGCAGGAAATCGCCAAAATCATCGCCAATCGACATTAAGATACGAAAGTCTTTCGCAGCCAGCAGGCGGCGACTTTCTTTTTCGCTGCTCCAGAGTGGTTGTTCTGACTTTAACCAGATTTGTGAAGCATCAATTTTTTCTATACCTACAGCTTTCAAATTACGCAGCGTATCGGTTCTTTGCGGGCAACTATCATCAGAGCCTTCACGTTTTTCACATTCTCTGTTGCTGATATACAATACTCTGACGCCAGCGGCTTCAGCTTTGTTGACAAAAGATACCGCGCCCGGCACAGCTTTGGCTGAAGCCATAGCGACCCATTGGTCCCAACGTTTTGGATCAAAACCAGCGTTTAACAGCACACTTTGGGCTGCAACGGGGGAGTTATCCAAAATAGTCTCATCAATATCGACAATAATAGCGGGTGGCAGCTGTTGGTAATTTTCTTTCTGGTTCGTCAAAGCAGTCCAGCTTTTATCCGCTATCGCCAAAGGCAGCTGTAAAGTCGCAGCCTGATAGGTCTGGATAGCGCTGGCTTTAAATTCGGCTGAGCTTTGGTACCACAAGGTGGCATTCATATTGTCGTGAGTGTTGGCGTGTAAGGTAAAAGAGCACCACATAAAGCTGCCCAGCAGCAAGGAGTGAGAGAGTTTCATTAAGACTCCGTTATTAAAGATAAAAAAAAGCCCCCGCTAAGCGGAGGCTTGCGACTTAGTTTTTATCCGCGCCGGGCTCAGGTTTAGCACCTTTATCGGACAGGTTATTCAGTGAAATAACCTTAGTTTTACTGATCTTATGACGATAAATCTCACGCAGGTAGTGGATAGACTTTTTCACACTGTCGCGGGATAAACGAATGTCATTAATAGAGACGAACTTGTCTTTATTACGAATCAGCTCCCGGTATTTTTTCTCATACATAGGTTTGATGGCATACCAGTTGGTATCGAGAATTTTTGCCGGATTTTCAAACTCATGCAGCATATCGTCAAGCCGTTGTTCGTCAAAATGATCGTCACGGATAAAGTCCAGCATGGCTTTGTCCAGCGAGTCATTAAAACGATAATCGTCTTTGGCAAAACAACGTTTGATAAAAGACACGATCAAAGTCAGGAAGTCATCACTCAAACAAGGACTCTTAACAATCAAAGTGGTCAGCGAGATATTGGCTGAAGCGCCAATCACCAGCGCGTAACGCTTTAAGGTGGTGTTTGGGAACAGAGTATTTAAATGGCTTTTCAGACGATTTAAATCCATGTACGACAGCTTGTAGTCTTTTGGCAACGAAATAATAGACACCACAGACGAGCAGTTCTTGAAGAAATGCAGATCTTTTAAATCTTTTGGATCGTAACCACTTTTTACATAAGAAGCTAAAGCTTCGCGGTAACGGCCAGATTCGATAGGTAACAAACTGATGCCTTCGATAGCTTGCGTTACTTTATTAAAGTGGGGCAGGTCAATAGAGCGGAAAAACAGGTCATCGATATTCAGTCCACTGTTGCTGTTTTTATCAAACAACTTCAGTTTATCCACTGCAGCAGGAGTACTTGGGATCACAGACTCAGCATAAGCAACAGCCACAGGGCCTGCCAGACTCATAAATAAGTCGTTGGCATCTAAACGTATGGTTTCCCCAATGTCGATACCGGCACGGCGGAAGTAGTTTTCGTCGTAGTCTGTGGTCACAGCCTGAGCTGTTAAGATGTTAAAAATCTGCTGGGAAATATACTGGTTGGCATATTTCTCCATCGCATTGACGTCAATATGCTGAATTTCACCGTCATCGGTTTCTTCGGCGTAACGCATAATATCGTTAGAAATCAGCATCATTGCATTCCAGGGACGGATGCGGTGCATCACGCTGGATTCGGCGCTGTCTTCATTTTCCAGGTTGTACGAGAAATCCCATTCTTCAGCCAGATATTTACACAACAAACGGCCAGAGTTGATATGCAGAGCTTCTGACATTTCAACACCATGGTCTGTGATATTCGGCAGAATACAAATACCGCTGGTGAATATAGGTTCAAACACAAAAGAATGGCCAGCGTTGGCTTCGTTTTCCATTTCTGGTCTGGTATCGAAGGTTTTCGCCATATAAGCATATTGCTGAGCCAAACCAAACTCAGATGCCATACCTGAACCTGTACCGCCGCCAGCACTGAAAATATAGAAATACAGACGGGATTGGTTGGCTTTGATACCACAGGAGTCAATCAGGTAAGAGTGAATGAATTTCCAGTCCGGGTTGGAAAACTTCTGTGTGTCTTTGTTCAGAATGATTTTCGCTAAATACTGACCCAAAATAGGAGCGTTACCTGCACCACCAGCATGGACTTCAGATAAGTCCATAATTTTCATTTTATTATAGTCTTGCAGGAAATTGGATTTTTCACCTTTATGAGAGAAACGAATACGACCTTCAATATCTTTATCCAGGTCACCCAGCATCACCAGAGGCTCAATCAAAAACACTGGTTTCACCTGATGGGACTTATCCAGATTCAAGCCTTTTTTGATCCAGCGTACAGGGCGGTATTCGGTTTCTTTTTGCTGACGTTCTTCAATATTAAATTCGTTCATATAGAAGCTGCGGGCATTATAGACCAGAGAGGCCACGTCCAGAGCTATATTAGAGCCACACCGGCCTAAGCCAATTAAACAAACCGAAGGAAACTGTTGCTGTCTTCTGTTAACGTCTTCGCCGTCTGAGGCTGGAATTGGGAAAACACTATTTCGCAAGGCATCCAGATTGGACAGGATCCGACTCAGGTCGCGTTCAGTGAAATACATGTAGCGGCCAGAACCAAAATTCAGGTCTGCTTCAGTTTCAGTGGCGGAGAATGGACGCACTGTTAAATTTACATCGTCTTTACCAGCGCCGCTTTTTATCACTTTTGTACTCATGGATAACCTTCCAAGCTGTTTTTATTGTTCTGAGCTACTTTCGATCTGAGTCATAAACATAGACTTAGCTGTCTATTATTACAATTGGCATGAAGTACAGTACAGCAAAATTATCGAAGAGAATTGAACTTTTTGATAATCAGGAAAATAAAACTGAAAAATATCGCATTATTCACACAAGGGTATGAAATAAATGGGATCAGAAACTGTCGATTTTAGTTTTTTGCTTCTGATCCCATCCCCCTGACTTTTACATATTCGGATAATTTGGACCACCAGCACCTTCTGGCGTCACCCAGGTGATGTTCTGGCGTGGGTCTTTAATATCGCAGGTTTTACAGTGAATGCAGTTTTGCGCATTGATCTGTAATCGAGGCTGCTGGTTGTCCTGAACTATTTCGTAAACACCGGCAGGGCAATAACGCTGCGCTGGTTCGTCATACAAAGCTAAATTGACCTGAACAGGAATTGAATCATCGGCCAGTTTTAAATGGCAAGGCTGATCTTCTTCATGGTTAGTGTTGGATAAATACACAGAAGATAAACGGTCAAAGCTCAATTGATTGTCTGGTTTGGCGTACTGAATTTTTGGGACTTCACTGGCCGGTCTTAATGTCAGATGATCAAAAGTGTCATCTTTTAAAGTGAAGGGCAGTTTACCGGCGAAGATGTTCTGATCCAGGGTATTAAAAGCTCCGCCCCAGAACGAACCAAATTTATGCATGGCAGGGCCAAAGTTACGGCTTCTGAACAGCTCATCAAATAACCAGCTTTGCTCAAAATGTTCTGCAAATTCAGTTAAGTCTGCACCGGCTTTATCTTGCTGCAGTGCCCCGAAAATAGTTTCAGCGGCCAGCATGCCTGATTTCATCGCGGTGTGGTTGCCTTTGATTTTGGCAAAATTCAGCGTGCCAGCATCACAACCAACCAATACACCACCAGGGAAGGTCATTTTAGGCAAGCTGTTCAGGCCACCTTTAGCTATAGCACGGGCGCCATAAGACACACGTTTACCGCCTTGCAGATACTGTTTAATGACAGGGTGCTGTTTATAACGCTGAAACTCCTCAAAAGGGCTCAGGTGAGGGTTGCTGTAATTCAAATCAACAATAAGGCCAACCACAATTTGCTGGCTTTCGGCATGGTACAAATAACCGCCGCCGCTGGTCTCTTGTTGCAATGGCCAGCCAGCACTGTGAACCACTAAACCTTGCTGATGTTGCTCTGCCGGTACGTCCCAGATTTCTTTAAAACCCAGGGCGTAATGCTGAGGAGAGCGGCCTTTATCCAGTTCAAAACGGGAGATCAGCTCTTTACCTAAATGGCCACGGCAACCTTCAGCGAAGACGGTGTATTTACCACGAAGCTCCATGGCAGGCACGTAGCTGTCTTTATGACTGCCGTCATGAGCAACACCCATCTCGCCTGTAACCACACCTTTGACGATATCGTTTTCAATCAGCAGCTCTGCAGCGGTAAAACCAGGGAATATCTCAACACCAAGCTGTTCAGCCTGAGTGGCTAACCAGCGGCATAGATTACCAATAGACACAATGTAATTGCCTTCATTGTGCATGGTTTTTGGCACCAGAAAATTCGGCAGCTTTTGCGCATTTTTCTCATCTTTTAACAGATAAATATGGTCATGCGTAACCGAAGCTGTCACTGGCGCATTCATTTTTTGCCAGTCAGGGAATAATTCATTTAAAGCTCGGGGTTCAAACACAGCGCCGGATAAAATATGGGCGCCCACTTCAGAGCCTTTTTCAACAACACATAGACTTATTTCAGTGCCTGCTGTTTTGGCTTGTTGAGCTAAGCGGATAGCAGTCGACAAACCCGCAGGGCCTGCCCCAACTATTACTACATCAAATTCCATCGACTCACGTTCAACCACAACAACCTCAACTTATCCATCTTTTTGTCTGGCTTTTCGCCTTGTTCTGCTGATGGATGATTAACTTGACATAAAATTTATAACTTCTGCTGTTTGCTAGGGTATTTCAGGTTGACGTTAACGTCAACAGTAAGTAGATTGATGACCTGGAAAGAATCAGCTTTACCTTAACGTCAACTTAGTGCTGAGTATAGCGGCCGAATGGGGTTTTTATGAAGATTTTAGTACCGGTCAAACGGGTCATAGATTACAACGTCAAAGTACGGGTAAAGGCCGATCAAAGCGGTGTGGATTTAGCCAATGTGAAAATGGCACTCAATCCGTTTTGTGAAATTGCAGTGGAAGAAGCGGTACGTTTAAAAGAAGCAGGTATTGCCACTGAAGTAGTGGTGGTGTCTATTGGGCCTGCTGCAGTGCAGGAACAACTGCGAACTGCTTTAGCCTTAGGTGCTGATCGCGCGTTGCAGATTGAGACCGAATTGAGTTTAGATTCGCTGCAAGTAGCGAAATTATTAAGCAAAGTAGTGGCTGATGAGCAGCCGCAACTGGTGATTTTAGGTAAACAAGCCATAGACTCAGACAATAACCAGACAGGCCAGATGTTGGCTGCATTAACTGGTATGGGTCAGGGCACTTTTGCGTCAAAAGTAGTAGTGGCGGATGGCAAAGTAAAAGTCACCCGCGAAATAGACGGTGGTTTACAGCAAGTAGAGCTGAGCTTACCTGCTGTAGTTTCGACAGACTTGCGTTTAAACGAGCCACGCTATGCTTCATTGCCTAACATTATGAAGGCTAAGAAAAAGCCTTTGGATGTCAAAGCGGCAGACAGCTATGGTGTGAACTTAAGCTCTAACGTCACAACGCTGAAAGTCACAGCTCCGGCATCCCGTCAGGCTGGTGTCATTGTCAGTTCTGTGGATGAGTTAGTAGCCAAATTAAAACAAGAAGCGAAGGTGATCTGATGAGCATATTAGTGATAGCGGAACACAATAATCAGAGCCTGAAGGCGGATACTCATAAAGCAGTGAAAGCAGCCAGCCAGATTGGCGGTGATATTCATCTGTTAGTGGCTGGCTTTCATTCTGCTGCTGCGGCTGCTGAAGCTGCGACTTTACAAGGTGTGACTAAGGTATTGCATGCTGATGCGCCAGTGTACCAACATCAACTGGCAGAAAACATCAGCTTGCTGGTGACTGAACTGGCGAAGGATTACCAGCATGTAGTAGCCAGTGCGACCACCAACGGCAAAAACTTTTTACCACGTGTCGCAGCTTTATTAGACGTCGCACAAATTTCCGATGTGATTGCTATTGAAAGTGCCGATACTTTTGTTCGTCCTGTGTATGCAGGTAACGCTATTGCAACAGTAAAAAGCAGCGACGCTATTAAAGTGCTGACTGTGCGTTCTGCGGCTTTTGATGCGGTAGATACTGGCAATAACGCAACCATTGAAGCTATCAATCTAGCAAAAGATGCGGGTGTATCGGCTTTTGTCAGTGAAGAGCTGACGAAATCAGAGCGTCCTGAATTGACGGCAGCCAAAGTCATCATCTCTGGTGGTCGTGGTATGCAAAATGGTGAAAACTTTGCGCTGTTAAACGGCATTGCCGACAAGCTGAATGCGGCTATTGGTGCTTCTCGTGCTGCAGTGGATGCTGGTTTTGTACCTAACGATATGCAAGTAGGCCAGACAGGTAAAATTGTTGCGCCAGATTTGTATATAGCAGTGGGTATTTCTGGTGCTATCCAGCATTTAGCTGGTATGAAAGATTCCAAAGTGATAGTGGCCATCAATAAAGACCCTGAAGCGCCCATTTTCCAGGTGGCGGATTACGGTCTGGTAGGCGATTTATTCGCAATTCTGCCTGAGCTGGAAGCGAAAATTTAACCTCTATAATCTTTTGATCGGTTTAAAGGGGGCCAGCTTTGGCCCTCTTTACCCAAGTTAATAAATTGCTTACAAATTTCTTCAGTAACTCTCTTGTTCCCTTTGATTTGGATCTCTAAGATAGGCGGCTAATGCGCCGTTTCGGGCTTTTCGCCACTTGGGTGATCACGCTGTTCAGGAGATGAAAAATGAAAAAAACGTTAACTCTGGCTGTTTTAGTGTTGTCACTTACAGGCTGCGTTACTGTGCCAGCCACTACAGAAAATCTGGTCACCCAGCTTGATGGTCCTTTGGCACAGCTTCAGCTCGACACCCGCCAGTTGCAGTTAAGACTGGAACGGTTAACAGAAAACAAAGAATGCCAGCAAGACAATCAGTGTAAAGTCATAGGGGTTGGCGCTCGTCCTTGCGGTGGACCGGATCAATATCTGATTTACTCGACGCTGCATACAGATGAAAAAATGTTAAGCTACACCAACGATCGTTATCAAAAGCTAAAAAAGCAACAAAATGAAAAGCTTGGAATGATGTCGACTTGCCAGATGCTGATGCCGCCTGCGAGCTCCTGTGTCGCACAAAAGTGCAGTTTAGGGCAGCCAGCCAGCTGATTTTTGTTACCCCTATGATGTAGAGAGAACCATGACCACAGAAGCTTTGTTCGGTTTAACCAGCGTTTTAGCTGTGGTTTTGCTTTGTTGCGTCTGGGCTTTGATCCTATTCCGCAGCAAAGCGGTTCAATTGCAACACCAACTTGGGGTGCAACAAACCACAAATCAGCTTCAGACTCAGCAAAGCCAGCATGATCAGCAGCTGTTACAACAGACTCAACTGCAATTGCAGCAGGTTCAGGACGATTTTAAAGATCTAAGTTACCAGCAACAAAAGTATGCGGCCGAATTAGCCCGCAGCCAAAGCCAATATCAGCAGGTATCACAGCTCTGGACCGAGTTAAAGCAGCAACATCAGGCGCAGCAGCAGGATTATATGCAACTGCAGCGTGACCACAGTGCCTTACAAATCAGTTTAAAAGAAAAACAACAGCATTTTGTTGAGCAACAGGCGTTGTTGCAAAACAGCAAACAGCAGCTCAGTCTCGAATTTCAGCAGTTGGCCCAACAAATTTTTGAAGACAAGTCGGTGCGTTTCCAGGCCTCCAATCAGGAAGCATTAAACAGCTTACTGAATCCGTTCCGCCTACAATTAGATGCCTTTAAAAGTAAAGTGGAAGATATTCACCTCAAAGACAGTCAGCAGCAGGCTTTACTGAATCACGAGTTACAGCATTTAAAAATTTTGAATCAACAAATCACCGAAGAAGCGCATCAGTTGGCTGTGGCCCTAAAAGGCCAGAAAAAAACGCAAGGCAATTGGGGCGAACTGGTATTGGAAAATGTACTGGAACGTTCAGGCTTAAGAGCGGGGCAGGATTACCAGCGTGAATTTTCGGTGACCCAGGAAGATGGCTCTAAATTGCGACCTGATTTGGTGGTGTTTTTACCCCAGGGTAAACATTTGATTATCGACGCCAAAGTGTCTTTAAATGCCTACAGCCGTTATATCAACTCAGAGGATGATCTGGAACGTCAACTCGCGTTGCAGGAGCATGTTGCTGCCATGGCCGCTCGTATTAAAGAATTATCCGATCGTAATTATCACAAGTTACCTGGTCTGAATTCACCGGATTTGGTGTTTATGTTTGTGCCCATAGAGTCGGCCTTTGTCGAAGCCTTAAAAGCCGATGAAAGCTTATTCCAGCAAGCGCTGAATCAGAATGTCTTAGTGGCGACACCTACCACTTTATTGACCAGCCTCAATATTGTCAGGCAGTTATGGCGTTATGAAGAGCAACATAAACACACGGCAGAACTGGCGAAACGCGCTGATGCGGTCTTTAACAAATTACGCACCTTTCTGACGACCTTTTTAAGAGTCAAAGAGAGCTTAAACAGAGCCCAGGAAGCTTATGAAACGGCCGAAAGTCAGCTGTACAAGGGCAGAGCGAATCTGGTGAAACAGGTCAACGAGTTTAAAGATTTAACGCCTGCTATTCAGGCCGAGCTTCCCGAGTATTTTGTGGAGAAATCTCAGATTGAATTTGATGCTGAAACTCAGGCTGAGACAAAAACGCCCACTGCATCCTAAACAAGGCTGGAGTGGGTTTACCTCAAGGGTATATACTAACGGCCTTTTTGACTGCAGAGAATTTCAGTGAGTACTTCAGATTTCAGCGCCTTTATCCAACTCCTAAAACAAAAGCTTGAGAGCAACAGCTGGCAAAAACTGCTGCTAAGCGGTTATCAGGGTGAGGATACGACTCTGGTGCGGATTGAAGTACGGCCTGTCTCGCTGAAAAATGTCGCGCATTTAAGCTTTTTATACCGACATAAAACCCGTGATATCACTAAAAACTTTGTGCTCAGTGAAGGGCTTGAGCTGATCCAAAATCTTTTAGGCTCGGAGTTTAAAGCTGCCCATTTCACAGCTTCCGACAGCGAAACTCAATTGAGTGTCAGTAAAAAAGGCAAAGTGTTAAGCAGCACTAAGGTCATCAAACAAGCCGCAGCTAGCCCGGCAGCCTTAAAGCATGACAAAGAGAAGCAGCGCTTCCTGACGCTGGACCGGCCTTTTTTACAGCAACTTGGTGTCACAGACGCGCAGCATAAGCTGGTTCCTGCCATGTCGCGTAAATGGAAGCAGATTAATAAGTTTGTCGAAGTCTTTGACCGAGCCTTAGAGCAAACGACTTTAAAACAAAAACCTGCAGTGCATATTGCCGATTTTGGCTCTGGTAAAGCCTATCTGACTTTTGCTGTACATGATTACCTGACGCACCAGTTGGGGCTTGATGCCAAAGTGACTGGGGTTGAACTTCGCCAGGAACTGGTCGATTTATGCAATGCTGTCGCCTGTGATTTGAATTTACAGGGCATTGGTTTTGAGCAGGGGGATGTTAAACATTTTCAGGCCAAAGGCATAGATGTCATGATAGCCCTGCACGCCTGTGATATAGCCACAGATCACGCTATTCATATGGGCATTCGCACAGGTGCTTCGATGATTATGTGTTCGCCTTGTTGCCATAAACAGCTACGGCCACAACTGATCAGCCCCCCTTTGTTACAACCCATGCTGAAACACGGCATTCATTTAGGTGAACAGGCTGAAATGCTGACCGATAGCCTGCGCGCTTTGCTGCTGGAGGCTTATGGTTATGAAACTCAGGTGTTTGAATTCATATCCCTGGAGCACACCAGTAAAAATAAGATGATTCTGGCAGTAAAAAGCCAGAAACCAAAAAATCGCAAAGAGCTGCTTTCCCAGGTTCAACAGATCAAAAGCTTTTACGGCATACAGCAGCATTGCCTGGAAGAGTTGTTAATGCAGTCAGACTAGTTCAGCACATCAAGGCAAGGTTTTACTCTGGAACAGAGTTTAGGTTAACTCAGTACCAAGCCGTTTAAATCCATTGGCTTGCTCAAATTGTGAAAGCGGTAAATACTGAATAAACAATGCGATATAGCTGGGGAAAAACTGTGGTAAAAGGCCTTTGGTCCTTGTTGCTGGGGTTTGTATTGCTGATGGCCAATGTTGCCTGTGCATCTGAGCAGGTGCGTCAGGTCTACAGTAGGTTTATTTCACTGGAACAGAACCAGGCTCATATTTCCTCTACTGCATTGGCACAAGATCATGCCGGTCAAATCTGGCTTGGTACTCAGCATGGCCTCTATCGGCTGAATGGGTCTGAAGTGACCCTGTTCAGAGCTGATGCGACTGATCCTGATTCATTATCAGCAGACTGGATCAGCAGTTTATTGGTCGATCAACAAGGAACGCTGTGGATTGGCACCCGTTATGCGGGTGTGAACAAATTTAATCCATCGTCAGAAAGCTTTAGCAGGGTGCCATTACCAGCAACTATCAACAATGGCTCCAGTGAAATTTCAGTGCTGTATCAGGATCCAAAGCGCAAGCTTTGGGTTGGCAGCTACGGTGCTGGTTTATTTTTATTGGATCCACAACAACTAAGTCTGACAGCTCAAACTTTACCTGCTCATGTGGATGGTGTCTCCAGTATCCATATCAATGATTTATTGATGACAACAGACGGCGTTTTGTATTTGGCTTCAGGTGATGCACCTCTGCGGACTTTGTCCGGAACAGGAGGGGGCCTTATTGCCTGGGATCCGGAGCAAAATTCAGCTCGTGGCTGGCATAAAGTTAAGAACGGGCAAGCGGCCGGTTCTATTAATAGACTTTACCTGAAAAGTCCTCAACACCTGATGCTGGCCAGTTTTAGTGGCGGTTTGTTGCAGCTTGATCTTAGTTCTGGTGAGCTTTCGATCCCTGTGCAACCTACAACATTGCGACAGGCTCAGTTAACCGACATGCTCAAAGATGAAGCTGGCGGCTTATGGTTGGGTAGTTACAATGCAGGATTGTGGTATCAACAGGATAGGGGGAGTGATTGGCTGCAATTCCAGCATCAGGGCCAATTCAGTGGGGGCTTACCAGGTAACAGTATTTACGCGCTGATGCTGGATAAGCAAGGCACGGTCTGGACTGTTAATCAGCTGCGTGTTGCTGGTATCAGTCGCTTTGCCCGTCATATACGCACTTTACCCACAGCAACGGATCAGCCGCAACTGTTGCCCGCCAGCGATATATTAGGTATTGATGTGGTCAATGGCAGCACTGTCTGGCTGGCAAATCGACAAGGGGGATTATTAAAATTTGATCCTCAACAAGCCCAACTCGAAGCTATCCCTATGCCAGACGGTAACCCGGATTTCAGCGCACGACAGGTTCGATGGGCTCCGCAGTTGGACCTTGTCTGGACGGGCTCAGAGCTGGGGCTTTGGCAATTTAAACCCAAAACACAAGAGTGGCAACCTGTCCCTTTGCTTAGCGATACACAGACACAACCTGTGATTAAATCATTGTATCTGGATCGCGAACAGCAGCTGTGGGTTGGCACTCGGGGCCATGGTGTATTTATCGTCAGTGCCGATGGTCAGCAAATCACTCCACTGAACAGATACAGCACACCTGGTTTGCCAGTGGATGACATTAATCTGGTGTATCAGGACAGCTTTGGTCTGATCTGGATTGGCAGTGCCGATCAAGGTTTGTTTATTTATGACCAGCAGAATGGAAGGCTGCAACAATGGCAACAAAAGGATGCCAGCCAACATGGTCTGCAATTTAATGGCATTCAGTTGGTGGTCGAAGAAAATGAACATTTATGGATCCATGCAGGCAACTTACGTCATAGGGTATTGCGCTCTGAAAATACGCCGGCGCAGATTGAAGGCTTTAAACCTTATCTGACAGCAGCGGATGATGATGCAGAATTACGCTCGGCTCAGTTATTTCGCTTATTGTATCGTCAGCATTTTTTGCCGGAGCAGAAAAGTTACCTGAATCTGGATGAACGCCTTGGTGTGCAAAGCGTGACATGGATAGGTTCATGGGCTGAGCATCAGGGCTGGTTATTTCGTGGCGGTAAAGAAGGGCTGGATTTCTACCAGATCGATCAATTACCTCAGCAATGGCCTTTAAACAGCTTAAAACTGACCAGCCTGAGTTTATTCAACCAGATTGTGCCACCAGCCAGAGCTGAAACTCAGTCTTTGTTACCTGTGGTGTTATCCGCACTGGATCAACTGACGTTAGATTATCAGCAGGATATGTTCAGCCTGCATTTTTCTGTGCCTGAGTTTGTGCAGCCAGAAAAGCTGCGTTACCGTTATCAACTTAATGGCTTCGACCGGGATTGGATCCAGGCCAGCCAGCCTGTTGCTACATACACCCGCCTGCCTCCAGGCAGCTATGTCTGGCAAGCGGAAGCCAGTATGGGGGATGGCCCCTGGCAGACTCAAACCTCATTAGCTATTGAGGTATTACCACCATGGTGGATGACATGGTGGTTCAGAACTGCGCTGGTCGCTCTGGTCCTGTTTAGCAGCTTCTCCTGGTACCAGCAAAAAATGAAAAGGCAACTGGAAATGAGACGCCAGTTGGAGCTTCAGGTCAGCTTGCGTACAGAGGAACTGAGCCAAAAAACCAGTCAGTTACAAGAAAAACATCAGGCGTTAAGGCGTTCTTATCAGGACATTACGTTATTACAACAAATTAGCCGGGAGATCACGGCGTCGCTGGATTTGAAGCAGGTATTGACCCGCTGCCATTCGCATTTATCGCATATGCTGGATGCCCATGTGCTGCTCATCGGTATCTATCGCGAGACAGAACACAAACTCGACTTTGCTTTCTGGATGGAAAACAACCAACTGGCGCCCCGGTTTGATGTGGATTTGGCGCAGGCGAATACACCAGCTGTGATTTGTTTTAACAGTCAGCGTGAAATAATTATTCGGGAGGCTGCTGAATTTCTTATACATCTGCCTGAAATTCCCCGACCGCTCTACGGCGCTATGACCAAATCCGTCTTGTATTTTCCACTGACAGTCAGTGGCAAAGCTGTTGGTGTTTTTTCTGTGCAAAGCTTAGAAGATAACGCTTACTCTGATTCTCAGATTGAACTGCTACGCACTTTAGCCAGTTATGTCGCCATCTCAGTGGCCAATGCTGACTCCTTTGAGCAGTTGCAATTGACCCAGCAGCAATTGATCACTCAGGAAAAAATGGCCGGACTTGGCTCACTGGTCGCTGGCGTTGCTCATGAAATTAATACGCCCCTGGGTATTTGTGTTACTGCGTCCAGTCATTTACAAGCTGAGCTCGACACAGTTCAGCAAGCTGTTGATCAAAAAGTGCTACAGCAAAGCCAATTTCAGCGGTTCCTGCAGCATTTGCGTGAAGGTCTGAAAATTCTGCAGGTTAATACGGGCAGAGCAGCAGATTTGGTGCAGAGTTTTAAAAAAGTATCGGTGGATCAATCCAATGTCAGTCTGCGTGAATTTAATCTCGCTACTTATTTGCAGGATGTTTTGCTGACCTTAAAACCACAATTACATAAAGCAGGCTGTGTGCTTGACGCTCAGTGCGAACCCAATCTTGTGCTTTATACCGATCCCGGCGCAATAGCTCAGATTATTACCAATCTGGTGATGAATGCACTGATCCATGGTGTAAAAGACAGACCAGATCCCAGAATTCAACTCAGTTTTATTCAGGAGGGCCGAACCTTGTTGATGAAATTCAGTGACAACGGCAAAGGTTTGGATCAGCGAGCTTTGCAGCATCTGTTTGAACCTTTTTATACAACCAACCGCAATAACGGTGGCACAGGACTGGGAGCACATATTGTCTATAACCTGGTCACTGTCAGTTTAAAAGGTCATATCGAAGTGCAAAGCGAACCAGAGCAGGGGCTGCATTACAAAATTACTTTTCCGGTGCGAAGGGATAGTTAATGCTATGGATATAAAGAGCAACCCGACGAGCTACCAGGTTGTTCCATCTTTTAAACCCTAAATTTTTGATACAAAAAAACCGACTGAAAAGTCGGTCTTAAAGTTGGTTGCGGGAGCCCCGATCTTTGTGAAGAGCGAGCTGATGACCTTCGCCCGGGGTTATAAAGAGGAGACCGACGAGCTACCAGGTTGCTCCATCTTTTTAAGCCCCAAATTTTAGATACAAAAAACCAGCATTAAGCTGGCTTTAAAGTTGGTTGCGGGAGCCCTGATCTTTGTGAAGATCGAACCGACGACCTTCGCCCGGGGTTATAAAGAGGAGACCGACGAGATATCAGGCTGCTCCATTGCTTTAATCTCTGAATTTCAGACACAAAAAAACCGACTATGAAGTCGGTCTTAAAGTTGGTTGCGGGAGCCGGATTTGAACCGACGACCTTCGGGTTATGAGCCCGACGAGCTACCAGGCTGCTCCATCCCGCGTCAGTATCTTAACACCGAGCAGAGTGTGTTAAGTGGGGTACTACTTTTTTACATTACTTAAGAAAACTTAAGTTGGTTGCGGGAGCCGGATTTGAACCGACGACCTTCGGGTTATGAGCCCGACGAGCTACCAGGCTGCTCCATCCCGCGTCCGTATCTTAACATCGAGCAGTGTATGTTAAGTCTTATAATGCAATCACGAATTGGTTGCGGGAGCCGGATTTGAACCGACGCCCTTCGCCACGGCGTTATAAAGAGGAGCCCAAGGGCTAATTTACTTTACAACGCCTATCACGAATTGGTTGCGGGAGCCGGATTTGAACCGACGACCTTCGGGTTATGAGCCCGACGAGCTACCAGGCTGCTCCATCCCGCGTCCGTGTTTGCGGGGCGCATAGTAGAGCTTTTGACATAGCAGCGCAAGGCTTAATATCAGTAAATTCCAAAGAAGCGAACTGACTGCGCAATTATTAAACGCATAGGTCTTTAAGTAGGCGATAGTGGCTGTTTCTGATGTAGCAGCAACGCAAATCTTTGTTTCTGAGCTGAAAAACATCCCAATGCTTTCGAAAGCGCTTCTGTTATAATGTGCGCCATTTTATTGCAGGGCAGATCATATGTTGGAATTCTGGGCCTTAACATCTAAAGGTGTTGAAGAGCTGTTGGCGGACGAAATCCGTCGTTATCAAGGCGAAATCATTAAATTAGGCATGGGCGTGGTTCGCTTTAAAGCAGAGCTTAAAGATGCGTATCAGCTGTGCTTATGGTCGCGTCTGGCGACCCGTATTATGCGCCTGGAACAATCCATCGAAATTGATGCCAATTCCGACTTGTATCAGGTTGCCATGCGTATTAACTGGCCTTCCTTAATGCGGATGGAACAAAGCTTTGCGGTTGAATGTGTCGGCAAACACCCCACCATAGACAATACCCAATTTGGTGGCATGCGCGTGAAAGATGCCATAGTGGATCAGTTCCGCGAGCGTTACGATGCGCGCCCTAATGTGGATCGTCTGGATCCGGACGTACGCTTTCAGGTGCGTTTAGAACGTCAGTTTTTCCATTTCTTCCAGGATTTCTCTGGCCCTTCGTTGCATCAGCGTGGTTATCGTAAAGAGCAGGGCGAAGCGCCTTTAAAAGAACATTTAGCAGCGGCTTTATTATTGCGCTCTGGCTGGAAGGCTGATCAGCCTTTATATGACCCATTTTGTGGTAGCGGTACTTTATTAATAGAAGCAGTGCTGATGGCCCGTCAGTTGGCCCCAGGTTTAAAGCGGGAGAAGTTTGCGTTTGAACAATGGGGCGATCACCAGCCTGAACTCTGGCAGCAGCTGCGCGCAGAAGCTTTAGGATCACGTCAGGCTATAGCTGAAGGTGTTACTTTTGTCGGTAGCGATACTGATGAGCGCACCTTACAAAAAGCCCGTCAGAACGCCGCCCGAGCTGGTGTGGCTGATTTTATTGAATTTATAACCCAGGATGCGACACAAATTCAGTCGGCCGTGTGTGAAGGCAAAGGCGTTATTATTACCAACCCGCCATACGGTGAGCGTTTAGGTGATTTGCCAAGCCTTATTCCTATTTATGCTGAATTCTCTTTAGGCCTGAAAAAACACTATCAGGGCTGGCGTTTAGCCATTATCACTTCAAGCCCGGATTTATTGCGTGCACTGAAGTTATCAAAAGCCAAAAGCTATAAGTTCACTAACGGTCCTTTAGACTGTGAATTTACCATGTTTGATTTGACCGAACAGCAAGTGCAGGTCAATGCCAACAGTCAAAGTGCCGCTTTGTTTTATGCGGAAAGTGAATCTTTTGGCAATCGTCTGAAGAAAAACGTCAAGCAGCTGGAGAAGTGGGCTAAACGCGAAAACATTAGCTGTTATCGTATGTACGACGCCGATATTCCTGAATACAACGTCGCAGTCGACTGGTATGACGGCGAAGTGGTGATCCATGAATACGCCGCACCTTCTAATGTTGATGAACAAATTGCGCAAAAACGTTTATTTGATGTGGTAAATCTGGTGCCTAAAGTGCTGGGTATCAGTAGCGACAAACTGGTGCTGAAAGTTCGTGAAAAACAAAAAGGTAAAGATCAATACCAGGCGCTGGCCAAAGCCGGTCAGTACAAACAAGTGACAGAATATGGCGCTAAGTTTTTAGTGAACCTGCGTGATTATCTGGATACCGGTTTGTTTTTAGATCACCGCGTTACTCGTTTAGCGATTCAACAGCAAGCGAAAGGCAAAAAAGTATTGAATTTATTTGCCTACACTGGGACTGCTTCTGTGCATGCCGCTTTAGGTGGCGCTTTGTCAGTCACTACAGTGGATATGTCAAATACCTATCTGGACTGGGCAAAACGCAATTTCCTTATTAATGGTCTGGATGGCAAAGCCTATCAGTTTGTGCAGGATAACTGTCTGGATTGGCTGAAAGGCTGTAAAAACCAGTTTGATTTAATCTTTGTTGACCCGCCGACCTTTTCGAATTCGAAACGGATGGAAGATACCTGGGATGTGCAACGTGACCACGTTAAGTTACTGACTATGGTAGGGCGTTGTCTGGCGCCTAATGGCAAAGTGATATTTTCCAACAATAAAAGACGCTTTAAAATCGACAAAGCAGAGCTGGAAGAAGCGGGGTGGATCATCAAAGATATTTCAGCCCAGAGTTTACCGGAAGACTTTAAACGTAACCCCAATATTCACGTCTGCTTTGAGCTATTCAAGCGGGTTGAAGAGTAAGTTTTCATGATCATGCGGCTTTACAGCACCTGGGGTTGCCATTTGTGCGAACAGGCTGAGCAGCTTCTGCTGCAGGCTGGTGTCGCAGGTGCTGTTGAAATTATAGATATAGTGGACGAACCGGCGGCTTTTGAGCGCTATCGTGTGCATATTCCGGTGTTAAAAGTGAATGAACAGGAACTGTTCTGGCCCTTTGAACTTGAACAGATACAACAACTGCTGCGTCAGCAGTCGTCAGGATTATAAAGAGTGGAATTATTACGTTTTCAGCAAGCCAGCCTTGCTTTTGGTACACACCCCATTTTAGATAAAGTGGATTTCAGTTTATTTGCTGGCGAACGCGTCTGTTTGGTTGGTCGCAACGGGGCTGGTAAATCCTCCTTCTTAAAAATATTGACCGGTCATCAAAATCTGGATGATGGCCAGGTCGTCCGGCAGAATAATCTAATTATCAGCCGCTTAGAGCAAGACCCTCCAGCTCGTGTTGATATTAAAGTGGCTGATTTTATTCGTGAAGGCGCGGGTGATTTAGCGGAAAAACTGCAGCGTTTTTATCATCTGGCCGATCATTTCTCTGACGCGACCGAAGCTGAACAACGTGAATTTGGCACCTTGCAGGCCGAACTCGATACCCGTCATGGCTGGCAGTTAGAAAGCCGTATTGAAGAGCTGTGTTTGCAGTTTGAAATGGACCCAAATACCACTTTGGCTTCCTTATCAGGGGGTTGGTTACGTAAAGCTGCTTTGGCAAAAGCTCTGGTGTCACAGCCTACCGTATTACTGCTGGATGAACCGACGAACCACTTAGATGTGGCCGCTATCCAATGGCTTGAGCAGTTCTTTATGAACTTCAAAGGCGCCATTATTTTTATCTCGCACGACAGGGCCTTTATCCGGGCCTTGGCCAGCCGCATTATCGATTTGGACCGTGGTGAACTGACTTCGCATCCAGGTAACTACGCCGAGTACCTTGAGCGTAAGCAAAAACTGCTGGAAGTTGAGCAGCAACATAATGCCTTGTTTGACAGAAAACTGGCAGAAGAAGAAGTGTGGATCCGCCAAGGCATTAAAGCCCGTCGTACCCGTAACGAAGGCCGTGTTCGGGCGTTAAAAGAACTGCGTAATGAACGCGCGGCCCGGGTTGAACAAATGGGCAAGGTTGAATTTGCCATTGAGCAGTCGCAAAAATCCGGCAAACTGGTGTTTGAGACTAAAGATGTCAACGTCAGCTTTAAAGGCGAAACCGTCCTTAAAGACATCAACATTTTAGTGATGCGTGGTGATCGTATTGCTTTGGTCGGGCCAAACGGTGTGGGTAAATCGACTTTAATCAAAACGTTGCTTGGCGAATACAATGCCGACAGCGGTGAGATTAAACGCGGTACTAATCTTGAAGTGGCCTATTTTGACCAGCACCGTATTCAATTGGATTTAAATGCCACGGTGCAGGATAACGTCGCTGATGGTAAGCAGGAAATTATCCAAAACGGCCAAACCCGTCATGTACTGAGCTACCTGCAGGACTTCTTATTTGCACCGGCTCGCGCCAGAACACCGGTTCGGGCTTTGTCAGGTGGCGAGAAAAATCGCCTATTGCTGGCGCGTTTATTCGCTAAACCAAGTAACTTACTGATCCTCGATGAGCCGACCAACGATCTGGATGTAGAGACGCTTGAGCTGTTAGAGGATATTCTGCAGCAGTATCAAGGCACTGTGCTTCTGGTCAGCCACGACCGAGAATTCGTTAATAATACAGTCACCAGTTCGCTGTATTTCGCCGGTCAGGGCAAGGTGGTGGACATAGCGGGTGACTATGAAGACGTGGTTGCCTACCAAAAACGGCAGCAAAATAATGTAAAAGCTGTTGAAACAGTGCAAAAAAGTGTAAAACCTGTCGAAGAAAAGCCTGTTGAGCTTTCATCCACAAGCAGTAAGAAGTTATCATACAAAGAGAAACGAGAACTGGAACTATTGCCCGCTTTAATCGAGACACTTGATGCAGAATTAAGTGCCTTGCAGCAGCAAGTCAATGATCCACAATTTTTCCGGCAAAATGCCGATTACACCCAAAAAGCGTTGAACCAATTGCATGATGCCGAGTCGAAGCTCGCGCACGCCTATGAGCGTTGGGAACAATTAGAAGCATTAAATCAGCAGTAACAGGGGACCTGAATGAGATTATCGCCCGTAGTATTAGCCTTATTACCCGGCCTGGCCGCCAGCTCAGCTTATGCCGCTGTTTATCAGGTTCAGGAGCTGGCAGAGATCAACACAGTCCGCTCACAGTTTGGCGCTGCGTTGAATGACAATGGTGATGCTGTAGGTTCTGGGTCATTTATCTACAATTTCCCTGTCGATATCAGCGCTATTGATTTTGAAAATGCCAGTTTGGTTGCAGCCTTAACGGCCGAACAAATAGAACAAATCAAACAGGGTAATATCAGCGCGTCTTCGCAGGCTGTTTTAATCAATTATTTGGGCGCTAATATCGATAACTACGAAATTCAACGATATACAGATGTCATGGCGTTTGATTTGGTCACTGGTGAGCAGGTGAAAATCCGCGAACAAGCAACAACACCAACCAGCAGGGAATACCTCTACGATATCAATAATAGTGGTAATGCCATTGGTGTCTCGACAGCGACATTCACCCAGCAAAGTTTTACACCGGAAGCCACAGAAGATGAGCCTTCTCCAGAGACCGTAAACTTGTGGTTGCCTGAGCCTGCTTACTTAAAGTCTTATGTAGTAAACGGCAATAGCGTCACTGCATTACCTATTCCTTATGAAAACTTCGGTGGCGGTTTTTCTTCGGCTATAAAAATAAGCGAAGACAACTATATAGCTGGCTCAGGTAGTGTTTCCATGATGGAAAGCACCGAAGAGACTATTGAAACCGTTTGCACCGGAAAAACCAGACCTGTTAGCCTTTGTTATGACCAATATAAAGCGGGTTATATAGAACGAGCTTTAGTCTGGAAAATGAACGAGGCCGGGCAAATTTCAGCACCTGTCCAATATGGGGTTTTAGGGCCAATTATAGAAAATACGGCAGAAAATTTTTACGTTAGCCGGGCTTTGTCTGTCAACGATGATGGTGTAGCTGTTGGCTACTCTAGTTATACCGATGAGGAGCGCAGGGTCAGCACCAGACACGCCACAGTCTTTCATGAAGGTGAAGTGTCAGAAGTTATAGACCCGGTGGAATGGAACTCGAGCTTGGCAACTGATATTAATAATCAAAATATTATTGTCGGTTCTGCAAGCACCACCTTTAATGGCTTACCAACCAACAGGTTGTTTGTATTTGATTACAATACAAAAACACTAACTTACCCCAATGGTTTTTTTAATAGCTCTGATACCAACCCTATGGCTATTAACGAAAATAACATGGTGGTAGGTTCTGCGGATATTTTACCTACTGATGGTACAACAAGACGTAAGGTAGCCTTTTTGTATGATATCGAAAACGACAGTTTCACTGATTTAAATACCTTGTTGCCTTGTGATTCAGCTTTTACTTTGGTTGAAGCTAAAGATATCAACAATAATAATGAAATCATTGCCAATGCTGTGGTTTCTGTTGAACAACGTGATGTCAAAGGGGATGTGGTAAAAGACAGCGCAGGTAATCCAGTGATGGAGAACGTATCCAGAGCTGTAAAACTGATGCCTGTTCCCAACGGCACTATAGAAAGCTGTCAGATAGAAGACGACGAGACCTATGAGCGTCAAGGCGGTTCATCCACTTGGTTTAGTTTGCTGTTGTTACCACTGCTGTTGCTAAGAAGACGCTTAAGCTAGTTGATAATGACTAAGCATTGTTAAAAACAAACCCGCGAAAGCGGGTTTGTTTTATCTGATATCATCGTACTTCTATTTTCGGCCATTTCCCGTGCTGGTTTTGGAAAGGTTGATGGCTGCAGGATCACTGTTATTCACAGCTTCAGCCACCGAAAGTGGACATCATGAGCGATGTGAGTAAATAGTTACCCCAGCAATTCAAAAAAAATAAATTATTTTGTCATCAAATCTTAAATAACTTCAGGTTCTTAGTTAATGTCAATAGGGGGAGGCCAAGTTTATTAGTGGAACCTTTTTGGCATCTCGACTATCTATTAAGGTGCAACGTAAGTTGTTTGCTTATTTATCAGATCGAGGAAGATTGCCTTATGAAAAGACAGAAAAGAGATCGTTTAGAACGTGCTCATGCTCAAGGTTATCGCGCCGCTGTCACAGGTCGCTCAAAAGAGATTTGTCCTTATCAGAATTTAGACACCAGGTCGCAATGGCTCGGAGGGTACCGGGAAGCGATGGAAGACAAAGGGACTGGCTTGTTTGCCAGAGGTCAATAACCAACGAATTCAGATAACAAGGCCCCGATAATCGGGGCCTTGTGCATTTTGTGTTTTAAACTATGAAATCAGAAGCGGGCTTTTACACCTAAAGTGAAAGAACGACCTGGCAGAGGAGCATCTTCCTTGATAAAGGAACTATGCACAAAACCCAGTTCATCCGTCAGATTGTTCACTTTGGCAAAAGCAGTCAGATCCAGATCATTTAAATTAAAGTAGTAACTAAAGCCCAAGTCGAGAATTTGATAAGAGCCTGTTGCACTTTCACTTGCAGCAACACGGTTTTGTTTCATGTAATGAGTCCAGTCTATATTGGCTGACCAGTCCTCTGCTGAATAGCTGTAACCTGTGCCTACTTTCACTGGTGGGATACGGGGTAAATCACCGCCGTTATCAAGCTTTGCCCGCACTGAGTCAATAAAAAACTCTAACTGTTGTTCTGCGCTCAGTTGATAAGCCATAGCGAACTCTGCACCATATAAAGTGGCGTCCTGCTGCTGGTAATGGAAGATAGAGAATTCGCCATCTTCAGCATGATCGTGTTCTTCGTCATGATCGTCGTGGTCATCATGGTCGTGATCATGGTCTTCATCAGCATGGGAGTGCAGGTCGGCCATGGTTAAACCTGAATCTTTCATATACAGGTAGTTATTTACTTTGTTGTAGAACAGGTTGTAAGTGAAAGTAAAATCACCCTCATACTTGCGTAACGTCAGATCGATGTTGTTCGCCACTTCTTTTTTGAACTTGATGTCAGACTCTGAAATCTCTCCGTCCTGATCCAGGCTGTAGGCTAAACCTAATTCGTAGGTACGGGTTGCGATATGGGCACCGTTCGAATACAGCTCGGCAGCGCTTGGCGCCCGTTCAGAACGGCTGATGGATAATGCCGCATTGTGACCAGGCTGGAAGTTCCAGACTAAGCCAGCTGACAGACTAGACGCAGTAAAAGCATGTTTTACGTCCTCAGCATGGTGTTCGTCAGCCTCTTCTTCTTCATCGTGGTGATGTTCAAATTCAATGCCAGTGGCTTTGTAATCGACGTGCTCAATACGGCCGCCTATCTGAGCAGTGAAATCGCCAAAACTGCGCTCCTCCAACACAAATAAAGCGTGGGAATCAGTTTTTGTATCTGGTGTGAAGGCTTCTTCACCTATAGCCTGATAATCGCTTTGTTGCAGGTGATAACCAAAAACACCATGCCAGCCTGCTATCGTTTCATGTTCAGCAGTAAAGCGGCTCTCAAAACTGTCATTCTTAAAGGTGGTGCCGATAGCGTCTTCTTCTATCTCGTGATGCTGATAGCGGGTCAGGGCGCCGCTAAAGGACAAGGTTTCAATACCATTAAAAGGTTTGTACAGCTCGCCAGCCAGGCCATATCTGTCTTGCTTCACTTTGGCAAACACAGCTTCTTCTGTATGTTCATCGTGGTCGTGGTCATCATCATGCTCGTCGTGATCGTCGTGTTCTTCATGATGATGGTGATGACCAGGAATACCATATTCACTGTCGATATGACCTATGGAAAAGCCAATCAATCCTTTATCTGTAATCCAGCTTAAACCACCATTCACTGCCGAATTATTCATCCAGGAGTTTGCCAGTTGGTCTGAGCTTTCTCCTTCATCATTAATAAAATCCGGCACATCATAGTTATCGGTTTTACGCTTAAAGCCATCCAGGTGCCAGGCGACTTGCTCCTGACCTCCATCATGAGTCATGGCCGCAGTTTTTTCATCAGCACCTGAGCTGTAGCGCGTTTCAATTTGGGTGCTGGCATGACGCAACTGCCGTGGCAGTCTGTTGTCGACCACGTTCACTACACCACCTACAGCGCCACTGCCGTACAACAAAGTAGAAGGGCCGCGCAACACTTCAATTTGCTCGGTGGTGATGGCATCAGCACTGATGGCATGATCCGGGCCAATACGGGATACGTCTGCAGAATCAAGGCCGTTACTTAAAATTCGTACTCGTGGGCCATCCAAACCACGTAAAATCGGACTGGAGGCAACAGGGCCGTAATAGTTGCTGTGTACACCAGGCATCGACTTTAAGGTTTCACCTATAGTCGGTGCTGTTTTACGACTAAGTTCTTCACCTGATAAGACAGAAACAGGATTAGCCATTTCCAAATCGTATTGATGCAAGCCGGAAGCTGAGACCACAATACGTTCCACACCACCAGACTGCAGTTGTACTTTAAGTTCGTTGTTGTTTGACAAGGTAACAAACTGATCGCCATAACCTTTGGCTGAGATATGTAGTTCGGCGTCAACCGGGGCCTGGATGGTAAAGCGGCCGTTTTTGTCGGCATAAACATATTGCTGACGGCCATGCACATGTACACGAGCCTGTTCTATAGCTTTGCCGTCACTATCCAGCACAAGGCCGTTCACTGTGATGTTTTGTGCTACAGCCTGGGCTGAAAATGCAGAAGCAACCAGCATTGCAACAGGAGTGAGTTGAAAAAGAGAAGGGCGCATTGGAAAACCTATTACCGTAGTTAGTGGTTGTGATGTTATAACATTTTTGCGGATTAACGATTCAGACGCAAGTACTTTTGTGATGAAGTAACATTAATTTAAGATTTAGCTTCGACACTCTGAAATCTCATGTTTTAATATCGACATAATAATGTTCGAGTAATCAAAAGGATAAGCTATGGAGTTCTGGCCAGAATTTTTACTGATCGCTTCAGTTCATTTAGTGGCGGTAGCAAGCCCTGGCCCCGATTTCGCCATAGTGTTACGTTATGCTGTGCGCTACGGCCGTACTATTGCGCTCTCTGCCAGTATGGGTATAGGGGCAGCTATCCTTTTGCACGTGTGTTATTCACTGCTTGGTTTAGGCTTATTGATTAAAACGACGCCATGGTTGTTTACGCTGTTTAGTGTCCTGTCTGCTGCCTACCTTGCTTATATAGGCTGGCAGGCGATCCGTAGTGGTGCAGCAACACAACAGGCAGAAGAGCAGGTTGAAGCTATATCCGATGCTCCTTCACTGCTCAAAGCTTTTACTTCAGGTTTTGTCACTAATGGTTTAAACCCCAAAGCCACCTTGTTCTTTTTGTCCTTGTTTGCCGTCATTATTTCGCCAGTTACATCACTTTCTTACAAAGTGATCTATGGTCTCTATATGGCCGTCGCTACAGCGGCCTGGTTTGCATTTTTATCTGTGATCCTAACTCGCGAAAAAGTAAGGGCTTTTTTGCTGCTAAAAGGCTATTGGTTTGACCGGTTAATGGGAGCTGTATTACTGGCACTGGCTATGCATCTGATTTACGGTGCAATTCAATCTCAGCTACACTAAACAGAGGTTGTTGCCGATACCAACGAGGTGTCTGTATGCAAGTGATGAGCAAAGTGATACGGCTGGATCTGAACTATGCGTCAGAGGCCAGTCATTTTTATCAAAAACGAACCTGTTATATAGCTCCTTATAAAACTGAGCTGGCGGAACACTTTGCCCGTCGTATTCTGGCTTATCTGTCGTTTTTTGAATCCTCCCCTGAACTGGCCAAAACAGAAAGCGCAGGCAAAAGCCCGGACTTATTTGTCAGCGACAATGCTCATCATATTAAGTTGTGGTGCAATGTCGACTTACTCAGTGAAAAACATATGCAACGTGCCAGCCATCAGGCCGATCAGGTTATTTTGTTTTTGGATGAGGCTGAGCAGAAAAAGATTAAAAGCCAATACAAACAGCATTTTAAAAACGTACGCTTTCATAGTTTGAGTCATCAACACCAGTTGGAGTTTTGTGCCATGCTCAAAGGCCATATGCATTTGGATCTATGGCGGGAAGACGACAAACTACTGATCACAGATGGTGAACATACCTTCGAACTTGAACTCTTCTCAGCGGCACAATGGCAACATTAAAGCCCTCAACTTGTCATTTCATTTCCAGTCGTTATAATGCACGCCCGTAATTTTGCCCCGGATTTACGGTCCGGCTTTGCAGAAGGTGAATAAGAAAATGTACGTTGTTGCTGCTTTATATAAATTCGTTGCTTTACCTGATTATGTTGCTTTGCGTGACAACCTTTACCAACACTTGGTACTGAACAAAGTCAAAGGCACTTTGTTACTGGCCGAAGAAGGTATTAATGGCACTATTTGTGGTCCACGTGAAGGCATAGACGCAATGCTGCAGTGGTTTGCTGCCGACAGCCGTTTTGAGGGCATGTCTTACAAAGAATCTTTTGCCGATGAACAGGCGTTTTATCGCACTAAGGTGAAACTGAAAAAAGAGATAGTCACCATGGGCGTGGAAGGGATAAACCCAGCTCATATAGTCGGCACTTATGTTAAAGGTGAAGCCTGGAATCAGCTGATTTCAGACCCTGACACCATAGTTATCGATACCCGCAACGATTACGAAGTCGCTATCGGCACTTTTAAAAACGCAGTCAATCCCAACACCACCAGCTTCCGCGAGTTTCCAGACTGGGCTGAGCAAAATCTGGATAAAACTAAGCACAAAAAAGTGGCGATGTTTTGTACCGGTGGTATTCGCTGTGAAAAATCTACAGCTTTTCTAAAAGAGCAGGGCTTTGAAGAGGTGTACCACCTGGATGGCGGCATTCTGAAATATCTGGAAGAAGTACCAGAACCAGAAAGTTTGTGGCAAGGTGAATGTTTTGTATTTGATCAGCGTGTTGCGGTGAAACATGGTCTGGAACAAGGCAGTTACGATCAGTGCTACGCTTGTCGTATGCCGTTGTCGCAGGACGAAATGAAATCGCCCCTTTATGTGCAAGGTTTAAGTTGCCCGCATTGCCATGACAAAATTACTGAAGAGCAGAAAGCATCTTTTGCCGAACGTCAGAAGCAAATAGCTCTGGCGAAAGAGCGGGGTGAACAACACATCCGCGACGGCAAAGTGGAATTCTAAGTCCTTTCATCTTTAAAAAGAGCCTTCACGGCTCTTTTTTCATGTTATGCCCCGAAACATATCTGCCTGGTCTCCATCGTTTGAGTTCAGACGACACTTGCATTTAATTTAATGACTTTTCTATTAAATAGAACGAAATGCGCTTAATTTTGGTATTTTAAACCATCTTCTGGAAAGATATGCTATGTCTATTAAGAGAGGAAGTTATGGCAACAGAAAATAAAGGCTACTGCTGGACCAGTATTGTATTGCACTGGCTGGTGGCTGTGATGGTGATTGGACTTTTCGCCTCAGGCTTTTGGATGGTGGATTTAAGCTACTACAGCAGTTGGTACAAAACTGCGCCTTTCTGGCACAAAAGTGTTGGGGTATTGTTGTTGGCTCTGATGCTGTATCGCTTAGTCTTTCGCCTTGTGAAAGGAACTGCTGCGCCTTTGACGAGCCACAGTAAGGCTATACAGCGCGCCAGTCATCTGACCCATCTGACTTTATATGGCCTGGTCTTTTTGATTATCTGTAGCGGTTATCTGATTTCTACTGCGGATGGCCGCCCTATAGACGTATTTGGTTGGTTTGATTTGCCATCAGCCGGTGAATTGTTTGCCGAACAGGCAGATAGAGCTGGCCTGGTCCATAAGTTTGCAGCTTACGGTTTAATTGCTTTAGTTCTTTTGCATGCAATGGCCGCTTTTAAACACCACTTTTTTGATAAAGACGACACGCTAAAACGAATGCTTAAACCTTAAGACTTTACTACGAAAGGAGATTGGAATGAAAAAATTACTAATTGCCGGGTTGTTGACATCGATGTTGGCAGCACCAGCACTGCAAGCCGCAGACTACGAAATTGATACCCAGGGTGCGCACGCATTTATTCAATTTAAAATAAGCCACTTAGGTTACAGCTGGTTATATGGTCGTTTTAATACCTTTGAAGGTACATTCAGCTATGACGCGGCAAAGTTAACAGATTCTAAAATTCAGTTAGAAATTGATACAAAAAGTATTGATTCTAACCATGCTGAGCGCGACAAACATTTACGCAGCCCTGATTTCCTGAACGTGGACAAACATGGCAAAGCCACTTTTGTCAGCACTAAAATAGTACCAAAAGAAGGTGCTGATTTTGATGTTGTAGGTAATTTCACGTTAAATGGTGTGACCAAAGAAATTGTGATCAAAGCCACCAAGCTGGGTGAAGGTTCTGATCCATGGGGTGGCTACCGTGCAGGTTTTGCCGGCACTACCAGCATCGAATTAGAAGACTTTGCCATTAAAAATATCCTTGGCCCGGCATCTGCTACTGTGCATCTGGATCTGACAGTGGAAGGCATTAAAAAGTCTTAATGCTGAATTGAGATGCTAAAAAAATTGCCCTGATGTATTTTTTGATACTCAGGGCAATTCTATTTCTATATCTGTGATGGGAATACTGCAGCAAGGCAAAATTTCGCCTTTACGGACAAAAGCCAGCGGCTCATTAATGTAGCTGACTGAACCTGACAGTAATTTACAACGACAAGCGCCACAATAACCTTCACGGCATTGGTAATTCACTTGTTGTTTTTGTGCTTCAAGCGCATCAAGCAGGGTGCGTTGCTCTGGCCCAAACTCCAGGCTGAGCACGTCCTTCACCACCACTTTTACCATGTCAGTGGTCGCAGATCAGAGATCAAAATCACCGAAGTCAGCGCCATCCATTTCGTTGTCGATTTGACCCACTAAATAGGAGCTGATTTCTGATTCCTGTGGTGCCACCTGTACATTGTCAGACACTAACCAAGCGTTGATCCATGGAATAGGGTTCTGTGTGGTGCTGAAAATTGGCTTTAAGCCCACAGCCTGCATTCTGTTGTTGGTAATGTACTCAACGTACTGGCATAAAATATCTTTGTTTAAGCCAATCATTGAACCATCTTTAAACAAGAACTCAGCCCAGTCTTTTTCCTGCTCAGCGGCTTTACGGAATATAGCGTACGCTTCTTCTTCACATTCTTTGGCAATAATAGCCATTTCAGGGTCGTCTTCACCTGCAGCCATAATATTCAGCATATGCTGAGTACCGGTTAGATGCAGTGCTTCATCGCGGGCAATCAGCTTGATAATCTTGGCATTGCCTTCCATCAATTCACGTTCGGCAAAGGCAAAGCTACAAGCGAAGCTAACGTAGAAACGAATAGCCTCCAGCACGTTCACCGATAAAATACAGATATATAGCTTACGTTTCAGGTCATGCAGGCTGATGGTATGAGTTTCACCGTTGACTTCATGAGTGCCAACACCACATAAGTGATACAGGCTAACAGCATTGATTAAATCATCGTAGTAACGAGTGACGTCATCCGCGCGTTCAACAATACGTTCATTCAGTAATATATCGTCAAACACCTTGTGAGGTTCGTTGGTGATATTACGTACTATATGGGTGTAACTGCGGCTGTGAATAGTTTCACTGAATGCCCAGGTTTCAATCCAGGTTTCCAGCTCAGGCAAGGACACTATAGGTAACAAGGCGACATTTGGTGAACGGCCTTGCACTGAGTCCAGCAGAGTTTGGTATTTTAAATTGCTGAGAAATATATGCTTTTCATGTTCAGGTAACTGTTGAAAGTCGATTCTGTCTTTACTGACATCCACCTCTTCAGGGCGCCAGAAAAAGCTCAGCTGCTTTTCAATCAGTTTTTCAAAAATGCCATATTTCTGTTGATCATAACGGGATACGTTCACCGGATTGCCAAAAAACATTGGCTCTTTCATTTGATCGTTATTCGTACGGCTAAAGGTGGTGTAACTCATCAGCAATATCCAGTTTATTATTTGTTATGCATACAAAAAGAGGGCTGCAATGCAGCCCCAGACTTAAATTTTACAGGCGCCACCGGCACAACCATCGTCTTCCGGCGTCGCTTTGATGTCTTCCTGGATATCGGAAGCGCCATCACGGGTGTTGTGGTAGTACATGGTTTTCACACCCAGCTTATAAGCCGTCAGCAAATCTTTTAATAAAATTTTCATTGGCACTTTGCCGCCTTCGAACTTGCCCGGATCGTAGTTGGTATTGGCAGAAATAGTTTGATCAACAAACTTCTGCATAATAGCCACCAGACTGATGTATCCGTCGTTATTTGGCATATCCCATAACAATTCGTATTGGTTTTTCAGGCGATCATATTCAGGCACAACCTGCTTTAAAATACCGTCTTTACTTGCCTTTATACTGATATGGCCACGAGGTGGTTCAATACCATTAGTCGCATTTGAAATTTGCGAAGAAGTTTCTGATGGCATCAGTGCAGATAAAGTCGAGTTACGTAAACCGTGTTGCACTACATCTTTACGCAGCTGATCCCAGTCGTAATGTAAAGGTTCAGCACACACCTTATCCAAATCCTTTTTATAGGTGTCAATAGGCATAATGCCTTCTGAATACGTGGTCTCGTTAAATTTAGGGCAAGGGCCAAATTCCTGCGCCAATTTGTTAGATGCTTTCATCAGGTAATACTGAATAGCTTCAAAAGTACGGTGTGTTAAACCATTGGCTGAACCATCAGAGTATTTCACGCCATTTTTCGCCAGGTAATAGGCGTAGTTAATAACGCCTATACCTAAAGTGCGGCGATTCATACTGGCGTGGTAAGCGGCGAGGATAGGGTAGTCCTGATAGTCCAGTAAGCTATCTAAGGCCCTTACTGCCAGTTCTGCCAATTCTTCCAGTTCATCTAAATGCTCAATAGCGCCTAAGTTAAAGGCGGACAGAGTACAAAGGGCAATTTCACCATTTGGATCGTTGATGTCATTCAGTGGCTTGGTTGGCAACGCAATTTCTAAACAGAGGTTGCTTTGGCGTACAGAAGCAAACTTTGGATTAAACGGGCTGTGCGTGTTGCAATGGTCCACGTTCTGTAAGTAGATACGACCTGTGCTGGCGCGTTCCTGCATAAAGAGGGTAAATAGTTCGACTGCTTTGATACGCTTTTTACGGATAGAAGCATCCGCTTCGTATTGAACATAGAGGGCTTCAAACTTTTCCTGATCTTCAAAAAATGCATCATATAAACCCGGTACGTCAGAAGGACTGAACAGGGTGATCATTTCATCTTTAATCAGACGTGTGTACATCAGGCGGTTAAACTGCACACCGTAATCTAAGTGACGTACGCGGTTCTCTTCCACACCACGGTTGTTTTTCAGAACCAGCAAAGATTCCACTTCTAAATGCCACAAAGGGTAAAACAGCGTGGCTGCACCACCACGAACACCGCCCTGAGAGCAACTTTTTACAGCCGTCTGGAAATGTTTGTAGAAGGGGATACAACCAGTATGGAAGGCTTCACCGTTACGGATTGGGCTGCCTAAAGCACGAATACGGCCGGCGTTAATACCAATACCAGCACGTTGACTGACGTATTTAACAATAGCGCTGCTGGTGGCATTGATAGAATCTAAGCTGTCACCACATTCAATCAGCACACAAGAGCTGAACTGGCGGGTTGGGGTACGCACACCAGACATAATAGGTGTAGGTAATGAAATCTTGAACATAGACACTGCATCGTAAAAACGGCGCACGTAACTTAAACGGGTGTCTTTTGGATAATTAGCAAACAAACAAGCCGCGACCAGCATATAAAGGAACTGGGCGCTTTCGTAAATCTGGCCTGTGACCCGATTTTGCACCAGGTATTTACCTTCCAGCTGTTTTACCGCAGCATAGCTGAAATCCAAATCGCGGCTGTGTACAATAAAACTATCCAGCTGTTCTAATTCTTCTTTACTGTAGTCTGCCAGAATATGGGCGTCATAACGCTTTTCTTCCACCATTTTGACCACATGGTCATACAACTTTGGCGGTTCAAACTGACCATAGGCTTTTTTACGTAAATGGAATACGGCCAAACGCGCAGCCATATATTGATAATCCGGCGTCTCTTTGGAGATTAAATCGGCAGCGGCTTTGATGATGGTTTCGTGAATGTCGGCGGTTTTGATACCGTCGTAAAACTGAATATGAGAACGTAACTCAACCTGAGACACTGATACGTTTTGTAAGCGCTCAGCAGCCCAATCAATCACACGGTGAATTTTGTCTAAGTCTAATGGTTCGCGCAGACCATCTCTTTTGGTTACGTATAATGTTTGAGTCATATTTTTCCGCCGAAAATTCCATCTCAATTGTTATTATTGTGTGCACAGAATTTCTCCTGCGCAGCGAATTCACCCGCTTTTGGCTTCATTAGGTCAAACTCAGTCGAGCGACACAACATCTAGGGGTGAAAGGAGAACGGATCACAAGATAGAGTGGATCAATAGCAATTGCAACCCCTGCTGCCGGGCGAAAAAAGCAGCATGTTAGTGTCCGCTAACGTGCGAAATCGGCTTTTAAAAACCTCTGCAGGGAAGCAATAGTTTTTCAGTAAAAAATCTATTTTGTCTGTTCGGTTAAATTTTAAGTGATTCACAAAATCACCTGCAAAGAGGTGATTTTTAATTGACCAAAAATATGAAAAAACTGAACTCAGTCGAGGTGTCGGATCAGGTCTGTGAAAAGAGAAATATGTAAATCTGCGCCCCAAAGTTCAGTTTTATCATCTGGTCCAACATAACCAAAATCGCACATCACGGTTTGCATGCCAGCACGACGTCCAGCTTCTATGTCGCGCTCTGCATCTCCTATATACCAACACTGGTTTGCAGGGACCTGCATATAGTGAGCAGTCATCCATAACGGGGTTGGATCAGGTTTACGTTGTGCCAGACTGTCACCCCCCAGTAATAAGCGGCTTTGTAATAAGGCAGGTAACTGACGTTGTACTTTGGCGGCGAGCTTATAAGGTTTATTCGTCACTATAGCCCAGGGAATGTTTCGTACCTGCAAAGCAGCAAATAACTCTTCAGCGCCCGGAAACAAGCAACTGTGCACACCGCTGTGCTCGTGATAATAATCCAGCAGACTCTGGCGAGCTTTGCCAAAATCAATTTCTTTTATAGCTTCACCAAAACCCAGCTGCAGCAAACCTTTGGCACCATGAGAGGCCATAGGCCGGTACTCGTCATAGCTTTTTTCAGCTATACCATGCTCTCGCAAAACAAAATTCAGTGCTGCGCCTAAATCCTGCGCGGTATCAACCAGGGTGCCATCTAAATCAAATAAGACGGCAGCCGGTTTTTTAAGTTGAATGAGTTGTTGGGTCATAGTGGTTTTTTCGCTACCACAAAATAATTCACATCCAGCCCAGGGCCTGTGCGGAACGACTGATTAATAGGGTTGTAATGCAAACCTGTTGCATCCACCACTTGTAAACCCGCATCGTCAATAAAACGCATTAAATCAGAAGGGCGGATAAACTTCTCAAACTCATGAGTGCCTTTGGGGACCAGCTTCAGTACCTGTTCAGCACCGACAATAGCCATCAGGTAGGCTTTCCAGGTTTTATTCAACGTAGAAAACACCAGCGTTGCACCGGGTTTGGCTAAGTCAGCACAAGCCTTCACCACGGATCCTGGCTCTGGCACATGCTCCAGCATCTCCATGCACGTCACCAAATCAAAGGCGCCTTGATTGGCTGCGGCAAAGTCTTCCGCAGTGCTTTGTTGGTACTGAACTGAAACTGCAGATTCCAGCGCATGCAATTTAGCCACTGTTAAAGCTTCATCTGCCATATCAATACCTGTGACATCTGCACCAGCTTTAGCCATAGATTCGGCCAGAATGCCACCACCACAGCCAACGTCTACAGTTTTTTTACCAAATAAGCCTTGCACCTGATCGCTGATAAAGGCCAGACGGCAAGGGTTCAGTTGGTGTAACGGCTTAAATTCACCGGACGGATCCCACCAGCGAGAGGCGATTTCATTAAACTTGGCAATTTCGGCCGGATCAACATTGGAAGAGGGGTTCATAAGCGTATCCATTTAAAATTTTGCCTATTATAAAGCCTTGATCTGTTTGAGCAATGCTGTACAAAGCACAACAGAACTGGCAAGGTATTTTTTCTGTGGTAGAATCCGCCTTTGTCCCGCGACCCATTACAGTAAAAAACGCGGGTATCTTGTTGATTTAAGGGAAAAAAGCTTTTTATGACAAATTTGGCCAAAGAAATTGTTCCCATTAATATCGAAGAAGAATTAAAGAATTCTTATCTCGATTATGCAATGAGCGTTATTGTGGGACGTGCCTTACCGGACGTAAGGGACGGTTTAAAGCCAGTTCACCGTCGCGTTTTGTTTGCGATGAAAGAGTTAGGCAATGACTGGAATAAAGCCTACAAAAAATCTGCCCGTGTCGTTGGTGACGTCATAGGTAAATACCATCCACACGGTGACAGCGCTGTTTACGACACTATAGTTCGTATGGCTCAGCCGTTCTCCTTACGTTATATGCTGGTCGACGGCCAGGGTAACTTCGGTTCAGTAGACGGTGACTCAGCAGCAGCGATGCGTTATACCGAAGTACGTATGTCGCGTATCGCAGGCGAATTATTAGCCGACCTGGATAAAGAGACAGTCGACTTTGTGCCTAACTACGACGGCACTGAAATGATCCCGGCTGTATTACCGACTAAAATTCCTAACCTGCTGGTCAACGGCTCGTCGGGTATTGCGGTGGGTATGGCGACCAATATTCCGCCACACAATTTAAATGAAGTCATTGATGCCTGTCTGGCATTGATTGCTAATCCGGATATCAGCATTCCTGAACTGATGGAACTGATGCCAGGACCAGATTTCCCGACAGCCGCTATTATCAATGGCCGTCGTGGTATTGAAGAAGCCTACCGCACCGGTCGTGGCAAGGTATATATCCGCGCCAGAACTCATATCGAAACCGATGAAAAAACCGGTCGCGAGACTATAGTTGTTGATGAAATTCCTTATCAGGTCAACAAGGCCCGTCTGATTGAGAAAATCGCCGAGCTGGTCAAAGAAAAACGCATCGAAGGCATTTCAGCATTACGTGATGAGTCTGATAAAGACGGTATGCGTATTGTTATTGAAGTGAAACGTGGCGAATCATCAGACGTACTGATCAACCACTTGTATACCCAAACTCAGATGCAAACTGTGTTTGGTATCAACATGGTTGCCCTGGATCAGGGCCAACCGAAGTTGATGGGCTTAAAGCATATGCTGCAATGTTTTGTGTTGCACCGCCGCGAAGTGGTGACACGCAGAACAGTCTATGACTTACGTAAAGCCCGTGACCGCGCTCATATCTTAGAAGGCTTGGCTATTGCTCTTGCCAACATTGATGAAATTATTGATTTAATCAAAAACTCATCAAGCCCGGCCGATGCTAAACAAGGTTTAGTGGCTCGTGGCTGGCAGTTAGGTGATGTCAGCGCCATGTTAGAACGTGCCGGTGAAAACGCAGCCCGTCCTGAATGGCTGGAAGAACATTTTGGTATTCGTGATGGCGAGTATTTCCTGACTGAACAACAGGCTCAGGCAATCTTAGATTTACGTTTACACAAACTGACGGGTCTGGAACATGAAAAGATTCTGGACGAGTACAAAGAGTTATTACTGCTGATTGCTGAGCTATTACACATTCTGGGAAGCCCGGAGCGTTTAATGGAAGTGATCTGTGAAGAGTTAGAAGCTGCGAAAGCCCAATATGGTGATGCCCGTCGTACTGAAATTCAGGACAACGCGATGGATATCAACATGGAAGACTTGATCACTGAAGAAGACGTAGTCGTGACTCTGTCACATTTAGGTTATGCCAAGTATCAGGCTCTGTCTGACTATGAAGCTCAGCGTCGTGGTGGTCGTGGTAAAGCGGCAACTACAGTAAAAGATGAAGACTTTGTCGACCAGTTGCTGATCGCCAGCACCCACGATACGATTTTGTGTTTCTCTAACCGTGGTCGTCTGTACTGGATGAAGGTGTATCAATTACCGCTGGCTTCGCGTCAGGCCCGTGGTAAGCCAATAGTTAACTTACTGCCATTGGAAGAAAACGAACGGATCACCGCAATTCTGCCGGTTCGTGAATACGAAGAAGGCAAGTATGTGTTTATGGCGACTGCCAACGGTACTGTGAAGAAAACCTCACTGACTGAATACTCTCGTCCACGCAGCAACGGCATTATTGCCGTGAACCTGAACGAAGGCGATCAGTTGATTGGTGTGGATATCACAGACGGCAACAGCCAGATCATGTTGTTCTCGGACGACGGCAAAGTAGTGCGCTTTAAAGAAGATCAGGTGCGTCCAATGGGCCGTGGAGCTACAGGTGTTCGTGGTATCCGTTTACGCGAAAACGGCTCTGTGGTGTCATTGATTGTTCCGAAGAGCGAAGGCGCTATTCTGACTGTGACTGAAAACGGCTACGGTAAACGTACCGCATTGCAGGAATACCCAGAGAAGAGCCGTGCTACTCAAGGCGTAGTCTCTATTAAAGTCTCCGAACGTAATGGTCTGGTAGTTGGTGCAGTACAAGTGAACGCGCTGGATGAAATAATGCTGATTTCTGACAAAGGCACACTGGTACGGACCCGCGTCAGCGAAGTATCACAAGTAGGCCGTAACACTGCTGGTGTTATTTTGATCCGCACCATCGAAGGTGAAAAAGTAGTAGGTGTACAACGCATCGACGAAATTCAGGATCAGGAAGAAGTAGCAGCCGCAGAAGCGGAAGCTGCAGCATTAGCCGCACAAAATCCGACAGAGGATACTGTAGCGGACGGCGAAGAAGAGTAAGACTGTTAAGAAGGGGCCAGATCACATTATTCAAAAAATAATGTGATCTGGCCCCTTTTTTATTTCTGTCTTTTGCAAAGTGCGCTAAAGTAGCGGCTGTTTAGAAAGAGCCGTCCAGACGTCAGGATTATTCGTTGATAGCACTTTTAGATACCCAAGTATCTTGAAGTTGCGGGGAGGCGACAAACCAGTGAGACCCCCAGGAGCATAGTCAACCTATGTGACTGGGGCGAGATGGTGCAGTTAACAAAGCTGCAGCTTCAAGTAAGACGGGTATAACCCAAGGCCACAATAACAAAGATCATCCCAAGATGACCAAAGCCGTTTTCTAATTTGTTTTTCATTCGATAAAGCGTTGTAACAGGAGCAAGAGATGACCACCTATAACTTTTGTGCTGGCCCGGCTATGTTGCCGGTGGAAGTGATGCAACAGGCACAGGAAGAGTTGATCAACTGGCATGGTCGCGGCTGCTCCATTATGGAGATGAGTCACAGAGGCAAAGATTTTATGCAGGTTGCGGCTCAGGCAGAGCAGGACCTGCGCGATTTATTGTGCATACCGGCCAACTACAAAGTACTGTTTATGCACGGTGGTGGTCGCGGTCAGTTTTCTGCTGTGCCACTGAATTTAGCCAAGACTGGTGTCAGTGCAGATTATATTGTCTCAGGCGTCTGGTCTAAGGCGGCTGTTGAAGAAGCTGAAAAGTTTACTGCCTTAAACCCTCAGGCGATTCAGTTTAAGCAAGATGGTCTTCGCACTTTAATACCTGCATCCGACTGGCAGTTAAATGATAACGCCAGCTTCGTGCATTTTTGCCCGAACGAAACTGTGGATGGCATGGAGTTTATCGACTTACCCAATACCAAAGCGCCTTTAGTGGCTGATCTGTCATCCACTATTTTATCGCGGCATATTGATGTCAGCCGTTATGGCGTGATTTACGCAGGTGCGCAGAAGAATATTGGGCCTTCAGGCTTAACGCTAGCCATAGTGCGTGAAGACTTGTTACCCGCCAAAGGCAGCAGCATTCCGAGCGTTTTAGATTATCGTTTGGCCGCTGACAACGACAGTATGTTTAATACACCTCCTACTTATGCCTGGTATCTGGCTGGTTTAGTCTTCCAGTGGCTGAAGCGTCAGGGTGGTGTTGAGGCGATGCAGCTACGCAACAGACTCAAAGCCGAAACCTTGTATGGCTATATCGACCAAAGCGATTTTTATCGTAACGATGTGGCGCCACAGTTCCGCTCATCAATGAACGTGCCGTTTTTATTGGGTGACGAAGCGCTGAATGATTTATTTGTCAGCAAAGCCGAAACCAATGGTTTATTAGCGTTAAAAGGCCATCGTATGGTGGGTGGTATGCGCGCCAGTATCTACAACGCCATGCCATTAGAAGGCGTACAAACTTTAGTAACCTTTATGAAAGAATTTGAGCGGGTGCACGGCTGATGAAAACTTTAACCTTAGAGCCTATCGCTAAAGTGGAAGGCGTGGTGCATTTACCTGGTTCAAAAAGTATTTCCAACCGTGCTTTATTACTGGCCGCTTTAGCCAAAGGCACAACCCGTATCACCAATTTGCTCGATAGCGACGACGTCAGCCATATGCTCAATGCTTTAACAGCGCTTGGCGTACAGTTTTCATTATCTGCGGATAAAACAGTGTGCGAGATCACTGGTGTAGCGGGCGTATTTCAGCATAAAGAACCTCTTGAGCTGTTTTTAGGTAATGCTGGTACAGCGATGCGCCCCTTAACTGCAGCTTTGGCTGTATCCAATGTCGATGTCACCCTAACAGGTGAGCCACGGATGTACGAACGTCCTATTGGTCATCTGGTAGATGCCTTGCTGCAATGGAATGCCGATATTGAGTATCTGCAACACAAAGACTATCCGCCACTGCGTATTCGCGGTAAAGCGCTGGCTGGTGGAAAAATCAGTATTGATGGTTCTGTCTCCAGTCAGTTTTTAACTGCAGTGTTGATGGCGGCACCTTTATTGTCGGGTGATAGTGAAATTATCATTAGCGGCGAACTGGTGTCTAAACCTTATATTGATATTACGCTGGCCTTGATGGCGCGCTTTGGCGTCTCTGTGGAGAACCAGAACTATCAAAGTTTTGTAGTTAAAGGCAATCAGCAGTATCAGTCACCAGGTGATTTTCTGGTGGAAGGAGATGCGTCTTCTGCGTCTTATTTCCTTGCAGCTGCGGCTATTAAAGGCGGTACGATAAAAGTCACAGGTATTGGCAAAAATGCAGTGCAGGGTGATATTCACTTTGCCGATGCTTTAGAAGCCATGGGAGCGACAGTAGACTGGGGGTATGATTATATCTCGGTCACGCGTAACCAGCTAAAAGGCATAGACCGTGATTACAACGCTATTCCTGACGCTGCTATGACCATTGCAACTACGGCTTTGTTCGCTGAAGGGCCAACGGCTATCCGCAATGTCTACAACTGGCGCGTCAAGGAAACAGACCGCTTGGCGGCTATGGCGACTGAACTGCGTAAAGTAGGTGCTGAAGTAGAAGAAGGTGAAGATTACATTTTAATCACTCCACCAACGACACTGAAACATGCCAGCATAGCGACTTACAACGATCACCGTATGGCTATGTGTTTCTCTTTGGTTGCATTAAGTAACACTGCGGTAACCATTGAAGACCCGGATTGTACCCGTAAAACATTTCCTCAATACTTTGAAGTGTTTAGCACACTCAGCACTTTAGCTTGAGAAATAACGCGTAACCTAACTGGTTACGCGATCCCCTTGATTAAACCGCGCTTTTTGTCATTTATTTCTGTATAATGCCGCATCTTTTTGTGTGTTCGACTGTTTTGGAGGCAGAATGCAACAAGCGCCGGTAATTACCATTGATGGACCAGGTGGCTCAGGGAAAGGCACTATTTGCCGTTTAGTTTCCCAAAAACTGGGCTGGCATCTGCTGGATAGCGGAGCGATTTATCGTGTTTTAGCTTTGGCTGCTATCCATCATCAAATAGACTCTTCCGACGAAGAAGCATTACAACCTCTGGCTGCTCACCTTGACGTACAGTTTACTTGTGACGAGCAAGGTAATACCCGAATTACGCTCGAAGGTGAAAATGTGACTCATACTATACGTACTGAAGAAGTAGGTTCAGTGGCATCCAAGATTGCCTCTTTACCTCGGGTACGTGAAGCGTTGTTACGTCGTCAACGTGCCTTTAAAGAGGCGCCGGGCTTAGTGGCTGATGGCCGTGATATGGGAACTGTAGTATTCCCACAGGCAGAAGTTAAAATCTTTTTAACAGCCGATGCGTCAGAGCGCGCCAGACGGCGTTATTTAGAGTTGAAAGAAAAGGGCCATGATGTTAACATCGGCGACCTTTTGAGCGAAATACAGGCCCGTGACGAACGGGATATGAATCGCGCCGTAGCGCCATTAAAGCCTGCAGACGATGCATACATGCTGGATTCGACCAATAAATCCATTGAACAAGTGTTGGACGAGGTTCTCAACGTCTGTAAAAAGTTGAACCAGGCCTAGACCTTCACGTTGGACAGCTTGTCGCAAGGAAGATGACAAGTTAACTTAGCAACCCCATGACACAGGACTGTGCGTGGAGCACTTAAACTGAAAAAGTGAATATGACTGAAAATTTTGCACTACTGTTTGAGGAAAGCCTCAAGACTATCGAAACTCGCCCTGGTTCTATCGTTAAAGGAACCATCGTTGCTATCCATAAAGACGTAGTACTGGTTGACGCCGGTCTGAAATCTGAAGCAGCAATCCCGGTTGAACAATTCAAAAACCTGGCTGGCGAGATTGAAGTGAGCGTTGGTGACATCATCGACGTAGCTCTGGACGCGGTAGAAGACGGTTTCGGTGAAACCTTATTATCTCGCGAAAAAGCTAAACGCCATGAATCCTGGGTTCGCCTGGAAAAAGCTTGTGAAGATAAAGTTACTGTTATCGGTATCATCACTGGCAAAGTTAAAGGCGGTTTCACTGTCGAAGTGGATGGTATCCGTGCATTCCTGCCTGGTTCATTAGTTGACGTGCGTCCGGTACGTGACACATTACACTTAGAACACAAAGAACTTGAGTTCAAAGTAATCAAATTGGATCAGAAGCGTAACAACGTGGTTGTATCACGTCGTGCTGTGATCGAATCTGAAAGCAGTGCTGAGCGCGATACACTGTTACAAAACTTAGAAGAAGGCATGGAAGTTAAAGGTATCGTTAAGAACCTGACTGACTACGGTGCATTCGTAGATTTAGGTGGCGTAGACGGTTTACTGCACATCACTGACATGGCTTGGAAACGTGTTAAACACCCAAGCGAAATCGTCAATGTTGGCGACGAAATCCCAGTTAAGGTTCTGAAGTTTGACCGTGAGAAACAACGTGTTTCTTTAGGTCTGAAGCAAATGGGTGAAGATCCATGGGCCGCTATCGCTTCACGTTACCCAGAAGGTGCTCGCATCACTGGTCGCGTAACTAACCTGACTGATTACGGCTGCTTCGTAGAAATCGAAGAAGGCGTTGAAGGTTTAGTACACGTTTCAGAAATGGACTGGACTAACAAAAACATCCACCCATCTAAAGTTGTTAACTTAGGTGACTCAGTGGAAGTTATGGTTCTGGAAATCGACGAAGAACGTCGTCGTATTTCTTTAGGTCTGAAACAATGTAAAGCCAACCCATGGGAAGAGTTCGCGAAGGGCTTCAACAAGGGTGACCGCGTATCTGGTAAGATCAAGTCAATCACTGACTTCGGTATCTTCATCGGTTTAGACGGTGGCATCGACGGTTTAGTACACCTGTCAGACATCAGCTGGAATTCAACTGGCGAAGACGCTGTACGTGAATTCAAGAAAGGCGACGAAGTACACGCAGTTGTGTTACAAGTTGACCCAGAGCGCGAGCGTATCTCTTTAGGCATCAAGCAATTAGACGAAGACCCGTTCAACGGCTACCTTGCTGATAACAAAAAAGGTGCTATCGTTAAAGGCAACGTAACTGCAGTTGACGCGAAAGGCGCCACTGTAATGCTGGAAGGTGGTGTTGAAGGTTACGTTCGCGTATCTGACATCGCTCGTGAGCGTATCGAAGACGCTACTACAGTATTAAAAGTTGGTGAAGAAGTAGAAGCTCGCCTGATGGGTGTTGACCGCAAAAACCGCGTAATCAGCCTGTCAATCAAAGCGAAATTCGAAGCTGAAGAAAAAGAAGCTATGGACACTATCAAAAAGCAGGATGATACTGATTTTGGTGGTAACGCTATGGCCGAAGCATTCAAAGCTGCTCAAAAAGCTGACTAATTGATGCTTGTATAGAAGGACTGGAGCATAAGCTCCGGTCCTTCATTCTACTGATACAGCGGAGGGTCCATGACCAAATCTGAATTGATCGAAAAACTGTCTACTGATTTTTCTCATGTCCAGGTGAAAGACATCGAATCTTCAGTCAAAGAAATTCTGGAACAAATGGCCACCTCACTGGCGAATAACGAGCGTATCGAAATTCGTGGTTTTGGTAGTTTTTCTCTGCATTACCGCGCACCTCGTGTAGGTCGCAATCCAAAAACCGGCGATAAAGTGGAATTAGATGGCAAATACGTGCCTCATTTCAAACCGGGTAAAGAATTACGTGACCGGGTGAAAACTAACACCTGATCTCTTTTCAGCTAAAAAACGGGGTTGACGGAGTTTTGACCAGATTTTTTTATGTTGTCTTTATTATTGCCCTGATTACATTCGGGCTTATTCTGGGTTCCCTCAATCAGCAAATTGCTGAATTTAATTATCTTATTGCAAAAACAGAACTCAGAGTGGTGGACATTGCCGCTCTGTTTTTAGTTGCTGGTTTTCTGCTTGGCCTGAGTGTGTCTATGGCCTTTATCCTGAAGGCAAAAACCAAAGGTTGGTTTGCTAAATCTTCTGATAAAACCTGATCCCTATGCTGGAACTGTTATTTCTGTTGCTTCCTGTCGCCGCCGCTTATGGCTGGTTTATGGGGCGAAACAGCGAAAAACAAAAAGAGCTTAAGGGCAGGGCTTCTGTCACTAAAAACTTATCCTCTGGTTTAAATTTCCTGCTGACTGATCAGGAAGACAAAGCTATTGAGCAATTACTGCAATTGCTTGATGTTGAAGCCGCTACTATTGATACCTATCTGGCATTAGCCAACCTGTTCCGTCGCCGTGGTGACTGGGATAAAGCCATTCGTATTCATGAAAAATTACATCAGTTAAAACTGCCAAAACAACAGGCACAAAAAATACAATTTGAGCTGGCCAAAGATTACTTCAGCGCCGGTTTATACGACAGGGCTGAACCTTTACTCAGTGCTCTGGTTCAGGCTGAAAGCATTCGCGAAGCTGTTTTAAAACAACTCTTTAGTTTATTTACTGCGACTCACGAATGGCAAAAAGCCATGGATTTCCGTGCAGTGGTAGAACAAACGGATTCCCGGTCACTTCGTATTGGTGTGGCAAATTTCAGTTGTGAAGCCTGGCGTAAAGAACCTGCGGCAAGTGATGCGTATCGGCAGTTGATCCAACGTTATCCAATCTCCTTGCGGCCCAAATACGAACTGGCAAAAAAACTCATTGCAGAAGAAGAGTTTACCGAAGCACGTGAGCTGTTGCTGGCCATATTGCAACAAAGACCTCAATGGGCTGCTGAGCTATTACCTTTAGTGCAACAAACGACACCGGAGCCAGCAGCGTGGCAAACACTTCTGACGGAACTGAGTCGCAAGCATAAAAACATTAGCGCTACCGCTGAGTTGGCACAGTTTTATGCGGATGATCAGAACCTGCTGCAGGCAGAGAATTTACTGACTGATAAGCTCAGACAGCAGCCGAATATCCGCTTATTTTTAAAATTTATTCAAATTAGACGATTACAAAACCCATCTGAGCCACATTTGGCTGAAATAGAACAAATGGTCCAGGCTTATCTGGATACTAAGGTGCTGTATCATTGCCGCAATTGTGGTTTTAAAACCAAACAACCTTATTGGCTTTGTCCGTCTTGCCAGCAGTGGGAAACGGTAGAACCAATGACCGGCATAGACGGTCGCTGATCTTACAATAAAGAGAATTCCATGAATAACACCAGTCCTATAGTGGTCGCCTTAGACTTTGAGCAAAAATCCGCAGCACTGAATTTAGTCAGCCAACTTGATCCGGCTTTGTGTCGCTTAAAAGTAGGCAAAGAGATGTTTACTCACTTTGGTCCTGACTTTGTCAAAGAGCTGCATCAGCGTAAATTTGATGTGTTTTTAGACCTTAAATTTCACGATATTCCAAATACTGTGGCTAAAGCGGTGAAAGCGTCAGCAGATTTAGGCGTGTGGATGGTAAATGTGCATGCCTCTGGCGGCAGCCGTATGATGATTGCAGCCCGTGAAGCTTTGGAGAGCTTTGGCAAAGAAAAGCCTCTGTTGATTGCTGTGACTGTATTAACCAGCATGGAGCAAAGTGATTTAACGGAACTGGGTATCAATTTAACGCCACAACAGCAGGTAGTCAGGCTGGCAGGGCTGGCTGATAAGTCAGGTCTGGATGGAGTGGTTTGTTCTGCACAAGAAGCAGTTGAATTAAAACAGCAATTTGGTCTGGAATTTTGTCTGGTCACACCAGGTATTCGACCATCATTTGCTGCAGCTGATGATCAAAAAAGGGTAATGACACCTGCTGAAGCTGTAAAGGCTGGTGTAGACTATATGGTGATAGGGCGCCCAATTACCAAAGCTGCCGATCCGTTATCCGCGTTACAGCAAATTTATCGGGAGATTTACCCCGCGCATTAAGAAAAAAGGAGCTTTTGTTTGGATGCAGTGAATTTAACAATCCTGGTTGCAGGGGCTCTGTTTTTCTCCAGTATAGTTGCCACACTGATCTCGGCGCGCTTAGGCGCGCCTTTATTATTGATTTTCCTTGTGATCGGTATGTTGGCTGGTGAAGACGGATTGCTGGGTATCAAATTTGGCGATCCGGATATCGCGTTACTAATTGGCTCCATCGCCCTTGTTATTATCCTGTTTGACGGCGGAATGCGTACGCATCCAGACAGAGTACGTGTGGTTTTGGCTCCTTCAGCCGTATTAGCTACTCTAGGCGTAGTGCTGACCTGCGGAATTCTGGGTGTTGCAGCTTCTTATTTGTTTGATTTAACCTTGCTCGAAGGCCTGTTGTTAGGCGCTATATTAAGCTCGACAGACGCGGCGGCCGTATTTTCTATCTTCCAGTCTGCCGGTTTAAATATTAAAGAGCGGGTGGCATCAACACTGGAAATAGAGTCGGGTAGCAACGATCCTATGGCAGTAATGCTGACTTTTACTCTGGTTGGCGTTTTAGCAGGCCACAGTGAACTGAATTGGTCTTTATCCACAGTGTTCTTTCAGCAGGCCATAGTAGGCGCGGCCGTGGGCTATGGAGCAGGGCGCTTCTTTGTTTTGTTGTGCCGAAAACTGCCATTAAGCGCTGCTTTTTTCCCTTTACTGGCCGTCTCTTACGCTTTGCTGATTTTTGGTTTAACCAACCAGTTTGGCGGCAGTGGTTTTCTGGCTGTGTATCTGATGGGCTTTTTAATAGGCAATGCCCGTTTACCACAAATTCAGCAAATATTGCGTATGCACGACGGTTTAGCCTGGCTTAGTCAAATCATTATGTTTCTGATGCTTGGCTTACTGGTAACGCCAAGCAAACTGATGGAACACGCCATTCCGGCTTTACTACTGGCATTGGTGATGATTTTTATCGCCCGGCCAATAGCTGTGTTTTTAAGCCTGGTGCCTTTTCATTTTCCAAAGAAAGACCAGTTGTTTATCAGTTGGGTAGGTCTTCGTGGCGCTGTGCCTATTATTCTGGCTTTATTCCCATGGCTGGCAGGAGTACCGAACAAAGACTTGTACTTTAACGTGGCGTTTTTCGTGGTGATTGTATCGTTACTTATTCAAGGCTGGTCTATAGCGCCGGTAGCACGTTGGCTGAAGCTTGAGGTACCACCAGAACCAGGTCCGGATCACTCCATGACGCTCGACAGTGTAGACAGCAACGATCTGCTACAAGTGCTGTCCTTTAAAGTGGGTAAAGGTTCACCTATTATAGACAGTGACTGGCAACAACTGAATATGTCGCCTGATGTCAGCTATTTAGGTGTACTACGCAAAGGTGAATGGCTTAACGCTGAGCGAAGTCCAAGCTTCCAGCTCAATGATATGCTGTTGGTTTTGAGCAAAGCCAAAGACGTAAAAGCGGTCAGTGACAAAGTGTCCACCAGTGCAGAGCAAACCACCTTGGATAAATTGGACTTCTTTGGAGACTTTATACTCAACGGTGAAATTACCTTAAAAGAGCTGGATGCGTTTTATAGTATTCAATTCGCAGATCACCAGGACCCAACACAGACATTGTCAGAATATATCTCAGAGAAGTTTCACAGACGTGTCGTGGTTGGTGATCAGGTTCAGCTGGATCAATTGGTCCTGACCGTACGACAAATCGACGAGCAGGACCAAATATTACAAGTGGGTATTAAGTCAGCCTGAAAACTGACTTTATCTATGTTAGAACAAATTACTCATCTTTATATACGCGGACTTTTACCTGACCGCTGGTGTCTGTGATCTTGTTGCAGCGATGAACCCGAAGGTTTGAACCTGTTCTTTCTTGTTGCATTCTGCAGGAAACAAATTGTGCCTGGGAGCCGTATTTAGCTTTGTATTCTTCAGTTTTCTGCTCGACCGCTTTTTTCTGCTCAGCAGTCAGATTTGCTGTTAAGGCTTCATAGTTGCTTTTCCACTTGGTTTCACGTTGTTCTAAAGCTACCCCAAGCCAAACCAAACCTTCAAAAACATTCTCATCTGTACCCAGTCCATCTATCAAATAGCTTCCAACGATGTTCTGAGCGTATTTATCGCCGTATTTTGCATACTTCAACAGGGTAGGAAAAGCTTCGGCGTATTCACGCACTTTCACGTGGTGAAGCGCTTTGTGAAGTTCTGTCTCGTACTCAGTACCTGAGATATTGATCACATCAGAGCTTGATGCAGCAGCATAAGACGAACTAAAAGCTAGTGTCGCGGATAAAAATGCGTAAATTACTGGTTTCATGATTCACTTCCTTATTGATAACTGAGGTTTATCATAGAGCAGATAAAAACAGACTTCCGCAATATTTTATGACAAATTGTAAACAATTATGTATTGCTGTTAACCACCTGACAGTTTACCTACAGGTAACTACAATTGACAGACTAAAAAAACAGACTACAGAACAGTGATGTTGTCGCATCATCCCAATAGTTGATTTCACCTAATTGTCTTTTAGCATCATGAGCTTAGTGTCGAAAGTCCCTTTTATTGAAAGAAAAATCAATAGCTATTTTTTTGGAATGGTATAGGTTTTTGAGAAAGAACTGGGCTTATCCTTACGAGGTGTGCCCTGAAATCGAGGTATAAACTTAAAGTGCTGCAAACGAATACCTGTATGAACGAATAGATCTCTGGGCGGACGAACTGCAGAAATAGCCTGAGCTACGACCGTGGGTAACTGTTGTTCAAATTCCTTACCCATAGTGCAGGAAAAAACCTGTAAATTAAGTAACTTTCTTTTCACCACATCATGATTAAAGCTCACAGTACAAGACTTTCCTCTGTGGTATTCATACAGCCGTACACGACGATGGATTTCATTTTGAAGAGAAGTGTTATAGACCTGCATAGCGTTAAAGTTTTTGGCCTCAACAGATTTCTTGTCTGGATTAGCCTGATGTTCATAAAGCTTTTTAGAAACTGGTTTATTGGGTTCAACAACGTAGTGTTGAGCGAATAACTGAAAGGTCGACAAAGCAATAAAAAATAGGAGTGAGCGATACACGTCTAGAGTTCCTTTCATTGATACATGCATCACCAATTTACAATCTAAGGCAATAGCAGTGCAACACGAGTTTGAAGTCTGCAAAGTACTTAATATACTAAATTTAACATAATAATAATTATGCGCCACTTGAAATAATGGAAGTGGAGTGGATATATCTATATTTATCAATAATATACCTCGATCTTGCACAATGATTGTTCTGCTGCTGATATGCAATTACTTCCGATATAAACCTTTATTTGCAGCTTTAAACTCGTTAATTAGAACAGGTCCCTAAACTAAACAGGAAAACCATACAGATCAACCTGTATGGTTTTCAAATCAAGATGAATATTAATTACGTGAAATTAGTTTAATACCGCCATCGTAACATTCAGTTGTTTTGCCCGAATCCGATATCACCTGGATATGATCAAAACCACCGGCTGGCGCTGACATCTCAAGCAAGTCGGTAAAATCATCGGCTATATCGCTGATTTCATCACCTTTTTGCTCTAAAGCTGCGAAATGTGGTCTGTGGCGTTCTGTGATTTCCTGGATCTTTTCGGCTAATTTGTGCTGCTCGGCCATTTTGACTTTATCTATGCGAATACTGTGTTCATCTTCCTGATGGACAAGATCTGCAAGCTCAGCCATACGTTCGCTGTGTTGCTCCATTTCAATCTCAAAGGCTTTCAAAGGTAAATGCAACTCTTGCATTTGTTGCTCAACAGCTTCTAAGCGTTGGTAAGCCGCGAATTCATCGTTGGTCATAGCGCGTTGCTGTATAACTTTGCAGTTTTTAATAAAGGCAATTTGTTGAGGTGCAGCAGCAAGGTTTGTTGTATCGGTTTCAGCCTGAACTGTACAGCCAACAGTGATTGCTATGGCAACAGATAACAGTGTGCAGGTAAAGGTTTTTTGGTATTTCATGACAGGCTCCAGTGGTTCTCTTATGACTAAGTCGGAGCAGCATTAAAAATAGTTGGACGGGAAAAACAAAAAAGTTGGTTTAATCGATAACTCATTGATTAAACCAACTTTTTATTTAGATCTTTTGAGCTGAAAACTTAGTTACCACTGACTCGCTTGTATTGGCGGTATTCTGGTGTCCAGAAATTACGCTCAATTTTCTGCAGTAATTCTTCGTCGCTGATTTCCAGCGCCAAACCTTGTTTTTGCGCCACTTTTGCTACTTCAAACGCGATTTTTTTACTCAGCTCAGACAATTCAGACAAGGCTGGCAGCAAGGTTCCCTGCCCTGTGTTGGCCAGCGGAGATGCTGCAGCTAAGGTTTCACTGGCGATACGCAACATATCATCACTGATACGGCTGGATTTGACGGCCACTACACCTAAACCAATGCCTGGGAAGATGTAAGAGTTATTGCACTGCGCAACATGATAAGTCTGGCCTTTATGAGTCACAGGCTTAAACGGACTACCAGTGGCAATAATCACTTTACCATCAGTCCATTTGATCACTTGTTCTGGTGTCGCTTCTACTTGTTTTGAAGGGTTGCTCAACGGGAAAATAATAGGCAGTTCACAGTGCTTTTTCATCGCAGTGATCACTTGTTCGGTGAACAAACCAGGCTGGCCCGACACGCCTATTAATACATCAGGTTTAGCGCAGTTCATCACATCTAATAAAGATGCGTATTCGCCACTGTATGCCCAGTCCGCTAAGTTGGATTTTTGCTGCACCAAAGCTTGCTGAAAGTCACGTAAGTCGGGCATGCCATCCGTGAGTAAACCAAAACGGTCCACCATATAGACCTGGCTGCGTGCTGTGGCGTCATCCAAACCTTCAGTTTTCATTTGACTGATCACTTGTTCTGCAATACCACAACCGGCAGAACCTGCACCAACAAACACCACTCGTTGTGACGACAGTTTCACGCCTTTACTGCGACAGGCCGCCAACAAAGAACCAACTGTTACTGCTGCAGTGCCCTGAATATCATCGTTAAAGCAGCAATACTCATCACGGTAACGTTTTAATATTGGCATAGCGTTTGGCTGAGCGAAGTCTTCAAACTGGACCAAAGCTTCTGGCCAACGGCGTTTTACTGCTTTCATAAACTGATCAATAAAGGCGTCATATTCTTCGCCGGTAATGCGTTTATGTTTAGACCCCATATAAACCGGGTCATTGAGCAGTTTTTCGTTGTTGGTGCCTACATCCAGCATTACAGGTAAGGTATAAGCCGGGCTGATACCGCCACAGGCTGTATACAAAGACAACTTACCGATAGAAATGCCCATACCGCCTACGCCCTGGTCACCTAAGCCCAGTACACGTTCGCCGTCTGTCACTACTATTACTTTGACTTTTTTCTTGGTGACGCTACGCAGTATGTCATCCATATGCTCGCGTTCGCTGTAGGAGACAAAAATACCACGGGCGCTGCGATAGATAGCAGAGAAACGCTCACAGGCATCCCCTACTGTTGGCGTATAAATCACCGGGATCATTTCTTCCAGATGTTCTTTCACCAGTCGGTAAAACAGCGTTTCGTTTTTATCGTGAATGGCGCGCAGATAAATATGCTTGTTGATAGGCTCAGCAAAGCTTGAATATTGCATATAAGCACGAGCCAGTTGCTGCTCAATAGTTTCGTAACGTGGAGGTAATAAACCAATCAGGTTAAAAGCAATACGTTCTTCTTTAGTAAAGGCGCTGCCTTTATTTAATAATGGGGTTTCTAATAAAGCCGGACCTGCGTAGGAGGTATAAAGAGGTTGTTTTGTACTCATGGGGATCTCTCAAAATTAGCCTGCTGGCTCAAATTGCTGCCGATCATAACAGGTCTGACTGAGGCAGCAACCTCACTTCAGGTAAAGTGTTGTTAAATGACGATCATTTCACGCTGGTCAGACCTGATATAGGCCATTTTCAGCCTTATCTTTTGAATTTAGTCTCCAAAATCACCGAAGAGTTGGTACGCTCTACTCCATCCAGATTGCCAATTTCATCCAGAATATGACTCAATTGCTCAGTAGTTTGAGCCTGGACTACAGCTATTAAGTCATATTCTCCGCTGATGGCATATAACTCGGAAATCTGGCTGATTTGTTTTAACTCTATATTGGTTTTTGTCGTCAGTTTTTGCCGCACTTTAATAGCCACATGAGCTGAGACTAACTGGCTTAAAAATGCACTGCCATATTCCAGTACATAACCTTTTACCACCCCGCTTTGTTCAAGCCTGTGCAGGCGGTTTTGTACAGTGCTGCGCGACACATTTAGTGCTCTGGCTAAATCAGAAATACTGGCTCTGGCGTTACGCCGTAACATACCCAGTAACTTTTCGTCGTCTAAACTTATCACTTTGCTCAATCACCTTGTCAAAATACCAGAATTAACTGCAATATTGTTAATAATGCTACTGCATATTGGTAAGTCTGGCCAATATAATAAATAAAATTCCTTAAGTTACCCTGTCCTTCCGGGTGATCCACAAAAAGTATAAAGGCAGAACAACAATGCAAGTCAGCAGATCCTTATTCGATGAAGTTATGGTTCCTAACTACGCACCCTCAGCGGTGATCCCGGTCAAAGGTTTAGGTTCAAAAGTATGGGATCAGACAGGTCGTGAGTTTATTGACTTCGCAGGCGGCATAGCGGTGAACTGTTTAGGCCATTGCCATCCCGCTTTGGTCAGCGCACTGAAAGACCAAGCTGATAAGTTATGGCATTTATCTAATGTGATGACCAATGAGCCAGCCCTAATTCTTGCGCAAAAGCTGGTGAACGCTACCTTCGCTGAAAAAGTCTATTTTGCCAACTCAGGCGCTGAAGCCAACGAAGCAGCCTTAAAGCTGGCGCGTCGCTGGGCTAAAAATGAAGTGGGTGAACACAAAACCCAAATTATTGCCTTTAAACAAGGTTTCCACGGCCGTACTTTCTTTACCGTGACAGTGGGCGGCCAGCCAGCGTATTCGGATGGTTTTGGTCCTAAACCTGCTGATATAGTGCATGCCGAATACAACAATCTGGCAAGCTTAGAAGCACTGATTTCCGACAATACCTGTGCTGTGATGTTAGAACCTCTGCAAGGTGAAGGCGGTATTATCAGCCCAACAGTTGAGTTTATTCAGGGTGTGGCCGCTTTATGTAAAAAACACAATGCGCTGATGATTTTTGATGAAGTGCAATCAGGTGTAGGTCGTACCGGCGAGTTGTATGCCTACATGGGTTTAGGTGTAGTACCAGACATTCTGACCACAGCCAAGGCGTTAGGTGGCGGTTTCCCTATAGGGGCTATGCTGACGACCACCGCTATTGCTAAGCATTTAGTGGTTGGCACCCATGGCTCTACTTATGGCGGTAATCCGCTGGCCTGTGCTGTAGGTATCGCTGCTTTTGATACAGTGAATACGCCTGAAGTACTAAATGGCGTGAAACACCGCGAGCAGTTATTCCGCGACGGTTTAAATGCTATTAACGCTAAATACGATGTATTCAGTGAAATTCGTGGTCAAGGCCTGCTGATTGGTGCTGCACTGAATGACAAGTACCAGGGCAAAGCCCGTGACTTTATGCTGGCTGCTGCCGACGAAGGTTTAATGATGTTAGTGGCGGGTTACAGCGTTCTTCGTATGACTCCGTCCTTGGTTATTCCGGAAGCGGACATTGCCGAAGGTTTAAAACGTTTTGAAAAAGCTGTCGCGAAGATGGTTCAGGCCTAAAGCCATTGAAGGGAGTTCGTTGAGCTCCCTTATCTTATTAAGCAGCTACAACGCAGGAATACTGAATTTATGTTGTTGATCCGTCCTATCCGACAATCGGATTACCCTGTCCTGATGCAAATTGCCGTTGAATCAGGTGCTGGTTTTACCTCTTTGCCGGTCAATGAGCAAAAACTGCAGGCCAAAATTGCCCGTTCAGAGCAAAGCTTTGCAACAGCCGTTGAGACTATGGGCGATCAGGGGTATGTATTTGTGCTGGAAGATACCAGCACGGGCGAAATTGTAGGCACTTCAGGCATTGAAGCTTCGGTTGGCCTGGAAAATCCCTTGTACCATTTTCATAAAAGCACAGTAGTGCACCACTCCAAAGAGCTGGATGTATTTAAACAAGTTGAAGTTCTGACCATGTGTAATGATTACACTGGTGTCTCTGAAATTTGTACTTTGTTTTTACGTGAGCCTTACCGTCAGGGGTTAAACGGCCGCTTTTTATCCAAAGTACGTTTTTTGTTTATGGCTGAACACCCCAAACGCTTTTCGAAAATGGTGATTGCCGAAATGCGTGGCGTGGCCGACGATTCTGGCCTGCCACCATTCTGGAAATGGCTGCAGTCCTATTTTTTCAGCATCGACTTCCCTACGGCTGACTATATGATTGGTGTCGGCAACAAAGGTTTTATCGCCGATCTGATGCCACGTCACCCTATTTACGTCAGCTTACTGCCAGAGTCTGCGCAGCAAGTGATAGGTGAAGTGCATGAAAATACCAAACCTGCGTTAGCACTGCTGGAAAACGAAGGTTTTTTCCACCGTGGTTATGTCGATTTATTTGACGGTGGCCCGACGGTTGAGTGTCAGCTCAAACAAATTAAATCTGTGCGCAACAGTCATAAAATTAAAGTGCTGGTGGCGCCTGTTGAAGGTAACGCAACCCTTGCTGTTTGTAATACTCAAACCGCTAATTTCCGCGCTGTATTTAGCAAAAATGCAGCACTGAATGACAATCACGAACTGGTGATTAGTCCTGACTTAGCAGAAGCTCTGATGGTCAGCAATGGCGATTTTGTGCGTTACCTCTCCTTAGAAAAGGCAGTGAAATGATAGAACTTACTACAAAAGCTGCAGTGCAGTTTATCGAAGGCCAATGGCAAGCTGGTTTTGGCCTCGCTTTTCAGTCTGTAAATCCTGCTACAGGCCAGGTGATTTGGCAAGGCAATGGCGCAGATGAAGCTCAGGTGCATCAGGCTCTGAAAGCAGCACGTCAGGCATTTTATGGCTGGTCGACTCTTTCACTGGTACAACGTTTGATTGTGATCGAAAAATTTGCCGCCTTACTGCAAGAAAATACTGAGACCATGGCTCGCACTATTGCCGAAGAAACTGGCAAAGCCTTGTGGGAAAGCCGTACTGAAGTCGCAGCTATGATTGGCAAAATTGCGATATCCAAACGCGCCCACGAAGAGCGTACCGGCACAGTTGAAAACCCTATGCCAGGCGCCAAGGCTTTTATCCGCCATAAGCCCCATGGTGTAGTTGCGGTATTTGGTCCTTATAACTTCCCTGGCCATTTGCCTAATGGTCATATAGTTCCTGCGCTCATTGCCGGTAACGTTGTGGTGTTTAAGCCATCAGAGTTAACACCAAAAGTAGCTGAATACACAGTGCAGTTATGGCAACAAGCGGGTTTACCTGCAGGCGTACTGACTTTATTGCAGGGCGAAGTGGCAACCGGCAAAGCTTTGGCTGCTCATCCACAGCTGGATGGTTTGTTTTTCACCGGCAGCTCTGGTACAGGTCATTATTTGCATCAGCAATTTGCCGGTCAGCCAGGTAAAATTCTGGCACTGGAAATGGGCGGTAATAATCCGCTGATTATCAAAGATGTGGCCAATGTAAAAGCTGCTGTGCATGACATTATTCAGTCTGCTTTTATCAGTTCAGGTCAGCGCTGCACCTGTGCCCGCCGTTTGTTTGTGCCAAATACGGCCAATGGTGATGCCATTTTGTCTGAATTGGTTGCAGCAACAAAAAACATTCGGGTCGCCGACCCTTTTGCCACAGAGCAACCTTTTTACGGCGCTATGATTTCTGCCAAAGCAGCGGAAGGCATGGCGAAAGCTCAAAAACAGCTGGTGGCTATGGGCGCAAAAGTTTTGGTTGAGCTCACTTTACCTGAAGCTCATGGCGCTTATGCCACACCTGGTATTCTGGATGTGACAGATGTTGTGGGTATTCCTGATGAAGAGCATTTTGGTCCACTGTTAAAAGTCTATCGTTACGATGATTTTGAACAGGCCATTGCTGAAGCGAATAACAGCAAATATGGTTTATCTGCCGGCTTACTGGCTGATTCAGCTGAAGATTATCAGTTGTTTTTCCAGCGCATTCGTGCAGGCATAGTCAACTGGAATAAACCTATTACCGGCGCATCCAGCGCAGCACCTTTTGGTGGTATAGGCGCCAGTGGCAACCACAGAGCCAGTGCTTATTATGCAGCTGATTATTGTGCTTACCCTGTGTCTTCAGTTGAAGCTGAACAGGTGATATTGCCAGCCACTTTAAGTCCGGGTTTAGTGCTGTAAAGCTGAACCAGATCAAAACAATAAGCCGGTAAAGTGGCTACACTTGCCGGCGTAAACACCATAATCAACAGAGCAGGACCCGTTATGCATACTGATGTGAAAGAACTGTTTAACCAACTCTGGGCAAATTACCTGGAAGTGACTCCTTCTGCGAAAAAAATTCACGCCATTTTAGGCTCATCGCAACAGGATGACGTGATTAACGATCACATCGCACTTCGCACTTTTAATATCGAAAAAGTAAGTCTGGAAAAGCTGGCAGCCCACCTGTTAGCTTTAGGTTATACCGAAGGTGGCGAATACCACTTTGAAGCAAAAAAGCTATATGCCAAACACTTTGAGCATACAGATCCAACCTTGCCAAAAGTGTTTATTTCCGAGCTGCTGTTAGAAAAATGCTCTGAAGAGCTGCAAAGCATAGTGCGCAAACTGGTTGATCAAATTCCAGAATCTGCAGTGACCGCAGATAACTTCCTGTATTCAGGCCGTCACTGGACTATTGATCAGCAAAGCTATGAAACTCTATTGGCAGAAAGTGAATACGCGGCCTGGATGTCAGTCTGGGGTTACCGTGCTAACCACTTCACCGTCAGTGTCAATGCACTGAACAACTATGAAACTTTAGAATCGGTGAATCAGGCATTAAAAGATGCAGGCTTCCCGTTAAACACCTCTGGTGGTGAAATCAAAGGCACTCCAGAAGTCTTGCTGGAACAGTCTTCAACTTTAGCAGACGAAGCACCGGTTCAGTTTACGGATGGCACTCGCAATATCCCTAGTTGCTTCTACGAATTTGCCCGTCGTTACCCTATGGCCAATGGCCAGCTGTACGGTGGTTTTGTTGCAGCTTCTGCGGATAAAATTTTCGAAAGTACCAACGTTCGTTAATCACCGAAGGTGATCAATACGGCGTGAAGACTAAAGGCTGGACAGAAATCCGGCCTTTATTTTTTTCCAATAGATCTGCGCCGCTTCAGCCTGATAACCTCTGGACAAAACATTCATAAAACCATGAGGATAAGGAACAAAGCTTTGTTTTAGGTTTATTTTACCTGCAAGAGCATCCATCAGTTCCAACACAGAAAAATGCGATTCTTCAGCAAATATTAGCTCTGTTGGATAAAGCGGCTGAAGATGCGTCATCTGACGGATTTGCCCGCCATAAAAACCAACACAAGCTTTGACTGTCAGATGTTCAAGCGCCAGATTCGCCCAGCATGCAGCAGCTCCGGCGCTAAAACCCACTAAGAATACCGGCTCCGTTTGTGCTTTAAGCACCTCGCCCACCTTATTGCAGTACGTCTCTATGCCGCCATGATCCAGAAAATACTGATAGGCCTCTTTGTCATCAGCGAACACAGGAGACTGATGATCATAAGGCTGTACGCAAAGATAATCCGAACCTAGCTGGTCAAACTGCAAAAGCACTTCAGGCTGGGCACCAAAGATATCAGTCGTTATCACCAGTTGCATCTATTGTCCTTAGCGAAACAAATTAACCGGAAGTTTTAAATACACAGTGCCATTGTCTTCCGCTGCCGGGAATTGCCCTGCCCGCACATTTACCTGCACCGAAGGTAATATCAGCTTTGGCATACTCAGAGTTTTGTCTCTGGTCGCACGCATAGCGACAAAATCCTGCTGACTGGTGCCTTGTTTTAGGTGGATGTTCTGCTTCTTTTGCGCTGCTACTGTGGTCTCACAGACAAAGTCTTCCCGGCCTGGCGCTTTGTAGTCGTGGCATAAAAACATTCGGGTTTGATCTGGCAATTGATACAACTTTTGCACTGATTGATACAAAGTGGCTGCATCGCCCCCCGGAAAGTCACAACGTGCTGAACCATAGTCCGGCATAAATAAGGTATCGCCGACAAAAACTGCATCACCAATACAATAACTGACACAAGCAGGCGTATGACCCGGGGTATGGACTACGGAGCAGTTTAGGGTTCCCAACATAAAGTTTTCACCATCGGCAAATAGTTTGTCAAAAGCTGAACCGTCCGTTTTCAGATCCTTGAGGTTAAACACCTGGCCAAAGAGTTGCTGCACTTCGGTAATGCGTGAGCCTATTGCAATACGGCCCCCCAGCTGTTGTTTCAGAAAAGGCGCAGCAGATAAGTGATCGGCATGCACATGAGTTTCCAAGAGCCATTGCACCGTCAGGTTATGTGCTTTCACCTTAGCAATGATTTGCTGTGCAAAGCCCGTGCTGGTGCTACCCGACGCTGCGTCAAACTCTAATACCGGATCGATAACCGCAGCTTCTTTACTTAAAGGATCCCAAACCAAATAACTGTAAGTAAAGCTTTGAGGCTCAAAAAAAGCATGGACAACAGGCTGTTGCATAGGTCACTACTCTATATGGACTGGCCAGAATTTGGCTTATCTTAGCAAAGCTTTTTTATTCCATAAAGATATAAGATTATTCCTTAAAATTTATGCAATGAGCATTAAATAGCCATCTACACATCCAACTAAGGTTTTGTCATAATTTTGCAATCCCCCTTCTCTACTCTGCCTGTGCCTGAAACTTAGCGGAGATAGAAGTCGTATGAATATCGCCAGAAAATTAACCCTCGGAGCCGGTGTCCTGACGGTCATGGCTGTGATTTTGTCGGCCAGTACCAGCGGTTTATTAGCCTTAAAAGACAGTTCAGATGCAGTGCAGCAAAGTGCAGAGCAACAATTTCAGGCCCTGGCAGCAAGCAGACATACCATGCTGCTCACCCAACTCGATGGCCAACAGCAATTACTCAATGCATTGGCGAATAACCGCCTGACACAAGAAGCTATTTATAGTTTTAAGAATCCTTTTGTGTCCTACCGTTATGAAGTGTCAGCCCCTAATCTGGATGGCTTGAAACAACAGATGGCGGACTGGTACAACACGAAATACCAGCCCTACTTTCAGGCGCAAACTCAAGGCTTGTCGGTCAATACCAGCGCCTGGCTGGAAAAATCCAAATTTGAAACTTTATTGCTGCAAAAATTTTATGTTGCGGAGAACCCACAGCCTTTGGGTAAACAGCAGTTGCTGGAGGATCGCAGTGATGGTTCTGTCTATGGCCAGCAGCATAAAAAATACCACAGCAGTTTTAAAGAAATAGTCGACCGTTACGGCTTTCAGGATTTAATGCTGGTCGACGCCAATAGTCTGGACGTCTTGTATAACGTCAATAAAGGCCCTGTTTTTGCCAGCAATTTGCAAAACGGAGCTTTTGCCGACACCCAACTGGCAAGCTTAGTCAAAAACTTAAAGCAAAAACCTAAAGCTGGTTTACAGATCTCCGCCATCACAGCCTTTACCGGCGCTTTTTCGCAACAAGTGTTGTTTTTTGGTGTGCCTGTGTTTCATCCCAATAGCGCCGACACTCCAATTGGATTTTTAATAGCTCAGTATCCGGTCAGTCGTTTTACAGATTTGATGACCGGAAATCAAAAGTGGCAGGATTTAGGTTTGGGCGAAACAGGTGATTTGTATCTGGTTGATCAGGAGCAGAAACTGGTGACCGAATTAAGGCCTTATCTGACGGACAAAAGCCGCTTTGCAGCACAATATCCTGAGTTGAAAGCCGGTCCTTATGGTTTAGGTGGCCATACCAAATTAGACTTGCCACAAGTAAAAGCAGCGCTGGCTGGCCAATCCGGTGTCGCTGAAGCTGAAGATTACCGGGGCCTGGATTCATTGATCAGTTGGCGTCCTCTGCAGATAGGCCAGCAGCAGTATGCGCTTATTGTGCAGCAAGATTTATCAGAGAGTTTAGCGGCAGTCAGCACGATCAGAACCAACCTGGTTTTAAGCACCCTGCTCTCAGTAGTGTTGCTTGGAATACTGGTCGTGCTGCTGGTTTACATCCTAGCGCGACGTTTTGCCAGACCCATGCTGGCATTGCATCAACGTATCGAAGCATCTGCCCAGTCCCATGATCTGACAGTGCGTTTTGATTTGCAGTCTAAAGATGAGTTGGCGGATATTGGTGCTGCTTTGAACAAACTCTTTGGCGCTTTTCGATCCCTGGTGGCAAAACTGTCCAGCACTTCTGAGCAAAGCGCTTCAGCTGCCACTCAAAACCTGCAAATTAGTCTGGAATGCAAAAGTTCAGCTATGCAACAAGGCGCTGCTATCAGTCATTTGCTGCAACAATCTCAAAGCCTGGATCAACAACTGCAATATTCAGCCGAACAGCTACGCCGTTCAGCCAGTCAGGCCACTCATGCCAACCAGCAGGCTGACTCTGGTTATCAGGCTGTAGATCTGGTCGCCAGTTCAATGCGCCATCTGGCCGAACAAGTCAGTTCATCCAGTCAGAGCATGGACCATTTACGCTCTGCCGCCACTGACATAGTGACTGTGCTCGATACCATCAAAGGCATTTCAGAACAGACTAACCTTTTGGCGCTCAATGCGGCCATTGAAGCCGCCCGCGCTGGTGAACATGGCCGTGGTTTTGCAGTTGTGGCAGATGAAGTAAGGCGTTTATCAGGCAGCACCCGCCAGGCGACTATGGAAATTCAGCAAATGCTGGATCGCTTAATGAGCACAGTGGATGAAACCGCTCTGGATTTAGCCAAAGAGCGGCAAAGTGCGGAGCTTTGTGTCACAGGCTCGGAGCAGGCCTTGCAAGCTTTAGGAGAGATCAAGCAGCTGATTGCAGAGGTTAGCACTGAGACAACAAAGATAGCCCAGGCTAGTGAGCAACAATACCAGCACAATCAGCAGATGCGTGATGAACTGACGGCGGTGCAGGGTTTAGCTGCTCATACCGAACAAGCGATGGCCGAATTAAACATAACGGCAAAAGAGCAGGAAAAACTGGCCACTGAGTTATTAAGTAACGCCAGAGCCTTTCGGGTTTAACGGGTCCCGATACAAAAAGCCCCGGCATGTGCCAGGGCTTTTTTACATTTTCGTATTTATACTCAGCTGTCATTAGCCTTCAAAGGAGCGGCTTTGCAGTGCATGAATACGTTTATCCAGCGGCGGATGGCTCATAAAAAGCTCTGAAGGCGCAGCTTTAGTAGCCAGGCCAAAAGCCGTCATAGAACCCTGTAATTGGCTTTCATTATTACCTTTTAAACGTTGCAACGCAGCGACCATGTTTTCGGCACCCACTAAACGGGCTGCACCAGCATCGGCTTTGTATTCACGCTGACGGGAAAACCACATCACTATGATGCTGGCCAGCACACCAAAAATCATTTCCAGCACAAACACAGTGATCATATAGCTGATACCGCCACCCTGACTTTCCTCTTCGTCATTGGAGCGGAAAAAGTTATCAATAATGCCTGCAACCACCCGGGCAAAGAAAATAACAAAGGTATTCACTACACCCTGAATAAGAGTCAGGGTCACCATATCACCGTTGGCGACGTGTGATACTTCGTGTGCCAACACAGCTTCGGCTTCCTGCTGCGTCATCGCATGCAATAAACCTGTGCTGACAGCCACCAGTGCATTATTACGGCTCATGCCCGTGGCAAAGGCATTAATTTCCGGCGAATCGTAAATGGCAACTTCCGGCATACCAATGCCAGCCTGCTTTGCCTGACGTTGCACAGTGCTTACCAGCCAGTGTTCAGTGGCATTCGACGGCGTTGTGATCACCACAGCACCAGTCGAACGTTTTGCCATCCACTTGGACATAGCCAAAGAAATAAAGGAGCCACCAAAACCAAACACAGCAGCAAATATCAATAAACCACCCATGCTGCGGTTATCTATACCAAAAACTTTAAACACAATACTCAAAACGATACTCAGCACTAACATCACAGCTAAGTTCGTGATTAAAAATAGCACTATACGTTTCATAACAACCTCTGCAATTCACAAGACCACTAAGTTCAAAACGTCTGTTGCTAAAAAAGCCCCTGTTTCATCGCTGTAACAGAGGCAAAGGGCGGATTAATGACCACAACAAGTACGTATTGGTTCTGCCCAACCCAACAGCAGCTTCTCGCCTCACTTTGGGTTATTCAGGGAACGCTGTGATAATAAGCCGGATAGAGTTGTAAGGTAAAATCGAATATAACTAACAAAAAGGAAGGAATAAACTGACTAATTTATCTCATGAAGCTAAAAGTAGCTGTGGAGATCAAAAAAGCCAGTGTTGCTAACAAGAACTGGCTTTATGCACGTTGAATACCCAGCAGAAAGATTAACAGCCTTTTTTATCCACAGTTCTCACTTGTGTCTGCATTGCAGTTAAAGCATCTGTTACTTGTAATGAAGCCTGTTCCATCTGTGCCAGACATATAGCCATTTGGGTCTCATCTCCCCTGGCTCCGGATTCTAAGGCCTGACGCCCCAAATCGTGTACAGCCTTGTGTGGCTGATCAATAGAGTTAAAAGCTGGCAAATGACTATAATTAGCCGCTCCCTGACCAGTAAAATACCATTGACCTAAACGGCACTCCGTATGTAAATTTACCTTTGTTGCAAAGTCGCCCTTTGCGATAAGGCTATATACCGCATTTTTCCAAACCACGTGATCCAATTTCACTGTATTTAGAAAAGCAACTGTCGCAGAGTCATTAATGACGCTTTGCATATGGCTGGAGCAATTCACAACATCACTAACCACTGTATCAATTTGTTCTGACGACACACTGACTTCATTTGCACTTTGTAAGCTCTGAACTGCACTTTGTTCTATCTGTTGGGTCTGACTGATCATTTGTTTAATCAGTTGTTCTATCTGAGTTGAAGCCTGATGAGCTTTGCTGGCTAATGTTCTTACTTCATCTGCAACAACAGCAAAACCCCGACCCGCCTCACCAGCTCTTGCCGCTTCGATAGCTGCATTTAACGCCAATAAATTGGTTTGATCTGAAATTTCCTGGATGCTTGAAATAAGCTGATTTACAGACTGTGAACTCTGCCCCAATAAACGTACACTTTCAGCACTATGTTCGGCATCTTTGCGGATCACCAGAGCACGGCTTGCCAATTGCGCTACAGCCTGACGAGTCTGGTTAAATACATCAGACATCCGGACCAAGGATTGTCTCTCTTCAGACAATTGAGTTGCGTTTGTCAATAAAGCTTCGCGGATAGCCTCGAGCATAGAGCCACCGGCCAATTGTTGAGTACTGATTTGTTCAGCAGCTTTGAGTTTTTGCTTTAACAGTTGTACTTCGGCCTTTAGATGCCGTTGCACATCGGCGGCTTCTTGACGCTCCTGTTTTATTTGCTGTTCCTGCTGCTGCGCTACCAGTTTCAACTGAGCATTTTCTGCTTTATATTTCTGATCAAACCACATACAGACTCCAACCCCAAGCCAAATACAGACCAGATAGTACAAGAGCCCGAATGTGAAGTTCAATAGTTTAGCTTGCGCCAAATCAATAAAAGTGAAAAAAATACTTTAAAAAGGCCTGCCAAATGATAAAAATGGCAAGCCTATTGCTGATTCACAAAGGAGTTAACCTAACAAGCTTCTGAGCATCCAGGCATTTTTCTCATGCACCTGCATCCGCTGAGTTAATAAGTCCAGAGTAGGTTCGTCTGAGGCTTTATCGGCCACTGGCACTATAGAACGTGCTGTTTTTGCTAAAGCTTCCTGGCCTTTCACCAGATCTTTAATCATCTCCTGTGCATTCGGAATACCATCGGCTTCTTTAATGCTGGTCAGTTTGGCAAACTCTTTGTAAGAACCTGGTGCAAACTCACCTAAAGCACGAATACGTTCTGCAATTAAATCAACGGCCAAAGCCAGCTCAGTGTACTGAGTTTCAAACAAAACATGCAGAGTCTGGAACATTGGGCCTGTCACGTTCCAGTGATAATTATGCGTCTTCAGATACAGAGTGTACGTATCAGCCAGTAAAGTCGCTAAACCATGAGCTATGGCTTTACGATCATCGTCTTCAATACCAATATTAATTTTCATAAGAAACTCCGTGTTGCTGAAATAACGTGGTAAGCCTAACACAGATAAAGCGGCACGCTCAATTAGACAAAGGGTTAAGCTGTTATAGATCAATGGGATTGAATAAAGAGAAAACAAGGATGCAGACCAAAATTAAGCCTTTAATCTGCATACCTGCTGTATCACTTTGCCGATTTCACCAGACAAAACTGCTTTTGGCCTCGTTGCAATAACCAGAACTGATGATGCAGCGGCTGAATGTCAGACATCTTCATATCTTGTTGCATCACTTCACCATTGAGCCTTATGGCTTTGGAGCTTAGCAAGTCTCTGGCTTTGCTTTTGGATACAGCCAGTCCAGCTTTTTGCACTAACTCCGCAAGTGACAGGCTCCCTTCTATCTCCACGCAGTGTAAAGCATCCAGTTCGAGTTGCTGCAATTCGGCTAAGCTCAGTTGCTGCGGCTGTCCGGTAAACAAGGCCTTAGTAATACGTTCTGCCGATAACAGCCCTGCCTTGCCATGCACGAAACAAGTCACCTGCTCTGCCAGAATACGTTGAGCCTGAGGTTTTCCGCCTGAGCTGCGGTCCGATTGCTCCAGAGCAGCTATCTCGGCGCAGCTTAAAAAACTGTAATAACGCAGCAGATTGTACACGTCTTTATCGTCGGTATTTAACCAGAACTGGTAGAAGCTAAAAGGCGAGGTTTTGTTTTTATCCAGCCAGATGGTACCGGACTCCGTTTTGCCAAACTTAGTGCCATCAGCTTTAGTGATCAGCGGTAAGGTTAAACCTTCTACTTTGGTATGGTTTAATCTGCGGGTCAGATCTATACCTGCCACTATATTGCCCCACTGATCATTGCCCCCTATCTGTAAAGTACAGCCAAAGCGTTGGTTTAACATGGCAAAATCGTAAGATTGCAGCAAGCTGTAACTGAACTCTGTAAAAGAAATGCCCTGATCGGGCCGCTCCAGCCGCTGACGTACAGATTCTTTGCGCATCATGGCGTTGACTGAAAAATGTTTACCCACATCCCAGAAGAAACTAATCACATCTAATGTTGCCAGCCAGTCTGCATTATTAACCAGCTTTAGCGGTTCAGATAACACAGGTTGCAGCAACGCAATGATCTGGCAACCAAGCTGTTCAGTCCAGGCTTGAATGCTTTTTGTGTCGTTTAAACTGCGCTCTGTGGCTTTAAAGCTTGGATCGCCTATAAAGCCTGTAGCCCCGCCTATTAACGCTATCACTTGATGGCCTGCGTCCTGAAAACGTTTTAGCATCAACAAAGGCACCAGGTGGCCTATATGCAGGCTGCCGGCTGTAGGATCAAAACCACAGTACAGGCTCTGCCTGCTGCTCAAAAAGTCATGTAAGAGTTCTGGATTTGAACATTGGGCTATCAGGCCACGTTGGAGCAAGTCATCCACTAACTGGGGTTTGCTCACCGCTGCTGTTGTCATTGGCTGCTCTCTTTCTAAAGATAATTTGAAAAGCAGCAGCTTAAAGCTCAGATGCAGAAAAAGGCATGTCCCTAAAGGGATAAGAAAGGCGTTTTTAGCTGGTCAGCAGATGAGTAAGGAATAACTGGAACAACTCGCTTAATGAGCCGATTTGCAGTTTAGCGTAGATTTTTTTGCGATGATTTTTGACAGTACCAGCGGTGATGCTCAACTGCTGGGCTATATCCACCGAATCAAAGCCTTGCAACAGCAAGCTGGCAATTTGCTGCTCTTTGTCTGTCAGTAACTGCTGGCCAAAACAGGAAAAAGCCTGGCTCAGTTGGTGCTGCAAGCCAGTTTTTGCAGGCGAAGCGCTGGATACGACAAAGCTGTCCTGACCCCAATGCTGGCGAATGAAAGCACTGAGCAGGCCTTGCAGTTGTAACAACTTTTGATAGCTGGCTTGATAACGGCTCTGGTTGGGTTCGCTATAACCGATAAACAGCACAATCCAACGGTTTGGTTCCAGCTTAAAACTCAGGCAGAACTCATCATGCAGACCGGTTTTTTCGGTAAAGAGCTGCTGGTAGCTTTTACGGGCTTTGGCCGAATCAAACAGATCCTGTAAACGCCATACCCCATCATCAGTGGCTTGTTGAGCACGCAGATAAAATGGGTCGTGCAGGTAGGAATCCATTAAATAGTGATGAAACAAAAAATCACGTTTCGTATCTATGCAGTCGTACAAATAAATTGGATGCTTATCTGCTCTGCAGCCCAACAACAGCAGTTGGTCAGAGTGCAACTCTGTTTTAAGAAAAGTCGCCAGCCGTTGACTAAAGTCTATGGTCCGGATGCTACTAACCAGATCAGCCACTCTCTGCCATTCAGTCATTAAGAATAAGTCCTCGCCCAAAAGTAAAAAAGCCGGTGTTCAGACCGGCTTCTTAGCATACAACATCATGGGTGTTGTTACGAACGAGCAGCCAGTTCAGCTTGCTGCACTAAATAATCTTCGTAAGTACCAGCGAAGTTACGTACACCGCTGTCCGTCATTTCAACGATACGGGTAGCCAATGAGGATACAAATTCACGGTCGTGACTGACAAAAATCAGTGTGCCTTTGTACATCTCAAGCGCCATATTCAGGGATTCAATAGATTCCATATCCAAGTGGTTGGTAGGTTCATCCATCACCAGAATATTTGGACGCTGCAGCATCAGCTTACCGAATAACATCCGGCCTTTTTCACCACCTGACAATACGCGGGTTGGCTTGGCAATATCATCTTGTGAAAACAATAAACGGCCTAAAATACCACGAATAGCCTGTTCATCATCTGAAGGTTGTTTCCACTGGCTCATCCAGCTAAACAACGTCATATCTTTTTGAGCGCCTTCAAACTCGTATTCATGGTCCTGAGCGTAATAACCAATATTGACGTTTTCAGACCACTTCACTAAGCCTTTTTCAGCAGTTAAATCGCCAACCAGACATTTTAAGAAAGTGGTTTTACCAATACCGTTGGTACCCAGAATGGCTACCTTCTCACCGACTTCAATTGTCAGATCAAGGTTTTTCAGTACGTGCAGATCATCAAAGCTCTTGTTTAATTCAGTCACTTCTAAAGCTAAACGGTACAGCTGCTTTTGCTGATCAAAGCGGATAAATGGGTTTACCCGGCTGGAAGCTTTTACTTCAGACAGGGTGATTTTATCAATTTGTTTAGCACGAGACGTTGCCTGACGCGCTTTAGATGCGTTGGCAGAGAAACGACTCACGAAGGTTTGTAGCTCAGCGATCTGGGCTTTTTTCTTGGCGTTATCAGACAATAAACGTTCACGCGCCTGAGTAGCGGCCGTCATGTATTCATCGTAGTTACCTGGGTAAACACGCAGCTCGCCGTAGTCTAAGTCAGCCATATGAGTACAAACGCTGTTTAAGAAGTGACGGTCGTGCGAAATAATAACCATGGTGCTGTTACGTTCAGCCAACACTTCTTCTAACCAACGGATGGTGTTGATATCCAGGTTGTTGGTCGGTTCGTCCAGTAACATGATTTCCGGGTCGGCAAATAACACCTGAGCCAATAACACCCGCAGTTTCCAGCCTGGTGCTATCGATGACATTAAGCCAAAATGCTGTTCAACAGGGATACCTACGCCAATTAATAATTCGCCGGCACGGGATTCAGCGCTATAGCCGTCCATTTCACCAAAAGCGACTTCTAAATCAGCGACACGCATACCGTCTTCTTCGCTCATATTTGGATCGGCGTAAATACGGTCACGTTCTTCTTTTACTTTCCACAGTTCAGCGTGGCCCATAATCACAGTGTCGATCACACTGTATTGCTCAAAAGCAAACTGATCCTGGTGTAACTTAGCCACACGGTGGTTAGGTTCAACAAAAATGTTACCACCACTAGGGTCTAACTCTTTGCTGAGGATCTTCATAAAGGTTGATTTACCGCAGCCGTTGGCGCCAATCAAACCATAGCGGTTGCCGTCGCCGAATTTAACGGAGATATTTTCAAAAAGCGGCTTAGCGCCAAATTGCATCGTAATATTTGCGGTAGAAATCACAGTGTTTTTGATCCAACAAAGAGTCATATACAAGCCGCGCCGACAGTTTTAGCCCATCAGCACAGCCCCAAAAATAGCGCGCCACTATACGCTTTTTCGGCGCTAAACTCAAAGTATCTCTGTGTTTTATGAACCTTTTAGTACTGATCAGGCAAGAGTTAGCTAAAGCGCCGCCCTAAAGCGATGCAGCCAACCACAGCCAACGCCAATATCCAGTGGATCCATTGCAAAGGTTCGCCAAGCAACAAAGCACACAAAGCCAGTCCGCTAAAAGGCGATAACAGCTGTAATTGACTGACTTTAGCTATGCCGCCTATAGCCAAACCTTTGTACCAGCAGAAAAAGCCGATAAACATGGTAAAGACAGATAAATAACCCAGCGCCAGCCAGGATTGCAACGACACAGCAGCATAATCCGGCTGATAAGCCCAAACCCAGGGCAAGAGCACTGGGATAGACATCACCAGCGCCCAGCAGATCACCTGCCAGCTGCCCAGCTCTTTGGATAAAATAGCCCCTTTGGCATAACTAAAACCGCATAAAAAACTCGCTAACACCAGATAACCATCAGCGAGCTGAAAAGGACCAACGCTGTGTTTTAACGCATAAAGCGCAACACAAGCTGCCCCCAGCAGTGCAAAAAGCCAAAAGCCAAAGCGTGGCCATTGTTTAGTTAAATAAGCGCCAAAAAAGGCGGTAAAAAGTGGCATTACACTGGTCACCAGAATGCCGTGACTGGCTCCCACCTGCTGCAAGGCCAAAGCAGATAACACCGGATAAGCAAATACTGACCCCAAAGCTACTAACGCCAAACCCTGCCACTGTTGTGCCGTGGGTAATTTTTGTCGTGTAATAAGCAGCAGTATCAATGCCAGTAGTGCCGCTATTAAAGCCCTGCCCGCGCCAACAAATACCGGCGGCATATCAAGCACCGCCATTCGGGTTGCAGGTAATCCGGCAGAGAACATCAACATGCCTAAGCTGCCAAACCAAAGTCCTTGCACCAATGGTTTTTGCCAAAACGACAAAGCCACAGGGTTTTGTGGTGACACAGAAACTGCAGACATAAAGATGCTCCCAAAAGTGGCTGGACAGTCGACGAACTTCCGTTAGTATATAAAGCAATCAACCATGACAATCAGGACAGTTGGCGCTAAGTTTTACTGGACTGTACAGGTGGAAATTCCATGACAATTACATTGACGCAGTGGCAACTGGATAAAGCCAGCAAAGAGAGTTTCAGCAGTCAGCTGTATCTGCAGGCACAACAGGCCATTCAATCCGGCCGTTGGAATGCGGGCGCCCGCCTGCCTTCTATCCGGCTATTGGCGGCACATTTAGAGATCAGTAAATTTACGGTGGCAGAACTCTACGAAAAACTCTCTGCCGCTGGTTTTGTCCGCTCCCAGCCCGGTAGTGGCGTTTATGTCAGCCGTTTAACGGAGCAGCAACAGCAACTGGAAGCCAGCGCCAGTCAAAGCAGCAGGCAGCAGGACGTGGCTTTAATGCGTCAAACGCTGCTGCGTGAGCCTCATTGGATCAAAGCTTCGGCAGGCTGGTTAGCCCCTGACTGGTTACCGGATCAGGAAATACGCCAGGCCATGCGGGATTTAGCCCGTCAGCCTCAGTCTCTGACCGATTATGGCCCTGCTCAGGGCTATTTCCCCTTGCGGCAGTTTTTATCTCAGCGTTTATCGCAGCTTTCTGTGGTTGCAGAACCCGCGCACATTCTGCTGACTTACAGCGCCTCTCATGCACTGGATTTAGTGTTTCGTTTGCATTTGAAACCCGGAGATTGGGTGATGGTCGACGATCCCGGTTTTTATAACTTCTTCGCTTTACTGCGATTGCATCAGGTGCAGTTGCTTGTGGTGCCACGCACCAAAGAAGGGCCGGATTTAGCTGTGGTGCAGCAACTGGTGCAGCAGTATCAACCCAAAGCCTATTTAACCAATTCGGTGCTGTCGAACCCTGTGTGTTTAAGTATCCATCCGGCACGGGCTTTTGCGGTATTGCAGCTGTTACAGCAGCATCAGTGCTTGTTGATTGAAGACGATATTTACGCTGATTTTGAAAGCCAGCCGGTATCGCGTTACGCTTCGATGTCTGGTTTTCAATCACAAAATGGCTTTGAAACCATTTACTTAGGCAGTATGTCCAAAACGCTGTCGGCAGATTTACGGGTAGGTTTTATTGCGGCAGCTCCAGCCACTATTGCGGCCCTGACCGACTTAAAGCTCATTAGTGGTATTTCAACGTCCAACACCATGGAGCGCTTGGTCTATCTGTTATTAACAGGTGGCGGTTATCGTCGTCATATTGAACAGCTTAAGCGGCGACTGCAGCAGGCCCGTAACCTGGTATTTGCCAAGCTAAAGCAACTGGATTGCCAGTTATGGGCAGAACCTTCGGCCGGTTTTTTATGCTGGGTAAAATTGCCAGAAGGCGTCAGCAGCAGTGTATTGTCCGAACGTTTGCAACAACGTCAGGTGGTATTAGCGCCTGGCTCACAGTTCAGCACCCTGCCCGATGCCGACCATTACACCAGACTCAATGTGGCGCAGTGTCTGGATGAAGAATTTTGGCTAATAATGCAGGATGAGTTGCGCCAGATCAGGGAAGAAATTTCTCCGACAGTGAATACTGGATTGTAATTTTAGGCGGGCGGGGATAAACCACAGCCCCTACCTTTTGTTTATATCGACTTAGGTCGCACTGACAAAACCGTTTTATTCTGACAAGGTAAAGAAAAAGGATGCGGTATGGCCAAAACATCAGATAAATCGCCGGCGAAATCGCTGGACTGGAGCGCATTACTGCAATCCGGCAACCGTATTTTTATTGGCTCCCACGCAGCAGCCCCTCAGGCTTTGCTGGCCGATTTAATGGCGCGCAGTAAAAACCTGCATGATATAGAGCTGGTACAACTGATGGTGCTGGCGGATAACTGCTGGGCAGAGCAACGTTACAGCGATTTATTTAAAATCAATGCCTTGTTTATTGCAGGTGATAAGGTGCGGGATGCTGTAGCTGAAGGCCGCGCCGACTATACCCCTTGTTTTTTATCTGAAGTACCTGCGCTTTTTAAGGAAGAAATTCTGCCTTTAGATGCTGCTTTAGTGATGCTGAGCCCCCCTGATGCTTTTGGTTATTGCTCCTTAGGTGTGTCTGTTGATGCAGTCTCAGCAGCAATACGCTCAGCGAAAAAAGTCATAGCCCAAATTAACCCTAAAATGCCCCGCACCAATGGTTATACCTTTATTCACCAAAGCCAAATCCACGCTTTTATTGAGCAGGAAGAAGAGCTGCCAGAACTGCCACCGCCAGTTCTGGATGAAGTGACTGAACGTATTGGTCAGTATGTGTCGATGCTGATTGAAGACGGCGCAACCTTGCAATTGGGCATAGGCAAAATTCCGGAGGCTGTTTTACGTTATTTGGGCAATCACAAAGATTTAGGCGTGCACTCTGAAGTGATCTCAGATGGTGTGATGGAACTCATTACCACAGGCGTGATTAACAACAGAAGAAAAACCTTTCACCCTGGAAAAACTGTCACCAGTTTTTGTATGGGCAGCAAAAGCTTATACGATTTTGTTGATGGTAATCCTCATGTTGAGTTTTACCCCAGCGAATACGTCAATTCGCCGACTAATATCGCCCGTAACGATGCCATGATTGCGATTAACAGCGCTATAGAAGTGGATTTAACAGGTCAGGTGGTATCGGATTCCATAGGTCATAAGTTTTACAGTGGTATTGGTGGCCAGGTGGATTTCAGCCGGGGCGCTTCGATGAGTAAAGGCGGAAAACCTATTATTGCCCTGCCCTCAACCGCCAAAAACGGCACTGTGTCCCGTATTGTTGCAACTATCACAGAAGGGGGCGGCGTAGTCACGTCCCGCGGTCATGTGCATTATGTAGTGACAGAATTTGGTGTCGCCTCTTTGCGTGGCAAAAGTATCCGTGAACGTGCACTGGAACTTATTCGGGTGGCGCATCCCAAATTTCGTAAACAGCTGCTGGATGAAGTCCGCACCCGTTATTGGGTGCCGCATTATCAAAAAGATTACCCAAAAGATGTGATAGAGCTGGGTAAAGTGGGTGTAAAAACCTTAACCATAGCTGGCGAGCAATATGACTTAAGGGCATTAAACCCGGCAGATGAGCGCCGTTTGCAGGAGTTTTTTTACTCTCATACCAAAGAAACTCTGCTGCTACGCTACAACCATCATCCTAAACAAATGAGCAGAGAAAAGTCCTGCACTTTGGTGAGTGTCGATCAATCCCGTGATTTGGCGCTTTGTATTGTCAGGCAACGCGGCTCAGTGATGGAAATTCAGGCGGTAGGACGTTATTACCTGAACGAAACCGATAACAGCGCTGAAGTGGCTTTTGTTACCCGCGAGCGGCAACACGGTAAAGGCATGGCCAAACGTCTGCTGGAAGAAATGATCAAAATTGCCTGTATGCGCGAACTCAATCGCATGCTGGCTTATGTGCGATCCGACAATAAACCGATGCAGAAAGTGTTTGAAAAGGCCGGATTTAAACGCATCGCCAGTGGCGATCCGGATGAAGTGTATTTAGAGCTGCTGTTAAAAGCGGCTGAACCAGAGAAGCAGTAAATGAGTTTAGTGATATACAGTCATGGTCGCTGTTTGTCCTACGATATAGGGCATGATCATCCGGAAGCCGCATCCCGTATTCATGCAGTGCAGGACCAACTGTTAAGTTCGGGTCTTGAATTTGTAGTGCAACAACGTGACGCCAGCCCGGCCAGTCGCGAGCAGTTGTGTTTAGCGCATTGCCCGGCTTATGTGGATCATGTATTTGATGTGATACCTGATACCGGCCATATCTGGCTGGATGACGATACCCAGGCCAATGCTAAATCGCTAAACGCTGCTTTGTATTCAGCAGGTTCCGGCATTAATGCAGTGGACTTGGTGATGCAACACCAGGATACGCAGGCCTTTTGTTTGATACGCCCGCCTGGCCATCATGCTGAATACAAAGCCGCCAAAGGTTTTTGTATTTTTAATAACATCGCCATAGCTGCTGCTTATGCCATGCAGCACTATGGGGTGCAGCGTGTGCTGATTGTGGATTTTGATGTGCACCATGGCAATGGCACTGAAGATATTTTCCAATTGGATCCCAGAGTGAAGTTTTTCTCCTCTTTTCAGCATCCATTTTATCCATACACAGACCCCATCAGTCATTCACCCTCTATTGTCAAAATGCCATTAGCTGCAGGCACCAGCGGAGCTTTGTATCAACAACGATTTACCGATGAGTGGCTGCCGCTGATGCATGAATTTCAGCCTGAACTGATATTGGTTTCAGCTGGTTTTGATGCTCATATGGAAGATGATATGGGCCAAATGAAACTGACCGAGCTGGATTATTTATGGTTAGGCCAGCAACTGAAGCAACTGGCGGATCGTTACTCTGAAGGTCGTCTTGTTTCAATGCTTGAAGGCGGCTACGAACATAGCCCGCTGGCGCGTAGTGTGGTGAGTTATTTAAAGGGGCAGTTATAACAACCTGCCGGCCGGTGCAAGACCTGCCCCTGCAGTAAATCCTTATACAATCTTTATAACCCGCCTTAACCCAAAGCTATAAAATCCGGTTGTTGTTTCACGCCGGATAAAATTTTATGGCCGCCACTTTGGTGTTGGGTTCTGCAGTAAAAAGCTCAAGTCGTTATTTGATGTACCGGGTGCTTGGGCATTTATTGTTGCTGTTGTCGGCCGTCAAACTGGTGGCTATGGCAGTTTCTATTCTTTATAACGAAAGCAGCTTTTGGGTTTTTCTTGGCTCGGCACTTTTTACTGCTTCTGTGGGGTATAGCCTGGTGTACAAAGGCCGAGAAGCAAAAGATATTAAGCATCGTCAGTTGTTTTTACTCACCACGTTAAGCTGGTTGTCTTTGTGTGTGTTTTCGGCTATTCCGCTGTGGTTGATAGTGCCGGACATCAGTATCTCCAATGCCGTATTTGAGACTGTATCTGCTGTCACAACCACAGGTTCTACAGTACTTGCCGGATTAGATACCATGCCAAAAGGTATCTTGTTCTGGCGCGCCGTACTGAACTGGATAGGTGGCATAGGTATTATCGTAATGGCCATCGCCATTTTGCCTGCGCTAAAAATTGGCGGTATGCGGCTATTCAAAACTGAAAACTCCGACACCTCAGACAAAATTTTGCCCCGCAGCTCTACCCTGTCCGCCGCTATTGGTTCTGTGTATCTGGTATTAACTTTATGCGCTATGGTGTCCTATTATCTGGCCGGCATGAACGGCTTTGATGCCGTTACTCATGCCATGACCACAGTGGCCACTGGTGGTTTTGCCAACTACGATGCGTCTTTTGGTCAGTTTAAGGATCTGCCACAAATTTATTGGTTAAGTAGTTTTTTTATGATGCTGGCCGCTATGCCTTTTGTACTTTTTGTAAGTTTTGCCAAAGGCGACAAAAGCTCCTTGTGGCGAGACCCACAAGTGCGGGCGTTTTTAGCCATAGTGGCATTTTGCAGCTTGCTGCTGACGGCCTATCAGGTGGTGCATAATGACAGAGCTGTATTTGATGCCCTCACCCACAGCCTGTTTAATGTAGTCTCTATTATTACCACTTGTGGTTATGCCTCAGAAGACTATACCTTGTGGGGAAATATGGCCATTATGCTGTTTTTTTACCTGACCTTTGCTGGCGCCTGTTCTGGTTCCACTTCAGGTGGTTTAAAAATATTCCGTATGCAGCTCGCAGCAATGTTGCTGGTGAAACAGTTAAAATTATTGGTGCATCCGAAAGCAGTCTGGAGCCAGAGTTACGGCGGAAAAAAAGTAGATGATCAACTACTGGGCAATGTGCTGGCCTTTTGTTTTATTTATTTTGCTACCATAGCCTTTATTGCCATGGCGTTATCCTTCTGCGAACTGGATTTAGTCACAGCAATCACTGGTGCTGCAACTGCAGTAGCGAACGTAGGGCCAGGCCTTGGCAGTATTATTGGTCCTGCCGGTAACTTTGCGACTTTACCCGATGCTGCGAAATGGTGGCTGAGTTTAGGTATGCTGATGGGACGACTGGAAATTCTGACCTTACTGATTTTATTTACCCCTTCTTACTGGCGCTATTGATATGGCAAAAGCACTGCGTTTTTCATTTGCTTATCTGTCCGAGCTTGCCGGCACTTTGTTAGCCCCGCTGCTGATCGTGCTGCTCTGTTTACCGCTACGCAGCTGGATAAGCCCAACAGACGTTGCCATGCTGCAATTGCTCTGGGTAGCATGGCAGGCGCAGCACTATGGCTGGCGCTGGGCAGCGATCACAACGCTGGTATCTGTTTTATTGCTGAACTGGTGCTTTGTACCGCCCTATTATACTTTTGATGTACACGATGCCAGTTTTTTTATCAGCTTTGTGGTGATGGTGGTATTGGGTTTATTAATCAGCCTGCTGTCTGATCAATCAAAACAACAGTTAAAACGTTTACGGTATGCCATGTCACAAACCCGTGGCATGTATATGCTGGCCAAAGGTTTAGGCCAGCGGCAGAACTGGCAACAACAATGTGACTACACCGCCAAGTTATTAAGCCGCCGCTTAGGTGCTTCTGTTCAGGTGATTACTGCGGAGCAGCCCAAATCCACAGCCGATCATTCGGTTTTACCTGTTGGCTCTCCTGCCACTGCCTGGATTGTTGTGCCACCTTCTTCTCTGAGCAGCCATCCCACTTTATTGCATACAGCCCAGTCATTATTGGCCCAAAGTTACGCCCGGCTGGAACTCAGTGAAAAAGCTCAACAAGACAGAGTAAAAGCCCAGTTGGAGCAACAAAAAACCATGCTGTTACGTTCCCTGTCGCACGACTTGCGTACGCCACTGGCCACTATTATGGGATCATCCAGCATGCTGGCCGATCCAGAATTGCAGTTCAGTACAGAGCAACGTCAACAGCAGGCGCTGAATATTTACCAGCAAAGCCAGATCTTAAATCAGCATTTTGAGAAAGTGCTGGAGCTGAGCAAAGCCCAACTGACAGGGCATCATATTCAGCTTACGAATTTTAGTTCAGACGATCTGGTGGCTGGCGCTTTGGCCAGACGAGGCGATAAAGCCACACAAGTAAGCGCGTCTTTGCGCTGCAGCGCAGCAGCCTCTTTGCACGGTGATTTGGAGTTACTGGAAATTGCGCTGGCGAATATGCTGGAAAATGCTTTGTATCATGGTGCAGCCCCTTTTGAGTTACAGATGGGACGCAACGGTTCGCAGTTTTATATCCGGCTGACCAATGCCCTGAATGAGCAAGCACAGTCGCAGCGGGATAAAGGCCATGGCTTGGGGGTTAATATTTGTCGGGCTGTTGCTGGTTTGCATCAGGGTAGTTTTGAATTGCAGCACAACTCACGCCATATAACGGCTGTATTGGAGTGGCCACTATGAATAACGGTACTGAAAAAACGCAGCCTGTACGTTTGCTGGTGCTGGAAGACGACACAGGCTTACAAAGTTTCTTACAAACCCTGCTGGATAGTCAGGGCTATCAGAGTTTGATCCATGCGCAGGGTAAACAAGGCTTTGCTCTACTCAAAGAGCATAGTTTTGATTTGATTTTGCTGGATTTAGGTTTAGCTGATATGGACGGCATTCAATGGCTGCAGCAGCTGCGCTCCTGGTCTGAAGTGCCTGTTATTGTGATTTCAGCCCGGGGTAAAGAATTGGATAAAGTTCAGGCGCTGGATAGTGGCGCCAATGACTATGTGACCAAACCTTTTAGCTCTGCTGAGCTTTTAGCAAGGATCAGAGCCACTTTGCGACAACAACAAAAAACCGCCAGTCCATTAGCTTTTGCCAACATCAAGTTAGACCCGGTGCAGCGCCTGGTGACCAAAGCAGGTGAACCCGTGCATCTGACCAAAACCGAATACGATATCTTACTGTTGCTGGTGCGCCATTTAGGTTCTGCGTTAACCCATAACCAGATTTTGCAGCAGGTATGGGGTGAACATTATCAGGACAGGCCCGAATACATTCGTGTGCATATGGCGCAGCTACGACAAAAACTGGAAGACACGCCTTCAGCACCCAAACACCTGAAAACAGAAGCTGGTGTGGGTTACCGGCTTTGTGAATAAACAGCTGGCTGTGTCCAGGGAATTATGTTGACGCAAAGTTAATTATTCTTTAGTTTATTCAACAAGATAAATTATAGGAACCCCAAAGAGGCCCTTTATGGCAACTCTGGTACTCAAGGACTGTTTATGAAACTACATACTCTTAGCTTCGCCCTGTTATCCATTACCCTAAGCACTGCAGTAAGTGCTGCACCAATGAGCTATGGCTACACCATTTTAACTGAGTTAAAACCACTGCAGCATGAAGCCTTGTGGACCAGAGTTAATCCGGTTCCCCCTCTTTATCCTGTAGATATGGCAAGAAAAGGTGTCGCGGGTTGTGGTGTATTTAAGGTCATTATTGATAAAGAAGGTGAAACCGAAAGTGTTGAACTGATGAGCTCGGTTCCGGCAAAAGGCGTAGCCAGAGGTGCCACCAAGGTGATCAAAAAATGGCAGTGGCACAATACAACAGGAAAACCAGACAGTGCCGAAGAAAAAATTATGAGACTGGATTTTTGTATGGGCGGTACCACCTTAGCTGAAGCCGAAGCGCGTTGTCAGCAGCAAGCTCAGCTAGAGTGCAGCGAATAGCACGAAAGGTCTGCGCGACCACTTGACCAAACCACCACCATGCAGCTATGAATTGGCTGCATGTTTTTGTTTATAGTCATCCAGCAAAACTTTGGCATCCATCAAACCTAAGCCTGTCTCTTGCCTTATCAGCCGAATACCGTCTTTTTCTTTCAGTTGCAACAGCTGTTGCCGCACTTCAGTCGGCAATTGTTCTAACCAGTCAAAAACCAGCCCCTGGTGTTTTAACAACATATCCAGCTTGGCCTGCAGCATAAACAGCTGTTTTTTGTATTCCAAATGTGTGGACAAGAGATAAAGACATAAGCCGATAAGTATTAAATGTATCAGTTCTATGGTGTTTTCCATGCTAAGCCCCCTACAGCTTTAACAAAAACTGCTGTAAGTATAGAAAAACGGCAACCAGATGCAGGGATTTATTAACAATAAAGTAACTTTAATGATGCAGCTTTGGTTTCTTCGATAATGCCTAAATATCGTTGTGTAATGATGACGTTTTGATTCTGACCCTACAGGTTCTTTTTTTACAGATTCAGGCGACCATATAAGAGCTCTAAATCTTCGACATATGTTTCATTAATTTCGTTAATATTCCACGTCCACCGCTCTTTCGGTACTAAGTTGAAGACCCTAGAATGAGGAGCCTTTTCTGTCAAGCAACAGTAAACGGGAAGATATTGACGTTTTGCCTTAATTTTATAACTAAGCTCGTTATCACTAATAACGTTAAATTGGTCAGCCGTTAGGTCAATTAAGACGCCTTCACTTTCAACCCACCAATGCCCAACTTCACCACCTCGCATTCTCGAAATACCGAAAACAAGGCTCATTGGTTTAACATAACCTTTAAGCCTCATATGGTAGCAGTACAATTGAGAAGCATGTTTGCAGGCATTGACGGGAAAATCAGGATTGAAAAAGAGTGAATCACTATTTGAAATTAACTCTATCTTAAGTCTGATTAAGAGAGCTTCCTCACGTAATATGCGAATATTCACTTCATTTATGATTCTCAAAACAGCTGCGCCGTAAGCTTTGGTTGCCTTTGTTTGCTATTCACCATTCAACTTAGTGGTAAAGGTTTGATTTAAGACATCATTTTTATCCAGAAATCGATTATTCAGTAAATGATCCAAACCATCGTAGTTCAGGTGTTCACAGCTATCGTGCTGCTTTAGATTCATTCTGCTGCATATATCTTCAGCCATTTGTGGCGATGGCCATATTTCATCTTTCTCGCCTGTCATCAGCACTACCCTGGCGCTGATAGTTTCAACCTGGATAGTGGCTTTGCTTTGATCCACCCTGTTCGCTAATGACTGCTTATACAGATCCAACAAGCTGTTTACCGGCCCGGACGGTTTAAAGGGAACATGAGCTAACTCTTGTCCTTGATATGTCCAGCTTGATGCCGGCACTTTGGTCCAGTCTTTTAATATACCAGCCCAAACCACAGAGCTTGGTGCTATAGCCACAACCCGTGAGATTTGTTTATCTTTAGAGGCCAGTAACAAAGCCAACTCAGCGCCTTTTGACCAGCCTACGACGATCAGCTCATCTGATTTCACGTTTTGCTGCTGTTGCAGCCATGTTTTGGCCTGATCAAAATATTCTAAAGGGATCCGCTCCAGCTCCGCTGGTAAAGCTTGTGCATTAAAATAGGCTAAAGCTAATGTGGGATGCCCTGCTTCAACTACTGCTTTGGCAAGTAGTTCCGGCTGTCCACCTTCAGAGCCTCCGAGCACCAAAACACCAACCCGTTTTTCAGGGGACGAGGCTGGGTAATATTTACCTACAGCACCATCTTTTTCCATACTGAGAATACGGGGTGAAGCATTGATCCCAAAACTAATGGACATGAAAACAACGAAGCCAGATTTGATGATGCTATTTAACATTTTTTAATTCCGTTTATATGCTCTAGTTACTATTTATATCGGTTAACCCAGGCCACAAAGCTGGGCTTTCTCAGGTATTTAAGCTTTACGTCGATTGTCTTACAGCTTAAACCCCACGAAACTCAGGGGCAAGATCCATGCCCAGCCCCTGAGTTGTCTGAGAATAGGTAAACGGCACAAAAATTAGTGACTGTGGCTCACTTTTGAAACGATGCGCCAGCCTTCATCAAACTTGTACAAACTCAGATAATCCGTGTAAGCCAGTTTGTCTGACTTGTACACTTCCAGTTTGGACACTGCAACAGAACCTGTGACATCAAGCTGCAAATATTTTCCGGTATAAATGATTTGTGGCGCTGCTCCGGCCGCGTTTTCAACGCGCTTTTTCGCGCCGGCAATCCAGTGAGCAATAGGTGTTTTTTCGACATTGCCGTCCTTTAACCGCAACACTTCAAATGATGGATGAAAGCCTCTCTCCATGGCAGAGATATCAACCAGATTCGCAAATCCATCGATGTAAGCCGACTGGATCACTTGCTGAACAAGCTCAGCATCGGTGCTTTGTGCTTTTGCGGGAACTGAATTAAAGGCGAAAAGTAACGCAACAGAAAGAACAAATGATTTCATAAGTGGTTCCATAAAAACAAGTTAGAGATTCATCCCTTATTGGGCGGGAAGCTGGATAGGAAATTCAGGCTATCGGGCCAAACTATTGCATAAGAAATCATCAAAAACAACACAGATTACATACAATTTATAAACAAATTAACTGTAAATTCAATGCAATACAGTGGAGCCAAACGAAAACCAGTAGTGCTAGGGAGTTTAATTAACTCCCTGCCCCATAAAAACTACGGGGCAAGAGTTGGCCTTGTTAACCCTTTGCTGCTCGTTTAAGTCTTTCAAGTAGCCAATGCGAAGGCAAGCCGTTTGCCTCCTCCCCAATGCTTGTCTGAAACCCTTTGATTGCTTGTGTTGTTTTTGTCCCCACAACACCATCCACTTTACCCACTGCGTAACCAAGTAAATTGAGATGTCGCTGAATTTGAAGTATTAACTCCCTGTTATTCGGCACACTTGAGGTCGCACTGGGACTTGCAACGGGTTTAGTTTTGGCCGGTGAATTATAAGAG
>NZ_AFHI01000016.1 GCF_000217935.1 Rheinheimera sp. A13L
ATTTGCGTTGCCACAGGCGGTCGCCAGGGTGAAACAGGAAAAATGGGACGCAAACAGTTTTGCGTCACGCCTGTTTCACGCCTTGAGCTATGCGAAAGGCCGGACAAGACGGCCTGCTGCCGCCTGACCGCCCGCAATAATGTAGTTCACCGCACTGAATTCAGAACAAATCCGCTGTTCAAGTAGTTCACCGCCCCCGAATTCAACACCAATCCGCTCTTAAAATCCCAAACTACCGCCCCTACAGGCGATTGCACCCTATTTATATTTATGTAAAAGTATTTCAATTCAAACAGATAAAACCAAGGCCAACCATGCCCAATTCCCTACGCACCTACAGCAACAACATCTTTATCGCTCTAAGCCGTTTACTGAATGCCTTACTGGGTGGTAATCCAAGCTTAACGTTAAGCGCAAGGGCGGGCTTGAATTATAGAAAAGGGCTGTGGAGCCAACAAAGACGATTGATTAATACAGTATTCTGGTTACAGCAGGACCATTGTGAATTTGCGATACGGCTGGATACAGACAGAAATCAGCAAGCGCTAAGAGATGTTACAGAAGGGTATACAGAAAAAACAGAGCCTTTGTGACATCAACGACATCACAAAGGCATCAGAATGATTAATTAAGTGCAGGCCTCATTTCAACCACAACTTCGTTGTTATGGAAAAGTTGTAACTTATCACCATTTAACTCAATACGATCAGCCATCTGTAAGTGTTGAGTAAAGTTTGATTCATAGTAGTTACTTTGAGCGCAGTACTTCTTAGTGCTGACTAAAGGGTTTACTTTCAATAGGTTAGAACTTTGACTGTAGCTTGCATTAAAGACATTACAGCCTGAAAAACCATAGAGTTTGGCATTATCATTGAACAGCATACGTAAGTTGTAGTGTTGTGGTACCTGGATAAACTTCACCCGCTCTACCCGCCAGACAATACCTTGTACCTTAGCTACATTCAATTTGTCAGGGCAGGTTGCTCCAGGCCAAAATTGTTCAAACTTTTCGACAAACAACATCTTGTCTTCTTTTGGGCTTTGACGTGCAACCATAGTGGCAATGACTGCTTTTCCGTTCAGATTTTTGTCTGTCTGGTAATTACGCAGCATAGGGATATGATGCTGAGTCATGGCGACAGATGATTTTTCACCATTGCTACATGAGGTAAAAAAAGCATTATTATCAACAACCTGATACATACCTAGCATCTGCATACTGGTATCAAGTTTAATAAAATCATTGGAGCGTACTAACTCATAGTTATCTTTAGACACTACAGGTTTACCAGCTTCATCCAATAGTACAACTTTGTTATTGCTGACAAACTGGAACGAGGGAATCTTTGCCTGCTGAGACATCAGATGGATCACCCGGCCTTCCAGTAACCAGGTGCCTTTCACCAGATTTACTTCATGCTGATCAATAAATTCCTGACGGGCTTCAAACTTGCCATCCTGGAACAGATTGACATGATATTTTATGCCCGGGCAGCCTTCACAAGGTAAAGTGCCAGTAAAACTCATATCCCGGTCGATAAAAATATGGCCAAAGTCAGTCGCTTGCGCCTGCGCAATGTTGTCATTTAATACTTCATTTTCGACTAAATCAGGTTCCGGAGCGACCACAGGTTCAATGACTTTCTTCATGGGAGCAGGCGTCTGCTGAGGTAATTGGCTACAACCAGCCAAAGCCAGCAATACAGCACTCACAATAATACTATGTTTCATATTTATCTGGATCCGGAGAAAATTGGCGCCATTATAAAGCAACTGCGCAGACAGTCGAATGGTATTACTGATTAAAAATTGTCATATTTCGTTCTTTTGCTGTGGTAACAGAAAGTCCCGTATCAAACCCGAGCTTTCTTTTGGATTTTCCTGCATAAAACAATGACCACCAGTTAGCTTATGCAACTGAACAGAATGATTTAAGTTGCGCCATTTTTCTGCCGACTTGCTGACAAATGGGTAGGTTTTGTTGCCATAAATCAAAAGAGTAGGGCTACAGGGTTGCTTTAACTGAAACCAAAGCTTTTTTGGGTATGAGCCAAATATTTCGGCTTCGCGTTCAGCTTTGCATTTTAGTTCCAGGCCGTCATTACTATGATACAAGGCATGATCGATGTAACTTGCCAACGCATCATCCTGCCAGTTTTTAAACATACCTCTTTGGTGTAAGTAGGTATAAGCAGAATCTTTATCTGGCCACTGCTGACGGCGGTTGAGCGCCTTTTTAACCATTGGATTTTTTTTGTAAAAACCCAGCCAATCCAGAGTTTGCATCAGGGTCAGCATCCCAGGAGTAAATAGCACCGGATCAAGTAAAACTACGGCATCAAATGGACTGGTTGTTTTACTGTTAATAAGTGCTGTTAATACTCCACCAAAACTATGTCCAACAGCATAACAGGGGGCATCAGAAAATAAGTCTTTGTGCGCCAGCCAGGCATCATGAGCCAGATCTGCACTTTGATTCCAACCTATAAAAGTGCCGCCATGGTCGCTATCCCCATGACCCTGAGCGTCGGATAGAAATAAATCAAAATAGGGAACAAGTTGGGCTAAAAAGGGTTGGTACATCCGACTGCAATAGCCGTTGCCATGCAAAATATGCAACACCGGTTTACCACTGGGACAGGTGTAAAATCCTCTTAAGGTAAAACCGTATTGTGTCGCGTAGCTCCAGGGAATTAAGTCCATCTTTTGTCTTTCGTATCTAAATCTGAAAGCACTTTGCCATGGTCATACCAGATCTGCAATGACTAAATCGGAGGGGGGATGTTGAATATCATGCGTGTCCATCTTCGCAACAAGCATCCGGCCTGCGCCAGAGGCGAAAGACCGTTATCACCCCGACAATTGCGACATACCGTCCATCCATGGACATCGTCGCAACAATGTTCCCAACAGTTGCGACATACCGTCCATCCATGGACATCGTCGCAACAATGTTCCCAACAGTTGCGACATACCGTCCATCCATGGACATAAAAAAGCCCGGTATCAAACCGGGCTTTTAGCGGGAACACTTCTGATCAGAAGCTATAGTTTAGACGGGCATAATAGAAACCACCGTTAATGCCCATTACTGCAGTAGTTGGGTATTTAGAACCCGCTATACCCTGCCATTTATGTTCATCAGGGTAGGCGTCAAATAAGTTTTGCGCACCAACACTGATTTCATAACTATCGTTGATACTGTAGCTGATTTCCGCATCAACGGTAATTGCTGAACCTACTTCAATAGGTATGCCGCCGTCAGCTTCCAATAACACACCATTGTCTAAGTGGTCTTCATAAAAGGCACCAAAATGGTTAAAGCGAACATAACCTTTCCAGTCACCATAGTTCTGATTCACTGTGAAGCTGCCCCGAACCCGAGGTAAACCACGTTCTAACTGCTCTTTTTTGGCATCACTGATATTGGTTGTCAGCTCGCCATCGATCAGGTATTCGCTGATACGATCCACCGTAGTGTCAGTCCAGTTATATGCAAAAGCCAGAGTAGTGCGGCCATCCCACAGATCAAATCCATAGTTAGCTACTAAATCCAGGCCTTGAGTCGTGGTATCAAAATCGTTGGTGAAATATTTTACGCTGGTAAAGCTGCTGGCATCATTTACGCCTAAGGCCAGCAAAGCGTCTATGTCTGCCTGATTTAGTTTTAAGCCAGATGTTTGACTGATGCGGTCATCTACTTTGATATGGAAATAATCCAAAGTGACGTACCAATCATTCACTTCAAGCACTGTACCTATAGAGAAGTTTTTTGATTTTTCAGGAGTTAATGGCTTGCCACCCTTTTGCAGTGAAATAGGATGATCAGGCGGTAAAGTTGCTGTATCAACTAAGCCTTCAGGGCTAAAGGATGTGGTTACGTTACGCACATGGCTTTGACCCACAGTAGGAGCACGGAAGCCAGTACTGACTGCTGAACGGAATGCTATTTCATCGGTAGCCTGATAACGCGCTGTCAGTTTACCGTTGGTGGTATTGCCAAAGTCTTCAAAGTCTTCAAAACGTAAGGCAAAGTCCATACGGAAATCGTCACTGAATTCAGCGCCTAACTCGGTGTAAGCTGCATAGCTATAACGATTAAAAGAACCAGCATCTTCAGGTTTAAAGCCAGGGAAACCATTTGAGCCTATACCAAAACCTTGTGAAGCCAATGGGCCCACTTCAAATGATGCTGCATCACCGGCATAAATCTCAAAGGTTTCATCGCGATACTCAACACCACCAGCTACGTTCAGCGGGTAAGGTAAAGCATCTACGTCAATTGGTTTGTTAAAATCTAAGTTGGCTGCTTTTTCCAACTGTACATACTTACCAGGACTGAAATCACGCGGAGTATCTTTGCCTAAAGAAGGGTTCAGGGTATCTTTTATATAAAACTCTACTTCGCTGCGGCCAATCGACATACTGGCATCAAAAGCCCAGCCTGATTCCAGTTCACCTTTTACACCTGAAGCTATAGCTGTATCTGTAACTACGCCACCAAACTTGGGTGTAAAACCACCCGGCAACATACTGTAATACGTAAAGCAGTGTGCTGGAAGTGCATCCACGTCAGCCATAATATCTGCATGGTCACGGATACGGGTATTGTCACCTGTACCTGTTCTCGCTGCAATAGTTCCGCAACTGCCTAAGCTCTCATCCAGATTACCAATCAGCAGGCTTGCACCGTCATCATTAGAGTAGACACCACTGCGTGTGGTCGGATGGCGAAAATAAAAACCACCTTCTACATCACGTTCTGCCCAGTTAGTGAATAAATAAAATTCACGATCTTTTGCTACTTCCAGACCTATATTGGCAAATAGCTTTGCATCCCGCTTAAATTCAGGTGAACCCCATACCTGAGCCGGATCTGCAATAAAAGGATTCCCAGCAGCAGCAGAGCCTGCAGCATCACTACGTTGCACAGAGCGGCTGGTAGGATCGGCTTGTTTATATTCTCCACTGATATTGGCAAAACCATTATCTGTAAAAGGCAAACCTATGTTACCGGAAATCTGGCGCAAATCACCGTCGCCTTCATAATGTTGGCCAGTTTTTACTTCAAAAGAGCCTCCTTCATCAGCATCTTTTAAGCGGAAGTTAATCACACCAGCAATAGCGTCTGAACCGTATTGAGCGGCTGCGCCATCCCGTAAAATTTCAACTTGTTTTAATGCAATAGAAGGGATAACAGAAATATCAGGGCCTTGTGAGCCGTCAGAAATACCACTGCCTAAAAAGGTAATCACAGCGGCACGGTGGCGTCTTTTGCCATTAACTAATACCAGGGTGCTGTCTGGTGGTAAGCCACGTAAGTTAGCCGGGCGGATAAGGGTTGAAGCGTCATTAATAGGTTGAGCATTAACGTTGAAAGATGGCACAGCTGCAGTCATCAGGCTAACCATATCGCTGGTGCCGTTTTTTGAAAACTCTTCACCGCCTATAACATCAACAGGAACAGCAGAATCACCTACAGAACGTGGAGCACCACGAGCACCTATAACCGCAATTTTTTCAACTGCAGCGTTTTCTGCTTTTTGTTCAGCAGCGGCTTCGGTTGTTTCCTGAGCTATTAAAGAAGTACTGAACAATAAACTGCCGCATAAAGCGATTTTTATGGCGGCAGCAACTGGATGGTAGTTGGTTATTTCTTTCTTCATGGATGTTGCCTTCTCATCTGGATTTTTGTGTTGGCTCATTTTTTTTCTACGAGCTCTGTACAGACCATATTTGAAAAACTTTTGTTTGTCTATCGTGATTTCATGTTAATTGAACGCGCTATTTTGGTAAGTTGTCGCACCAAGCTGGTGCTTTCACTGGTTTTTAGCGCTTTTTTTCGGAAAATGAACGAAAAATTTGAACCTAAATAAATGAAAAATGTCCGATCCGACTTGCTGTTTTTCTCAAAGTCGATTCAGATAGGGTGGTTATTCAAATCAAGGATCTTCACTGGTGAAAAAACTTCTTACTCCGGCTGCTTTAGCAACACTGCTACTTTCAGCTACAGCTTATGCAGATGCCACTTTACCTTTAGAACGTTTGTTCGCTGAACCCGCATTAAGCGGCACAGCGCCTCGTTCTTTAAGCTTTTCACCTGATGGCAGTCGTGTGACTTACCTCAAAGGCAAAGAAACAGACGCCAACAGGCTGGATTTGTGGCAATACCAGATTGATACAGGTAAACACAGTCTTTTAGTTGATTCAGATCAATTGTTTAGCGGTCCTGAGCTATTGTCAGATGAAGAAAAAGCAAGGCGTGAACGTTTACGCTTATTTGCCAGCGGTATTGTCAGCTATAACTGGTCCAAAGATGGTAAAGCCTTGCTGTTTCCGCTGAATGGCGACTTGTATTATTACGACTTAGTCAGCCAAAAAGCCCGCAAGTTAACAAACACTGAAGCTTTTGAAACCGATGCACAAATATCGCCCAAAGGCCGGTATGTATCTTTTATCCGGGAGCAAAATATTTTTGTATTGGATCTCAAATCGGGCAAAGAAAGCCAATTAACCACAGATGGCAAAGGTCTGATAAAAAATGGTATGGCTGAATTTGTTGCTCAGGAAGAAATGGGCCGAATGACAGGTTACTGGTGGGCACCTGATGACAGCAAAATTGCCTTTAGTCAGATTGATGAGTCGCCTGTAGCTGAAGCTGTTCGTAATGAAATTTATGCCGACGAAATTAAGCTTTTTAATCAGCGTTATCCTTTTACCGGCACAGCGAATGTGAAGGTAAAGCTGGGAGTTGTAGGCATTGAACAGCCTCAAGTGCAGTGGCTTGATTTAGGCAAAGAGCAGGATATTTACCTGGCGCGGGTGAACTGGAGTAAAACAGCCTCTTTGTTAACCTATCAGTGGCAAAGCAGGGATCAGCAGCATCTGGAATTGCGCTCTGTTGAATTGCCTTCAGGTTTAACTAAGGTGTTGCTGAAGGAACAAAGCTCAACCTGGCTTAACTTAAATGACGATTTGCATTTCTTAAAAGATAGGCAACATTTTGTCTGGGCGTCGGAGCGGGACGGTTATAAACATTTGTATTTGTATAAACTGGATGGCACTTTGGTGCGTCAGTTGACCCAGGGGGATTGGGTTGTTAATAAAATAGAAGCGATCAACGAAACGCAAGGCATGATTTATTTCTCTGGCCGCAAAGATACACCGCTCGAAAGTCATCTGTATTCAGTACCAGTCAAAGGGGGCGAAGCGAAGCGTTTAACTCAGGCTGATTTTTCGCATGCAGTGGTTATGGCTGAAACAGGCCAGAGTTTTATTGACAGCTATTCCAGCGTACTACAGCCAACTAAAGTTGAACTTAAGACTGTGGAAGGCAAAGTGCTGACTGTACTGGAAAGCAATGATGTCAGCGGTTCTCATCCATTAGCTCCATTTAAAGATACTTTGGTTAAACCGCGTTTTGGCACCTTAAAAGCAAAAGATGGCCAGACCTTACATTACCGTATATTTGAACCAAAACAGCTTGAAAAGGGCAAAAAGTACCCTGTTGTAGTAGGGGTCTATGCTGGGCCAGGTGCACAGCGTGTGACCAATAGCTGGAGTGCAAGGGATCTGTATTTCCAGTATCTGGCACAAAATGGTTACGTGGTATTTCAACTGGACAACAGAGGCTCGGACAATCGCGGTAAAGCTTTTGAAGACCCGATTTACAAAAAACTGGCCGATATAGAGCTTGTCGATCAAATTACCGGTGTTGAGTATCTGCGGACTTTACCTTATGTCGATGCAAAGCGTATTGGCATTTATGGCCACAGCTATGGTGGTTACATGGCTATTATGGCGATGTTTAAAGCCGGAGATTATTTTAAAGCTGGTGTAGCAGGTGCTCCTGTGACCGATTGGGCTTTGTATGACACCCATTACACTGAGCGTTATTTAGGTCATCCTGTGACAAATAAAGCGGGCTACGAGCAAAGCTCAGTCTTTCCTTATGTGAAAGACTATCAGGGCAATCTGCTGATTTACCATGGTATGGCGGATGACAACGTGCTTTTTACCCACAGCACTAAGTTGTACTCTGAATTACAGCACCAAGGTAAATTATTTGAAAGTATGGATTACCCGGGCAGCAAACACTCTATGTTTGGTCAGCCGGTGCAAACCCATTTACATAAAACTATTACTGCGTTTTTTGAACGTCAATTAAAACAATAATTTGTGGCGGGTATCAAACCCGCCCTTGATCACAATTCGTTGCCACTTAATCTGTTGGCCTTAAAAGCCAGCAGATTATCACTGGTCACCTGACAAATTTGCTGTAAAGCTTCGGCCGTAAAAAACGCCTGGTGTCCGGTGATCAATACATTAGGGAAAGTCAGTAGCCGCTTGAACACTTCATCGTCTATCAGTTGTCCGGACAAATCCTGAAAAAACAAATCGGCTTCCTGCTCGTACACATCCAGACCCAAATAACCAATCTTGCGGCCCTTCAACGCTTTAATCACAGCTTTAGTATCAATTAAGCCACCTCTGCTGGTGTTGATCAGCATGACACCGTCTTTCATCAGTGCCAGGCTATCAGCGTTGATCATATGCTGAGTTTGAGGATTTAACGGACAATGCAGGCTGATCACATCTGATTTTGTCCAAAGCTCTTCAAGAGTTACATAACGTACCCCTGCTTTGACCAGTTCATCATTCACCTGAATGTCGTAACAGAGCAGCTCCATACCAAATCCAAGCAGAATTTTAGCCGTGGCCGCTCCTATACGGCCTGTACCGACCAGACCTGCAGTTTTGCCATGCAGGTTAAAACCCAGTAAGCCATCGAGCGCAAAGTTATCGTCCCGCACTCTGTTGTAAGCTTTATGTAATTTACGGTTTAAACACAGGATCATTGCCACTGTGTGTTCTGCGACAGCTTCAGGTGAGTAAGCGGGAACGCGGGCAACCCGCAGGTCAAGCTCTTTGGCCGCAGCCACATCGACATTATTAAAACCAGCGCAGCGTAAGGCGATCATGCCCACTCCCGCAGCTTTTAATTCAGTAAGCACTGGGGCAGACAGATCGTCATTTACAAAAACACAGACGGCTGCATAACCCTGGGTTAATTTAGCGCTTTGTTGATCCAGTGGGCCATCAAAAAAGCTGAACTCAAGGCTTGGGTCTGCCCAATCAGCAAAACTTGTCTGATCGTATTTTTTTGCGCTAAAGACGGCAACTTTCATTTTGTGGCTCCTTGCTTATTGATCCGAAACTCAGAGTAACGCAAAAAGTCGCTGTCTATATTGTTTTTAATCAAAGCGTCAGCTGTTCAGCACTTCTTCAACCGATTGATGCAGGCTGGACGGCTTGGTGCGTGGGGCATAACGTTTAACGACATCACCCTCGCGATTGACTAAAAACTTGGTGAAGTTCCATTTAATAGCGCGGGTTTTCATTAAACCACGGGCCTGATCTTTCAGGTATTCAAACAAAGGGTCTGAATCCAGGCCATTGACCTGTACCTTGCCAAAAACCGGAAAACTAACACCATAATTCAGCTGACAAAATTGTTGTATTTCTGCGTTGGACCCAGGTTCTTGGGCACCAAATTGATTACAGGGAAAAGCTAGTACCACAAAGCCACGATCCTTGTACTGCTGATATAAGGCTTCCAGTTCCTGATACTGCGAGGTAAAACCACACTGACTGGCTGTGTTGACAATCAGTACCACTTTATCCCTGTATTGGGCTAAATCAACGTCCTCGCCTTGACTGTCTTTCACTTTAAAATGGTGAACCTTTGGCATAACTGTCCTTTTCTGCAACTCGTCTGATGCTTTTGCGTCAGAGGCCCTGATTCTAGTAAGCTTCTTGGCATTCAAGTCTGTCACAGAAATAAGTCAAAATTATGTCAAATTTATCACAACAAAAAGTAGCCTTTATTGGTTTGGGTGTTATGGGCTTTCCTATGGCCGGGCATTTGCAGCAAAAAGGCGAGCAAGTGTGCGTGTACAACAGAACAAAGCAGAAGGCGCTGGATTGGGTGCAGCAGTATGGCGGTACTTGTGCATCAACTCCGGCTGAAGCGGCCGCAGGCGCTGATCTGGTGATGATATGTGTAGGCAATGATGACGATGTGCGTTCAGTCGTTTATGGCGAGCAGGGTGTTTTAGCCTCTATGGCCCCAGGCTCTGTATTGATTGATCACACCACAGCCTCAGCCGATTTAGCCCGCGAACTGACTTTGGCCTGCAAAGCAAAAGGCATAGGGTTTTTAGATGCACCTGTATCAGGTGGTCAGGCTGGTGCTCAGAATGGTCTGCTGACCATTATGCTGGGCGGGGAAGCCGCTGAGTTTGCAAAAGCTGAAAGTACGCTGATGAAATACGCCCGCAGTGCCCGTTTATTAGGGCCTGCAGGTTGTGGTCAACTGGCCAAAATGGTGAATCAAATTTGTATTGCCGGCGTGGTACAAGGCTTGGCTGAGGCTATGCATTTTGCCCAACAAGCCGGATTAGATGGTCAGGCTGTTTTGGATACCATCAGCAAAGGGGCTGCTCAGTCCTGGCAAATGGAAAACCGTGGCTCCACTATGTTACAAGGCAAATACGATTTTGGTTTTGCTGTTGACTGGATGCGTAAAGATTTAGCTATTACCTTAAATGAAGCCCGTCACAACGGTGCTACTTTGCCCCTGACATCTTTAGTTGACCAGTTTTACGCCCAGGTGCAGGCGATGGGCGGTGGTCGTTGGGATACATCCAGTTTACTGACTGTATTGCAACGCAAAGCCTGATTGATAAACTAGTCATCCAGGCTGGTGCTGGCCAACCCTAAGGTCAGCACCAGTAATATCGGAATTTGCACCAGATGCAGCAAAGGATCCGGCTGTATTTGCCACGCCAAACCCACCACCATAGCCCAGACCAGAGCCAATAAAGCCAACACCGTTGTGCGTTTTGATAGTTGAAACATAAGCACCTCCTTTTATTGATGCTGCTACTTTACTTTGGGGGTAATCAGGTCTAAAGTGTCACTAATGACGTAATTGAGGCTGTAAGTGACAATATGAAACGCATTGGTATTTGGGTCAATCAAGACGTAGTGATGAGCAGTGTGACAGGGGTGATCGATTTTTTTACCTTCTGTAATAAATACTGGCAACTGATACAACACAGTGATCAACTGCTATTTGAAACCCTGTTAATAGGTCCACAAGCAGAATTACAGCATGGGCCTTTTACTATTAAGGTTGAAGCTGCAGATTTCAGTCAGATTGATATTTTGTTGATCCCGGGTTTCTATGCCTACAACTCAAAGGATCTGCTGCGTGTCAGTCAGGAATTGCATCCTTACAAAACAGAATTGCAATTGATGTTGCAGCAAGGCAAATGGCTGGGAGCTTTTTGCAATGGTACTTTTGCCTTGGCCGGCACTGGTTTGTTAGATGGTTTACAATCCACTTCGGTCTGGTTTTTTAAAGACTATTTCCGCCAGATGTTTCCGCAAGTCAAATTGGATTTACAGCAGTTGGTGGTGCAGCAGCAAAGCATCTTAACTGGCGGCGCTACTACCTCTTACCTGAACTTATGCCTGCGTTTTGTCGAGCTGTGTATGGACACAGCTTTTGCTCAGCAAATGGCAAAGATTATGTTGACTGATCCTAACCGGACGTCACAGTTACCCTATTTGTCACTGCAACTGGCACCACAGCATAAAGACGCTAAGTTAGCTGAAATTCAGCACTATTTGCAGCACCATCTTGCAGAACCTCTTAGCCTGGAGCAAGTAGCCGAAACTTTTGCCATGACACCCCGCACTTTGATCCGGCGTTTTAAGCAACATCTGGACGAAACGCCTATGGCTTATTTACAGCGTTTACGTATTGAGAGGGCAAAATCCCTGCTGGAAAATACCTTGTGGACAGCAGAGGAAATTATGCAACAGGTAGGCTATGAAGATATCTCATCTTTTCGTAAGTTGTTTGTGCATTACACCAGCCTGACACCTAAGGCTTATCGGCAAAAATTTATGTTTGAACCTCAGATCCACTGTTGTTCTGTGTCGGGTGAACAGCAAGGATCGGCAGCCTGACTAGTAAAGCTACTAAATATTTAACAATGTTTAACAAATGGGTTAGGAAAAGTTTGATTTGTGCTATTATCATGTGGCCAATTCATTGATGAAAGTAAATTAAATGTATTTATCTGAGATCGGCTGGCATCTTTATGCGCTGCTTTTTATTGTTTGTGTGCTGCTTCCAGCTTTGGTTTTATCGGCTCTGGTGTATTTTAAACCCCTTTGGTTAAGACAATCCTTATGGGTTTTCAGCTGTTGTACTTTGTGTTTTTTACTACTGAGTCTTAAGTTCAGTGATAACACTTTGTTAATGACTGACAACGCTCTGGAGCTGAAAGCGGGTTTATATAAAACGAAGATTGATGATATCCACTCTGCGCAAAGTAAAGTTTCAGTGGTCATTTGTGAAGAGCTGGGTGAGTTTAAACCTGAAGTTGCAGTAAACGCCATCAACCTTCCTAATTACAAAGTAGGTTGGTACAGGTTAGCTAATCAGCAGACAGCTTTTGTGATGCTGATTGGTAATATCGACAAAGTGACAGTGGTCAGCACTAAAAATGCGATTGCCTTAATTAGTGGCGATATTAACAGGGATAATGCTGGTGCTGGCTTACAGGCCAAGGCATTTCGTTAGAGCCGGAGCTTGAGCTCCGACTCTAACATCAGTTTTACATCAGAACTGCATTTCCGGAATATCACCCGAAACAACTAACTTACCCGCAGTTTTTTGCTGAATTTCCTCTACGCTGATGCCAGGTGCCCGTTCCAGTAAATGGAAAGCGCCGTCTCTTACTTCCAGTACAGCTAAATCAGTCACAATCTTTTTCACACAGTTCACGCCAGTCAAAGGCAAAGTACAGTTATCCAATAGCTTGGAGCTGCCGTATTTGTCAGCGTGAGTCATAGTGACAATAATGTTTTGTGCACCTGCGACTAAATCCATAGCGCCGCCCATGCCTTTCACCAATTTGCCTGGGATCATCCAGCTGGCGATATTGCCGTTTTGATCCACTTCAAAAGCGCCCAAGACGGTTAAATCAACATGGCCGCCACGGATCATGGCAAAGCTTTCGGCTGAGCTGAAAATCGCCGCGCCTTTAATAGCTGTCACTGTTTCTTTGCCTGCATTGATCATATCTGCATCTAATTCAGCTTCGGTTGGGTAGGGGCCCATACCTAATAAACCGTTTTCCGATTGCAGCATCACTTCAATGCCTGCTGGTACATAGTTCGCAACTAATGTTGGGATACCAATACCTAAATTGACGTAATAACCGTCCTGTAATTCCTGAGCCACCCGCATAGCGACCTGTTCACGTGATAATGCCATTTGCTGTGCTCCTTAAGCCTGACGGACCATACGACGTTCAATGCGTTTCTCAAAGCTGGCTTTGATCACACGTTGCACATAAATACCTGGTGTGTGAATTTGGCTTGGCTCAAGTTCACCCGGCTCAACAATTTCTTCCACTTCAGCCACAGTGATTTTGCCTGCAGTCGCAGCCATAGGATTGAAGTTCATTGAGGTATGGCGGAAGACCAGATTGCCGTAACGGTCGGCTTTCCAGGCGCGAACTATGGCAAAATCACCGGTAATGGATTCTTCCAGTACATAGTTACGGCCATTAATCTCGCGGGTTTCTTTGCCATCAGCCACAGGTGTACCGTAGCCTGTTGCGGTGTAAAAAGCCGGAATGCCAGCGCCACCAGCACGGATTTTTTCAGCCAGAGTGCCTTGAGGGGTCAGAACTACTTCGAGTTCACCGGATAACAGCTGCTTTTCAAATAATGCATTTTCGCCAACATAAGAGGCCACCATCTTTTTGATTTGGCGGTCTTCTAACAACACACCTAAACCAAAACCATCAACACCACAGTTATTGGAGACGACTGTTAAGTCCGTAGTGCCCATTTTTTTTATCTGAGCAATCAGGCCTTCCGGAATACCACATAAACCAAAACCACCGGCTATCACTGTCATACCGTTGCTCAGACCTGCCAGCGCTTCTTCATAGCTGGTCACAACTTTATTAAACCCTGCCATTTTTTATCCTTAATAGATGCTATCAATAGTTAATTCTGCTGGCATTTGGCCTTAAGCGCCAATCCTACTTTAGAACTAGGGGCTTTTCCCAACTGCTCGCTGATAAACCAGCCAACTGAAGCCAGCTGTTGTAAATCAACACCTGTCTGAATGCCAAGGCCGTTCAGTAAATACACCACTTCTTCAGTGGCAACATTGCCTGACGCACCGGCAGCGTAGGGACAGCCGCCTAAACCTGCAACTGAGCTGTCGACTACAGCAATACCGCGTTGCAGCGCCACGTAAATATTACTTAACGCCTGACCATAAGTGTCGTGAAAATGCACAGCCAGTTGTTGTACCGGCACTACCGCCAGCACCGCATCCAGCATGGCATTCACTTTAGATGGAGTGCCAACGCCTATAGTGTCACCTAACGAAATTTCGTAGCAGCCCATCTCCAGCAGCGCTTTAGCAACCCTGGCTACTTCAGCAGGAGTTACCTCACCCTGATAAGGGCAACCCACCACACAAGAGACATAACCCCGAACCTTGATACCATCCAGCTTAGCGCGCGCCATCACAGGGACAAAACGCTCCAGGCTTTCAGCTATGCTGCAGTTGATGTTTTTTTGGGTAAAAGCCTCTGAAGCAGCACCAAATACGGCCACTTCAGTAGCTCCTGCTGCTTTGGCTGCTTCATAACCTTGCAGATTGGGCGTAAGAGCCGCATAACTGATATCGCTCTTACGTTTGATGTGTGCGAACACAGCGGCTGAATCGGCCATTTGCGGCACCCACTTAGGGGAGACAAAAGCGCCGGTTTCAATAGTGCGCAAGCCAGTTTCTGCAAGGCGGTTCACCAGCTCCACTTTGGCTTCCAGCGATACAGCTTTTTCATTTTGCAGACCATCGCGTGGGCCTACTTCAACAAGTCGCACGGCTTTGGGTAAAGCTGCTGTATGTTCTGGGTTTAGTATCAGTGACATGCATCTTTCCTTAAAAGGGGCTGCGTTAGTCCGCAGCCGTAAAATCGACCAGCTGAGCACCGTCTTTGACTAAATCACCAGCGGCATAAAACAGCTGATTAACCACACCATCTTTAGGCGCCTTGATGCTGTATTCCATTTTCATCGCTTCCATCACTAAAAGCGTCTGGCCAGCACTGACAACAGCGCCTTTTTCGACCATCACTGCGACTATGGTGCCGTTCATTGGTGCCGTCAGGCTGCCAGCAGAGGCGCTATCATCGACCTGGGTTTGCACCTGCGTCTGGTAAATAAAGTCATATCTATGATGTTTGATAAAAACCGACACCGTATCCTGATACTGGCTGACCCGCACTTTGACCCTATGGCCATTTAAATTGGCCTGCAGTTCATCGTTTTGTAAGCTGGCAGTGGCAGGGGTGATCACCGCTTGCTGGGTTAAGCTGAGTGCTTTGCCTTCAGAGCTGATGCTAACTACACGCGTCTCTTCCTGATAAATCAGCGGGAAAGACACTGTAGAGACTTCATTTAAACGCCAGCCTGAACACAAGGCCCATGGGCTTTGGTCGTTCGTCGTGTCTGAACGTTCCTTTAAAAACAAATAAAGCGCAGCCAATAAGCTGGCTTGTTCGGTTTCAGACTGACCTGGTGCAAACAAGGATTCTTTATGCCGTTCAATAAAATGGGTATCCAGCTCGGCTTTGGCAAAAGCAGGTTGCTCGACTAAACGGGTTAAGAAATTCAGGTTGTTTTTTACACCAGCAATGCGGTAATCATCCAAAGCACGCAACATCCGGGCTATAGCGCGATCGCGATTTTCATCCCAGACAATCAGTTTGGCAATCATAGGATCGTAAAAAGGCGAAACTTCGTCGTTTTCGACCACACCAGTATCGACCCGCACATAACGGCTTTGCTCTGGCTGGCGTAAATAGGTCAGTTTACCTGTGGCAGGCAGGAAATCATGATCCGGATCTTCAGCATAAACACGCACTTCAATGGCATGGCCATCAATGGTGACTTGCTCCTGAGTCAAAGGCAAAGGCTGGCCGCTGGCGACTAATAACTGCCATTTCACCAGATCCTGACCTGTGATCATTTCTGTCACAGGGTGTTCGACCTGCAGACGGGTATTCATTTCCATAAAATAGAAGGAGCCGTCTTCGTCAAATAAAAATTCAACTGTGCCTGCGCCCTGATAGGCAATAGCCTGAGCGGCTTTCACTGCAGCTTCACCCATGGCTTTACGCTGCTCGCTACTGAAATTTGGTGCTGGTGCTTCTTCAATTACTTTCTGGTGACGGCGCTGAATAGAGCAGTCACGCTCTGCTAAATACACCGCATTGCCAAAACTGTCGGCAAAGACCTGAATTTCAACATGGCGTGGTTTAGTCAGGTAACGTTCCATCAGCACTTTGTCATTGCCAAAGCCGTTTAGGGCTTCACGTTTGGCACCTCCCAAGGCTTCGGCAAATTCGCCACTGTTCCAGACCACGCGCATACCTTTGCCACCGCCACCATAAGCGGCCTTTAACAGCAGGGGGTAACCCACTAAATCAGCTTGTTGCTGTAAAAAGGCGGGGTCCTGATTGTCACCATGGTAACCTGGCACTAAAGGCACACCGGCCTGGGTCATAATCTCTTTGGCGGCACTTTTGCTGCCCATAGCGGCTATGGCAGACACTGGCGGGCCAATAAAGACCACACCTGCTTTGGCACAAGCCTCTGCAAAACCTTCGTTTTCTGATAAAAAACCATAACCAGGGTGCACTGCTTCGGCGCCACTTAATTTGGCGATTTCCAGAATTTTATCAGCCCGTAAATAGGACTCTTTACTTGGTGCAGGGCCTAATAAAAAGGCTTCATCGGCCATATGCACATGACGGGCATTGGCGTCAGCTTCTGAGTACACAGCCACACAACGAATGCCAAGTTTATGGGCGGTTTCTATGACACGGCAGGCGATTTCGCCCCGGTTGGCGATCAAAATTTTGCGAAACATCAGTCTGTTTTTCCTTATTCTGACCGGATCCAGGCCGGAGTACGTTTTTGTAAAAAGGCGTTTAAACCTTCCTGACCTTCAGCCGACACCCGAATAGCGGCAATACGGGCTGAAGTGCTGTCTATAAGCTGCTGATTAATCGGCTGATGATTCACAGCTGCCATCAATTCTTTAGCGCAGCGCAAAGCTGCAGGGCTGTTGTTCAGCAAAATACCAACAAAGTGTTCTGCGGCATCTGCAAGACCACCAGCTTCCACCAACTGATGCACTAAACCTAAATTTAAGGCTGTGTCGGCGTCAAAACGTTCTGCGGTTAAGAAGTAACGGCGGCTGGCACGTTCGCCAATAGCGCGCATCACGTAGGGGCTGATCACGGCTGGTATTAAACCAATTTTCACTTCGCTTAAACAAAAGCTGGCGCCTTGTTCGGCAAGGGCTATGTCACAGCAGGAGACTAAACCTAAAGCGCCGCCAAAAGCTGCACCTTGCACTAAAGCTATGGTTGGGGCAGGGAAGCAATCCAACTGGCGCATCAGCTCTGCTAACTGGCCTGCATCTTCTAAGTTCTGCTGGTAGTTTTTCTCAGCCATAGAGCGCATCCAGTTCAGATCTGCACCTGCACTGAAGTTTTTACCAGTGGATTTGAGCAACAGCACCCGTACAGCGGGATTAGCTGCCAGACTTTTTAAGGCACTGATGAGTTCGCCAATCATGCTGTCGTCAAAGGCGTTATGCACTTCGGCGCGGTTGAGTACTAATTCTGCAACACCAGCTGTAGTTAACGAGGTAGTAATAGTTTTATAGTTTTGCATTTTTTACTCCTGTGCCTTTTGCACTACATGCGGAACACGCCAAATTTGGATTCGGCGACTGGCGCATTCAGCGCTGCGCTCAGTGCAAGGCCCACCACCATACGGGTTTGTGACGGGTCGATAATGCCGTCATCCCATAACCGCGCACTGGCGTAATAAGGGTGACCTTGTTGCTCGTACTGGGCGACAATAGGTTGACGTATAGCCTGTTCAGCTTCAGCTGTCAGGGTTTCACCTTTGCGGGCTAAGGCATCTTTAGTCACTGTCGCCATCACACCAGCGGCCTGTTCACCACCCATCACAGAAATACGGGCATTGGGCCACATCCACATCATGGTTGGGTCGTAAGCGCGGCCACACATACCGTAGTTACCTGCGCCATAAGAGCCACCGATGAGCACAGTAAATTTCGGCACATTGGCACAAGACACTGCCATCACCATTTTGGCGCCGTGTTTGGCAATACCTTCAGCTTCGTACTTTTTACCGACCATAAAGCCGGTGATATTTTGCAGGAACAACAATGGGATTTTGCGCTGGGCACAGAGCTCAATAAAGTGCGCGCCTTTTTGTGCTGACTCAGAAAACAGAATGCCGTTATTGGCCACTATGCCGATGGGCTGACCAAAAATGCGGGCAAAACCACAGACCAAAGTAGCGCCATAGAACTGTTTAAATTCATCAAAGTCAGAGGCATCCACAATACGGGCTATCACTTCACGCACATCAAAAGGCTTTTTCAGATCGGTGCCGACTATGCCGTACAGCTCGCCGGCATCATAAAGTGGTGCTTCGACAGGGCGCACATCACCTTGCACTGGTTTTTGATGATTCAGGCGGCTGACGGCATTACGTGCCAGTTGCAGAGCATGTTCATCATTGAGTGCATAGTGATCGGCCACACCAGAAATTTTGCAGTGCACATCAGCGCCACCTAATTCTTCTGCCGTGACTTCTTCGCCTGTAGCAGCTTTCACCAAAGGCGGGCCAGCTAAAAAGATAGTGCCCTGATCTTTGACGATAATACTTTCATCGGCCATAGCTGGCACATAAGCACCACCTGCAGTACAAAGCCCCATCACCACCGCAATTTGCGGAATACCCTTGGCAGACATACGTGCCTGATTAAAGAAGATACGCCCAAAGTGCAGTTTATCGGGGAATACATCGTCCTGGCGGGGCAGGTTAGCGCCACCTGAGTCGACCAGATAAATACAAGGCAACATGCAGGTTTCGGCAATCTCCTGAGCACGTAAGTGTTTTTTCACGGTCAGCGGGTAATAAGTGCCGCCTTTGACTGTCGCATCGTTGGCTACAATCATGCACTCGACACCATTCACCCGGCCTATGCCAGCGACCACACCTGCAGCTGGTACATAGTCGTCATAACATTGCCAGCCAGCAAACTGACCCACTTCTAAAAAGGGGGAACCAGGGTCCAGCAATTTCTGAATACGATCACGGACAAACAGCTTGCCGCGCGAAGTATGACGGGCAATCAAGGCTTCGCCGCCGCCTAACTTGATTTGTTGTACTTTTTGCTCTAAATCATCCACCAGCAGCTGCATCGCCTGAGCGTTCTGGATAAATTCGTCACTGCGTGGATTAATTTTGCTGTTCAGTCTGGCCACGTTCACCACCTTTGGCTATCGGGATTTGCTTTTATCTTCTCTCCACCTACGGATCGAACGGACTTGACTCGACCTTCAAAAGTAGTGGGAAAAGATATGAAACGTCAAAAGGGAAATACGTAACAAATAAGCCGACCGTAGAGCGCCAGGGATGGCAGCGACACGAGCCCCCCAAGGACGGGTTTACGGGCGTGTCGGCGTTTTGCTTCGGATTTCCCCTTCACCTTTGCTGGTAAAGAAATTAGTTCGATTCGTTAAATAACTCGCGGCCTATTAACATGCGGCGAATTTCTGAAGTGCCAGCACCTATTTCGTACAGCTTGGCATCACGTAACAAACGTCCTGTAGGGTATTCATTGATATAACCATTGCCACCTAACAGCTGGATTGCATCCAGTGCCATCTGGGTGGCCAGCTCTGCGCTGTATAAAATAGCGCCAGCTGCATCTTTACGGGTGGTTTCACCACGGTCACAGGCTTTGGCGACTGTATAGACATAAGCGCGGGCTGCATTCATTTTGGTGTACATATCCGCTACTTTGCCCTGGACCAGTTGGAATTCACCAATAGACTGACCAAACTGTTTCCGGTCGTGGATATAAGGCACGACTACATCCATACAAGCTTGCATAATGCCAAGCGGACCGCCGGATAACACCACACGCTCATAGTCCAGACCTGACATCAGTACACGGGCGCCTGTGCCTATGGTGCCTAATACGTTTTCTTCCGGTACTTCACAGTCTTCAAACACCAGCTCACAGGTATTTGATCCACGCATACCCAGTTTGTCGAGTTTCTGCGCCTGGCTGAAGCCTTTAAAACCACGTTCAACAATAAAAGCTGTCATGCCTTTAGAACCGGCATTGATGTCGGTTTTGGCGTAAATGACGTAAGTGTGAGCGTCAGGGCCGTTGGTTATCCACATTTTGTTGCCGTTTAAAATATAACGGTCACCTTGTTTATCGGCGCGTAATTTCATCGAGACTACATCTGAACCTGCGTTTGGCTCAGACATCGCCAGAGCGCCAATATGTTCACCAGAACATAACTTGGGCAGGTACTTTCGTTTTTGCGCTTCGTTGCCGTTACGGGCGATCTGATTGACACATAAATTCGAATGCGCGCCGTAGGACAAAGCCACAGAAGCAGAAGCGCGGCTGATTTCTTCCATCGCCACTATGTGTTCCAGGTAACCCAACCCTGAGCCACCATATTGTTCGTCAACCGTAATACCTAATAAACCCAGGTCGCCAAATTTACGCCATAAGTCATTTGGGAATTCGTTGTCATGGTCGATTTGTGCTGCACGCGGCGCAATCTCATCACGGGCAAAGCTGTTCACCTGTTCACGGATCATGTCGACTGTTTCGCCCAGATCGTAATTTAATGTTTTGTATGTGCTAATCATGACTGTTGATCCCTATCTGCAGGTTATTGCAATGTTTGATTTTGTTTAATTTAGTTTTTAATTAATTCGGTTCTTTAACTTGTTTGGCCTGATCCAGAGTTTCGCGGCAGCGTTTTTCCACTGTCACTAATTCCATTAGCACCACTTTGATGTCATCCATCTGCTGGTGCAGTTCAGCTTTTTTATGTTCTATCAGTTTCAGCATGGTGCTCAGTTGCGTCACGCTGCTTTTATCTGCATCGTACAACTCAAATAACTGGCCTGTTTCTGACAAACTAAAACCCAGTCGTTTACCACGTAAAATTAATTTCAGTCGTACCCTGTCTCTGCGGCTGTAAATACGGGTTTGTCCCTGTCGTAAAGGCGTCAGTAAGCCCTGGTCTTCGTAGAAACGAATACTACGGGTGGTGATATCAAACTCTTTTGCCAGCTCGCTGATGCTGTAGGTTTTATCGTCTGTTTCAGTCTTTTTGGCAGTCATTTGGGTCGTCATTTTGGCCTTGTGCTAAAGTGGCGACAACTATAAGTGAAGTTTACGTAAAGGTAAAGCTGTGTTCGCGTCCAATAAGGGCTGGAGGCGGATTGCGCTACTCCTTTGTAAAGTTAAAGTGCCAAAGAAGGGCTGCAGAGCGTGCATTTTTCTGAACCTTTAGTACTGTATAGGACCATAGTGTTAGCTAGTTGACGTTGGCGTAAACGTAAATTTGGTGTAGTCTCAGGCCCAACTTTTTCATCATGCTTCTGAACGACGGAGAAATGAACATGGCGCAGCACGAAAAAATTGCCATAGTGGCAGCCAAAAGAACGGCAATGGGTGGATTTTTAGGCGGCTTAGCTGACGTCAGCAGCACAGATTTAGGCGCACAAGCTATTAAAGCTGCTTTAGAACAAGCTGCTATTGATGGAGCCAGGGTCAGTGAAGTGATTATGGGGTGTGTATTACCTGCAGGTTTAGGTCAGGCTCCAGCTCGTCAGGCTACGTTAAAAGCGGGTTTACCTTTATCAGCCGGTGCTACCACTATCAATAAAGTCTGTGGTTCAGGTTTAAAATCTGTGATGTTAGCTGCTGATCTGTTGCGTGCTGGTTCTGCTGATGTGGTGGTTGCTGGTGGCATGGAGTCTATGTCTAACGCGCCTTATATTCTGCCAAAAGCCCGCGCTGGTATGCGTATGGGTCATGGTGAAGTCAAAGATCATATGATGCTGGATGGTCTGGAAAACGCCTACGATGGCAAAGCCATGGGCTGTTTTGCTCAGAAAACTGCCGACGAGCACGATTTTAGCCGCACTCAGATGGATGAATTTGCTGTGTTGTCACTCACACGTGCTCAGCACGCCATCAATTCTGGCGCTTTTGTTGAAGAAATCACCCCTGTGATTTTCCAGACGCGTAAAGGCGATGTGACTTTTGCCACAGACGAACAGCCTGGCAACGCTAAAGTCGACAAAATTCCTACCTTAAGACCTGCCTTTGCGAAAGACGGCACTATCACTGCAGCCAACTCCAGTTCTATTTCTGACGGCGCTGCAGCTTTAGTCCTGATGCGTGCTGACGAAGCCAAAGCGCAAAACAAAACCGTATTGGCTCATGTAGTGGGTCATGCCACTCATTCGCAAGAACCAGAGCTGTTCACTGTAGCACCAGTAGGCGCTGTGACTAAGCTGTTAGCCAGCTTAGGCTGGGCAACAACAGATGTGGACTTGTGGGAAATTAACGAAGCTTTTGCCATGGTGACTATGCTTGCGATTAAAGAGCTGAATCTGGATGTGAATAAAGTCAACGTCAACGGTGGCGCTTGTGCTTTGGGTCATCCTATAGGTGCTTCAGGCGCCCGTATTCTTGTGACTTTAATTCACGCCTTAAAAGCACGCGGCTTAAAACGTGGTGTCGCTACTTTATGTATAGGCGGTGGCGAAGCAGTGGCTTTAGCGGTAGAGCTGCCGTAACTGATAAAAAAGGCGCGGTAGACACTGCGCCTTTTGCTTTAAAAGTTTAATAAAAAATATATTCAAATCAACAGGTTTAATTTAACAACAGATAGCCTTCGTCATTAACGTTGCAGAACTGTGGCATCAAGTACGAAGGCTATAAAGGGGAGAGAAGTAGTTATGGCCCATCAGGTTCAGTTATTTATCAACGGTGAATTTATCCCGTCCAAGTCCGAACGCTTTATTCCTGTGACGGATCCTGCTACTCAGGACGTCATAGCTCAGGTGCCTTGCACTACAGCAGAAGAAATGGCTTTTGCTATTGCATCGGCCAAAGAAGCTTTTAAAAGCTGGAAAGAAGTGCCGGTATCAGAGCGTGCCCGTTTAATGATGCGTTTTGCACATTTATTAAAAGAACACCAGGCGGAAATCGCTGACATTATTTGCCGTGAATTAGGCAAAACAGTGGAAGATGCCAAAGGCGACGTCTGGCGTGGTATTGAAGTGGTAGAACAAGCCGCCAATATTCCTTCGTTAATGATGGGTGAGACTGTTGAAAACGTAGCGCGCAGCATTGACACCTACAGCTACATTCAGCCTTTAGGCGTCTGTGCTGGTATTACGCCATTTAACTTCCCGGCTATGATCCCGCTGTGGATGTTCCCTATGGCTATTGCCTGTGGTAATACTTTTATTTTAAAACCCTCCGAACAAGACCCAATGACAGTGAATAAAATCGCTGAGCTGTTTGCTTTAGCTGGCGCACCTAAAGGCGTACTGCAGGTTGTGCATGGCAATAAAGAACAAGTCGATGTGTTATTACGTCACCCGGATATCAAAGCTATTTCTTTTGTCGGCTCGGTAAACGTGGGCCAATACATCTACAAAACAGGCACTGATCATTTAAAACGTGTGCAGGCTTTTGCCGGTGCCAAAAACCATATGGTCGTAATGCCGGATGCGAATAAACAGCAAGTGATCAATGCGTTAGTTGGTGCTTCAGTAGGTGCTGCAGGTCAGCGTTGTATGGCCATTTCTGTGGCTGTATTTGTTGGTGAGTCGCAGCAGTGGATCCCTGAAGTAGCTGCTGCGATCGCCAAAGTTCGCCCTGGCGTTTACACAGACCCGGAAGCGGCCTACGGCCCACAAATCAGCCCTCAGGCCAAAGCCCGTATTTTGTCTTTAATAGAACAAGGCAAAGTAGAAGGCGCCACTTGTTTAGTGGATGGCTCCGATGTCAAAGTAGCTGGTTATCCAAACGGCAACTGGGTAGGTCCTACCGTATTCAGTGATGTCACTGCAGATATGACCATCTATAAAGAAGAGATATTTGGCCCTGTGCTGGCTACTGTTAACGCTGCCTCTTTGGAAGATGCCATAGCTCTGGTGAATAACAGCCCATACGGCAACGGTACTTCTATTTTTACTGCCAGCGGCGCAGCTGCACGTAAATATCAGCATGAAATTGAAGTAGGTCAGGTCGGTATTAATATTCCAATTCCTGTGCCTCTGCCATTTTTCTCTTTCACTGGCTGGAAGGGATCGTTTTATGGCGATCAACATGCTTATGGTAAACAAGCTGTGCGTTTTTATACTGAAACTAAAACCATCACAGCCCGTTGGTTTGATGACTCCATTCCGGTGTCAGGCCCAAATATGTCGATCAACCTGCGTTAATTAACGTCAGGGTACAAGCGTTCTGTGTAAAAACAGAACGCTTCTTTAAAAAAGCCTGAGGAAAAAAGCCTCAAGGCAAACAACCAAGCCAGACAAAAACGCGTAAAAACGTGTATAGCAACAAATCAGCAGGAACGTAAAAAGTGCATAGACACTGTTCTGTAGCTAATTGCAGGGTGATGTGATGAATTTTAATTTAACAGACGATCAAAAGGCCTTTGTTGAGGTCGCTAAACAATTCGCTGACCAGGAACTGGCGCCACATGCTGCAGCCTGGGATCGGGATCACCATTTTCCAAAAGCTGTGATCCAAAAAGCCGGTGAGCTGGGTTTTTGTTCTTTATACACGCCTGAAGATCAAGGTGGTATGGGTTTATCCCGTTTAGACTCCAGCATTATTTTTGAACAGTTGTCTATGGGCTGCACCGCAACAACTGCAATGTTAACCATCCATAATATGGCGACATGGATGATTGCAACCTGGGGCACTGAAGATGCCAAAGCACAGTGGTGCCCGGAGTTAGTCACAGGTGAAAAGCTGGCCTCTTATTGTTTAACTGAACCAGGTTCCGGTTCAGATGCGGCGTCTTTGCGTACCAGCGCAAAAAAAGATGGCGATCACTATGTGCTCAATGGCTCCAAGATGTTTATCTCTGGTGCTGGCGAAACTGAAGTTTTAGTGGTGATGGCACGCACCGGTGAAGCCGGTCCTAAAGGCATCTCCGCTTTTATCGTACCAGCGGATGCACAAGGCGTCATTTACGGCAAAGCCGAAGAGAAAATGGGCTGGAATGCTCAGCCAACCCGCTTAATCACTTTTGATAATGTACGAATTCCCGCCCATTACCTGCTCGGAAACGAAGGTGAAGGTTTTGGTTTTGCGATGAAAGGCTTAGACGGCGGCCGTATTAATATTGCCACTTGCTCTATTGGCACAGCGCAACAAGCGTTAAATACAGCCCGTAACTATATGCTGGAACGTCAGCAGTTTGGTAAACCACTGGCAGCTTTTCAGGCCTTGCAATTTAAACTGGCAGATATGGCAACAGAACTGGTTGCAGCCCGTCAATTAGTGCGTTTAGCCGCTTTTAAACTGGATTCAAACGACCCGGAAAAAACAGCCTACTGCGCTATGGCCAAACGTTTTGCCACAGATGTGGGTTTTGCGGTCTGTGATCAGGCGCTACAAATCCACGGTGGTTATGGCTATATCAAAGAATATCCGCTGGAAAGGCATTTCCGTGATGTACGGGTGCACCAGATTTTGGAAGGCACCAATGAAATTATGCGACTGATTATAGGTCGACGTTTACTAGACGAAGCAGCCAACGAGATCTTATAAATTTAAGCCCGTCGTACTTGAAGCCGCAGCTTTGTTAGCTGCCTGATTGTAGATAAAAAGCACGCCTCAGTCACATAGGTAAACTATGCTCCTGGGGTCTCGTGCGCTTGTCGTCGCGCTGCAACTCCAATTACTTAGGGTTATAGTGCGCGTAATTATCGGTAAAAAGCTAACCGGCCAAATTCAATGAAGCCCGGTAGAAACGGAGATTTTATGGCACAACTCAAACTCGAAAAACGCGGCCATACCGCTTTAATTACCATGGCAAATCCTCCTGCCAATACCTGGACCAAAGACACCCTGACGCAATTGCGTGATGCTGTGAAATCTTTGGAGCAGGACAAAAACATTTATGCTTTAGTGATCACAGGCGAAGGTGAAAAATTCTTTTCAGCTGGTGCTGATTTAAATTTGTTTGCCTCAGGTGACAAAGCAGTTGCTGCTGATATATCGGCTATTTTTGGCGAAGCTTTTGAAACCTTAACGGCCTTTCGTGGTGTGTCCATTGCGGCCATCAACGGCTATGCCATGGGCGGCGGCCTGGAAGTAGCTTTAGCCTGTGATATCCGTATTGCTGAAACTCAGGCGCAAATGGCTTTACCTGAAGCCAAAGTTGGTTTATTGCCTTGTGCAGGTGGCACTCAGAATCTGGCGATCTTAGTCGGTGAAGGCTGGGCAAAACGAATGATCTTGTGTGGTGAACGTCTAACAGCAGACAAAGCCTTACACATAGGTTTAGTCGAAGAAGTGGTAGGCACAGGAATGGCACTTGAAGCCGCTTTATTGCTGGCTGATAAAGTGGCAGAGCAAAGTCCACCCGCAGTGGCTGCCTGTAAGCAGCTGATCCAAAAGGGCCGCAGTGCTCCTGTGCAAACGGCTTTGCCTTTGGAGCGTGAGCTGTTTGTGAAGTTGTTTGATACTCAGGATCAGGTGGAAGGGGTGCAGGCGTTTTTGCAAAAACGTAAAGCCAGCTGGATTAATGGATAAAGCACTATGACAGAATTGAACACAAAAACAGAACAAGCTGTAACAGATCAATCTCCACAACGGGATGTGGTGCTGTTTGAAGAAATCGCCAGTGTGGGCGGTAAAATTATTGGCATAGCCACTTTAAACTCAGAGAAATCTTTAAATGCGCTGAGTTTGCCCATGGTTGAACTCTTGCTGCCGCAAATGCAGCAATGGAAAAACGACAACAACATTGCCATGGTGATACTGCAGGGCGCTGGTGATAAAGCCTTTTGCGCCGGTGGCGATATCCGCGATTTATATCAGGCGATGAAAGCAGCGCCAGGTACTTTTCAGCCTTATGTCGAAGACTTTTTCACTAAAGAATACAATCTTGACTATTTAATTCATACCTTTGAAAAACCAGTACTGGTTTGGGGCAATGGCATTGTCATGGGCGGTGGTTTAGGCCTGATGGCAGGTGCTTCACATCGTATTGTTACTGCAACCAGTCGTATTGCTATGCCGGAAATGGCCATAGGTTTATACCCTGATGTGGGCGGCAGCTGGTTTTTAAACCGTATGCCGGAAGGTTGTGGCTTGTTTTTGGGTTTAACGGGCGCATCCATCAATTCATCCGACGCCAAACTCATTGATTTAGCCGATCATTTTTTAACTCATGACAAAAAAGCTGCGCTGCTGGATAAATTAACTCAAGTGAAATGGGGCAATACCATAGCGCTGAATCATCAGAAGCTGACCGATTTATTATTAGGCATGGAAGATATGTGCCGCAGTCAGATGCCGCCAAGCCAAATTCGTTTGCACCAGAATTCTATCAGCGCCGTAGGCCGTGCTACTTCCTTGCAGCAGGCGGTTGAACTGATCCAGGCGATGCCAAACGAAGACAGCTGGCTGACCAAAGCCAAAGCCTCTTTGCAGTACGGTAGCCCTATTACCGCTCATATTGTGTATCGCTTGTTGGAGCTTGGCCAAAGCAAAATTCTGGCCGATTCGTTCCGGCTGGAGCTGGGCTTAAGTGTGCAGTGTGGCAAACTGGGTGAATTCACCGAAGGGGTAAGGGCGCTGCTGATTGATAAAGATCAAAAGCCAGACTGGCTGTATAAAACCGTAGCTCAAGTGCCTGCAGATGTGATTAATCAGCTGTTTCATTCACCCTGGGCTGCCGACTTACATCCATTACAACATTTAGGTTCATTGGAGCATTAATATGCACGCTACTCTTCAAACAACGGTCGCATTTATTGGTTTAGGCAATATGGGCGGCCCAATGGCCAGCAATTTATTAAAAGCAGGCTTCCAGGTTCAGGCTTTTGATTTGTCAGAAACAGCTTTAGAACAATTAGCCTTAGAAGGCGCTACAGCTTGTACTTCGGCAGCCGAAGCCGCAACAGGGGCAGATTTTGTGATCTCTATGCTGCCTGCTGGTAAACATGTGGCTATGGTGTACACAGGCGAAAATGGCATAGCTTCAGTGATTGGCAAAGATGCCTTAGTCATCGATTGTTCAACTATTGACGCCACTACGGCCCGCAAAGTAGGGGCTGAGCTGGCAGAACAGGGCATAGCCTTTATCGACGCGCCAGTCTCTGGTGGTGTAGGTGGTGCTAAAGCCGGCACTCTGACCTTTATTGTCGGTGGTTCAGAGCAAAACTTTAACCGGGCCGAACCTGTACTTTCTGTGATGGGAAAAAACCTGTTTCATGCAGGAGATGTAGGCGCGGGCCAGGTGGCGAAAATTTGTAATAATATGCTGTTGTCTATTTTAATGGTGGGCACCAGTGAAGCGCTGCAAATGGGCATAGACAATGGTCTGGATCCAAAAACTTTGTCCGATATTATGCTGAAAAGCTCAGGCCGCAACTGGACTTTAGAGCTGTATAATCCGTGCCCGGATGTGATGCCAAATGTACCTTCAAGCAATGCGTATCAGGGCGGCTTTATGGTGGATCTAATGGCAAAAGATTTATCGCTTGCCACAGAAACAGCCTTATCGAGCCAGTCCAGCACCCCTATGGGAACCTTAGCCCGCAGCTTATATGTGGCACATCAACGTCAGGGCCACGGCAAAGAAGATTTCTCCGGTATTTTTAAGATGTTTGCCAAAAAGAACTAAGACTTTTGGTATCAGCTGGTTTTAGCAGGTAAAAAGATAATGAATTTAAAAGACAAAACAATAGTAGTGACAGGCGGCGCTCAGGGGCTGGGTTTAGAAATGGCTCGTATGTTAGCCGCTGAAGGCGCGCATCTGGCTTTGCTCGATATGAATGCAGAGCAACTGGCCTCAGCTAAAGAGGAATTGTCAGCGACAGGCGTTAGGGTACGGACTTATGTTTGTAACGTTGCCAATGAAGAAAGTGTTGAAACCACTTTTGCCGCTATTGCAGCAGATTTTGGTGCTATCGATGGCCTGATTAACAACGCTGGTATTTTGCGTGACGGCTTATTGCTGAAATTTAAAGATGGCGAGCTGGTCAGCAAAATGTCGCATCAGCAGTTTCAGTCTGTGATTGATGTGAATTTAACAGGCGTATTTTTATGTGGCCGTGAAGCTGCGGCTTTGATGGTGAAATCAGGCCGTAAAGGCGTGATTATCAATATGTCGAGCGTGGCCCGTTCAGGCAATATGGGGCAAACCAACTATGCAGCGTCCAAAGCTGGTGTTGTCGCTATGACAGTGACCTGGGCGCGTGAGTTAGGTCGTTACGGTATCCGTGTGGGTGCTATAGCACCGGGTGTGATCCGCACTGCCATGACAGATGCGATGAAACCAGAAGCCCGTGATCGTTTAGTGGCGATGAAGCCTGTGGGTCGTTTAGGCGAAGCCACAGAAATTGCGCATACTGCGAAGTATATTTTTGAAAACGACTTCTTTACTGGTCGTGTCGTAGAAGTGGATGGCGGTATTAGTATGTAACTTTATAGAGGCGGAGTGATAAACTCTGCCTCTATAAAATCTGGTTACAGGACTTCACTAATGAAACTTATTCTGCTGCCTTTGCTGCTTCTGGCCTCTGCTTTTACCTCTGCCCAGCAACTGGATACCCCAAATTATAAGGTCGAAATTCAGCAGCTTTGTCCTGAAGGCGAAGTGCAATGTCAGAATGTGTCGTACAAAGGCACCTCTAAAATTTCAGGTGCGAGTATTGAGTTAAAAGGTTCTGCCTGGCACAGCCTTTGTGCTGATGGCGTGACGCCTTGTCGCTTTTTAGGTTATCAGTTCAATAATGGCCGTATTCGTTATCTGGTGTTTGACTCAGGTTTACTGCAAGTGATAGGTAGCTCTGGCAAAGTAGTGCTGGAAGAGCAGGGTGTGTGGGATTATCAACAGCAAGATGAACCAACACCAGATCCTCAGTCCCAAAGCACATCAGGCACTACGCCTGAAGCAAAGGGGCAGCCATGAAACCGCTGGATGCCGGCAGTTTAACTCTGCGGTTGCTGACGGAAGCCGACTGGCCCTTGTTTTTGCAATTGCATCGCCATGAACAGGTATTGCAGTATGTGGCAGACCCTTTAGCTAATGAACAAATCCGCCAGCGTTTTGAAGAACGATTACAGCCATGGCAAGCCGGTGATTTGCATTGGTTTTGTTTAGTCGTTGTGGAAAAGAAAAGTGGCACTGCAGTTGGTGTTTGTGGTTTTCATGGATTGGATGTAGCGCCAGATACAGGGGTAATTGCTGAAGTTGGTTATCTATTTTTGCCAGAGTTTTTTGGTAAGGGGTATGCGACTGTGGCGTTAAAAGCGGCTTTGGATTATGGAACTACCCTTGGCATAAAACAGTGGCAGGCTGTGGTGACCGAAGGCAATATAGCTTCTGGCCGTGTGCTGGAAAAATGTGGTTTTAGTCTGGTCGATCGTCAGCATAATGGTTATCAGATAGGTGATACATTCTTCGCAGATTTAATTTATAAAAAGTTACCTGTCGAACCGGCTCTGTAAAACCTGGGCCGCTTTAGAAAGACATGTGAAGGCGCTCAACTGTTATTGTTGTCAATTCTGCCCCTTAAAAGGTCAATAAGAACGCTTTTGTTGGCTGTAATACCAAGTTAAAGTAAACGCGAATTACAACACAGGAGTAATGGCGTGATCCCAGTTGAATTTATTTTGTTGCTGCTTAGCCCGATTTTTTTCATTTTTATCGCCTCTGAATGGCTTTACAGTGAAAAGCGCGGCAAAGCTTTGTACCAGTGGCGTGATACAGCTGCTAACTTTGGTTTAGCCGCTTTGCATCAGGCGGGCGATTTTATTGCCTTGCTGGTGCTGCTGCCGCTGATGTTATGGTTATCGCAGTTCGCCTTGTTTTCTATTGAGTTTTCAGCGCTGAATTTGTTTCTGGTTTTTATCGCCCAGGACTTTTTGTATTACTGGTTTCACCGCTGCTCGCACAGAGTACGCTGGTTATGGGCCTCTCATGTGGCGCATCACAGCTCACGTTTAATGAATTTCAGTACGGCTTTTCGTCAGTCTTTAACTTATCCAATTTCCGGTATGTGGTTATTCTGGTTACCGCTAGTGCTGCTTGGTTTTGAGGTGCAGCTGGTGCTGGCCGTTGTGGCTATTAACCTGGCCTTTCAGTTTTTTGTGCATACTCAGTCCGGTAAACACTGGGGCATTTTGGGCTGGGTGCTGAATACTCCTGCCTGGCATAGAGTGCATCACGCCTGTAACCCTCAGTATATAGACCGGAATTATGCGGGTGTTTTGGTGATTTGGGACAGACTCTTTGGTACTTTTGTACCTGAAGAAGAAGCCTGTCGTTATGGTATTACCGACGATTTTCAGTCGAACAACCCCATCACTATTACCTTTTATGAATGGCGAAAAATCACCTTGTTATGGCCACGGCTGCATGGCTGGCGTAATAAATTCAAACTTTTATTTGGCCCACCAGAAGCTTTTGCTGAAGTCAGGCTGTCGGATGCCCCAGCACTAACCACTGATCCATCGACTGAGCAACAGCATGCTAAACACTAAGCTATGGCTGAAACTGGTTCTGGTGCTTTTGGTTAGCTTTATCACCCTCTGGCAGCTCTCATCAAGCAGGCAATTTCAGCTGTTTGGTGAGCTTGTTCATAAGGTGGACACAGAACAAAAACTGGTGGCTTTAACTTTTGATGATGGCCCAACACCCCATTACACGGCCGGTATTTTGCAGCTGTTAGAGCTGTATCAGGTGAAAGCGACCTTTTTTGTCACAGGTGCAGAAACCCAACGGTATATGACTCAGGCCAAACAAATAGTGGCTGCGGGTCATCAGCTTGGCAACCACAGCTGGTTTCATAACCGCATGCTGTTGATGCCTCTGGATGACATCAGCCGCGAAATTGAAGCTACGGATCATCAAATTCGCGAGGCTGGTTTTCAAGGCGACATTTTATTCCGGCCACCTTATGGCAAAAAACTGCTGATGTTGCCCTGGTATCTGGCACAGACCAACAGAACCACTGTGATGTGGGATCTGGAGCCTGAAAGCTATGGCGATATAGCAGATGATCCACAAACCATTGCCAGTTATGTACTGGAGAATGTTCAGCCTGGTTCCATTGTTTTACTGCATTTAATGTACAAAAACCGCGAAGCATCGCGCGCGGCTTTACCTCTTATTCTCAAAGGTTTAAAAGAAAAAGGTTACCGTATGGTCACCTTGTCTGAATTGTTGGCAGCGCAGGAACAACAACTTTAATCTCGCGTCGCCTGCACCTGGAATTTTTGGTCTGCTATCTGCAACAACGGCCATTCTGGCGCTAGTGGTTTTAGCTCCAGAGTGTCGAGTTGCGGCTCAGGCTGTTCTTTAGACTTATCTGCACCAGAAATTAGCGCGAAAGAGGCTCGTTGCCAGACTGAACCATTCAAACGAAATAGCTCTGCATGAATGGCATCATAAGAGTAAGTGAGCAGCACATACTCTTGCACTCCATCATTATTTAAGTCGATAGGACGCAGATGATACTGGCTGATAAGACTTAACTGCCAGCCCTTATACTTCTGCCAAGCAAACAAAGCCTCTTCTAATCCGGGTGGCAAAATCAGATCCTTTGGTAGTTTGAGGGCTGTCAGCAATTGTTGCTCTTGCTGACTGCTGGTATTTACTCTTTTGTTACTAAGCCAATCCTTATAGAGCGTGTTAATCCGCAGCACTAATGCAGGATCTGTTTCACTGTACCTGGCTTTTAATTGCTGCAAAGCGTCGTAACCTGGTTTGGCGAGATCGTGACGGAAATAGCGAAGGTCCATATCTGCCAAGAGAGTTCTGCCATCTTCAAGCCGTGCCATCTGGCTTTGTACTGTGATTTTTCGAAAATCTATCAAAGGGGAGTTCACCAGCAAAATCACGGCCAGCAACACCAAGCCCATTCGGACATTGATCCAACTTAAATGCTTTAACCACAGATCACGTTTTTTCAGTATGCCCCACAAATAACCCACAGAAAACAAAGCCAGTACTGCCCATAACACCAAACCCCAACAGCGACTGACACTCCAGCCATATTGTTCTACCCGCAGCATCAGGCCATAACAGGCGATCAGGCTATAGACAGGTAACAGAACAATAGCAAGGTAAATGGCGCGATGTAACCAGAGTGGGTAAGGGCGGCTATCGGTGTCAGCCTGATACACGGCATTGACGAAAAACAGCATCAATGCTTGTAACCATAAAATTAATATACTACCGTGCCCGGTTTTCCAGAGCGGTTCTAAGCCGGTAAAGGGCAAGGCCAGCATAAAAAGTACAGAAACCAGTGCCAAAATCACCAGCAAAAACTTCATCAGCGCTTGGTGAATGCGGGTAATAGTGTCAATCACACTGGCTTGATTACGAAAAATAAGAACGCCAAAGCCAAATGCCAGATTCAGAGTGGGGTAATAAAACCATGGTTTGGCAAACAAGTCGGTGAAAAACTCAATTTGTATCACTTTAAACAGAGCTGCCCACAACATCAGCACGGCCCAAACGGCCAAAGTAAAAAGCAGAGACAATCCCAGAGTTAAAAAATTACGCCAGGAGTATAGAAACAACAGGTTGTAACTTAATGGCATGCCTGACGCCTGCTGTTGGATATACAGCAAGGCTTTAAAACTGGCGATCAGCATGGAAAAAATAAAGCCAAACAGCAGAGGCTCATAACTGATGTGTTCGAGTGGCGTGACCTGTAAACCCGCATAAAAACCAAGAACGGCAACAAGCAAAGCAAAAGGCACTAAGCGCAGCGCTAGTTTCAGTTCCTGGCCTTTTTCCAGTGACAGTAACAAGGTTAAAGGTGCAACAAAAACCAGGCTATACAGGAAAAACAGCCACTCTGGTTGGGTCGAAGGCCAAAAATCAAAACTGATCGACTGATGTAACAGATAAAGCGACAATCCCTGCAGTAAAGCAAGCAGGAGCATCATGGATCTGGGTAGCTGTTGTTGGCCTGACATAGGTCTTCCCTGAGGTTGATAAAGGCTGGGTAGTATTGCCCGTCGTTGAACACAAATACGGCTTGAGTTCCTGATGCAGTGCAGGTTGAAAAATAGATGATTTACGTCATAGTGTACAGGGATCAAAGCAAAAACAAGGGGTTAGTATGATGTATCAAGGTAGTTGTCATTGCGGTGCTGTGGCTTATCAGGTGGAAGCTGATATCAGCTCTGCTTTAAGTTGTAACTGTTCGATTTGTAGCAGAAAAGGCTATTTGTTGGCTTTTGTACCTGGCTCTAGCCTGACCATATTAAAAACTGATGTGCCCTTAAGTAGTTACACCTTTAATACTCATAAAATAAAACATCAGTTTTGCCCTGTTTGTGGTTGTGCACCTTTTGGCTTAGGTGTGGATCCAGAAGGCAATGAAGTCGCGGCTATTAATGTACGCTGTGTACAGGAGATCGATTTGGATACGTTAGAGATCCATAAATACGACGGTAAGCAAAGCTAGTAGGGGCGCGGGTTTATCCCCGCCCGTCCAACATCCAATTCCAAACCTATAGGGTTTATCCCCGCCCCTGTTGTGTTCAAATCACTGCTTTTTAACAAACTCAGACTTTAGCTTCATAGCGCCAAAACCATCAATTTTGCAGTCGATATCGTGATCACCTTCCACTAAACGAATGCCTTTCACCTTAGTGCCAATTTTAACCACCAAAGAGGAGCCTTTTACTTTTAAGTCTTTGATCACAGTGACAGTGTCACCATCCTGCAATAGATTGCCTGCGGAATCCCGGATGACTTTTTCGCCTTCTGCTGCATCAGCAGTGGCCGTTGTCGACCATTCATGGCCACATTCAGGGCAAATAAACAGACTGTTGTCTTCGTAAGTATAGGCAGAGTTGCATTGTGGGCAGGCAGGTAACTGGCTCATGACGGGTCCTGATTTAATTCGGTACAGCTTTAAAAGGGCGCGTAGTGTAGCCGAAAGGCCTTACTTTTTACAGGGCTTTACAGCAATAAGTCCGTTTCAATAGGGCGCCACAAAGCACAGCTTTGTTGCAGTGACTGAGCCGTTAAACCCGGCACGCTGTATACCACTGTATCAACTCCATGTTGTTTGTAGACAGCCTGTAACAGCAAATCAAAATCACCATCACCAGATAACAAGACGACAGTGTCCACTTCGGCGGCTAAGGTTAAGACATCAATGGTAATACCAACATCCCAGTCGCCTTTGGCAGAGCCGTCGGCACGCTGAATAAAAGGTTTTAGTTTTACTTCAAAGCCAATATGCCGCAAAGCGTCCTGAAATTTAATTTGCTGATCGTCTTTTCTATCAATGGCATAGGCATAGGCATAACTGATATCACCCCGAAGCTGCAATTGCTGCCAGAACTTACGGTAGTTAAAAGAGCGGCCATAAGCCTGCTTTGTGGTGTAGTAGATGTTTTGTACATCGACAAAAACAGCGATCTTAGTCATAAAAAGCAGAACCCAAAACAAGATGAACTGGACTATAACATGGCATCTGTTTGAAACCGCGAAAGAAAATCAGCAAGCATGGCTTTGTGTCTGTTAAAATGCCGGCAACTTGACTGGAGCGCTTTGCGAATTTTTTATGAATAACAACGATGTACTACGCCGTTTACGTTACGCCTTTGATTTTGGCGATCAACAAATGATGAATTTATTTACCCATGCAGGCTTAACAGTGAGCCGGGCGCAGGTGAGTGACTGGCTGAAAAAAGATGAAGATGAAGCCTTTCAGGCCTGTGATGATGTCACTTTAGCTAATTTTTTAAATGGCCTGATCATCGAAAAACGGGGTCGTAAAGACGGCGAACAGCCAGTGCCGGAAAGCCGTTTAAATAACAATATTATTTTCCGTAAGTTAAAAATTGCGCTGGATTTAAAAGACGACGACATAGTGCAAATGATGACGGATATTGGTTTTCGCATCAGTAAACCCGAATTAAGTGCGTTTTTCCGTCGGGCTGATCATCATCATTTCCGTCAGTGTCAGGATCAAATTCTGCGTAACTTTATAAAAGCTGTGCAGATCAAATACCGCGAAAGCTCTGAAGACTAAAGGCAAGAGCTAACAGGGGCGAACGCATGGAAGCGCAGCTGTATTTTTTTAAAGTTTTTACCGACAACCCAAAAAGCGGTAATCCGGCCGCTTGCGCTTTATTAAGTCATTGGCCTGATCCTGATGTATTACAGGCTATTGCTTCCGAAGCCGAACAGGTGGTGACAGCTTTTATAGTGCCCATTGCGGATGCTCCTTATCAATACCAGATCCGCTGGTTTTCCTGTTCGCAGGAAATCAACTTATGTGGCCATGGCACTTTAGCTGCGGCTGCATTGGTGCGTCAGCTTAAAGGTGAGGGCTGTTATCAGTTTTTAAGCCAGCATGGTGATTTAGAGGTAACAGCCAGCTTTGCTGCTTTGCAGATGGTTTTGCCGCAGTGGTTTGCTTGCCCTGAAACACAGACTGAATTACCCCAGGCTTTGCTGGCTTGTCAGAGCATCGATTATTTTCAGACCCGCGATTTAGTACTGGTGCTTGCCGACGAGCAGGCCGTACAGCAATTTCAACCCGACTTCACTTTGATACAACAATTAGAACAACATGCATTGATTGTTACCGCCTTTAGCCCACCAGACACCTATGTATTACGTTATTTTGCCCCCCGCATTGGTATCAACGAAGATATAGCCACAGGCTCTGCCCAATGTTCACTGGCTCCTTATTGGTTTAAAAAAACCGGGCGTACTGAATTTAAAGTGCGGCAGTTATCGCTGACAGACGCCAGTTTTTCGGTCGTGATTAACACTCAACAGCTGCTTTTACAGACTCAGGCTGTGAATTTACCGCATCTGACCCGGCTTATTGCAACAATTGCTTAACAGCTAAAACAAAATCCAGTAGGCTGAACCTCTGTATGGTCTCCAGCGGGTAATGGTGTATGTCAGCGTCCTCTTCAACAGTTCAGCCTTCATTGCAAAAAGCTCATGGTCAGTGTTTATGTGGCAAAGTAAAAATTCAGGCAGGCGCAGTGGTAGTGCAGGCCGGAGTTTGCCATTGTCAGTATTGCCAGAAGTGGGGCGGTGGACCGCTTTTTACTCTGGATGCCGGCACAGAGGTAAAACTGGATGGGGCTTGTTTTGTCTCCACTTTTAATTCTTCTGACTGGGCCGAGCGGGGTTTTTGCAATAACTGTGGCACTCATTTGTTTTACCGGCTGAAACAAAATGGTCAGTATTTTATTCCTGTGGGTTTATTGGACCAACTGACTGATCTGGTGCTCGATCATCAGATTTTTATTGAACAAAAACCAGACTGGTACTGTCTGGCCAACCAAACCACTGAACTGACCGGTGCTGAAGTGTTTGCTGCCTTTAGTTCAACTTAAAGCTTTAAATAAGGCTTTGGATCAAACAAAATCAGCTGATCTTCAGTGCTATTTTTGTAGTGGTTAAGTCCTTGTTTATATTGGCTGCTTATAATGGTGGATGTTGGAAGGCAAGCATCAGAGGGGGATCCCCCCTTGTCATGCAGGACAGTATTTAGGCTACGGGAGTGAGCGTGAAAAAACTACAGAAAGTATCAACACTAACAGGCATTGTGCTGATAAGTTCAGTCAGTGCCGGGGTTTGTGCTCAGGACGTTAAACATTGTCGTGAAACCACAAATAAAGACCAACGTCTGGCCTGTTATGACCGTATTTTTGGCACCAGTGATGCTGAAACTTCAGCTGTGGCGGAAACAGATGTTGAAGTAAAAGAACATACAACAGCTTTGGCGCCTGAAGTCAGTGCAGCCCAAATTCCCATTGCCACAGTGATGCAGAAATACTGGGAGCTGACGCCTGAAGAAAAACGTGATCGTTTTGTATTTCGCACTTACCAGCCTAACTTCTTTTTACCTGCGCATATCACGTCCAATATCAATAAAGCGCCACAAAGTCCAACCCGGGGGCAGGCGGAAGCGAACGAAAACTACAAACAAATGGAAAGTAAAATCCAGGTGTCATTACGCGCCAAGCTGATGACAGAGTTACTGTTGCCCGGTGCTGACTTATGGTTTGCTTTTAGCCAGAGATCGATGTGGCAATTGTGGAATGATCAGGATTCTGCTCCCTTTCGCAATACCGACTATCAACCCGAGTTGATGTATATAGTGCCTGTGGCTGATGCGTGGGGAGACTTACCCGGCGAATGGCAAATACGTATGTTGCAATTTGGTATAGCCCACCAGTCAAACGGACAAGCAGATCCATTGTCACGCAGCTGGAATAAAGTCTATGCAGGATTTGCGGTGGATAAAGGTGAGTTTGGTTTGAACTGGCGTTACAACCAGCGTATTTCTGAAAGTGGTGATGATGACGATAACCCGGATTTAATTGACTATATAGGCAGTCATGAAATCAGCGCTAACTGGTTACCCGGTGATGCAACAGCTCAGCTGACCTGGCGGAACGATTTTTCCTATTTAAGTCGTGGTTCCTGGCAGTTGGACCTGACCTATCCGGTCGACAGCAGCAAACTGGACGGATTACGCTGGCACTTACAGGTGTTCTCCGGCTACGGCGAAACTTTGCTGGATTACAACTTCCGCCAAAACAGTATGGGCATAGGGGTGATGTTATTTAATTTCTAAGTGAGAAGTGTAAAGAGGAAAGTAAGGCGTAAATCGCATCTTAGAGATCAGTAGCTTGTAACTTTTACAATAACACCGCCTCCAATCAAAGAGGCGGTGGTTGTATTAACGCTTTACTGTCAATTCGTTATGCACAGCTTTCACACCTACAACACCTTCAGTGATCAGTATCGCCTGGCTAATCTGGCTTTGGCTGTCCAGCTCACCCGTCAGGCGAACATCGCCTTTGGTGGACACAACATTGATCTCAAAGTTCTTTAAATCATCATCACGCAATAAAGCTGTTGTCACATCATTGTTGATGTTGGCGTCTGAAATTGCCACAGGCACAGCACTGTCTGCAATTGGCACTACTGCACTTTGATCGTCCGTTGTTTTAACTGCACCAGGATAGGTTGGTGTGGATTTATCGCAAGCAGTCAGTGTAACTGCTGAAAGCAATAATACAGATAAGGTAAAACCAGTAGTTAATTTCATAATAAAGTCTCCGTTGGGCCATGCGAGGGGGCTGGGTTATGTAGATACTGGCCCCTCCAGTGCTTGCCGTCTGTGCGCTAACGTACTTCTTGCTTGGCGCATTCAGAAACACTTGCGTGAGTTCAGCTAACTAAGGTAAAACGACGATAGTAGCTTCAAAGCCTAACAAAGCAGGTGATCGTGACATCAGAACAATATCAAGCCTTAACAAATCATTTGATTGCACTGGAATTACAGCTGCATCAACCGGAAACAAGGCGAAGTCAAACCCGGTTAAATCTGTTGCTGGCCAATGGTTTTGAAGAAATTGCAGCCTCTGGCGTGCGTTTTGATAAAGCTCATGTGTTGCAGCGACTACCGGAAGAGCAAGCCCCTTCGGTGGAAGCTTTTGATTTTGAGGTCAGATTGTTGTCCGCCGATTTAGCTCAGGTATTGTATAAAGCCAAATTACGTAAAGCAGGAGAGATGCAAAGCAAGTTGTCGTTACGCAGCTCTTTATGGCAACTCAATAGCTTAGGCTGGCAAATGGTGTTTCATCAGGGCACAGCTGTTTTGCCATCAACCGGACCAGTGTAAATGTCTGCTTATACAATCCGTGCTTTGTTGCCAGATGATGCCGATCTGGTGTTGCAATTTGAACTGGCCCACAAAAGCTTTTTCGAACAAAAAATTGATGCCAGAGCCAATGAGTTTTACCAGCTTGAAGCTGTGCAGCAGCATATCGCCGACTTTTTGTTGTTAAAACAGCAACTGTTGGCCTGGCCTGCTCTGGTGTTTAACGCTGCAGAAGAGTTAATTGGCAGAGCCAATATCAAAGATATAAACCAGAGCCAGCAATCGGCTTATGTGGGGTACCGTATTGCTGAAGACTGGTCGGGCAAAGGTGTTGCCAGCTTTGCTCTGGAGCAGTTGATACAGCAGGCAAAACAGATGGAACTGAAAACCTTATATGCCTGTGTTTCAGCCGAAAATCCGGCATCTGAGCGGGTTTTACAAAAGGCTGGTTTCCGGCAGATAAAGCAGATCCCACAAGTGGCGATAGTGCAAGACAAGGCAGTGTCAGGTTATCTGTTGCAGCTGGACATTTAAGGTATTGAAAATTAGTTTAAACTTCGCTTGACCTCAAGTTAGCTTGAGCTTTTACAGTGGCGGCAGATTTTAAGTCTGTGCGCTTCGCATTGTAAAAGGAGAGTCTGGTTATGAGTTCAGTTGTATCCCGTTGGTATGATCCCTGGTTAACCGCTTTAGCCCCGCTGATATGGGGCAGCACCTATTTAGTCACCACAGAGTTTTTGCCTGCCGATGTCCCCTTATTGTCTGCGGCTTTACGTACCTTGCCGGTCGGTCTTCTTATGTTGTTATGGTTACGTCAGTTACCAGAGTCCGGCTGGTGGGGCAAAATTCTGCTGTTAGGTTTTTTAAATATTGGTGTGTTCCAGGCACTGCTTTTTGTCGCTGCTTATCGTTTACCTGGTGGTGTAGCTGCGACAGTAGGCGCTATTCAGCCTTTGGTGGTGGTGATATTAAGCTGGGCAGTACTGGGTGGCCGCACCTCATGGCTAAGCTGGATTGCTGCTTTGTTGGGTTTATTGGGGGTGGCTCTGTTGGTGTTAGGGCCTGCAGCTCAGTTGGATGGCATAGGTGTAATAGCAGCTGCAGCTGGTGCTTTGGCAATGGCCTGTGGCACCTTATTAACGAAAAAATGGCAACCTCCGGTCAGTGCTATGGTACTCACCAGCTGGCAGCTAAGTGTTGGTGGCTTGTTTTTATTGCCGCTTGTCGTAGGTGTTGAAACCCTGCCGCAAAGCCTTAACCTGACTCATATTTTGGGTTACCTCTGGCTTGGCCTTATTGGGACTGGCCTGACTTATATTTTCTGGCTACGGGGTGTGATGCGAATGTCTGCCAGTGCTGTCACGGGTTTTAGTTTACTCAGCCCTTTAAGTGCGACTGTGCTTGGTATTGTGGTGCTGGATCAGCATCTGACCCTGCTGCAAAGTCTGGGTATGCTGTTGGTGTTGACCGGTGTCTGGCTTGGTCAGCATAAAATGGCAGCTCCGGTCATGTCAGTGAAAGCGGAGGCAAGCCAATGAAGATAGCTATTGTTTATCATTCAGTCACAGGTACTACAGCACAGTTGGCTGAAGCAGTGGCCGCAGGTTGTCGTTCAATCGCAACTGCACAACCTCAATTGCTTCGCATTGAAGGAGTGGATATACAGCAAGGACGTTTTAAAAACTCTTCTGTGCTTGAAATCATTGATCACTCTGAAGCTGTCATTTTTGGTTCTCCCACTTTTATGGGCTCTGTCTCGGCGCAGTTTAAAGCTTTTGCTGATGCCACGGCTGGCGATCATTGGGTTGAGCAGCTTTGGGCTGACAAAATCGCAGCCGGTTTTACTGTGGGTAATGGCTACTGTGGCGATACATTACATTGCCTGCATTATTTGCAAATTTTGGCAGCGCAGCACGGTATGTTGTGGGCAGGGCTGGATTTAGCTGGTGCTGGTGATGCAAAGGCGCCGAATCGGCTTGGTGCCCAGGCTGGTTTGATTGCCAGAGCTGTGGATGGCGCAATAGAAGCGCCAGATCTGGAAACTGCTTTTTATCTGGGGCAAAGGGTGGCTCGTATGGTCGGTCTATTCAGGCGGTCCGGACACTAAATAGCGCTGATACTGCCACTCAAAGCTTTTTCAGCTGTACTGGTGTTTTAGCGCGCTTTTGGTCATTATCTGAGTTTTATTGCAAGGTAAAGCTCAGATGACAGACAGCAAAAAACAGATCACAGCAGAGCAACTGATACAGCAGCAACTGGATGCTTATAACAGCAAAGATATCTCAGCCTGGCTGGCTTGTTATCACCCAGACGCAGTTCAGTTGGATTTTCACGGTGCAGTGTTGGCACATGGCCACGACGAAATGCAGCAGCGGATCAGCCAGCGTTTTGCTGAAGCTGATTTGCATGCACAGCTATTAAAAAGAATAGTGATGGGGGAGTGGGTCATAGACCACGAACTTATTCAGCGTAATTTCCCTGAAGGTCGTGGTCAGGTTGAACTCTTATGCAGTTATCAGGTGAAACAAGGCCTTATTGTAAAGGCCTTGTTTCAGTTCGGAGAAAAAGTGCTGTTTTAAGCACAGAACTTTTATTCAGTAGCGGCTTGTCAGTTGGATTTAGCGCCATCAGGCATCAGCTTATAAATATCGCCTTTGGGCAAGCCTGCTTTGACATAAAAAAGCTGCTGGTTTTCAATGGCGTAATGATGGACAAATCGCTCTGGTGTCGCCAATAGCAGGTTGTTTTCCTTGCTCTGTAGCTGGTACTGCCGTATGCCCTGATCCGGCTGGTAATAATAAATCTGCCCTTGCGACAAGCTCCAGTTCAGCCAGTTGATTTTGTTAAAGTCGGCGATCAGTAACTGCTCTTCTCCAGTGGTTAAATCCAGCTGAAATAAACCGTCCTGATGAAACTTGCTGAAATACAGCTGATCCTTTAGCAGATAACCGCTGTAACCACCCTGAGTCGTCAATTGAGTGGTGGCTGCTGTGTTTAAATCCAGTTGCCATAATTGCCAGTCACCACTTTGTTGACTGCTGTAGATAATGCCTGAACCATCCGCTATCCAGTTAGCCACTTCCACCTGATGTTCAGGCGCTATCAATACCCGCTGTTGGCCTGAAGCTACAATAAGTTGCCATAAGGCGCCGTCTTTGCTGAAAATTAACGACTCGCCATCCGGGGACCACTGCAAACGCACAAAAGCCGGGACGCCGGGTAAATCCGCCAACAGGTATTCGTTTTGACCATCAGGCTGCAGCCAGATCTGATCTTTGCCATGACGCTGGCTTAAAAAAGCTAAATCGCCTTTGTGATTCACCCGAGGCATACGGTCAATTTTACTGCTGCCTATACGGATCCTGGCTTTATTGTTGCTCAAATCATGTTGCCAGATATCAGCGTCCAGCTCGTAGTCAGCGTAGTAGATCTGCTGTTGAACCACAGCCAGAGACTGCACAGTACGGCCTGTATAAAATAAAAACTCCAGCTGGTCTGTGTCGAAACTGTATTGCAGCAATTCAGCACCTTTGCTCAGTAACAACTGATTGCCTAACCAGTCTATCTGCGTGGCTTGCAGCGGCAGAATTTTTTGCTGTAACACCACAAAACTGCTGCTGTCGAGGATCAATAGCAAAGTCTGCTGATTTTCCAGATAACGTAAAACTGCCAGCTTTTTGCCATCATCGGATTCAGCAAAAGCCAATTCTCCGGTAGGGCTTTCTGAACTGAGCGGATTGGTGATCTGCTGTTTGGCTGTGGTATCCAAACGATAACGGCTCAAGGTATAAGGCTGGGTTTTATCGGCTCTGTCGCGCAGATAAAAACCCTTACTGTCGTTTTGCCAACTGAGTTTCACCACTGCATCTGTAGCGCACTGGGCTACTGCTTTTTTCTGCTCTGGCTTAGCCAGTAAAAACCATTCGACCACACAGCCCTGCGGGTTTTGTTTCACCCATAACAGCTGCAAAGCATCAGGGCTTAAAGCTGCGGTGCTGATGTCATTGTCTTCGGCTAACAGCTGTAGTTGGTCTTTACCCTGCTGTAACAGCAGCTGTTTTTTTTCTGCTTGTGAAGAGAAATACAACAGCACAGAGCCATCGGCGCTAAGGCTGAGATCATACTCAACACCCTGAGCATGGCTGACGGGCACTGGGGCCGTCATATAAGGCGTAGTCAGTTGTTCTGGCGCAGGCGCTAACGTAATAAAAAACCACCAGACAAAAAATAACAAAGGGGATGCCCAAAGTAAGCCTAATCCCAATTTGGTTTTAAAGCCGGAGCTTTTCACTGCAACTACTGCAGGTGCTGCTGTTTGAGTTGTGATGGCGGGTTCTGCAACGAATTCGACGGCTTGCTGTTGTGGCGCTTTAATAGTCAGGGGCTGACAAAGCCGATAGCCTACCTTGGGCAGGGTTTCAATATAAGGGCTTGCAGGGTCAAGCTGAGCAAAGGCTTTGCGTAATAAAGACACTGACTTATTAATGGCGCTTTCGCTGACCACGCGACCAGCCCACAGCTGTTCAATCATTTGATCGCGGCTCAGTTGGCCTTGTTCTGTTGCAATAAAAAGCGATAACAGCTGATAGGCCTGGGGGTCCAGATACAAAGTTTCTGTCGCCGAGCTTAGCTCACGGCTGTTAGGATCAAAGGTCAGTTGACCAATCAAAAATCGCTGATGGGTGTGTTGTTCAGGCATATCAGAAAAAGTCCGGAAAGAAGCTTTGGCCAAGGCTAAGCTTTTTATCATAAAAATGGCTTTCGCTGTTGTATTTGCTATGACTTTCTGCGGTGAAACCCACTTTAAATCAAAAGAATGGCTCAGATCTCTGTTGCTTGTCGCAGTCAAAATAAATAAAGCTGCTGTTGGTTACAAAGATAGCAGCAGAGGTTAGACTTGGGCCTTATTTTAAGACTGGTGATGGGTTCAGTCACTTATGTTTAAACTTTGCTATTTGCCTTTTTTAGTTTTTTCAGGCTGCACAGCGGCCACCGAATCGACATTATCTGACAAAGATTTTGGTATTTTAACCGCTCAAATCCAGCAGAAAGTTGCAGGCCGACCTGCTTTTCAGGGGGCTGCTTTGTTAATGCGTGGCAACGAAGTGCTGTGGCAATATCAACAAGGGCCCTTTTCACCACAGCATTCACAGCAGATTGTGCAAGGTCCGTCTTTTGATCAACAGAGCGTATTTTTTGTTGGCTCCATTAGTAAAACTCTGGCCGCCATGTTGGTGATGCAACAAGTACAATCAGGCACTGTCGATTTACAGGCGCCGGTAAAGCGCTACTTGCCTGAACTGAAACAGCCATGGGCAGCATCAGTGCGCGTTGCTGATTTATTGAATCACAGCTCTGGTCTGGTGGATATCAATACCCAGAATAACTATGGCGAGTTCCGCTATAACAATTTAAATTTTCAGCTGCTTGGACAAATTCTGACGGCTGTCACAAAGCGTCCTTATGCTGAATTAGCAGCGCAATTATTGCAACAATGCCAGATGCACAGCTCTGGTTTTGCGGACAAGGCAGACAGGGTCAGTCAGGGCTGGTATGAAGAGCAGGGGCAGTTAAAAGCCATCACAGCTTTTATACCGGTTGAAGCAGAGCCCAGTGGTGGCTTGATTGCATCTGCAGCTGATATAGCCGTATTGCCTTTGTGTATGCAGCAACAGCTGAACAAAACCAGTCTGCACCAAATGACAACTTCACAGATGCTACGTCAGCATCGATGGGGTGAGGTGTATTACGGTTATGGGGTGCAAATTACACAAACTGCGGCAGGTGTTGAATGGAGCCATGGCGGCTATATTCCGGGTTTTGTCTCGGTATTTAATTATTTTCCTCAACATCAACTGAGCTTAGTGGTGCTGGAAAATCAAGCGCTGAACCCGGCAGATTTAGCCAGAGCTGCTTACTATCATGACAAGTTAAGAGGCTCAGTCATTCAGATCCTGAGCCAGAGTCACTAAGGACAAGGCATGAAATTTCGTTATTCATTGATCGCTACAGCACTGTTATGCGGAGTAATGACAGCTGACGTACAAGCCGTGGATAATTTTGCCACACTGTATCAGCAGCAAGTCCAACCCTTTTGGCAGACTGTGACACCACAACAGCTGAAGTTGTCTGATGGCACTAGCTTGCATTATGTATTGATGAGACCTGAGCAAGTGAAAGCTACTGTGGTTGTAGTGAATGGCCGCACTGAGTCTTATCTGAAGTATCAGGAACTGGCTTATCAGCTGACAGAGCAAGGTTATCAGGTGCTGATGTTTGATCACAGAGGACAGGGTTTATCGGCTCGTTTAACAGATAACCCACATAAAGGTCATATCGAAGATTTTCAGCACTATATTGATGATATGCACCAGCTCATTAGCCGCGTTGTGTTGGCGGATAAAGTACAAGCGGATCAAAAGCTACCTATGTATCTGATAGGCCACTCTATGGGGGGCGCAATCAGTACTTTGTATTTGCAGCAGCACCCGGGTCTATTTCAAAAAGCAGCTCTGTCAGCACCCATGCATGGTATTAATGGCAAGCTGGCTTATGATGAGTGGGATGCCTGTCGTCTGGCATCCACAGTCACGCTGTTTTCGACAGAAGGTTACGCAGGTTTTGCTGATAAAGCTTATGCCGCAGGACCTTTTGAAGGCAATGAGTTAACAGGTTCGAAAGAGCGTTATCAGTGGATGCAAAGGTTGTATCAGGATAATCCACAGATCCAGTTAGGTGGAGCTACCTGGGGCTGGCTGGAGCAGGCTTGTGCTGTGTTACCCCAAATGCAACAGCAAGCGGATAAGATCAAAATTCCTTTGCTGGTGATGCAGGCAGAGCTGGACACTATAGTCTCAGCAGATGCACAGCATGAGTTTTGCACTGCATTGGCAGAGAATCCAAATTCAGGTTGTGTCGGCGGTTTACAGCTGATTAAAGGCGCTAAACATGAGTTGCTGTTTGAACAGGATGACATTCGTCAGCAAGTGCTTGAGAAAGTACTGGCGCATTTTACATCAGAATAAAAGGCTGAGCGGCTCAGGATAAAACAAAAAGGCCACCTTGCGGTGGCCTCTCTTTTGGCTTTCAACCAGCTTATTCAGCTGAACCAGGTTTTGTCATAGGAGCAACACTCATCTGACGGGCAGAGGCTGAGCCACCAGGACGTTCTGAACTGATCACCAGAGGTCGTTCGCTGTTATCCATAGCTGCGGTTTGAGCTGCAGTTTCTGTAGCTGCCACAGTTTCAGCTTTGGCTACTGGTTTAGTCATATCTGCAGTCACCATTCTGGCGTATCTGTTACCAGCAACAACCGGAGCTTTCACTTCAGCAACTACCTTTTTCACAGCTGCTTTACGCGTGCGGGCCTTTGGTGCTTCTTCAACTACAGCAGATGGTTCAGCAGCAACTGGTGTTGCTTCAACAGCAGGGGCTGGTTCAGCAGCAACTGGTGTTGCTTCAACTACAGGAGTTGGTTCAGCAGCAACTGGTGTAGCTTCAACAGCAGGGGCTGGTTCAGCAGCAACTGGTGTAGCTTCAACTACAGCAGCTGGTTCAGCAGCAACTGGTGTAGCTTCAACAGCAGGGGCTGATTCAGCAGCAACTGGTGTAGCTTCAACAGCAGGGGCTGGTTCAGCAGCAACTGGTGTAGCTTCAACAGCAGGGGCTGGTTCAGCAGCAACTGGTGTAGCTTCAACTACAGCAGCTGGTTCAGCAGCAACTGGTGCGGTTTCAACAACAGCAGCAGTTTCAGTGACTGTTTCAGTAATCGGCAGATCCAATTGCTGTTCAGTGCTTAGTGTAGCGTCCTGATCTTCAGGGTAACGCGCAGCTAAAGCTTCTTCAGCTTCCTGGTCCTGTTGCTCTTTTTTACGTTTCTGACCAGCAGCACGTAAATGACGAGGAGAACGACGGCTGCGGCTGCGACCTTCAGCGGCTTCTTTTTCCGCATCAGTGCTTTCAACAGCATCAGTATCGACAGTTTCAGCTTCAACAGCATCTGCCTGAACAGGTGCTTCAGTCACCGCAACAGCTTCTTTTATTTGTGCTGCTACCGCAATTTCAGCCACAGCTGTGTCGATGGCGACTGGTGCAACTACTGCGGTTTCGACCATAGGAGAGGCGACTACTGCTGCTTCCACTACAGTTGTTGCTGCTACAGCTGCAACGCCTTCTTTTTCATGACGCACAGACTTGCGCATCTGACGGCGTTGACGGCGCTCAACAATTTTAGTGCTGTGCTCTTCGTCGTTTTCTACGGCTTTAACCGGAGCTGGACGTTCTGATACAGGTTTTTTCTGTTCCGGACGTTCAGTACGTTCTGGTCTTTCGGCACGCTCTGGTCGCTCAGTTCGTTCTGTGCGCTCTCCACGTTCCGGGCGTTCACCACGTTCCTGACGAGGTTTATCCTGTCTTGGCGCTCGTTGTTCCGTAGTACGTTCAGTAGTGCGCTCAGCTTTCGCTGGAGTAGCGTTGTCGTCTTTTGCAACTTTTTCATCCCCTTCCTGACGGCGGCGATTTTTGTTGTTACGACGTCTGTTGTTATCACGGTTATTCGTGCGGCGTGGTGCTTCTTCTACTTTTTTCTCTGGAGCAGGAGCTGCAGCGAATAAAGATTTAAACCAACCCACTACAGAATCGACCAGGCCTGGGCCTGCTTCTTTTACTTCGGCTACTTCAACTTTACGAGCTGCAGCAGCTACAGCGGGCGCGGCAGCAGCAGAGGCCGAAGCTTCAGCCATATTAATAGCTGAGACTGCAGGCTTTTCTTTGACGTTTTCGCCAATAGGGTGATAGACAGCACTGCCGATAGCAGGAGCTTTCACCATGTTGTAGCTGGACTCTTCAATTTCTTCGTCGATACGGATGCGCGTCACTTCATAGTTTGGCGTTTCCATATGTTCGTTAGGAATGATGTAAATCCGGATACCGTGACGGCTTTCAATACGACGCACTGAATCACGTTTTTCATTCATCAGGTAAGTAGCAACAGAAACCGGCACCTGAGCATGAATTTGACTGGTGTTGTCTTTAATGGCTTCTTCTTCGATTAAACGCAAAATCGACAGAGCGGAAGACTCGGTGCTGCGGATAGTACCGCGGCCATGACAACGTGGACACACATGAGTGGCAGATTCGCCCAGTGACGGACGTAAACGCTGACGTGACATTTCCAGTAAACCAAAACGTGAAATGCGGCCAATCTGTACGCGGGCACGGTCTTGTTTTACGGCGTCTTTTAAACGGTTTTCTACTTCACGTTGATGACGCACTGGCGTCATATCGATGAAGTCGATCACAATCAAACCACCTAAGTCACGTAAACGTAACTGACGGGCAATTTCATCTGCCGCTTCTAAGTTGGTATTAAAGGCTGTTTCTTCGATATCACCGCCTTTGGTTGCTTTTGACGAGTTAATGTCAATGGCAGTTAAAGCTTCAGTGCTGTCGATAACGATTGAGCCACCAGAAGGTAAACGCACTTCACGACGGAAAGCGGATTCAATCTGAGTTTCAATCTGGAAGTGCATAAAGAGTGGCACTTCGCCCTGATACATTTTGACGCGGTGGGCAAAATCAGGACGGAACTGCTGAATATAAACTTTGGCTTCTTCGAAAATACGTGGGTTGTCGATCAGTATTTCGCCCACATCACGGCGCAGGTAATCACGGATAGCACGGAAGACCACGTTGCTTTCCTGATGGATCAGAAATGGTGCAGGGCGGTTTTGAGCTTCGTGCGTAATAGCAGACCAGTGTTTTAATAAGGCTTTTAAATCGTAATCCAGCTCTTCGTGAGATTTACCCACACCAGCGGTACGAACAATTAAACCCATGCCGTCTGGCAGTTGTAATTGATCCAAAGAGTCTTTTAAATCCTGACGCTCGTCACCTTCAATACGACGGGAAATACCACCGGCGCGAGGGTTGTTAGGCATCAGCACTAAATAAGAACCAGCTAAAGAAATGAATGTAGTTAAGGCTGCGCCTTTTTGACCACGTTCTTCTTTATCGATCTGGATAATAACTTCCTGACCTTCTTTAACTACTTCTTTAATATTGGGGCGACCGTCAAAGGTATAACCGGCTGGGAAATATTCGCGGGAGATTTCTTTCAGAGGTAAAAAGCCATGGCGTTCAGCACCATAATCAACAAAAGCAGCTTCCAGACTGGGCTCAACCCGGGTGATTTTTCCTTTGTAGATATTTGCTTTTTTCTGTTCGTGTCCTGGGCTTTCAATATCCAGGTCGTATAATTTTTGTCCATCGACTAGTGCTACGCGGATTTCTTCTTCCTGCGTGGCGTTAATTAACATTCTTTTCATTGTTTTGTGACTCTGTTACATAGGCCACAACGCAACGACATCCTGCGTCCGCGTTTCAGATGGTCAAACATATCAATGCTGCAGTCTCTCGACTGGGAATGCTTGAGCTAACTCATTTTATACTTTTGCGGGCTACTGTTACCTGTAGTTGACTGCTTTTGCTCTGCCTGTTTAATGGGTTATGAACCCAACCTGGTTTGCGTGCTTGTCGACTTAATTTAACTTAAACCTGCTTCAGTATATTTTGCGCCGCCTTGTCAGGGCCGCACTTAAATGTTTTTTGCTGTGATCTGACACAGAGATCGCGCGATACCGCGCTGCGTTGTCGCAATTTTTTTTTGCCTAAGTGACCGGAAGCTGTGTTTTGTCTCTGTCAGTAATAAATTACGCAGCATTACTTCAGACAAATAGCGTTATTCTCGCCCGCAGAGTATAAATACGTTGGTTTTCCCAACGAATTCGGTATGATCTGCCTCCCGAACGGTGCCTCACATTTTCTCTTACGTCACTTTGAGCGCCCTAATTGCCATTTTTGGCATAATTAGCCCGGTAATTATCCCACTAATTAGCGAACAATAGCAACTTAATTTAAGCTTAGCAGAGTAACTGAAACGCATGACTGAAAATATCAAAACTCCGGTGCAATATATTGATGTAGAAGAAGATTATTCCGGTCAACGCATAGATAACTTCCTAATGGCACGGCTGAAGACCGTACCAAAGAGTGTGATTTATAGGGTTTTGCGCAAAGGTGAAGTGCGGGTTAATAAAAAAAGAATAAAACCTGAGTACAAGCTGCAAGCCGGCGATCAGGTGCGGGTGCCTCCACTTATTGTTCACGACGAGCCGGAAAAAGAGCCGGTGTCGACAGGTCTTTCTATGGTGAAAAACCTCGAAAGCCATATTATTTTTGAAGACAACGACTTAATAGTTCTGAACAAACCCACAGGCATGGCAGTGCATGGTGGCAGTGGTTTATCTTTTGGCGTGATTGAAGCATTAAGGGCCTTACGTCCGACTGCCCGTCATCTGGAATTGGTGCATCGTTTAGACCGTGATACCTCAGGTTGTTTACTGATCGCAAAAAAACGCTCTGTGCTGACCAATCTGCATGAACAGCTGCGCTTAAAAACAGTAGAGAAAAAATACTGGGCTTTAGTGGCAGGCCAGTGGGACAGCAAAATAAAAAAGGTGACAGAGCCGCTGCGCAAAAACACCTTACAAAGTGGTGAGCGGGTGGTGCGTGTTGATGAAGCTTTAGGCAAACCTTCAGAAACCCGTTTTAAAATTCTGCAGCGTTATGAAGAAGGCACCTTAGTGGAAGCTTTCCCTGTCACAGGCCGTACTCACCAAATTCGGGTGCATACCGCCTGTAAAGGTCATGCTATTGCTTGTGATGATAAATACGGTGATAACGAATTTACCTCACAAATGCAGAAACTGGGTTTAAACCGTTTGTATTTACATGCCAAAACTTTGTCTTTTACCCACCCGGGCACAGGCGAAACCTTAACTTGTGAAGCGCCTTTGGATAAAGCATTAAGCAGCGTGCTTGAAAAACTGAAGAGAAAATAATGAGTTCGGACATCGCTTTAGTAGTATTTGACTGGGACGGCACAGTGATGGACTCAGTGGGTCGTATTGTCTCCTCGATGCGTTCTGCTGCAGAACTGTCTGGTTTAGTAGTGCCCACCGAACATCAGGTCAAACAAATTATTGGCCTGAGTCTGGACCCTGTATTTGATATTTTGTTCCCAGGTATCAATGCAACACAGCGCCAGACCGTATTTGAGCATTACCGCGACCAGTATTTGTCGCATGAGCATCCGCCGACCCCTTTATTCGAAGGTGCTGAGCAGGTGATGCAGGAGCTGACGCAACAAGGTATTGTGTTAGCTGTAGCGACAGGCAAAGCACGTAAAGGCTTAAAGCGGATGTTTGAAGAGACAGGTTTAGAGTCGTACTTCAGTACCAGTCGCTGCGCCGATGAAGCCGAATCCAAACCCAGCCCTGATATGCTGAAGCAAATTCTGGCAGAACTTAAGTTACCCGCTCACCGCGCTATTATGGTGGGGGACACTATTCACGATATGGCAATGGCGCAAGCCATAGAGATGCCACGTATAGGGGTTACTCATGGCGTGCATGGCAGGGAAGAGCTAAGCCGTTACCAGCCCAAAGCTATTATTGATTCGTTGCCAGAGTTATTAAATGCGCTCTGATTATCCGTAGGGGCGGGTCTTGCACCCGCCTGTCTAATGATACCGCGGTGCCAATGGTCGGGCCGGGACAAGCCTAGGCCCCTACACCCGCCCGTCTATTGATACCGCGGGCTCAAGTCAGGGCTGGGTTAATAAATCTACGCCTTCCAATCTGAGCATTTCAAGCAAACGAATAAGCGGCAGGCCTATTAAACTGTTTGGGTCGTCGCCTTCGAGCTTTTCAAACAAACTAATACCCAAACCTTCACTTTTAAAACTACCGGCACAGTTCAGAGGTTGCTCTCTTTCTATATAAGCAAGGATCTCTGCGTCTGTTAACTCACGAAAATGCACTTTAAAGGGCTCAACACAAAGCTGATGCTGTTTGGTTTGTGCATTGACCAAAGCGAGGCCTGTTAAAAAGGTGACACTATGGCCGCTGAAGCTTTTTAACTGTGTATAGGCATTTTCGGCGGTATGAGGTTTACCGAGGATTTGACCGTTAAATACAGCCACCTGGTCTGAGCCTATAACTAAACCTTCAGTTAAGTTATTCGCCACAGCTTGTGCTTTTAATACAGCTAAGCGGCTGACCAGTTGCTCCGGTGTTTCGCCTGACAGAGCAGTTTCGTCTACTTCGGGTTTTGCGGTAGAAAAGTTCGGTGTAAGTTTTTCCAATAAAGCCTTACGATACACAGAAGTAGAGGCTAAATATAAAGCTTTGGTTGACATAAAAGCACCTCGTTGGGACAATGCGCCGCACTATACCCTTCCTACCTGAAGTTGCAACTTTGTTGACTGCACTTTTTCGCCCCAATCACATAGTTTATCTATGCTCATGGGGTCTCAAAAGCTTGTCGTCGCGCTGCAACATCAGTTACTTTGGGTAGATTAAGCCAGAACGGCCGTCAGAACAGCGGTTTAGGCGGGAATAATTAACAAAAAAGAGGCAGGAATCCTTTGACAGCTTTAGCCTCGATCTATATGATGCGCGCCTTATGCAAAAGGTAAAAATTCCAATTACCCTTGATCCAACCCGAGCTGCGCAGAAACGTGCAACCTTTGATGGTATAGTTCCTCTGGTTACTTTAACCAGATTAACTGACTCGTTAGTAAGCTCTGAGGGTGATGTAGACGTAGTAGTAAATTGCGGAACTGATGAACAGGGTTTGGTCTTCATTGAAGCTCGGGCTCGTTGTCAGGTACAAGTGAAGTGTGAACGCTGTAGCGAACACATGAGCCTGGAACTGAACACCAGTTTTGCATACACTCCGATAAGGAGTGACAAAGATTCGGCTCATGACGATATTCCAGAGCGCTACGAAGTGGTCGAAAAAAACGAACACGGCGAAGTTAACTTGAGGCAATTGGTTGAGGACGAATTAATTCTGGCTTTACCCTTGTTTCCGATGCATGACGAAGGATCTTGTGATCCAACCAAAGTGCAGATGAGCTGGGGAGTAATAGAACCAGAACCAGAAAAACCGAACCCATTTGCAATATTGCAAGAATTGAAGAAAAAATAGTTTTTTTAGGAGAAAGGCAATGGCTGTACAGCAAAACAAAAAATCTCGTGCAAGACGTGACATGCGTCGTTCTCATGATGCGTTGACTGGGCCAACGCTGTCTGTAGACGCAACTTCAGGTGAGACGCACCGTCGTCACCACATCACTGAAGATGGTTACTACAAAGGTCGTAAAGTAATTAAGTAAGGTTGGATGCACTTGTTGCAACCACTACGACTTAAAATAGCTTTAGACATGATGGGGGGCGACCATGGCCCCCAATCAACTATTCCTGCAGCAATAGAAGCGCTGTGCGAATTTCCCCATGTAGATCTAGTCCTCTGCGGCGATTCCGAAATCCTTACACATGACTTAGAACAGGCTGGATATTTAAATCATCCTCAGCTTTCTGTTCAGCATGCTTCCCAAACTGTTCTGATGACCGACAAACCTTCTGTGGCTTTGCGCAATAAGCGCCAGTCGTCGATGCGTATTGCTCTTGATTTGGTCGAACAAAACAAAGTGGCTGCTTGTGTCAGTGCCGGTAATACCGGGGCTTTGATTGCTATGGCGCATTTTGTGTTAAAAATGCTGAATGGTGTCGAACGTCCTGCTCTGATCAGCGCTTTGCCTTCTACTGTCGGCAGTCCGGTCTTTATGCTGGATTTAGGCGCTACGGTGAATTGCGATTCAGATACCTTATTTCAGTTTGCCGTGATGGGCGCAGTGATGGCCGAAGAAGTGGAAGGCATAGTCAAACCCAAAGTGGCTTTGCTGAACATGGGCGAAGAAGAAATCAAAGGTTCGGATCAAATCAAACGCACCTCCTTACTCTTATCCGAATGTGCGGATATCAATTACATTGGCTATATCGAAGGCAATGACATTTTTTCCGGCAAAGCTGACGTCATTGTTTGTGATGGTTTTGTCGGCAATGTAGCGCTGAAAACCTGTGAAGGTGTAGCGAAACTTATCTTAAAACGCTTAGAAACTGCACTGAAAAACTCCATGTCTGCTCAACTTTTCGGCTGGTTGATCAAACCTTTCCTGAAAAGTATCTCTTTAGGTGTGAACCCCGACCAGTATAACGGGGCAAGTCTGATAGGATTGCGCGGAATTGTAGTGAAAAGTCATGGAAATGCGACAAAAGAAGCATTTCTTAGTGCCATCCGTCAGGCCGTGCGCGAGGTTGAACGCCAGGTGCCGGTGAAGATCAAAGACAGGCTGGAACACGTATTAATTGACAAAGCGTAGGGCCCAATGTATTCACGCATTATTGGAACCGGAAGTTACTTTCCGTCTCAGGTCAGAACCAATGCTGACCTTGAAACCATGGTTGAAACCACAGACGAGTGGATTATTGAACGTACTGGTATCAAAGAACGCCGCATTATAGCTGACAACGAAACTGTTGCTACTATGGGGGCTCAGGCTGCACTCAAAGCTATTGAAGCAGCCGGCATCGAAAAAAACTCCATCGATATGATTGTCATGGCTACCACCAGCGCTTCCCGTGCTCTGCCAAGTGCAGCTTGCGAAGTGCAGCGTGAACTGGATATTCCGGGCATTCCGGCTTTTGACGTAGCCGCAGCCTGTGCAGGCTTCTGCTACGCCTTAAGTATTGCTGACCAGTATGTAAAAAGTGGTATGGCAAAACGAATATTGGTAATAGGGGCAGATTGTTTATCGCGTTTAATGAGCCCTGAAGATCGCAGCATGGTGATTTTATTTGGTGATGCCGCAGGCGCTGTTATTTTAGAAGCCTCTGAAGAGCCGGGTATTTTATCTACTCATATTCATGCTGACGGTAAACATTCCGAATTATTGTATGTCGACAACCCAATACGTGGTGTTGAAGCTTCAGTGCATAGCTCATGGGGCGCGATGAAAGGCAACGAAGTATTTAAAGTTGCAGTCACCCGTTTATCTGAAGTGGTGGAGCAAACCCTTGCTGCCAACAACATGGATAAATCACAAATTGACTGGTTAGTACCGCATCAGGCTAACCTGCGCATTATCTCTGCTGTAGCCCGTAAACTGGATATGTCGATGGATCAGGTAGTGATCAACCTCGACAGATACGGCAATACGTCGGCGGCGACAGTGCCTACAGCTTTAGATGAAGCTGTGCGTGATGGCCGTATTCAGCGTGGACAAACTATATTGCTTGAAGCATTTGGCAGTGGTTTTGCCTGGGCTTCGGCTTTAGTACGTTATTAACTATATTACGAGAAGAGTTGCAGGAAAAATGATGAACAATAAACTTGCATTGGTATTTCCGGGACAGGGTTCACAAAGCGTCGGCATGTTAGCTGAACTTCACGCTGAGTTTGCGACTGTTCGCGACACCTTCGCCGAAGCTTCTGCTGCTTTAGGTTATGACTTATGGGCGCTGGTCGCCAACGGTCCTGATACAGAGCTTAATGAAACGCACCGTACTCAGCCTGCTTTATTAACAGCTTCTGTTGCTGTCTATCGGGTATGGCTGGAGCAGGGCGGCGCAACTCCTGCTTATTTAGCGGGTCACTCTTTAGGTGAATACTCCGCCTTAGTTTGTGCTGGTGTATTCAGCTTGGCTGATGCCGTCAAGCTGGTGGAAAAACGCGGTCAGTATATGCAACTGGCTGTGCCTGCTGGTACTGGTGCTATGTCGGCCATTATTGGTCTGGACGATGCATTGATTGCCAAAGCTTGCGCAGAAGCAGCACAAGGTGAAGTGGTTTCTCCTGTCAACTTCAACTCACCTGGTCAGGTGGTGATTGCTGGTAATAAAGCCGCAGTTGAACGTGCGAATGAACTTTGTAAAGCCGCAGGTGCCAAACGTGCGCTGCCTTTACCTGTGTCTGTGCCGTCACACTGCGCTTTAATGAAGCCAGCAGCAGATAAACTGGCAGATGATTTAAACAGTATTTCGTTTCATACAGCTGTCATACCCGTAGTGAACAATGTCGACGTTGTTGCAGCTGCGGATGCTGAAGCTATTAAAGATGCCTTAGTGCGCCAGCTGTATAGCCCGGTGCGCTGGACAGAAAGTATTGAATTTTTAGCTGCTAAAGGCGTGGATACAGTGATTGAACTGGGCGCAGGCAAGGTATTAAGTGGCTTAATTAAACGTATTAACAAAGAACTGAACACTGCTTCAGTCACAGATGTAGCGTCGTTAAAAGACGCTTTAGCTGCAGAATAAAAGGCTGAACAGATTATGACGACTCCATTTATTTCTTTAGAAGGTCAGGTAGCTTTAGTCACTGGTGCAAGCCGTGGTATTGGTCGTGCTATTGCTGAACAATTAGCCGCTTTAGGCGCTAAAGTGGTTGGAACTGCAACAACTGAATCAGGTGCTGCTGCTATTTCCGCTTATTTAGGTGACAAAGGTTTGGGCCTGGTGTTAAATGTCGGCGATACCGCTTCTATTGAGCAGTGTTTAGAGACTATTAAAGCTCAGTTTGGTGATATTGATATTCTGGTGAACAACGCTGGTATTACGCGCGATAACCTGTTGATGCGCATGAAAGAAGAAGAATGGTTCGACATCATGCAAACCAATTTGACATCAGTGTACCGTTTAAGTAAAGCTGTGCTGCGTAGCATGATGAAAAAGCGTCACGGCCGGATCATCAGCATAGGTTCAGTAGTTGGTTCTATGGGGAATGCGGGTCAGACGAACTATGCTGCAGCGAAAGCGGGCGTGTTAGGTTTTACCAAGTCATTAGCTAAAGAAGTGGCCTCCCGTGGTATCACGGTGAACGCTGTTGCACCAGGTTTTATCGACACCGATATGACCAAAGAATTGTCAGAAGAGCAAAAAGAAGCAATTTTCAGCCAGGTCCCGGCGAATCGTCTGGGCCAGCCGGAAGAGATAGCAGCCGCTGTAGCCTTTTTGGCTTCAGGTCCGGCAGCCTATATTACGGGTGAAACCATTCATATCAACGGTGGTATGTATATGGTGTAAGCTTTTGCCCATGTGGCTGAAGTTGCAGTCAATAAAGCTGCGGTTTCAGGAACTAAGGCAAGTTTGCCAAAGTCATTGGTGTCGCAGCGCGACGACAAGCGAAGAGTTCCCATGAACATAGTTATCTATGTGATTGGGACGACAGAGCGCAGTCAACAAAGCTGCGGCTTCAAGGACAAAGGCAAATGGTTTGACCAGCAGGAAAAGCGAAGTGCTTTGCTTGCAACAAATCAGGCTTACGCATAAACTAGCCGCCACACAAAATTGCACCAATTGTTGCGATTTACATGAGAAAAAGGAAGAAAAGATGAGCAACATCGAAGAACGCGTTAAAAAAATTATCATCGAGCAGTTAGGCGTTAAAGAAGAAGAAGTGAAGCACGAATCTTCTTTCGTTGACGATTTAGGCGCTGACTCTCTGGACACAGTAGAATTAGTTATGGCTCTGGAAGAAGAATTCGACACAGAGATCCCAGACGAAGAAGCTGAAAAAATTACAACGGTACAGTCTGCTATCGACTATATCAAGGCCCACGCTGAGTAAGCGTTGAGCTGACAAAACGGGTAGCCTCTGCTACCCGTTTTTGTTTCTGAAGCTGTCTGCTACGTACTAAATGCAGGAGTGGATTGACAGCTTTAAAGATTATTTTTCGACTGCGGAGGATTCTGTGGCAAAACGTCGAGTGGTTGTGACGGGCTTAGGTATGCTAACGCCCCTGGGGAACGATGTAACGTCGACCTGGCAGGCTTTATTACAAGGTCAAAGTGGAATAGCGCTGTTTGATCATATTGATCCAGAGGCTTACACCACCAAATTTGCAGGTTTAGTCAAAAATTTTGACGTCGAACAGTTTTTCCCGGCCAAAGAAGCCAAAAAAATGGATTTATTTATCCAGTACGGAGTGGCTGCCGGTGTGCAGGCCTTTCGGGATTCCGGACTGGAAATTAACGAAGAAAACGCCGAACGTATTGGTGTTGCTGTAGGTTCAGGCATTGGTGGTTTAGGTTTAATTGAAGAAAACCACACCAAATTATTGAACAGCGGCCCACGTCGTTTATCGCCGTTTTTTGTGCCTTCTACCATTATCAACATGATTTCCGGTCATTTATCCATTATGTTAGGTCTGCAAGGTCCAAATATCAGTATTGTGACCGCTTGTACTACAGGTGTGCATAACATTGGTCAGGCCGCCCGTATGATTGCTTACGGTGATGCGGACGCGATGATTGCAGGTGGTGCAGAAAAAGCATCGACCACTTTAGGTATGGGTGGCTTTGGTGCAGCCCGTGCTTTATCAACCCGTAACGACGCGCCTCAACAGGCCAGCCGTCCATGGGATAAAGACCGTGATGGTTTTGTATTAGGCGATGGCGCTGGTGTGGTAGTACTGGAAGAGTATGAACATGCCAAAGCCCGTGGCGCTAAGATTTACGCAGAGCTGGTCGGTTTTGGTATGAGTGGTGATGCTTATCATATGACATCTCCTCCAGAGAATGGTCGTGGTGCTGCTTTGGCGATGAAAAATGCCTTGCGTGATGCCGGCGTGAACGCTGAGCAAGTGCAATACATTAACGCTCATGGTACCTCTACGCCAGCAGGTGACATTGCTGAAACTATGGCGATTAAATCTATTTTTGGTGCTAAACCAGAAGGATTAATGGTCAGTTCCAGCAAGTCGATGATGGGGCACTTGTTAGGTGCTGCGGGTTCTGTTGAATCCATCATTACGATTTTGTCCCTGATCGACCAGAAAGTATCACCAACCATCAACCTGGATAATCCGGATGAAGGTTGTGACTTAGACTATGTGCCGCATACGGCCCGCGACTCCAAAATGGAATATGCTTTATGTAATTCTTTTGGTTTTGGTGGTACTAACGGTTCTATTCTGTTTAAGAAAATCTAAAACTTTGGGGTCAGAGCTTCCACTCTGACCCCTTATCTGCGTTATCCATTTTGAGTCTGAACCATGACTCGGCCTCTGCATTCCCAAAGTCACTGATTTCAGGCATACTTTCGGCCAGAATTTTTTCAAATGATGTGGACTGGCATTGATGCTTTACCTACAGGCTCCCAACAGCACAGATCGCAGTTTTCAGTATGGTGACGGACTTTTTACCACAGTGCGGGTAAAAGACGGCAAAGTCATGTTGTGGGATTTGCATCTAAAACGTTTGGAGTCGGGCGCCAGACGTTTGCTTATTGGCGATTTTGATACACATGAACTGACCAGAAAAGTACAGCAAAGTATTTCAGCGTCAGAGCAAGTGATTAAAGTACTGATCAGTCGTGGTCAGGCAGGCCGGGGTTATAGTCCACAAGGTATTGAATCGCCTTGCTGTTATATCAGTACTGCAGCTCTACCTGATTACACCAATTGGCAACAGCAAGGTATTCGCCTGGGGGTGGCACAATTTAAACTGGCACAGCAACCTGCTTTGGCGGGTTTAAAACACAACAACAGGCTGGAACAGGTGCTGATCAAAGCCGAATTAGCTCAAAGCGGTTTTGATGAACTTGTGGTTCTGGATCAATGTGGCGCTGTGATTGAAGTGTCAGCCGCCAATCTGATGTTTTGTAAAAACGGCCCGTGGTTTACGCCGCAGTTGGATCAGGCTGGTGTCTGTGGGGTTATGCGTCAACATTTGATGGCTCATCTCCTGGTCACCGAAGGCAACTTTAGCCTTGTTGATCTGCAGCAAGCCGATGCCCTATTGATTTGTAATGCCCTGATGGGTGTAGTGCCGGTGAAGGAATTTGTCGGGCAAACTAAAAATATCGAACTGGTACGTCAGTTTGTCAGCGGAGTTGAGCTTTGATCCGAACTTTATTTGTTGTCCTGTTAGTTGCGCTGCTTAGTTATCTGGGGTTAAGTCATGTATGGCAACAGTACAGCCAAAGCACTTTGCCGCTGACTGAAGCTTATATCGAAATTAAAGCGGGCGACAGCGCGATGAAGCTGTGTCGTAACTGGCAGCAACAACAGCTGCTGAGTAACGCCCAGTGCCGTTGGTTGTCCATTTACTTACGTATGCACCCTGAATTGGCCAAACTACATCAGGGCGTATACAGGGTACCGCAGGATCAAAAGCCAACCCGCTTATTACAAATGCTGCATTTATTCGCCAGTGGCAAAGTGGCGCAGTTTTCTTTTAGCATCAAAGAAGGGGAAACCTTAAGCCAAAGCTTAAAACGTTTAGCCGAAGCAGAATATTTAAAACACGATCTGACCGAAGATACGGATATGGTCGCTTTGGCTGTCTGGCCAGAAAGCTGGGGTGAAAAACCAATCAATGCCGAAGCGCTGTTTTTTGCTGAAACTTATAATTACACCGCCAACAGCACCAGCACCGAATTATTAAAACGCGCTAACCAGTTGTTGCTGCAACGTTTACAACAGGCCTGGGATAGTCGTCAGCCTCAATTGCCCTACAAAACCCCCTATGAGCTGTTGATCATGGCTTCTATTATCGAAAAAGAAAGTGGCCACGAACCCGAAAAACCGCTTGTCAGTTCGGTGTTTGTCAATCGCTTAGCGCTTCGTATGAGACTACAAACAGACCCAACTGTTATTTATGGTTTGGGGGATAGTTTTAATGGCGATATCACCAGAGCTGATTTACGTAATCCACATCCTTATAATACGTACCAGCATTTTGGTTTACCGCCAGGCCCTATAGCTGCGCCAAGTGGCAGTTCTATTATCGCCGCAGCTCAACCAGCGCAAAGTGACTGGTTGTATTTTGTCTCCAAAGGGGATGGAACTCATCAGTTTTCCCGCACTCTGGCAGAGCATAATGCTGCAGTGCGGCAATATATTTTAAGCAAGAGAATGTTGGAAAAGAAAAAACCATGACAACTTCAGGTCGTTTTATTGTAGTGGAAGGGCTGGAAGGTGCCGGTAAAACCAGTGCTATCCGCACTATTCAACAATGGCTGAACGAACATCAGATCCCATTTATCAGTACCCGTGAACCTGGTGGTACGCCTTTAGCTGAACAAATACGCACTATAGTCAAACAAGTGCAGGATGAAAAAGTAGCACCTGAAACCGAGCTTTTATTGATGTACGCCTCCCGGGTGCAACTGGTCAAAACAGTGATCCAGCCCGCTTTGCAGCAAGGCAATTGGGTACTGGGCGATCGCCACGATTTATCATCACGGGCTTATCAGGGAGGCGGCCGTCAACTGGATGAAACCCTGATTAACAGCATCCGTCAGGTGGTTTTAGGGAATTTAAAGCCGGATTTAACGCTGTATCTGGATATAGATCCGGCCATCGGCTTACAACGTGCTCAGGCCCGGGGTGAGCTGGACCGCATTGAATTAGAGCAACTGGCGTTTTTCCAGCGCACCCGTGCTAAGTATCAACAAATCGCAGCCACTGAAGCCAATATAGTTACTATTGATGCCAGCCAGTCGATGCAGCAGGTGCAACAGCAAATTCTGGATGCGTTGCAACAAGCTTATCAAAACGGGTCTTTAAGCTGTGATGCAAAGGCGGATCTTAACCCTGATGTCTGATTTTCCCTGGCTGGACTCTTACCAATACAAACTGACTGAATTGGCAGAAGCAGGGCATTTGCATCATGCGATATTGCTGACAGGCCCTGTAGGTATTGGCAAGTTAGCTCTGGCCAAGCGTCTGGCAGCCTATTTGCTCTGTAAAACACCACAGAAGCAGTTACCTTGTGGTTTATGCAAAAGTTGCCAGCTAATGGCATCCGGCCATCACCCGGATCTGTGGCAATTGCCTACTGAAGGCAGCAGCAGTATTGGCGTTGATCCTATACGTGCGCTTGGTCAGTTTATGCAGGGCGCTTCACAACAAGGTGGGGTGAAGCTGGCGCTTATTCCGCATGCCGAGTTAATGACGGAAGCCGCAGCCAATGCGTTATTAAAAACACTGGAAGAGCCACCGCAAAACAGTTTTCTGATCTTGCAAAGTGCCCATCCGGCTCAGCTGTTGCCAACTATCTTAAGTCGTTGCCAAAGCTGGGCTTTAGCTCCTGTCTATGGCGAACAGATAGAACACTGGTTGCAGGAGCACAGCAGCAGACCTGTGCCTGATTTTTTGCTGCAATATGTCGGTGGTGCGCCTTTATTAGCGCTGAAGTTGCTGGAAAACGACGAAGCAGCAGCAATTTCTGCACAATTGGTTATGCTGAAGAAGTTCGTGTCCGCTCAGTTGGATATGTATGAGCTGCTGGCGCATTTGCCGGATACAGAACAATTACCTTCCACCTTATTCTGGTTTGTACGACAGGAGCTGTGGAACAGAGGCAAAGAGATGCAGCTGAAACATCATCAGTTGTTGTTGTCTTTACAACAATGGGGCCGTGACCGGCAGTTGATCACTGGGCAAAATGCCACGCTGAATTTATCGGCCTTGTTAGTGCAACTCCGTTCTGCTTTGTTGTAACAGGAGCCTGTTGTGGACGAAATTACACTGGATTTTACTGAGCTGAAAGAGCTGTATCGCTGCTATATGCCGTTTCTGAAAAATGGTGGCTTATTTGTACGCACAGCGAGGCCTTATCGTATGGGGCATTCATTGTCTTTGGTTGTGACTTTACCTGATGCGCTCGAGCCGGTAAGAGTATCCGGCAAAGTCGCCTGGCTGACACCCCAAGGTGCGCAAAGCTCGACACCAGCCGGTATTGGTGTGGCTTTTATTGACGATAAGTTTCAGCTGCAGGATAAAATTGAGAAACTACTGGGTGGTATGCTCGATTCGACTGAACCTACGTACAGCCTTTAGAGTTCAGTGGTTGTTTTAACTATTTTTTTGGAGAAATCTTTTGTTTGTTGATTCACATTGCCACCTCGATCGCCTTGAATGGGATAAATTAGCCCTGACCTTACCAGAAGTTTTACAGCAAGCTACGGCTGCCAAAGTAGAACATATGCTTTGTGTCTCGGTCAGTCTGAAAGAATTCCCCGCGATGAAACAACTGGTGGCTGCTTATCCGCAAGTGTCAGTATCCTGTGGTGAACACCCGCTGCATCAGGAAGATCAAATTGATGCTGAACTGCTGCGCCGTTATTGCGCTGATCCTGCGGTAGTGGCTGTAGGAGAGACGGGCCTGGATTATTTTTACAGCCCGGACAGCAAAGCTATTCAACAGGACGCTTTTGTTGCTCATGTAGCTGTAGGTCGTGAATTAAAAAAGCCTTTGATCGTGCATACCCGCGATGCCAGAGCTGATACCTTAAATTTATTGCGCTCCGGTGGTGCTGCCGATTGTGGTGGTGTTTTGCATTGTTTTACAGAAGACTGGGATACTGCAAAAGCAGCGCTGGATTTAGGTTTTTATATTTCGTTATCCGGCATTGTCACCTTTCGAAACGCCGATGAACTGCGTTCAGTGGCACGACAAATCCCAGCGGATCGCCTGTTGATTGAAACCGACTCGCCTTATTTAGCCCCAGTGCCTTATCGTGGAAAAACCAATCAGCCCGCTTATGTCAGCGCTGTTGCCGCTTGTATTGCTGAGCAACGTAATGTCAGCATTGAACAACTCGCAGAACAAACGACTGAAAATTTTTATCAGCTGTTTCAATCGGTTAAAAGAGTCTAATTGATGAGAAAAGTAGCCCAGAATCAAATGATTCATTCTGGGCTTAGGGGAATGGCTCATCTAAATGAGCCGTGCGCTATACGGAACCAAAGAGGACAAACAGGTTACTTACAGGTTTTCAGTGTAGACAAGGCTTCTGAAATTTTCCTGTATGTCTCTTTGTTTTAAGTGATTCAATCCGAAACAGAAGTCAAAACTTATCCTGATCTTATACCTGCGTTATCCCCAGCTTATTCACTCCGCCTCAGGACTGGTAAGCTTTTGCTCACTAAAAAAGACAAATGCCACAAATTCGCTATAGAAGCCAAAGCTTTTACAAATCATTAATGTTAGAAAAAATTAATCTAATAAAAACTGCAAAGTCATCAGTTAAAGCAGAGGTTAAAACTGCTGTTTTATCAGATTGGGGCATGCGAGAGATTGCAGAGGTTTTGTTGGTAGTGAGTTTGCCAGTCACGAGAGTTAAAAAAAAGGGCGCTCTGAAATGTTCAGGAGCGCCGGATTGAACTGTGCAGGTTTTATCCTTGCTGACTTTTATCGTCGCTAAGCTGCTTTTGTTTATGTTCCCAACGGCGTTTGGCAAAACGTCGCATGTTTGGAATATCGTCTGTTTCATCCATAATAGGCTGACCAATGATGGACTCAATCACGTCTTCCATAGTGACCAGACCCATCCAGCTCCCGTATTCATCATAAACCAATGCCATATGCTGACGTTCCCGGATCAACTGTGACATCAGTTGTTCCACATTCAGCATATCTGAAATCACTTTCACAGGTTTCATAATGTCGGCAGCGGTTTGTTCTTCGCTGAATTCCAGCATGTCGTAACGAAATACTATACCCAGAGGGGCTTCATCATTATCCAGCACAGGATAACGTGAAAAACGGTCTTTTTTAACGCGTTCTACTAAAGATGATAAGGCTTCATCTGGCTTAGCGGATTCACAAACAGTGCGTGGTGTCATAATCTCGCGCACTTTAATGTCATGTAAATCAAGAATATTTGCTATGACCCTTTGTTCATCTTCATCGAGTTTATTGAGCTCGCGGCCTAATATAGTCAGTGCTTTGATTTCCTGACGTAAATCATGATCATGGTGTCCACCGCCAAACAGCTTCATGACCTGGTCTGATAACCAGATAAAAGGTTTCAGAATAAAAATCATGCCGTTGAGCAGGGTAGGTAAAACCGGAGCCAAACTTGGCCAATAGCGGGCACCAATAGTTTTAGGTAATATTTCTGACAACACCAGTATCAGCAGCGTCATGATGGCTGAGGCAATACCCAGATAACCGTCACCAAAAACTACAGTCACCTGAGCACCTACACCAGTGGCTCCCACTGTATGAGCTACTGTGTTTAATGTCAGGATCGCAGCCAGAGGCTGGTCAATTTTCTCTTTAAGAGCTTTCAGTTTTTCGTACAGCTTGGGTTGAGTCAGTTTTTGCTGGGCAATGTAGCTGGGCGTGATAGATAACAACGCTGCTTCAAGGATAGAACAGATAAAAGATACTGAAATTGATAAAACCACAAACGCAATTAGTAAACTCATACGGGTTGATTACAACACTCCATTTTGCTTCGGAGCAGATATTCAATCACAGCCGTGTCAGAAAATCGAGGACAAAAATAATGTATTACATTTTTTACTGAACACAGCTTTGTATGCCTGTGGCTTTTTTTATTTGGATCTGCCAGTGTAATTCAAGGTTTCAAAAGTCTGTCTGGAACCACATCTGACTCCGCCCAGGCAGGAGTTATTCTGTAGCTACTCCAGTGTTTTATCAGTCTGAGGCATTCTATGATTTCTTCTTTTGAACGATCTCCCCAGTTTTATGTACGCCTTGGTGGCCTGCTTTATCTGCTCATTATTGGATTAGGGCTCTTTGGTGAACTGATGGTCAGAGGGTCTTTGGTTGTGCCAGCCGATGCTGCAGCAACAGCCCTCAATATCGCAGCGTCCCCGACACTCTGGGGCCTAGGCATAGTAGGGGATTTGACAATGCAATCCCTTGATATTCCGATGATAGTGCTGTTTTATTTGTTATTTAAGCGCGTCAGTGTTGGTTTGAATCTGGCTGCGACTTTTTTTAACCTGATCCAAACAGCTATGTTGGTCGCCAATAAGCTATTGTTAGTTATACCTTTAGTCTTGTTGGCTGGCGGAGCTGCTACATCGGTGTTTTCAACAGAGCAATTAGCTGCCTGGTCTGCTCTGGCTATTGGACTGCATGGTTATGGTTTTGGCATAGGCCTGATCTTTTTTGCTTTCGCCTGTTTGCTGCGTGGTTATCTGATTATTAAATCCGGTTTTTTTCCTGCTTTTATAGGTGTGATGTTAGCTCTGGCGGGTGTGTGTTATCTGATCAATAGTTTGGCCTTATTGCTGGCTCCAGCTCTGGCTTCGCTCTTGTTCCCCTGGATCATGCTGCCGGTATTAGTGGGCGAGTTAGTACTGAGCCTGTGGATGATAATCAAAGGCGTGAATATGCAGAAGTGGCAGCACAAGGCTGTCATCGCAGATTAATACGCTGAACAAACCGCTTAACTTGTCTGAGCCCCCTTTATCATAAACAGTGCCACGAGAAGCCGCTGGCCATTAAACTGCCTGATATCAAATCAACAAGGAAAAATGGATGAAAAATTATTGTCTTTTTATCAGCACGGTGTTGTGCAGCTTTAACCTGCAAGCTCTTGATGTTACAGGTCAATGGCGTGCTGTGTTGGACGTCGCTCCTGAATTCCGGATAGTGCTGGCACTGAAGATCACTGAAGATGAACAGGGCAATCAGATAGTGATGCTGAGCCCAAACCAAAGCTCAAAAGAAATGATTCCTGAACAGTTCAGACTCGAAGGAAATCAGCTTAGCTTTGAGGACAGTCACCTGAAGGCGTCCTTCTCCGGCACTTTTAACGGAGATAAGCTGGTTGGCACTTTCACTCAGCATCGTCCGCTAGAGGTAAGTTTTACTCGTTTATCTGAACAGGATATACAGCGGCTGGAGCATGAACGGCAATGGTTTGGAGATTTGCAGCTCAGTAAAAACTCTACCTTGCCTTTGGTGTTAAATATTGCAGTGGTTGCAGCTGGTTATCACGTTACGCTCGACAGTCCAAAGCAGCAAAGTTACGGTATAGCTGTGAATAAATTTACTTTATCTGATACCCGGCTGAGCTTCGCTTCATCCATGATCAATGCCAATTACAGTGCAACCTGGGTAGAAAATCAGTGGCAGGGTACTTTTGTACAGGGCATGGCCATGCCGCTGAACTTTGCACAAAAAACTGATTGAATCCATAAAAGCACCAGCTTGTAGTTTGAGTTGGTGCAGCACAAAGCACAGAACTGCTTTAAGTGCAGCTAAAGTTCAGGACAAACTTCAACATGATGAACTGGTATAACTGGGGTCAATGGACAGGCTGGAGTCTGCTTTATCTTCTGGTTGCAGTGATAGTGATCAACAGGCCGGTTTTTGTCGAAACTGAACTGTTTTATGCTGCATTACTTGTAGCTGCTGCCGGTGCTGGTTCGCACTGCCTTAGGCTGTTTTACCGCCGCAAACTGATGCATTCTGCTTTGCCAAAGCAGAGCTTTGTTTTGATCGCTGGCGCTGTCATAGTCGCTGCTTTTGCAACTCTGACGCTGGTGTTGGTGTTTTTTTTGCTGTCGATGACAGAATACAGTTTTCCTGTTCCGGCTGAACAACGCTGGTTTGTGGTTAAATCTATAATTCAGGGCAATTTTTTTAATGTGTTGCTTGTGATGTTGCTTTGGTCTGCTTTGTATTTTTCAGTCACTAAAGTACGGCAGCTACGTCAGGCAACAGCTCTGCTACACAGAACACAGTTGGATGCATTACTCAGTCAGCTTAATCCACACTTCTTATTTAATGCCATCAATAATATACGTGCATTGATCCTGGAAGACCCTGAACGGGCAAGAACTATGCTGGCTACCTTATCGGACATGCTGAGGTATAATCTGAACGGTGAGCAGGGCATCAAAGTACCTTTTTATCAGGAACTGGAGACTGTGCACGCTTACATAGCTTTATGTTCTATTCAATTTGAACAAAGGTTGCAGTATTCAGAGCAAATTGACGCAGGCTGTACTGACACTTTGATCCCTAAGTTTTTAATACAACTTTGTGTTGAAAACGCGGTGAAACACGGAATAAGTCGGTGTGCTGCTGGCGGAGAAATCCGTATTGAGGCTCAGGTGCAGCAAAAAGAGCTTAGGATTCAGATCAGCAATCCGGGTTTGCTGCAAACCGGAGCTGTAAGTACAACCGGAGTGGGGCTAAAAAATATTCGTCAGCGTCTGCAGCTCTTGTATCAGGGAAATGCAAGCCTGAGGTTGGAGCAACAGCAGGATAAAGTGATTGCTGAAATTCGTTTGCCGTTGGAGACTGCAAGATGAAAGTACTGGTGATAGATGACAGCAGGCTGGCAAGGCTAGAACTCATCAATCAGCTCACTCAGTGTCAGGGCATTGAGTTGGCCGGGCAGGCTGAAAATGTTGAACAAGCCAAAGCGCTGATTTATCAAACCAGTCCGGATTTACTGTTATTGGATATTGATATGCCCGGTGGTGACGGTTTTAGTCTGTTGGAGCAACTGGACGAGCTGCCGCGTAAACCTCATGTGATTTTTGTTACTGCTTTTGATTGTTATGCCCTGAAGTCTTTTGATTATCACGCCAAAGATTATCTGCTCAAACCTGTGACTGTAGCTCGGTTGCAATCGGCTTTGGCTAAAGTGCCGGCTTGTGGGCATCAGTCGGAAATGACCTTACAGAGTCAGGTGTTTTTAAGAGATGGAGAACGCTGTTATTTCATTACTTTATCCGATGTTTATGCCTTTGAAGCTCAGGGCAACTACACCAAAGTGTATTTTGCTTCAGGCAGGCCACTGATTTACCGAAATTTGGCGGCATTGGAGCAGAAGTTACCAAAACAAAGCTTTTTCCGCGCCAGCCGAAGCTGGATTGTAAATACACACTATATTCAAAGCATTGAACCTTCGATCAGCGGTGGCTTTGAATTAACACTCAAAGACGGCTTAAAGCTGGAAATCTCGCGTCGTCAGGCTGTGGCCTTCAAACAACTCTGGAGTTTGTGATAGAGGCCAGTCTTTTGAGCTGGCCCTGCTATTTCCCTGTTCATAATTCCATACAGTCACCTCTAGTACTTTAGTCTTTATGTCGACATAACTACTCCTTTGTCCTTGACCAAAGTAGTTTAAGGCGGTAAAACGTTATCACTTTCTTTTAATTGTCGACAATCTGATGCTTGCTACCGAATTTAAAGACGCGATTACTGCTGCCGACCGGGTGCTGGTGCAAATTCGTACTGCCATAGTGGACGGTGAAATTCCAGCTGGTACCAAAATCAGTGAGCCTGAACTGGCGCGCCGTTATGACTTAAGTCGTGCACCGCTGCGCGAAGCCTTAGCGCGCTTAGAACGTTGTCATTTAATAGAACGTACACCTAACGCTGGCGCCCGTGTAGTCAAGCTATCGATTGAAGGTTTACGTTCTTTGTATCAGCTGCGCGAAGAGTTGGAAGGACTGGCTTGTCGTTTGGCGGCAGAGCATATGACAGAGCAGGAAATTGCCGAAGTCAGAGCGCTACTTGATCAGCATTTGTCGACACAAAGAGTGCGCGAAGGTGAAAGTTATTACCAGGAAGCCGGGGATGTCGATTTTCATTACCGCGTCATCTTAGGCAGTAAAAATCCTTATCTGATTAATATTTTAAGTGACGAGCTGTATTTTCTGGTTCGGATGTACAGAGTGCAGCTTGGCATGAACGGGCCTCGTGTATCACGGGCTTTTGACGAACATAAAGCTATTATTAACGCCATTGCCAACCGCGATGGCGAACTTGCCGACTTACTGATGCGTCGTCATATAGCCGCATCCAAACGTAATATTGAACAACAGTTACTTCAACAGGGGACTTCACATGGCTAATGTAAAAAGCGCTGGCGCTCTGCTTCGTCAGGCAATTAAAGACAATCATCCGTTACAGCTGGTAGGCACTATTAATGCGTACACCGCCTTGATGGCTGAACGTGTGGGTCATAAAGCCCTGTATTTATCAGGCGCCGGTGTGGCCAATGCTTCTTTTGGTTTGCCGGATTTAGGCATGACCTCATTAAATGATGTCTGTGAAGATATCCGCCGTATTACCGGTGCGACTGAACTGCCTTTGCTGGTGGATGCTGATACAGGCTGGGGTGGAGCTTTTAATATTGCCCGTGCAGTCAAAGAAATGACCAATGCAGGTGCTGCAGGTTTTCATATTGAAGATCAGGTGGCGCAAAAACGTTGTGGTCACAGACCAAACAAAGAAATAGTGTCTTTGGAAGAAATGGTCGATCGTGTTAAGGCGTCTGTCGATGCCAGAACAGACGAAAACTTTTTTATTATGGCGCGCACCGATGCGTTGCAACAACAAGGTTTAGAAGCTGCTATTGAACGGGCTTTAGCTTGTGAAGCTGCAGGTGCCGATGCCATTTTTGCAGAAGCTGTCTATACACTGGAGCAATATCAGGCCTTTACCAGCGCCTTAAAAGTACCAGTGCTGGCCAATATCACTGAATTTGGTCAAACGCCGCTGTTTAACAAAGCAGAATTGGCTGGTGTCGGTGTCGATATGGTGTTGTATCCGTTGAGTGCCTTCCGTGCTATGAACAAAGCTGCACTGAATGTGTATGAGTCTATTCTGGCCAACGGCGATCAAAAAGCTGTGGTTGACAGCATGCAAACCCGTGCTGAACTTTACGACTTCCTGAACTATCACAGTTATGAGCAAAAGTTGGATGCCCTGTTTGCAACTAAGAAATAGCTAATAACGAAAACAGCATTCACTCAATCAACAGAACAAATTAAAAACGGAGAGACAAGATGGCGAACGCAAAAGAATTATCAGGCGCAGGCTTACGTGGCCAAATTGCAGGTAAAACCGCTTTATCCACAGTAGGTAAAACAGGTTCAGGCTTGACCTACCGTGGTTACGATGTGAAAGACTTAGCCGCTCATTGTGAATTTGAAGAAGTTGCGCACCTGATTTTAAAAGGCGAGTTACCAAACGAAGCTGAACTGACTGCGTACAAAAAACGCTTAAAGGCCATGCGTGACCTGCCACAGGCACTCAAAGAAGTGCTGGAGCGTATTCCTGCTTCTGCCCATCCTATGGATGTAATGCGTACAGGTTGCTCTATGTTGGGCAACTTAGAAACTGAAGAGAGTTTTGCCCGGCAACAAGATGCAACAGACCGTTTACTGGCGATTTTCCCTGGCTTAATTAACTACTGGTATAACTTCAGCCATAAAGGCCAGCGCATTGAAGTGGAAACAGCGGCCGATTCTATTGCCGAGCAGTTCCTCTGGACTTTGCATGGCGAAAAGCCAACTCAACTGCATACAGATGTAATGAACTCCTCGCTGATTTTATATGCAGAGCATGAGTTTAATGCTTCTACCTTCACAGCCCGTGTTTGTGCTTCCACTTTAAGTGATATGCACTCTTGTATCACTGGCGCTATTGGTTCATTACGTGGCCCTCTGCACGGTGGCGCTAACGAAGCGGCGATGGAACTGATTGAAAAGATGGATAATCCGGATGATGCCGAAACCAAGTTAATGGGCATGCTGGAACGTAAAGAAAAAATCATGGGCTTTGGTCATGCCATTTATGCTGAGTCTGACCCACGTAATGCAGTGATCAAAGAATGGTCAGAAAAGCTGGGCAAAGCCAACGGCAATACCTCCTTGTACGACATCTCTGTGCGCTGCGAAGCTGTGATGTGGCGCGAGAAAAAGCTGTTCTGTAACGCAGATTTCTTCCACGCCTCGGCTTACAACTACATGGGTATTCCAACCAAGCTGTTTACGCCTATTTTTGTCTGTTCACGTTTAACAGGCTGGGCCGCCCATGTGATGGAACAGCGTGCGGACAATCGTATTATTCGCCCAAGTGCCGAATATACAGGTGTGGAACCACGTACAGTAACGCCACTATCAAGCCGTTAAGCACAAAAAGCACCCAAACTACAAAAGCCCGTTCAGGGCTTTTGTAGGATCTAAAGTAAACAATTTAACTGAGTGGCCACGCCATGAATTCTAATTACCGTAAAACCTTACCAGGCACCAAGCTGGATTATTTTGATGCAGAAGCTGCATGCAACGATATTGAACCGGGCTCTTATGCCAAGCTGCCTTATACCTCCCGTGTTCATGCAGAAAACTTAGTACGCCGCTGCGATCCGGCAACCTTAACTGACTCGTTAAAACAACTGATTTACCGCAAGCAGGATCTGGATTTTCCATGGTTTCCGGCCCGAGTGGTTTGCCACGATATTTTAGGTCAAACCGCTTTAGTGGATTTAGCTGGCCTGCGTGATGCTATTGCGCTGCAAGGCGGCGATCCGGCTAAAGTAAACCCTGTAGTGCCAACTCAACTGATTGTTGATCACTCTTTGGCTGTCGAGCATGGTGGTTTTGAAAAAGATGCCTTTGAGAAAAACCGTGCTATTGAAGACAGACGTAACGACGACAGATTCCACTTTATCAACTGGACCAAAAAAGCCTTTAAAAATGTCGATGTCATTCCACCAGGCAACGGCATTATGCACCAGATCAATTTAGAGCGGATGTCGCCTGTTATTCATGCTATAGATGGTGTGGCTTTCCCTGATACCTTAGTGGGCACCGACAGTCATACACCTCATGTCGACGCATTGGGTGTTATTGCTATTGGTGTAGGTGGCTTAGAAGCCGAAAGCGTGATGTTGGGCCGCGCTTCATGGATGCGTCTGCCGGATATTATTGGTGTGGAGCTGACGGGTAAAGCTCAGCCAGGCATTATGGCAACAGATATAGTTCTGGCCTTAACTGAATTTTTACGTAAAGAAAAAGTAGTCTCTGCTTATCTGGAGTTTTTTGGTGAAGGTGCCAGCAGCCTGAGTTTAGGCGACCGCGCTACTATCTCTAATATGACACCAGAATATGGCGCTACTGCCGCTATGTTCTCTATTGACCAGCAAACGCTGGATTATTTAACCCTGACAGGCCGTGAGCCAGCACAAGTCAAGTTGGTTGAAAGCTACGCTAAAACTGCAGGTTTATGGTCCGACAGTTTAAAAACGGCTGAATATGAGCGTGTTATCTGTTTTGATTTATCCAGTGTCGGCCGCACTATTGCAGGTCCTTCCAATCCTCATGCCCGGGTATCAACCAGCGATTTAGCCGCCAAAGGCATTAGTGGTGTGGTAGAAAACGAACCGGGTTTAATGCCGGATGGCGCTGTCATTATTGCTGCTATTACCAGCTGCACCAACACCAGTAACCCACGTAACGTCATAGCTGCAGGTTTGTTAGCCCGTAACGCTAAAGCCAAAGGTTTAAGCCGTAAGCCTTGGGTGAAAAGCTCGCTTGCACCTGGCTCTAAAACGGTGGAGCTGTATTTAAAAGAAGCCAACTTACTGACTGATTTAGAAAGCCTGGGCTTTGGTATTGTCGCTTTTGCTTGCACGACTTGTAACGGTATGAGTGGCGCTTTAGATCCTGTGATTCAACAAGAACTGATAGAACGTGATTTATACGCCACAGCTGTGTTATCCGGTAACCGCAACTTTGATGGTCGTATTCACCCTTATGCCAAACAGGCGTTTTTAGCCTCACCAGCCTTGGTGGTGGCCTACGCCATAGCAGGTACTATCCGCTTTGATATCGAAAAAGACGTGCTGGGGCTGGATAAAGACGGCAACGAAATTCGCTTAAAAGACATCTGGCCAAGCGACGCTGAAATTGATGCTGTGGTTGCAAGCAGCGTCAAACCTGAACAGTTCCGCAAAGTGTACGAGCCTATGTTTGCTGTATCTGTGGATTACGGCGAAAAAATCAGCCCGCTGTACGACTGGCGTCCACAAACTACTTATATCCGCCGCCCGCCGTATTGGGAAGGTGCTTTGGCGGGTGAGCGCACTATGAAAGGCATGCGGGCACTGGCAGTGCTTGGCGATAACATCACCACTGACCATTTATCGCCATCCAACGCCATTATGATGGACAGCGCTGCAGGTGAATACCTGCATAAAATGGGATTGCCGGAAGAGGATTTTAACTCCTATGCTACCCACCGGGGTGATCATTTAACAGCGCAGCGCGCTACTTTTGCTAACCCTAAGCTGATCAATGAAATGGCTGTGGTGGATGGCAAAATTAAACAAGGATCACTGACCCGTATTGAGCCAGAAGGCGTGGTGACCCGCATGTGGGAAGCCATTGAAACTTATATGGAACGTAAGCAACCTTTAATTATTATTGCCGGTGCTGATTATGGTCAGGGATCATCCCGTGACTGGGCCGCCAAAGGGGTGCGTTTAGCTGGGGTTGAAGCCATAGTGGCCGAAGGTTTTGAGCGTATTCACCGCACTAACTTAGTAGGTATGGGTGTATTGCCGCTGGAGTTTAAAGCTGGCGTCAACCGTAAAACCTTGGGTTTAGATGGCACTGAAAGCTACGACGTTTTAGGTGAACGTACACCTCGCACTACTTTAACTTTAGTGGTCACCCGCAGAAACGGTGAGGTGCTGCAAGTTCCTGTCACTTGCCGTTTGGACACAGCCGAAGAAGTATTGATTTATGAAGCAGGTGGCGTGTTACAGCGTTTTGCCAAAGACTTCCTTGAAGCCACAGTGTAAGGCGTAAAAAGATGAGCTATTTACCTCAGATTAAAATTCCCGCTACTTATATGCGTGGTGGTACCAGTAAAGGTGTGTTTTTCCGCTTACAGGATTTACCAGTGGCAGCACAAACAGCAGGAGCAGCGCGTGATGCGTTGCTGTTGCGTGTGATTGGCAGCCCTGACCCTTACGGCAAACAAATAGATGGTATGGGCGGCGCTACGTCCAGTACCAGTAAAACCGTGATTTTATCCAAAAGCACAAAAAGTGATCACGATGTTGATTATTTGTTTGGTCAGGTTTCCATCGACAAAGCTTTTGTCGACTGGAGTGGTAACTGCGGCAATTTATCAGCAGCTGTTGGCTCTTTTGCCATCAGCGCAGGTTTGGTTGACGCAAGCCGTATTCCACAAAACGGCAAAGCCACAGTGCGGATTTGGCAGGCCAATATTGGTAAAACCATTATTGCTCATGTGCCTATGATCAATGGCGAAGTGCAGGAAAGTGGTGACTTTGAATTGGATGGCGTCACTTTCCCGGCAGCTGAAGTGCAATTGGAATTTATTGACCCTGCCGCGGATGAAGACGGCGAGGGCGGCGGTTCCATGTTCCCAACCGGCAACTTAGTCGATGATTTGGACGTGCCAGGCGTCGGAACTTTTAAAGCCACACTGATCAATGCTGGTATTCCGACTATTTTTGTCAACGCCAAAGATATTGGCTATACAGGCACTGAGCTGCAGGATGCTATTAATAGTGATGCCAAAGCTCTGGCCATGTTTGAAACTATCCGCGCTTATGGCGCGGTAAAAATGGGTTTAATAGCTCATATTGACGAAGCTAAAAGCCGCCAGCATACGCCCAAGGTGGCTTTTGTTGCGCCGGCCACAGAGTATGTTTCCTCCAGCGGTAAAACTGTGGCTGCAGGCGATATTGATTTAATGGTGCGCGCTTTGTCTATGGGCAAATTGCACCACGCCATGATGGGCACAGCTGCAGTGGCCATCGGTACTGCGGCTGCTATTCCGGGCACTTTAGTGAATCTGGCTGCTGGTGGCGTAAAACGTAAAGCGGTACGTTTTGGTCATCCGTCCGGCACCTTAAGAGTGGGCGCTGAGGCTGCGCTGGTTGCAGGTGAGTGGACAGTGACTAAAGCTATTATGAGCCGAAGTGCACGAGTATTAATGGAAGGTTGGGTGCGGGTACCTGCAGCTTCATATTAAGCTGGATAAAATGGTAAAAATGATAAGTTGTATCTGCAGTACATAATTTACAACCTATTATTCCAGTATAAATAACCTGCTATGTTGAAAAGGCAGGTTATTCTCTGTAGATTGGGTATCGAATTTACGATTTTTTTGGGGAGTCTTAGATGAAGAAGTTAGGTTACAGCCTGTTTGCCGCCTTATGTTTAAGTTCTGCAGTAAAAGCTCAAACAGTGGACTACCAGTATCTGACCGTTGCCGGTTATCTGAATTTTTATTTATTAAACATTAACGCCTGTCAGGATTACCATCCTGAAGTACGTCAGCAGGCTTATGATGCTGAAAAGCAGCTGTATCCATGGCTGACTAAGTTAGAACAGAAATTAAAAGGCGCTGACGCTGACAATAAAATTTTGTCTGATGTAGTGCAAAAACGTCGTGAAGCATTAAATTTGCAAATTAGCGAAGGTGATTTCACGCTGGATCACTGCAAGGCCATTGTGAAGTTATTAACTGCCGATGGTTTGGATCAAGCCATGTTAAAAAGTCTGAATTAAAAAGTCCGAAAAACTTTTCAGTTTGGTTTCTCTAAGCCACTTGTCTCAGGTTGAGCAGGTGGTTTTTTGTTGGTATTTGTTATGTCCGTATCTGTTTTATCTGCTATTGATTTACGCCAACTGATGTTGGTGCAGCAAGATTGTTATAGTGAAGAACTGGTTGAATCAGCAGCTGTAATGGCTGAGCGTATTGCTGCTTGTTCTCAAACCTGCTGGGGTTATTTTATTGGCGGGCAGATGGCTGGTTACCTGTTGGCTTATCCCTCTATGCTTGGCGGCATTACGCCCTTAGCTGCAGCCTTTCCTTTGTACCAAAACGCCAATTGCCTCTACCTGCATGATATGGCGATTTCCGCTGATTTTCGTGGGCAGTCGTTAGCGCCAAAGCTATTAAAACATGCGATAGCTGAAGCTGAAAAAATGGGGCTGCTGGCTTTGGCTTTAGTGGCAGTGCAGGGGGCTGAAGGTTATTGGGCCAAACAAGGTTTTGTCAAAGTAATGGATATCACCAAAGAACAACAGGCTATTCTAGATACTTATTTACCTGAAATAGCCTGTTATATGACGAAAGTACTCAGGTCAGAGCCAAAGCTCTGACCTTTGCATCAGAACTTGCCTTTGACACCAAAAGCTACAGTCATGCCGTATTCTTCATACTGGAAGTTGTAGTCTTTAGTGCCCTGATAAAGTTCCAGTGGTTCATCAGTCAGGTTAACCAACTCTGTCACCAGTTCAAGGTTTTTGCTCAGTTTATAAGACGCTGTGATATCGACCTGAGTATGCTCTGCGACATAAATATCGTACATAGCACTATCGCCCACTTCACTTAAGAATTTATCCCTATAAGACAAGCTGGCTCTGGCGCTGAACACATCGTTTTCATAACCGAAAAACAGGTTACCGGCTTTTTCTGCAGACTCAGGCAGGCTGAATGACTCACCAGCACGGTCTGGCACTGCCAGGTCGGTGTCCAACAAAGTCATGTTTGCGCCAACTAAAAAGCCACGCAGGGCTTCATCGCTAAAGCTATGCTGTACATTAAACTCCAGGCCTTTTACCGAAGCACCTAAAGCGTTGATTGGCATAGTGACATCAAAACCGGCAAACTCTGGTACATCGTTGCGGGTCTGTTCAACAATAAAATTGTCGATGTCTTTATAGAAGATACCAGCAGATAACAAGCTACCTTCGCCATAATACCAATCCAGCATCAGGTCGTAGTTCATCGCTTCGTATGGGTCCAGCTCAGGATTACCCAGGCTTACTTCGTTTTCTTCCACATCAATAGAAGCTCGTGGGGATATGTCGTTAAAGCTTGGTCTGGCAATAGTGTTAGTCCAGGCGGTGCGTAACATCAGATCCTCGGCCAGCTCATAATGGAAATGCAGGCCCGGCAACACGTTGGTGTAATCAGAAGAAACAAAGCGCTGAGAAATAGTCAAATCGCCATCTTCATCCAGTTCCAGCTGGTTCCCTGTGGCAGAGTAATCTGTGCGTTCAACCCTGGCACCCGCAATCAAACGCCAGTTGTCACCATCGTAAGTACCCATCAGATAAGCGGCCTGCACATCTTCATCAGCCACAAAGTCTTCACCCAGCTCTGTCAATTGATTGGCCACCTGATCCCGTGGACGGGCATTAAAGTCTGCTCTGTTTTGATTAAAAAACTGGATATAACGTGAAGAGCTGACCCCCTGGCCCAGATTACCTAAACCAAATTTTGGGGTAGGGCCGGTAAATTCAGACAGCAGTGCGTCAGGCACAGATCGGAGTTCTGTGATATCTGAATCTGTATCTTTGTCTTTCCAGCGTAAATCCACACCGGTTTTTAAGGTGAAATTGCTGTTGCCGGCAAAATAAGGCAACTCCAGGTTTGCACCCAGATTGTATTCGTTGTCATCTACCTTGATTGGTTCGAGGACTGCCCGATCTAAGACATAATTGGCATTGTCCAGATGGGTGGTATCTGCCACACCATTACGTAAAATGCTAAAACGAGGCACACCACTGCCTATAGTGTAGGTGGCTTCCAACTCATCCCCATCAAATTCAAAACGGCCTTCGTTTTCGTCTAAGACACGCTCTTTGGTAATGGAAATACCAGCATAATAATCCAGGTTATAGCTGTCCTGAATATGGTCACCGCCTAAGCTGACTGCAAGCGTGTCCTGCTCTTTAGTGCGAAAGCGTATACGTTTACGCACTGCATCAGGTGCCAGTTCAGATACTGTTGCCTGCTGACCGTCGAAGTCGGTCAAGGTACCATCTTCGAATACATAAATACTGCGCTGACGGGTTTCGGCATCGCTGAAACGGCTGAACACCGTATTAAGGAAAAATTTATTATTGTTATCTGGTCTGTATTCCAGATTCAGATTGCTGCCGATACGTTCGCGGTTGACGAAATATTTACGTTGCTGCAGTTCAAGCAATGCAAAAGTTTCATCATCGCCAAAATCAACCTTATCGTATTCTGCTTCCTGATTGTCGGACTCCAGCTTGCGATCCAGGTAGTTCAAACCAAAAGACACGCCAAAATCTTTTTTATCACCAGCTAAGCTAAATACATCGCTGGCATTGACACTGAATTTTGGACTGGTGTCGCCACTGAGTTCATTGTAAGACCCTTCAGCTCTGTAACGCAACTGAGCACCATCCCGATCAAAGGCTGAGGCTGATTTCACGTCCACAGCACCACCAATGGCATCGCCAGCCATATCAGGGGTAGGAGCTTTGGTGACAGAAATACCTTCAATCGAACCTGTTGGAATCACATCCAATGGCACGGCGCGTGAACTGCCTTCAGGAGTACCAATACGCATACCGTTCACTGTCACGTTGCTTAAACCTGCAGCTATACCACGGATACTGACAAAACGACCTTCGCCCTGATCGCGGCTGATCGAAGTACCGGCTAAACGTTGTAAGGATTCAGCAACGTTTTGATCCACAAACTGGCCCATATCGTCTGAAGCGATAAAATTAGTGATGCTGTCGGAGGCACGATACAGGTTCAGTGCTTTATTTTGTGCCTGACGCTGACCCACAACAGTCAGTCGTTCCAAATCGTCTAACTGGATGGTCAGGTTTTGGTTGTTGGCCGTCTGTACTGTCTGAGTGACGACAGGCAAGCCAATGTAATTAATTTCCAGTGTCACCTGATCAGCAGTCAGGTTACGTAATACAAAGCGACCCGATGCATCGGTAAATACCTGCTGGCCTGTTTCTTTTACTTTCACTGCTGCGCCTGCCAGTACCACACCTGAGCCAGCTTTTTGTACTACACCTTCCACTGTCTGAGCGGCCTGCACATAGGCTGCTAAAGGTAAACCCAGCCCTAACATCGCCACTTTTATCGAATTCTTTTTGAAACTTTTTATTAACATGCTGATTCCCCGAGTTTTTTTAATTGCGGGGGAGACTATCAATTCAGTATGAAGTTTTCGTGACACCACTTTTTTTTGATGACAGCAACAGCCTTGCTCTTGTAGTGTCGGCTTTTGAATAAACAAACTGATTGTTTGATAAGTAATAAGGACAGACTGTGTTTCGTCATTGTTTAAAATCTATGCTGGTGCTTAGCTGCGCTTTTCAGTTAAACGCCGCACCCATTCAAGCCGGGGATGTGCTGGAAGTCAGGTTGGCTGATTTAAAACCTACCCAGGCTGTGATTGCTCATGATCAGGTGAATTACAAATTAGCCAGCTATCGTAACGACCACAAAAAGCTGGTGGAAGATTTTTGTGAAATGAGTGGCTGGGGTAAAAAAGTAGAGCTAAAAGCAGAGCCATCTTTATTACAATCAGATTCATATCAATGCCTTGGCAAAGAAAAAGGCAAAAAGCAGAAAAAATCAGCAATGAATACTGTAGTGCTGGGGCCAGACCAGCAGCTGTATCTGACCGATGGTCATCATGGTTTTTCCGCTTTGTACGATTACGTGGGAGCTGAACTGAAAGTATCAGTGTTGGTCACGGATGTGTTTGATAAAGCGCAGCATCAGTCAGCCAATAATCACGACTTTTTACGCCAGTTAGTGGCACAAGGTTTATCCTGGCCCAAAGATGCCAATGGCAAAGCGCTGCCAGCACAGCAATGGCCAAAGCAGTTGGGCAGGGCGGCATTACACAACGATCCTTATCGTGGGGCTGCTTATTTTCTGCAGGGTGGCGTCTGGAAAAAACCAAAACCTGCTTTGCCTTTTGTGGAGTTTTATTGGGCAGACTATTTACGTCAGCAGCCAGAACTGACTTTTCCTGGCTACAAGTCTGCGGCAGCTTTGGTGCAGTGGCTGGAACGTATTCATGCCCATATGTTGGGTTTGAAGGCCACAACCAGCATCAGTCATGGTTTTACCGCAGCACAACTGGGCTGGACAGGCAAAGCGGATTATCAGCGGCTGGATCAGTTGTTATGTGCAGCGGATAAGCCAGGTCGTCTAGGCTTATCACTACACATGAGAGGCATGGCTTTATCCTGTGGCCCACAAAGGTTTGGATCAGAACTGCTGCTGGATACGGGTCTGCAGCAACTTCCCAAAGCAACAGATGCGGCAGGTCAGGTTCAGGCTTTGATTGAAATTCCTGCGGGTCAGGTGGCGAAGTGGCAACAATCCAAAAGCCAGCCACTCAAGCTGGAGTGGGAGTTGAAAGACGGAAAACCACGCAAGGTAAACTACCTGCCGTATCCTGCTAATTACGGCATTATTCCTTCTACTTTATATCCTGTTGCTAAAGGTGGGGATGGAGATCCTTTGGATGTGCTGGTGCTTGGTCCTGCCATCGACAAAGGTTCAGTGGTTCAGGTGCGTTTAATAGGCCTGATGCGGATGAAGGATCAGGGTGAGGGCGATGATAAATTGCTGGCCGTGCCGCTTGGTGCTGATTATCAGCAGATCCATTCCATTGAAAGTCTGAGGGCTATATATCCTGGTGCTGATCAGGTACTGAAGTTATGGTTTGAAAACTACAAAGGCCAGCCGCAACAAATCAATGTTGAGGGTTTTGCTCCAGCTAAAGAAGCTCTGCAGCTGGTGAAAGACTACTCGTTGTAAAAACAAAAGAGCGGCTTAACTTAGCCGCTCCACTTTATAGTGACCACTGCGTAAATCGTCAGCCAATTCTTTTGAACGTTCCAGCACTGTGGCCCAATAATCCAGACGCTGCTCGTCTGTTAATTTGATGAAATCTTTACGGTCCGGAATTTTACCGTAAGGTAAAGATTTCACCCAGTGTTCCGACGGGCAAATCAGGATCATCTTATCCATCTGTGCAGCTTTAGCGCGGCGCCACGGCAAGGATTTATCAAACCAGCCGGGGATCAGGTACGGATAAAAGTGTGGATATAAGATTAACCCATCCTGCTGATAAGGCAGGGAAAGATGGTAATCCAGCAAGCCGCCGTCCATATACAAACCTGTGGGTAAACCAGCTGGATCTTTGACTGGATGCATCACCATAGGAATAGAGCCTGAAGCCAATAAACTGGTTTTAAAATTATCAGGCGTAAGCTGATAAGCTTCGTGGGGCACTTGTTGTAGCAAGCCGGTATCAGAGTGGTTTTGCATCACCACTCTTTTATAAAATCGTTGCAGTAAAGCAGGTCTTAGAAAATTTGCGCCAGCCGCGAATAGCAAACGTCGGATTTGTGCGGCCTTGTGCTGCGACTTTCGGATCTTCACTTCACGGGCAGTTATAAAATTCAGCTGCAGCACAGGATGATTCAACACTTGCAGAATGCAGTCCTCTGTAGGGAATACCTGATCCAATACAGCAGCTGAAGTGGAGGTAATCAGATCTACGCTGGCTTTAGGTGGAAAACATAAACTGCTGTACGCTTTGGCAAAACGTTCAGAAGCCGCTGCAGGGTTTTGCTGCGTGACACAAGCAAAACGCCAGGCACCAGCTGAACTGCCGACTAAAGATAAAGGCGTACTTCTTTCTTTAAAAAACTCGCCAAACAGATACTGATCCAAACCAAATAAACAAAACCATTTGGGGCCGCCACTGGCACCTAAAACTAAATTTATATCCTGCTGACGTAAGCCATGTTGTTGCAGATGCTCAAAGGCCGAGGCTCCCGCCAGTACTCTTAATGTCGACACTGTCACCCGAATTTTTTCCTTCGTTTTTACCTATAGAACTTACAAAGTTGCGGCAAATAATTGTTGATGCATACGCAGCGCATATTCATCTGTCATACCAGACACATAATCGCAAATAACCCGCATCTTGCTCTGTTCGCTATCCGCCATAAGCCAGCGATTTTTTGTATTAGCCGGTAATAAACGTTCTGCATCTGAGCTAAAAGCTTCAAACAATGAACGCACTATTTGCTGGCCTTTGTATTCACCCCTTTGCACATCGGGCGATAAAATTACGGCCTCATAGACAAAACTTTTTAATAGTTGCAGCAACTGTTGTTGTGGTTCAGGCAAACGGGCGTTGTAGCGTATTAATAGATCCCGGGTGTCCGGCAGCGACTGATACAACTCTATGCTGGTGATCAACAAATTCACCAATGCACCAATAGCATCTTTACGAATATGATGTTCGGGCATAAATAATTTCAGGCTGATATGTTTCAAAGCGCTGGCAATCTCTGTTGGCAACTTCGCCATTTCTGGTTCAGCCAAACGACGCCAGTGCTCAATAGTGACTGTGCCTGTGACTATTGCATCTTCTAAGTCGTGTACACCGTAGGCGATATCGTCGGCCAGTTCCATAATGGAGGCATCGAGCGACTTATGCAGCGATTTTAAAAAGGGTGCTTTAGCCAGGGTTTCTGTGCGCTGAAAAGCGTTGCGATCAGACTCTGATAAAGGGTTTAAGATCCAGTCGAGTAAGTCGCTGTCATCCGCATAAATAGCTTTGCAGGGTTTGACTGTTAAACCCTTGCTGAATTCGCCCGGTGTTGGCTGCACTATCGGATACTTTAATAAACCCAATAAAGTACGGCGGCTTAAATTCATACCACCACAGGCTGTATAGGGTTCCAGTTTGCCAACAATACGCAAAGTCTGGCCGTTGCCTTCAAAACCACCAAAATGCTGCATACAGGCATTGAGTGCTTTTTCTCCACCATGACCAAAAGGCGGATGGCCTAAATCGTGCGCCAGACATAAGGCTTCCATCAGGCTGTCTTGTGCTAATAAAGCCCGAAGCGCCGGATCGTCCTGCTGGTAACTGAGTTGGGCTACTAAAGCAGTACCTATTTGTGCGGCTTCTAAAGAGTGAGTCAGGCGGGTTCGATAGAAGTCATTCTGGCCTATGCCCATAATCTGGGTTTTGGCCTGAAGACGGCGAAAAGCAGCCGAATGCAGAATTCTGGCTCTGTCTCTTTGCCATGGCGTACGGTGATCGTTTGGTCTTTGACTAAGTTCGGCAAGACGGCGTTCGGCCCACAGATGCTGCATACAAAATCCTTCTGACACTAACCTGAAATTCTTAACCTGATGGCAGGTTAAATCATCACTTTAATGCTACGGCAAAAGCAGAAAAGAGGCGATGCGTATTTTTTACAAATACCACTGGACAAATAAACAGTGGTTGCTGTATAAATGTTCAGTATCAAAAGCAGGAGGATTTATGGCCGTTATTATTAAATACATTGTTGAGCGTGCTGGAGTAGAAAAAATGACCTTTAGTTCAAAGCCTGAAGCAGACGCCTATGACCGTATGCTGGATATTGCTGACGAACTGTTTTTAATGCTGGGTCAAAGTGAACTGATCCCTGATGAGCAACAACGCGAAGATCTGGCGCTGTATTTAGCTCAGCAAAAAGAGCTGGTGATCCAAACCTTGAATCAGAAAACCAAACACAATAAAACTCAGGTTGCTGACAAAGAGCAAGTGAAAGACAAAGCAAAAGAGCAGGGTGCTGCACAAAGTACTAAAGCCGCAGCTGTGCTTGAAGAGGTGACAGAAGTTGCAGATGACATGGCTGCTTAATTTAGCAGCAGAGCTTTAACCTCTCTATTTGCTTGTACCTTTATATTTTATTAGAACAGCTAATTTATAAATCGGATCGGGAAAGGGCATAACTATAAACTGGTTGTGCCTTTTTTATTGGAGTTAGAAGGTAAAACTTGCATATTTAGCTGTTTTTTAACATTTTTATTGCTTCTTGTTTATTTTAATGAGTAACCACTATGAAAGCTGGCTGAATAAATGCAACGGAAATAAATTTATTTTCATTAAAAAAACTAATGTCAAAACCTAATTTATCTCGTTCGTCGCCTGATTAAATTTGCAGCATAATAACCATGTTTTCAGAAAAACACTTTCTCATACTTAACGAGGTTGGCTATGAACAGTATCAATACCACAGTAGAAAAATCGAACGTTAGCACGACAGAGCGCAGCGTATCTTCTCTGCTGTTGGTGCGTCGCATCAATCAGTTTTTAATTCAGATTGGCCGCGCTTTAAGTTTGAGTGGAGCTGTATACACCAAATAATGGTGCTGAAGACTGGCCACAGGTTTTGCTGAGTTTGTGGTTGTAAAAAACGTAACCCCTTTAACGCGCTTAGATTGCTGCTAAGCGCGTTTTTTTTATCTTCAGAAAAACACACTACTGGCTTGTTTTATGAACGTTCTGCCAGCCATTTCCGCCTTCACTTAGTTGTCATCTGTATCTCTTAGGCTATTTTTATGAGGTCTCTGTTTTGTGCCCATAGGTTGTCACATCTAAAAATGTGATTGAAGACATTGAATTTTTTCATTATGCCTCAGGTCTGGGACAGGTAAAATGATGTCGGGCATAAAGCTTAAGAGTGGCTGAGTTCAGCTGATGTCACTCAATTTCAGTACTAGCCTGGACCGGTGTTTTGGATCAAAACAATCTGGTCGTTATCGATAACCCGCGTGGATGTGCAGGTTCCAGTTGCAGAGTTATCGCCTTTTGATGGATCTATTCCATTTATAACAGCAACAAGTGGAGAAAAAGATGGGAAACAACGAAAACAGCGCAGGCAAATGCCCTGTGATGCACGGTGCTTTAACCAAGTCAGCGGCCGGTGGTACTTCAAACCGCGACTGGTGGCCGAACCAACTGAATTTAAGTATTTTACATCAACACTCTTCGTTATCCGACCCAATGGATCAGCCGTTTAATTACGCACAAGCCTTTAAAAAGCTCGATCTGGCCGCTGTGAAGCAAGATTTATATGCGCTGATGACAGACTCACAAGACTGGTGGCCAGCAGATTATGGTCATTATGGTCCGCTGTTTATTCGTATGGCCTGGCACAGCGCTGGCACTTACCGCACATCAGATGGCAGAGGCGGCGCATCTTCTGGTTCACAACGTTTTGCACCTTTAAACAGCTGGCCGGATAACGGCAATCTGGATAAAGCCCGCCGCTTATTATGGCCAATCAAACAAAAGTACGGTAATCAGTTGTCCTGGGCCGATTTAATGATTTTGGCGGGTAACTGTGCGCTGGAATCTATGGGCTTTAAAACCTTTGGTTTTGCCGGTGGTCGCGAAGATATCTGGGCTCCGGAAGAAGATATTTACTGGGGTGTGGAAACCGAGTGGTTGGGCGACAAACGTTATGAGGGTGACCGTGAACTGGAAAACCCTTTAGCCGCAGTGCAAATGGGGCTGATTTATGTCAATCCTGAAGGCCCGAATGGCAACCCGGATCCTGTGGCTTCAGGCCGTGATATTCGTGAAACTTTTGCCCGTATGGCGATGAATGATGAAGAAACAGTAGCCTTAGTGGCTGGTGGTCATACTTTTGGTAAATGCCATGGCGCTGGTGATGCCTCTTTAGTTGGGGCTGAACCTGAAGCTGCTGCCCTGGAGGAGATGGGCTTAGGCTGGAAAAACGCTTTTGGTACAGGTAAAGGTGTGCATACCATTACCAGCGGTATTGAAGGTGCCTGGACTCCAACGCCAACCCAATGGGATAACAGCTACTTTGATACCTTATTTGGTTTTGACTGGAAACTGGTGAAAAGTCCGGCCGGCGCTCATCAATGGATCCCAACTGACGAGTCTGCCGCAACAGCTGTGCCTGATGCCCATGACCCATCCATACGTCATGCTCCTATGATGACGACAGCCGATCTGGCGCTGAAAATGGACCCGATTTACGAGCCTATTTCACGACGTTTCCACCAGAATCCGCAAGAATTTGCCGATGCGTTCGCGCGGGCCTGGTTTAAACTGACTCACCGCGATATGGGGCCTTTGGCGCGTTATTTAGGCCCTGAAGTGCCATCTGAAGAGTTAATTTGGCAAGACCCTGTGCCTGCAGTGGTAAACGAGCTGATGAACGCACAAGATATAGCTGCGCTAAAAAGCCAGGTCCTGGCTTCTGGTTTATCCATATCAGAATTGGTGTCAGTGGCATGGGCTTCAGCTTCAACCTTCCGTGGTTCAGATAAAAGGGGTGGCGCAAACGGAGCCCGTATTCGTCTGGCTCCACAAAAAGACTGGGCTGTAAATCAGCCTGCTCAATTAAGCAAAGTACTGGCCGTGCTTGAACAAATTCAGGCCTCTTTTAATAGCCAGTCACATAGCCGTAAAGTTTCGCTGGCGGATTTAATTGTGCTCTCAGGTGCAGCAGCTATAGAACAAGCCGCTAAAAATGCTGGTGTAGTTATAGAGGTACCTTTCGCTCCGGGCCGCACTGATGCGACACAAGAGCAAACAGATACAGAGTCATTTGCAGTGATGGAGCCTGTAGCTGATGGTTTCCGTAACTATCAAAAGAGCAGATTCTCTGTAAAAGCAGAAGAGTTATTGCTGGATAAAGCTCAGTTGTTAACTTTAACAGCACCGCAAATGACAGCTCTGCTCGGCGGTTTGCGAGTACTGAATATTAATGCGGATAAAACCCAACACGGTGTATTGACCAAACAAGCAGATACCTTAAGTACCGACTTTTTTGTCAACTTGCTGGATATGAGCACAGCCTGGACTCCGGTCTCCCCTGAGGCTGAGTTGTTTGAAGGCAGAGATCGCAAAACCGGCGCTGCAAAATGGACTGCAACCAGAGTTGATCTGGTGTTTGGTTCTAACTCTCAGTTGCGCGCTTTGGTTGAAGTTTATGCCCAGCAGGATAACAAGCAAAAGTTTGTCCGTGACTTTGTGGCCGCCTGGAACAAAGTCATGAATGCTGACCGCTTTGATTTAAACTAAAAACCAGCATTTTCAATTGGGTCTGAAACAAAGGCAGCGGTTTTCTTAATCGCTGCCTTTTTACTTTTCTGAACAGTGGAGTTTAGAAAAAGTGGTTGAATTGATGTGGTTTTCCCCTTAGTTTGGAGTGAATACAACAATGGATTAATACAGGATAAGAGATGGACTTTTTAGTGATTGACGCTGTAGCCGTTCAACCAGAGTACTTTCGTATGTATGAAGAATTAATTGATATTGGGCTGTCAGAGGCTGTATCAGATCTTGTGTTTGTGAAAAAACCAAATACCTTAAGTTATGCCTTTGAACAAAACGGCATATCGCTTGGTTACTATAAGATTTTGTCTACAAAAGCTGCTGCAACTCAGGGTGTTACGATTTTTACTTTGCATAAGCAATAGTTTAGAGGATCGGAATGAGTTGAGGCACTTAGCGTTCAACGTAAGCGACATTCTAATTGCATAGCCATAGTGGCAGACAAAACTCATCAACAAGGGAGAATCAAATGCAGATTAATTTGAAAAAATGGATATCAGTGGTTTTGCTTGGCTTTTCAGTCAGTTCTCAGGCTGGAGTCTATTCCGACGACTTATCTCGTTGTCTGGTGGAATCCTCAACAGAAAATGACAAAACTTTGCTGGTGAGATGGATGTTTACTTCGATGGCGTTGCACCCCGATGTGGCTTCCATGTCGAATGTGACTGAAGCTCAGCGTGATACAGTGAATAAAGCCGCAGCTGAGATGTTTGTACGCCTGATGACAGAAACCTGTGTGACACAAGCAAAAAAAGCCATTCAGTACGAAGGTGCTGCTGCGGTAGAGCAGGGCTTTAATGCATTTGGGCAAGTTGCAGGTAAAGAATTATTTGCAAATCCCAATGTTGCGCAGGCTCTTGCTGGATTGCATAAACATATTGATACAAAAAAATTAGAAACCGTACTGGGCTTATAAAATGACAACAGAGTCAGATGATTCGGATAACTTTGACCACTCTGCGCTGATCCAGCTATTAAAAACACGCTTTGAAAAACACAAAAACCGCCATGCCGGGCTCGATTGGGCCAGAGTTCAGGCCAGGCTTGAGGTTAGTCCGGATAAACTAAAGTCGCTTTATGAAATGGAAGCAACAGGCGGCGAACCCGATGTTGTAGGGCTTGATGAACAAAGCGGCGAGTTTATCTTTTTTGACTGTGCAGCCGAAAGCCCGAAAGGGCGCAGAAGCTTATGTTATGACCGTGAAGCTTTAGATTCCAGAAAAGAACATAAACCAGCCAACAGCGTGCTGGATATGGCTGCTGCTATGGGTATTGAGCTGCTGACCGAAGATGAATACCGTTATTTACAGCAGTTTGGCCCATTCGATAGCAAAACCTCCAGCTGGTTAGCAACACCTGCTGCAATTCGTGCTTTGGATGGTGCTATTTTTGGCGACTACCGATATGGCCGTGTATTTATCTACCACAATGGCGCTCAGTCTTATTATGGCGTCAGAGGATTTCGTGGCTCATTACGGGTTTGAAAAAGCCTGTCGCTTGTATGTGCCGTAACGCTGCAGCGCAACAGGCCAAGGTGACCATACTACCGTTTTACAGCAACTCAATAGTTGTTAGATGGGGAGCCAAACAAAGGTCCGGATCCGGAAATAGCGTCCGAATTCGGACTAAACTTTAGCTACTTATCCTATCTTTAGTTAACTAATATCTAAATTTCAATGACTTATAGTTTGGAATGTAAATTGCTGCGATATCGGTGTATCTGCGCTGAAGCGCATCACTGCATCGATTCATACGAATGAGTTACGGAGAACAGATTTATGAAAACAGCCTTGCACTCTTGTGTCGTTATTTTTAGTGTGGCGGCGCTATGGCCTGCTAAAGCGGACAGCGATCTGCTTTTACCCACCCGTTTGATAAAAAATGAGTCGGCGTCTTTTTACACTAAACAAGATGTGTGCGACCACAGCAAAAAAACAGCACCAGATAAAAAAGCGGCTATGGTCATTGTGAAAACCCACTACTGCGACAAGAGCTCTAAAGTGTGTTTAAAAACTACGGCCCTGGTTGCTGATCCGGCCAATCATTTTGTGCATGACAACTTCAGCGTCTACCAATCCCGTTTTGAAAGCCAAAGGCGCGAGATTGTCAATTCAGGCGAAACCTCTATTCGTGACGAGTGGGCAAAAGACGACAGCGGCCCAGAGTATTACATTGTGGACGTTCAGAGCTGTAAGATTTTATTCCGGGATTATGCGTACTCCGTTTATCAGCAAGGCATGTATGAAGCCAATAGTGCTGGAACCCATTTAAATTTCGAAGCCAATTACAGAGCGATGCGGCATCTGCTGCTGCAGGATGAGTCTGTGCGCAGCATATTGGGCAATAAATACGAACATCTGAACGAAACGCAAATTCGTGCTGAATTGGCGCGCTCTGAAGAAATTCGTCAATTGCATGCACAAAAATCCCTTTCTGAGGTGCTGGATGCAGTGGACGCTCAGGATGCGGACAACGGACTTAAGTACGAAGAAAGCAAATAGTGCTGTTGTGCTCCATTGGCTTGTTGTTGAGGATGGGCATATAAAAAAAGGTTGAGCAGCGTTGAATTTATTCTGACAAGCAGCATCAAAGGCCAGGATCTGAGTTCACCTCTTTTTTATAAGGAATCTAAGTGTCTGTTCTAAAACTTTCTTTTTCAATCTTATGTTTAGCATCTGCGTCTTTTTGTAGTGCAGCAGAGCCAGCAAAAACGGCTGACTGGCAAGCGACGTTCACTAAATTTAACGCCAAAGGTACGCTGGTGATTTCGGATGAGCGGGCGAAACCCGCTACATTGCAGGTATTTAATCCAGAGCGCGCCAAACAACGTATGGCTCCGGCTTCTACTTTTAAAATTCCTCATAGCTTAATGGCGCTGGACGCTGGTGCTTTAAAAGATGAATTTCAGCTATTTCGTTGGGATGGTGTGGAGCGTAGTTTTGCAGGCCACAATCAGGATCAGAACTTACGCTCGGCCATGCGAACCTCTGCTGTTTGGGTCTATGAACTATTTGCAAAGCAGATTGGGGAGAAGCGGGCAGGCGAGTATCTGCGTAAAATAGGTTATGGCAATGCCAATCCGACTACAGACAAAGGCACCTATTGGGTGGATGGTAACCTGGCTATTTCGGCAGAAGAACAAATAGCTTTTTTACAAAAACTCTATCTGAATCAATTGCCTTTTGCTAAAGAACATCAGTTGTTAATCAAAGATATGATGGTGAACGAAGCGGGTAAGGACTGGATCTTAAGAGCAAAAACCGGCTGGGAAGGGCGTTTTGGCTGGTGGGTGGGCTATGTCGAGTGGCCAACAGGCCCTGTATTTTTTGCGCTGAATATAGACACGCCAGATCGAATGGCGGATCTTTATAAAAGAGAAGCCATAGTGCGGGACGTTTTGGTGTCAATTGGCGCCTTGCCTGCACCAACTGAGACAGACTAACGGAGATATGATGCATCCGGATATTCAAAGCTATAACCAGGCGCAAGCTGCTGAAGAACAACTGATTTGTCAGCTGTTAGCAGAGCAGATTGATAAAGCTTTACCTGAAGCTGAAAATAAAATCTGGCATGCACATCCGGTGTGGTTTCTCGATGGTAATCCTGTTGTTGGCTACAGCAAACTCAAAGGTGGCATTCGGCTGTTGTTTTGGAGTGGTCAGTCTTTTGAGGAAGCAGAGCTAAAGATTGAAGGCAGCTTTAAAGCCGCTGAAAAGCGCTATAGCCACAGCAATCAATTGAATACAGAGGATTTACAGCGCTGGCTGGCAAAAGCCCGTGATATTCAGTGGGATTACAAAAACCTGATCCGCCGTAAAGGGCAACTGGAAAGGTTAAAATAATTCGTGGTAGGGGCGGGTCTTGTACCCGCCCGTCTAAAATTACAATCCAATGCCTGACAGGGTTTATCCCCGCCCGTCTAATATCGCATTTCGATACCGTTGCGGGCGACCATAAAGGTCGCCACTACGATAATTACGGAACAATCTGGGTTTTCATGCCTGAATTGGATAGGCG
>NZ_AFHI01000015.1 GCF_000217935.1 Rheinheimera sp. A13L
CCCGCAGGTTGGTTTTTTATTTGAACGCTGGTGACTACTAAACTTATTCGTCAGCAGCGGCTTCAGGTAAAGAACGGGTAATTTCAGCCTTGGCTTTTAGTGCCGCGAGCAAAGCACCAAAACTACCTTGTGCTTTTTGATCAGCAAACTGTTGCAGTTGTTCAACCGCAGGTTTATCCGTCACTTCGTTGTCTGTCACTTTAGTCACAGCCACTAAAGCTGAGTCACCGCTCGCCAGATTTAACATGGCCACAGTAGCAGGTTGAGCTTCTGTAGGTTTAGCCAGTTCAAAAGCTTTGGTGCGGATGTCTGAATCTATATCGCCACCAAAACGGGTGACAGCAGCTTTAGTTTCCAGAGTTAACTCTGCGGCTGCAGCTACGTCAGACAAAGATTTTCCTGCCTGGACTTCAGCCAGTAAAGCTTCAGCTTTCGCCTGGGCTAACTCAGAACTTTTAGACGCCACCACAGCGGCCTGAACTTGATCTTTCACTTCTTCAAGCTTCTTCGTGGTTTCTGGTTGATGCGTATTCACCCGAACTACCACCACATGTTGTGGTGCGACTTCAATCACGTCACTGTTCACACCAGCACTGATAAAGTCTTCTGAAAACAGAGTCTGCAGAACTTTAGGTGCAGTTAATTCAGCTGGGGCAGTGGAACGGCTAAAGGCTGGTACAGAAACTACTTTAGTTCCTACAGCTTCAGCAGCTTCCTGCAAGCTGTCCGCGATTTCAAAGCTCTTTTCGCCTAACTGCTGCTGCAGATCAATAAATTTTTCAGCGGCTTTATCATCTTTTACTGTAGCCAGAATTTGATCTTTGACTTCATCAAAGGTTTTCACCGAACCAGACTGAACTTCAGTTAACTGAATAATGTGGTAACCAAACTCTGTTTTTACCACAGGGCTGATATCACCGGCTTTGGTCAGAGCATAGGCTGCCTTTTCAAATTCAGCATCCATCACCCCTCTTTCAATAAAATCTAGGTCACCGCCTTTTTCAGCTGAGAAGGTATCGGCAGATTCTTTTTTCGCCAGCTCAGCAAAATCTGCACCTTGCTGTAACTGCAGAGCTAAAGATTGTGCTTTGGCTTCGATTTCAGCATTGTCGTCAGCAGACTCCAACAGAATATGCGAAACACGACGACGCTCTTCCGTTTCATAACGGCTTTGGTTTGCATCGTAATAAGCTTGTAAATCAGCATCTGTTACTTCAACTGTTGCTGCTATATCGGCAGCAGTGAGCTGCACATAGTCCACAGACACTGTTTCTGGTGATACAAACTGATTGGCGTTGGCTTGATAATAGTCTTGCAACAATTGATCATTAATTTCAACTGCAGCGGCAAAATCGGCAGCTTTTAATACAGCGTACTGAATATCACGGCTTTGCATTTGTAACTTAGACAACAATTGCATTTCTGATACAGTTGCAAACTCTGATCCGGCTAAACCAACCACTAACTGGTTAGCTGACATTTGCGCTCGTAAATAATCACGGAACTGATTTGGCTCATAGCCATTCTGACGCAGCAGCGCAATGTAACGGTCGTTGTTGAAAACGCCCTCTACCTGAAACTCTGCCATGCTACGAATAGTGTCACGTAACACATCGTCACTGACCATTAAATCCAGTTCTGTGACTAATTGACGTTGTAACTGTTCATCAATCAGTTTTTCCAGCACTGAATTACGGAAATTGTTCATATAGTTACTGTCAGCTGACAACATGCCAAACATCTCACCAAACTGCTGCTGCATTCTGGCTCTTTCGTTTTGGTAAGCGGTATCAAACTGAACTTTAGTAATTTCATCACCGTTGACTGTGGCCACTGGCATTTCACTGGTGTTGCCAAGATAACTGCCAACCCCGGCTAAAGCAAAAGTCAGGATCACAAAGCCAAGAATGACCTTGGCGATCATACCCTGCGAACCTTCTCTGATCTTTTCTAACATTGTATCTACGTCTCTTTTGGCAACTTTTGGTTGTCTTAAAAAAAAAGCGCATCTTAACAGATACGCCTTTTTCATAAAAGCTGTGGCAGCGTCAGGCTTAATGCGTTTTGCTTTTCTCCGCCAGTATCAATGAGACTTTGGCAGAACCATCAGCTTCATAAGCCCGGCTGGATCAGCCAGGCGTTCAGCTTAGTTTACGCTGTCTTTCAGCGCTTTACCTGGCTTGAACGAAGGAATTTTCGCAGAAGCGATTTGGATAGTTTCACCCGTTTGTGGGTTGCGGCCTGAACGTGCAGCGCGCTCGCGAACTGCAAATGTACCAAAACCAACTAAGGCTACTGAATCGCCTTCCTTAAGAGCCTCAGTAACAGCGTCGATGAACGCGTCCAGAGAACGACCAGCTGCCGCTTTAGAAATGTCTGCACCAGCAGCGATTTTGTCGATAAGTTGAGACTTGTTCACAATATCATCCCCTTCAATTGTTATTATTTTCAACAACTACAGTAAATTTGGTTTGTCGTAGTAGCGCGTTTGTTATATCAAGCCTGATGTAGCCTTGCAAGCACAAAACGACGCACTACAAAAATTTCTGTTAGGCCACAACCCTTGCTGCACAAGGGCTGCGTCGAAACTGCCCATAACTTAACACAGCCAGAGTAATTGAAAAGCCCCTAAGCCGGATTTTTTTGGATTTTTTTGCTTTTTGCTGGAATTTTTTCCACTTCAAGCACCGACATCCCTGTTGGCGGCTCTTGCAGCGCTAATTCCAACACTTCGTCAATCCATTTTACCGCTCGAATTTCAATGTCACCTTTGACGTTATCCGGGATATCTTTTAAGTCCCGCACGTTGTCATGAGGGATTAAAACCCGCTTGATACCACCACGGTGAGCAGCTAACAGCTTCTCTTTTAAGCCACCTATAGGCAGAACTTCACCCCGTAAGGTGATTTCACCTGTCATGGCGACATCTGCCCGCACCGGATTACCCGTTAAGCTGGACACCAGAGCCGTCACCATAGCTATACCTGCGCTTGGACCATCTTTAGGAGTTGCACCTTCAGGTACGTGCACGTGAATATCACGTTTCTCATAAAAGTCTTCGTTAATACGCAGCTTCTCAGCACGACTACGAACCACTGTCATAGCGGCCTGAATCGACTCTTTCATCACATCGCCCAAAGAGCCTGTGTACGTCAGTTTGCCTTTACCTACCACAGCAGCAGCTTCAATCGTCAGTAAATCACCACCGACAGAAGTCCAGGCTAAGCCCGTTACCTGGCCAATGCGGTTACTGTCTTCCGCTTTACCATAGTCATGGCGTTGTACGCCTAAGAAATCTTCCAGGTTGTCCTGATTAATCACCACTTTCTGCAGGTTTTTATCCAGCAGAATGTTTTTCACTGCTTTGCGGCATAACTTGGAGATTTCGCGCTCTAAATTACGGACGCCAGCTTCACGGGTGTAGTAACGAATAATGCCCACAATAGCGCTGTCTTCAATCTCAATTTCGTGAGGTTTTAAGCCATTGCGTTCAATCTGCTTGTTGATCAGATGCTGCTTGGAAATATTCAGCTTCTCATCTTCGGTGTAGCCCGCTAAACGAATCACTTCCATCCGGTCCAGTAAGGCCGCCGGAATATTTAAGCTGTTGGATGTGGCAAAAAACATCACGTCAGATAAGTCGTAGTCCACTTCCAGGTAGTGATCCGAAAAGGCGGTGTTTTGCTCAGGATCTAGCACCTCAAGCAAAGCAGCGGCCGGATCACCACGGAAATCAGAGGCCATTTTGTCAATTTCATCCAGCAGGAATAACGGGTTACGTACTCCAACTTTGGCCATCTTCTGGATGATTTTTCCAGGCATAGAGCCGATGTAGGTTCGTCTGTGACCACGGATTTCCGCTTCGTCACGCACGCCACCTAAGGCCATACGCACATATTTACGGCCTGTTGCTTTGGCAACAGACTGACCCAGTGAGGTTTTACCTACACCCGGAGGTCCGACTAAACATAAAATCGGGCCTTTTAATTTGTTGACGCGCTGCTGCACTGCCAGATATTCCAGAATGCGTTCTTTGACTTTATCCAGACCATAGTGGTCCGAGTCCAGAATACGTTCTGCACCAGCCAGATCTTTTTTCACCTTGCTGCGTTTTTTCCAGGGCACATTGGTCAGCCAGTCGATATAACTGCGCACCACTGTGGCTTCAGCCGACATAGGTGACATCATTTTTAACTTTTGCAGTTCAGCCGTGGCTTTAGTGCGGGCTTCGTCCGGCATCTGGGCCAGTTCGATTTTTTTCGATAAGGCTTCAAATTCATCCGGTGTATCTTCCAGCTCGCCCAGTTCACGCTGAATGGCTTTCATTTGCTCATTCAGGTAATACTCGCGCTGGCTTTTTTCCATCTGCTTTTTCACACGGCTGCGAATACGACGTTCAACCTGCAGAATGTCGATTTCGCTTTCCATCATCGCCATCAGGAACTCTAAACGTTCCGTCACATCAATGATTTCTAAAACTTTTTGCTTGTCGTCCACTTTTAGCGGCATATGAGCTGCCATGGTATCCGCCAGACGGGCAGCATCCTCAATGCCAGACAAGGCTGTCAGCACTTCAGGTGGGATCTTTTTATTCAGTTTGATATAACCTTCAAACTGATTGACGGCAGAGCGCAAAATAACTTCCTGCTCGCGGCTGTCCATTTCCGGTGTCGGAATTAAATCAACATAGGCGGCGAAGGTGTCTTCCGTATCGGTAAACTCAACCAGTTGAGCACGTTTGCCCCCTTCCACCAGCACTTTGACCGTGCCATCAGGAAGCTTGAGCAACTGCAGAATAGTGGCGACAGTACCCACCTGATACAGATCAGAATCTTTAGGGTCGTCCAGCGTGGCGTCTTTTTGCGCAACTAAAAAGATTTGTTTCTCTTTTTCCATCGCGGCATCCAGGCATTTAATGGATTTAGCCCGGCCAACAAACAGCGGGATCACCATATGCGGATAAACGACCACGTCTCTTAATGCCAATACAGGCATATGCAAACGTTCAGTCTTTGCTACTGTCATGAAATCTCTCTCGAATTATTTACTGCAGGTGACATGATTCAACAGTATATGGGGGCTGTTTATGTCACTTCAATGAATTAGCAAAAAATTTGGACTTGTAAAAACAGGTTCTGGAAAATGGGGTCAGATCACATTATTTCCTCATAATGTGATCTGACCCCTTTTTTATCGGCCAGACCCTTTTCTATTTACTGCGAAGCAGCAGCTTCCACAGTCTCATAAATCAATATCGGCTGAGACTCACCGCGGATCACTGTCTCGTCAATAACAACTTTGCTGACATGTTCCATGGACGGTAAATCATACATGGTATCAAGCAAGACGTTTTCAACAATAGAGCGCAAGCCACGGGCACCGGTTTTGCGTTCCATGGCTTTTTGCGCTATGGCTTTGAGCGCATCTTCACGGAACTCCAGTTCTACATCTTCCATCTGGAATAATGCACCAAACTGTTTCACCAACGCGTTTTTCGGCTCACTTAAGATTTGCATTAATGCGGCTAAATCCAGTTCAGTTAAAGTCGCCACCACAGGTAAACGACCAATAAACTCAGGGATTAAACCGTATTTGACTAAATCTTCAGGTTCCACATCTTTAAAGCTTTCGGTCAAAGTACGGCTTTGTGAGGTGGCGCGCACTTCAGCACCAAAACCTATACCTGAACCTTTAGCACAACGCTGTTCAATGACTTTATCCAGACCCGCAAAAGCGCCACCACAGATAAACAGGATCTTCGAGGTATCAACCTGTAAGAACTCTTGTTGTGGATGCTTACGTCCACCCTGAGGTGGAACAGAGGCCACAGTGCCTTCAATCAGCTTTAACAGAGCCTGCTGTACACCTTCACCTGAGACGTCACGGGTAATAGATGGATTGTCGGACTTACGCGAAATTTTGTCGATTTCATCAATGTAAACAATGCCACGCTGGGCTTTTTCTACATCGTAATCGCATTTCTGCAGTAATTTCTGAATGATATTTTCAACGTCTTCACCCACATAACCCGCTTCGGTTAATGTAGTAGCGTCGGCCATAGTAAATGGCACATCCAGCAAACGGGCTAAGGTTTCGGCTAATAAAGTTTTACCGCTACCTGTAGGGCCTATCAGCAGAATATTACTTTTGCTCAGCTCAACGTCCTGTTTATGCTGCATGCTGCGTAAACGTTTGTAGTGGTTGTAGACCGCCACCGCCAGAACTTTTTTCGCATGCTCCTGGCCTATCACATAGTCATCCAGGTGAGCACGGATCTCTTTTGGCACCGGCAATTTATTGCTGTCGCGTTTTGGCGAAATATCTTTAATTTCTTCGCGAATAATATCGTTGCACAAATCAACACATTCATCACAGATATAGACCTGTGGGCCTGCAATCAGTTTGCGCACTTCATGTTGTGATTTGCCGCAAAAAGAGCAATACAACAACTTGCTGCTTTTCTCGCCATCAGAGCGATGATCAGACATGTAACTTCCTCTTCCACTACATAGGGATGGCCAGCTTAGCGCCCTTCTCCACCCCTGAATTAAACTTACTTCGCATCCCTTTGAGTTAATATGGCATCGATTAGGCCATATTCCAAGGCTTGCTGTGCACTTAAGAAGTTATCACGCTCTGTATCTTTACACACCTGTTCATAAGTTTTGCCACAATGCTCTGCCATCAAACGGTTTAATTTCTCTTTGATATACAGAATTTCACGGGCATGGATCTCAAAATCTGTGGCCTGGCCCTGGAAACCGCCTAAAGGCTGATGGATCATCACACGGGCGTTGGGTAAGCAGTAACGCTTGCCTTTGGTACCACCAGATAACAAAAATGCACCCATGCTGCAGGCCTGGCCTACACAGACTGTTGCAATATTTGGTTTGATGTACTTCATGGTGTCGTAAATCGACATACCCGCAGTGACAGAACCACCTGGTGAGTTGATATAGATATAAATATCTTTTTCCGGGTTCTCAGATTCTAAAAACAACAGCTGGGCGACGATCAGATTGGCCATATGGTCTTCGACCTGACCCGTTAAAAAAATCACCCGTTCTTTTAAAAGGCGTGAATAAATATCAAAAGAACGCTCGCCCTTAGCGGTTTGCTCAATAACGATAGGAACTAAGGCATTGACTAACTCATTCATTCTTGGCTCAAATGCCATAATGCGATTTCCTTAATTGAAAAGTGGGGGACCTTATATAGCCGAAGGCTAAAAATGAAAATGGCCCGAACTATGATGCTCGAGCCATTAAAACTGCCTGACAAACAGATGTCAAATCTTAGTTTGCTGCTTGTGGATTCATGATCTCATCAAACTTGGCTTTTTCTTCTGTTACTTTAGCTTTGCTCAGAACCAGGTCAATGGCCTGCTCTTCTAAAGCGACATTACGCATGCCTTGTAACAATTCTTTGTTGCTGTTGTAGTACTGAATCACTTCTTGTGGATCTTCGTACGCAGAAGCCACAGTTTCAATCAGAGACTGAACACGGGCATCTTCAACTTGCAGGCTGTTTGTTTTGATCACTTCACCTAATAACAGACCTACTTTCACGCGGTCTTTGGCTTGTTCAGTGAACAAAGCAGCTGGTAATTCTGGTAATTGTTTTGGATCCAGGTTGTTGCCAAAACGCTGTAACGCCTGACGACGTAATACATCAATTTCGCTGTCGATCAGAGCTTGTGGCACTTCAATTTCATGAGTGGCTAACAAACCTTTGATTACCTGATCTTTTACGCGAGCTTTGATGCTGTTGTTCAGCTCGCGCTCCATGTTCTTTTTCACTTCAACTTTTAATGCATCAACAGTCGCTTCAGCTAAACCAAACAGTTTGGCGAACTCGTCGTTTACTTCTGGTAACTGTTGAGTTTCAACTGCTTTTACAGTCACAGCAAAGCTGGCTGCTTTGCCTTTTAAGTTTTCAGCGTGGTATTCAGCAGGGAAAGTTACTTCAACAGTCACTTCGTCGCCGGCTTTTTTGCCGATGATACCGTCTTCAAAACCTGGGATCATACGACCTTGGCCTAATTCTAACGTGAAGTCAGAGGCTTTGCCGCCTTCGAACTCTTCACCGTCGATAGAACCGACGAAGTCGATGATCACGCGGTCACCAGAAGCTGCCGCAGCTTCAGTTGTTGCCCATGTCGCATGTTGCTTACGTAAAGTACCTAACATAGTTTCTAAATCATCAGCAGTGATTTCAACCACTGGCTTAGTGACTTCAACTTTGTCCAGAGCGTTCAGTTGAACTTCCGGATACACTTCGAACGTTGCTGCGAATTCTAAGTCTTTGCCTTCAGCCAGTTGGCCAGGAGCAAAAGTCGGAGCGCCAGCAGGAGTTAACTTGTTCGCAATGATCGCCTGATAGAAATGGTTTTGCATCTGACGTGAAGCCACGTCTTGTAATACAGACAGACCAAACATTTTTTTGATCATCGCAACAGGCGCTTTGCCTGGACGGAAACCATCCACACGACGGTTTTTAGCAATTTGTTTTAATTCTTTGTCAACTTCAGTGCTGATTGCAGCAGCTGGAACAGTAATGGTCAAACGGCGTTCTAAACCCTGTGTGGTTTCAACAGAAACTTGCATCTTGTTACCTCAAAATCAAATCGGGCGCCTGACTACGCCATCTCTTCGCTTGTCCGGGTTCTGCCTTAAGGTGCACAATCCAGACCTGTTATATAGGACGCGGCATTATAGCGAGGGTTTTTCGCCGAGTCGAGCTTTTGATGAAACATCAGATACGGCGCGGCTTAGAGCCCTAATTTCACTTTATTTTTTTCGTCAGAGGCACTGCGATAAAAGCGAAAAACCGCAGATGGGAAACATCGCTTTTCGTCTGATTTTTAACGTTTTGCTCTCGCTTTCATGCCAAATTATGTGTAGCTATAGACAGTAATAACAAAAACAACAGGATTTTATATGCCCGATTTTAGCCTTTGGCCTTTGCTTGGTATCGCAGTGGTGATGCTTGGCTTTTTACTGAAATTTAACCCCGTGCTGGTGGTGACAGTGGCGGCTTTTGCTACAGGTATGGCAGTGAAGATGCCGGTCATGATCTGGCTGGAGTCTTTAGGCACCGCCTTTTTAAAAACCCGCAATTTACCGCTGATCTTGTTATTGCCTTTGGCTGTCATTGGTCTGTTGGAGCGGCATGGCCTGCGCGAAAAAGCCCAAAACTGGATACAACAAATTAAAGCGGCCACTACAGGACGTTTATTGCTGGTGTATCTTGCATTAAGGGAAAGTACAGCAGCTGCGGGCCTGACAAGTTTAGGAGGTCACCCACAAATGGTAAGGCCTTTACTCTCGCCGATGGCGGAGGCTGCTTTTGAGCAAAAACACCAAAGCCTGCCGGATAAAATTAAATACAAAATCCGCGCTATGTCGGCCGCGACCGACAATATAGGGCTGTTTTTTGGTGAAGATATTTTTGTCGCTTTTGGCGCCATTATTTTGATGCATACCTTTTTAAGGGAATCCGGTATTGAGACTGATCCGTTGCATATAGCGCTTTGGGGTATTCCAACAGCTATTGCGGCTTTTTTAATTCATGGTAGCCGTTTACTGCGATTTGACGCTTATCTGGCACGCCAGCTGAAAGATGAGCTGAAGCAAGCACCTCAACAGGAGCAGCGCCATGATTAGTATGACCTTGCTGTATTATGTGGCTGCTTTGTTATTTTTTGCCGTGGCTTTTTTTAGTACCAAAGATAAAAGATACAGCAGCGCTTTGTTCTGGTTTAGTTATGGCCTGATTTTCCTACTCGGTGATTTTATGCCGCCCGCTCTGGTCGGTGCTTTAGTGGTGTTGATGGCCTTAGTGGCAGGTTTGGGTGGTGTAAAAGGTGGCACCTATCCAACTCTGGAGCTGCAGCAACGGCTGGATTCGGTGAAACGCCTTGGTAACAAGTTATTTATCCCGGCTTTGATGATCCCTTTGCTGACGGTATTTTCTGTATTGGTGCTGGTGCATATTCAGGGCGATGGCTGGTCTTTACTGGACCCAAAAAATGCCACTTTATCGGCTTTAGGTTTAGCGGCCTTTTTAGCCATACTGGCGGCTTTACATCTGACCCGGGAAAAACCTACGCAGGCGTTAAAAGAATCCTCACGTTTAATCGAAGCCATAGGCTGGGCTTTTTTATTGCCTCAGTTGCTGGCAACTTTAGGTTTGCTGTTTAATCAGGCTGGTGTCGGTGAAACCGTATCACAACTGACCAGCTTGTATTTAAATTTAAACCACCCATTTTTGGCTGTCTCTTGTTATGCCATTGGCATGGTCTTATTTACTATTATTATGGGCAACGCCTTTGCCGCTTTCCCGGTGATCACAGCAGGTATTGGTATTCCGCTTTTAGTGATCCAGCACGGCGGTAACCCAGCCATTATGGCGGCTATAGGCATGTTTTGTGGCTACTGTGGCACTTTGCTCACCCCTATGGCGGCCAACTTTAATATAGTGCCAGCCGCACTTTTAGAATTGCCGGATAAAAATGCCGTGATTAAAGCTCAAGCACCTACAGCAGTGCTGTTGCTTGGGGTTAATATTATCCTGATGTATGTCCTTATGTTCTAACGGAGCACAAATGCAGACTATTTTACTGACCGGCTTCGAGCCTTTTGGCGGTGAACAAAAAAATCCTTCCTGGCAGGCCGTGCAGCAGCTCGATGGCTATCAACTGGACGACGAAGTGCAGATTGTCAGCCGGCAGCTCTCTTGTGTGTTTGAAAAAAGCCAACAGGAACTGCAAACCGCCATTAAAGAGTTACAACCTGTGCTGGTGTTGGCTGTAGGTCAGGCAGGTGGGCGGACTGAACTTTGTTTTGAAAAAGTCGCTATCAACATCATCGACGCCCGTATTGCCGATAATGCAGGACAGCAACCGGTGGACAAGCCTGTGGTCAGCGATGGCCCAACTGCTTATTTCACCACTTTACCTGTCAAAGCTATGGTTAATGGTCTGAAGCAACAAGGAATTCCAGCATCAGTGTCTTATACAGCAGGCACTTATGTCTGCAATACAGTGTTTTATGCCCTGATGCACCAGCTTAAAAACAGCCCCAAAGTGCGGGCCGGTTTTTTACATATTCCTTATGCACCTGAGCAGGCTATAGGCAAAGCCGTGGCTTCAATGCCTGTAGATATGGTCGTTCAAGCATTAAAAATCTGTTTGCCTGTGGCGCTTTTAACCACTGAAGATTTACAAATAGCGGCGGGTACACTCGACTAGATTTCAGCCTAATGCTTGCCATAAAGCGCTCGCATGGTTAAAATTGCGGCGCTTTTCTACTATGGCCTGTCGGGACGACCCAATAGCGCATCTGTATATCGGGGACGACCCCAACTTCAAAAACTGGAATACCTTATGAACTGGTTATTGCTTGTTGTGGCTGGCTTATTGGAAGTCGGCTGGGCTGTGGGTTTGAAATACACTGAAGGTTTTACAAAGTTCTGGCCAACCGTCTGGACTCTTGGCGCTATGCTGTTAAGTATTACCATGCTGGGGCTTGCGATGCGGGATTTACCTGTAGGTACGGCTTATGCGGTTTGGACAGGTATTGGTGCTGTTGGCACTGTGATAGTCGGCATTTACCTGCTAGGCGATCCTGCTACTGCAGGACGTTTAATCAGTATTGGTTTGATACTGTTAGGTATTATTGGCTTAAAACTCAGCTCTTAAATTACAGTTGTTAAATATAAGGGGGCACTGCTGTGCCCCGATGACAAGTTAAAGCGTAATATGCTGACGCACCCTTTCACCTAAACCTACACCAGCTTCTGACATCGTCAGATAGGTATGATCAGCGCCAGCGTCCAAAATCGCAGCTGCTTCATCTTTATGCATACTGTGCGATACGATTAAGCCGCTAAAACCTGCTTGTCGCAGTTTTCTGGTCGCTATCACTTTGGCTTCCACATCATTTAAGCAAAGCACTACAGCTTTAATACCGACCAGTTTTAAACCTTGCCAAAACACCTGATCTTCTGCATCGGCAAAAAGTACGTTGTTGCCTTTTTCCTGGTGTTCCGCCACTTTGGATGGATCCGAATCCAGCGCCACCAGATGGCATTTGTGTTCAAGATATTCATAAGCAGCAGACCCAGTGCGGCCCATGCCCATAATCAAGACTTCAGCTTCGCCTAAAGACACAGGTTGCTCATCCGGATGGTGAATATCCCGTTCGTACGGAATAAGCCGGTGTGCCAAACGTTCATACAAAGGGTGAGCAAAGCGGTTTAACGGGGCTGAAACCACAAAAGATAAAGCCACAGTTAAGGCCAATGGGATCAAAAATTGTGGCATCACACTGGCGGCAACAATCAAGGCAAACTCGCTGTAGTTACTCAGGGCTAAACCCGATAAAAAAGCACTACGAGCTCTTAATCTGAATAACACCAATAAGGTAAAAAACAGTACAGCTTTAAAAGGCAGTAACACAGTCATCAAAGCGGCAAATAACCAGGCTTGCTGATCCGGTAAACCTCCTAAACCAATTTTCAGGAAAAATCCCACCAGGAAAAACTCTTTTAAGCCCCATAAAGTTTTAGACAGCTCCCCTGCTCTGTTGTGCCCTGCCAGCAAAGCACCAAATACTAAAGCTCCTAACTCAGAACTTAAACCTATAGCAAGAAAACCAGAGCCGCCTATAACCACGGCCAACAGCACACCAAATAAGATTTGTAAATCATCATGGCCTGTTAAATCCATCAGCTTATAAAGCAAAGGTCGTAGCAGAGGCACCAGCAGTACCAGTAAAGCAAAAGGAGATGGCGTGATACCCTGAGTAAAACTCAAGAGTCCCATCGCAATTAAATCCTGCATAACCAGAATGCCTATGGCAACCCGGCCGTGAAAAGCCCGAATTTCCCTTTTGCCTTCCAGTACTTTCGCGGCCAGTACAGTGCTTGAAAACGCCAAAGCGGCTGCCAGCATCAAGGCGTAATACCAGTCGGGTTCAAATGTCAGATAAATGATGGGCGTATAGAGCAAGACTGAGCTGGCAAAATGCGCCAGACTGCCGCCTAATACTTCGGGTTTACCCAAACTGCGGATATTGAGTTTTAAACCTACGGTAAACAGCAGTAACAACACGCCTAAATGTGCAACATGGGCAATAATGGCATTGCCTTCTTTGGGTAAGTCCAAATCTGTGGCAGTTGCAGTGATCATAAAGCCAGCTGCCAGATAACCAATCAATGGCGGCAAACCAATTAAGCGCACTAACAAACCTAAGCTAAAGGCAAAACCTATCCAAACTGCTTCTAACATAACAATCCTGTATTTAGTGTTTATTATTTGCCTTCATCAGGCCCTGAATCCTGGCTTTCGTCTGAATCCTTTGCGGTTTTTCGGGAGATCCAGTCTTTTGTGGTTCTGTGCACGCCACGACGCAATGCGCTGCTGGCGTTTTCCAGAGTATCTACTCCGGTAAGAACCCCTACGACCACGACAGACAACCAAATAGCAACCTGATAATGGCCTAAACCTGTAGCAACACCTATGGCTGCCAGCACCCAAATAGTCGCGGCAGAGGTAACGCCAACCACTATACCTTCACGAGTCAGCATCACGCCTGCACCAAGAAAACCTATACCAGTCACCACCTGGCCAATAATACGGCTAGGGTCTGTCACCACTTGCCCAACCAAACGACTTGAGTCGACCACTGAATGTCCCAGCGGTAAGGACAAAGCAACGAATAAATAAGTCCCCATAGTGATCAAAATAGAAGTTCGGATCCCTGCGGGTTTGCCGCGTAGCTGACGTTCCAAACCAACAATACTGCCAGCCAGTAAGGTAACGCCTATGGCTTGCCAGGATAACGGGCTGATATCGAACCAGGCGGGGTCCAATATCATAGTGCCTCCCCTGCTATTAATTTTGCCGCATTACGTGCACGGGCAGCTTTCCATTCAGCTTCTGTCATAGGTACTGTTTCCCCCTGACTGCGGGCTACCGCCTTTCGCTGCTCAATACTAATGGCTATTTGTTGGTACTCTTCTGGCGTTTTTTTGCGCCAGTCGACAATTTCATCCATATGGCGGTAACAACCGACACATATTTTTTCTTCATTCAGCCTGCAACAGGCCACACAAGGAGATTCCACTTCAGCTCCGGCTTTTATTCTAACTCACTCCAGTGTAACCACTTTTTGATGCAGGCCAAAGTTTTACTCCAAACTAAGGTCATCAGTCCGAAAAGTCTGGCTTTTAACCGCAGTTTTGTTGCAGAGACTTTACCCTGCTTTCGCTTTATGGCAGCGTACGAACAACCAACAAGAGGTTCAACGATGAAAAACTATAACTACAGTCTTATTGCCCTGGCTTTATGCTCCACTCTGGCCATAGCCGATGATAAAAAACCGCTCTGGAATGTGGATAAACCCCAGGGCAAGTTCACAGACATCACGATTGATGTGCAACAAGGCACCTGGATGAATGTCAGTGTCAGTCCTGACGGTAAAACCATTGCTTTTGATTTATTAGGCGATATTTATACGATGCCTATTGGCGGTGGTAAAGCCAAAGCCTTAACTTCAGATATAGGTTGGCAAATGCAGCCGGTATTCAGCCCTGATGGCAAGTACATTGCATTTACCAGCGATCAGGGCGGTGGCGATAATATTTGGGTGATGAAAGCCGACGGTTCAGCGCAAAAAGCAGTGACCGAAGAAACATTCCGTTTATTGAATAGCCCGGCCTGGAGCCCGGACGGCGAATTTATCGTCGCCCGTAAACACTTTACCGCCAGCCGCTCTTTAGGTGCTGGTGAAGTATGGCAATATCATAAATCAGGTGGTGCAGGTGTGATGCTAACCGCCAAAGCCAATGATCAGAAAGACCTGGGTGAACCCGCCTTTTCACCAGACGGTCAATACATTTATTTCTCTCAGGATGATACGCCAGGAAAAACTTTCCATTACAGCAAAGACTCAGAACAAGGCATTTATGTTATTAAGCGTTTTGAGCGTGAAACCGGCAAAATTGATGTGCTGTTGCAAGGTGCAGGTGGCGCAATCCGCCCTACTCCTTCCCCTGATGGTAAATATCTGGCCTATATCCGCCGTGTCGATTTCCAGACCAGCTTGTTTTTATACGATTTAGAAAGTGGCGAACATACGCAACTGGATAACCAGCTTGATCGTGACATGCAGGAAACCTGGGCTATTCATGGGGTTTACCCAACCTTGAGCTGGACACCGGATAATAAGAAGCTGGTGTATTGGGCAGGCGGTAAAATCAACAGTCTGGATATTGCCAGCAAAAGAAAAACCATTATTCCGTTTTCTGTCGAGCGCAGCAAAACCATACAAACTGCGGTGAAGTTTAAACAGGACTTAGACAAAGATCAGCTGGATGTGAAAGTGCTGGGCAACCTGCATATGTCACCTGATGGTAAAAAAGCTGTGTATTCAGCTTTGGGTCATTTGTATATAAAAGACTTAAAATCAGGTTCAGCCAAACGGCTGACCAGCCAGAATGACCATTTTGAGTTTTATCCTCAATTCTCCCGCGATGGCAGCAAGCTGGTCTATGTCAGCTGGCATGACACAGAACAAGGCCGGGTTAAACTGCTGGATTTAGCTTCAGGCCAAAGCCGGGATTTAACGCCAGAACCAGGTAAATACGTCGAACCAGTGTTCAGCCCGGACGGTCAGACTGTGGTCTATCGCAAGTCTGGTGCAGGCTCTTTGCTGGATAAAAAATGGTCACTGAATACCGGTCTTTATCTGGCCAGTGTCAATGGAGCAGAGCAGCCGAAACTTATCAGCCGCAATGGTTTTGCCCCTATGTTTGGCAAAGACAATAAAAGAGTCTTTGCGCAGGATTATGGCGAATCACCAACTCTATTGAGCATAGATTTAGCTACAGAGCAGCAGCGCACTTTATACACAGCCAAATACGGCACTGAATTTAAACTCTCGCCTGATGGCAAGTACTTAGCTTTTGTTGACCGTTTTAAAGTGTACGTTACCCCATTCACTGAACGTGGCGCAGTCATTGATATCAGCGGCTCAGACAAACAATTCCCAGTGAAACAACTCTCTGTGAAAGCGGGCACTGACATCAGCTGGACCTCTGACAGCAGCAGCTTGTACTGGCACTTAGGCCCAGAGTTGTACCACCACAGCATTGCTGGTTTATTTGACGTCAACAGCAAAGTAAAACTGGACGCCAAAAGCGGCACTAATATTGGCTTTAGCCTACCTATGGATAAACCCAAGGGTCAAATCGCTTTTGTCGGCGGTCAGGTTATTACTATGGAAGGAGATACAGTACTACAGGATGCAGTGGTGCTGGTCGAAGGCAATAAAATCAAAGCTGTTGGCACCAGAGATGATGTGACAGTGCCAGCTGGAGCTGAAGTCATCGACATCAGCGGCAAAACTTTATTGCCCGGTTTATTTGATGCCCATGCGCACGGCGCCCAGGGTGTGAATCAGCTGATCCCACAACAAAACTACAAGAACTACGCCAGCCTGGCTTTAGGGGTCACTTCGATTCATGACCCATCCAATGATACTCAGGAAATATTTACTGCCAGTGAGATGCAAAAAGCAGGTATCACAGTGGGCCCACGGATATTTTCCACTGGTACTATTTTGTATGGCGCTTATGGTGCAGGTTATACCTCGCATATTGACAGTCTGGACGATGCCAAATTCCATCTGGAACGGCTGAAAAAAGTCGGTGCTTTTTCAGTCAAGAGCTACAACCAGCCACGCCGCGATCAGCGTCAGCAGGTGATTGAAGCAGCGCGTGAACTGGAAATGATGGTTGTGCCTGAAGGTGGCTCTTTAATGCAGCACAACCTGAGCATGGTGGTCGACGGTCATACCACGCTCGAGCACTCTTTGGCTGCTGCAGTGCTTTATGATGACGTGAAGCAATTGTGGCAACAAAGCAACACGGCCTATACCCCAACCTTAGTGGTAGCATACGGCGGTATCTTTGGTGAAAACTACTGGTACGATAAAACCGACGTGTGGAAACATGCTCGTTTAAGCCAGTATGTACCAGCTGATGAACTTCGCCCACGCAGTATGCGTCGCCCTAAAGCGCCGGACCATCATTACAACCATGTTGCTATAGCTCAAATGGCCAAAGAGTTGTCCGACTTGGGAGTAGTCACTAATATTGGCGCTCATGGCCAGCGCGAGAGCTTAGGCGCACACTGGGAGATTTGGATGTTTGCTCAAGGGGGAATGAGCCCGCTTGAAGCCTTAAAAACTGCGACCATTAACCCAGCGAAAACCTTTGGTATGGATCATCAGCTCGGTTCAATAAAAGCAGGCAAACTGGCTGACTTAATTATCCTGGATGCCGATCCGCTGAAAAACATAATGGACAGCGACAAAGTGAAATACAGCATGGTGAACGGCCGTTTGTATGATGCAGAATCGATGAACCAATTGTACCCGGATCAAAAACAACGGGCTCCTTGGTTTTTTAGTCCAAAGAGCAAACAGCCTTAATAAGCTCAAACTAGCTTTGCTAACGTCGAAAATATGCCCCGGCCATCGCCAGAGGCAATGGCGTGATATCGGCGAAATGCCAAACTCCTGGCATTTCGAGAGACCGATATCACCCTGCATTTCCGACGTACCGTACTTCCTGTACATGCATCGAAAATATGCTCCTGCATTTTCGACGTACCGTACTTCCTGTACATGCGTCGAAAATATGCTCCCTGCATTTCCGACGTACCGTACTTCCTGTACATGCGTCGAAAATATGCTCCCTGCATTTCCGACGTACCGTACTTCCTGTACATAAAACCGGTTCGGGCCGGTTTTTTCTTTTAACAAATTACCCTCCTGACTTTGCTTCTGTAATTTTGACTGCTAGGATTTGGACAGGCATTGGCATCTAAGCCCATTTCCTTGTTTTCCCGAGGCTTTTCCTACTATGCATCCAGCTCTGATTTGGTGTTTATTGTCTGCTTTGCTGCTTCCCTGCTCTTTATTGGCCTCCATGCAATTTTCATCTTTGGCGCAACAACATGCTGACGCCCCTTTAATCAGTTACGACATCAAACAAGATCAGAAAGGTTATATCTGGTTTGCCAGTGAACTGGATGGTCTGCAACGTTTTGATGGGTACGAACTGAGCCGCAGGAACATTCTGACAGAGACAGAACTTCAATCCGCGATGGCCAATGTCAATCAATTATTAGTCGACAGTCAGCAGCGACTTTGGGTCAGTACCTGGGGTCAGGGCGTGACTTTGTTGGACCAGCAACTCACAATCAGCATGCGTTATCACACCAAAGCGAGTCCGGCCCAACAACTGCCCTCAGACAGAGCACAAAGTTTTTTTGAAGACCAGCAACAACGAATATGGATTGGCACAGTGGAAGGGTTGCGTTATGTGCATTCGACAGACCCCGGCAGGCTGCATCAGGTTCAACTCCTACCGGATATCAGAGTATGGCAGGTCACACAGTCTGACAACGGCACCCTTTGGCTTGCCACCTCAAAAGGTTTATATAGCTTGTCGGCTGATTTGCAACAGGTAGAGCACCAGCCGCAGCCTGCACTCTCAGACGAAGATGTCAGCCTGAATCCAGCCGAGATCCGCACCTTGCTGTTGGTAGAACAAGGGCTTTGGCTCGGTACTCAGCTTGGCTTATTTTTCTTTAGCTTTGAGCTTGGGCAAATCACCTCACGTTACCCGGCTGAATTTGGCGTGATCAATACCTTGTTTCAACCAGAACCGGGCCAGCTCTGGGTTGGCAGCGGCGCAGGTTTGTTCAGAATAAACACCGGATTGACGCAACCTCAGACTCCTGAACATTTTTTGCAAACTGCAGATATTCGTAAATTTTTTAAAGACCAGACCGGGGTGATCTGGGTGGCGAGCCGCAACAGGGGGGTCTTTAAAATGAATCCCTTGCCTGAAAATTTCAAAGCAGTACCGCTGCCCCAGAAACCCGGCATGGCAGAAAAAACCTTAAGACGTATTTACAGTCAAACCATTATCGACGACAGGATCTGGCTGGGAGTGGATCACGATCTGGTCAGTTATGATCTCAAGCAACAACGCTGGCAAACACACCGCTTACCCACCCGTCGCCCCCACAATCAAATTCAGGCAGTAACCCGGGATCACCATGGGCAGTATTGGGTCGGCACAGATCTGGGGTTGTTTGTCTCTGAGGCATCGGACCAGGAGTTCAGCCAAAAAAGCTTACCTGATACCATCAGACAATTGGCTGGGATCACTTCAGTGGCAGCGGACGCTGATGGTTCATTGTGGCTTGGCATATGGGAAAAAGGCCTGGTGAAGTGGCCACAACAAAATCCACAAGGACAGCTTGAACACTACAGTATCACCTCACAACCCGGTGATGCCGTGATCAGTATTATCAGCGATACCTCAGACAGCATATGGATGGTTAGTCGCTTCAGCGGCCTGTACCGATTGGAGCGCCACACTGGACTAATAAGCCGTTACCATAGTGGGGCCGATAGCCTGATACAACTGCCAACAGACGTTCTGCTTTGCCTTGAGAAGGTGAATGAACACCAGTTATGGGTCTGTACCAATCAGGGTTTGTTTTTTATGGACTTAAACCAAAGCCAGAGTGAACTTTATCAGGTGGAGCAAGGACTGCCGGACAACAGAGTGGTCGCCATCAATGCACAGGAGCCAGGTTCAGTCTGGGTCAGTACAAAAAGAGGTCTGGCTGAACTGAATTTAACCAGTAAAACCTTCAAGCTTTTTGCTGAAAAGGCCAATATTAATGCGTTATTACTGGAAACCCGAGCGCTGAACCGCACGGCCTCGGGTCAATTCTGGTTAGGTACTGCAGCAGGTTTATATCAATTTACTCCACGTCTGATGCAGGATTACAAATTTAACGCCCATATGGTGATCAGCAAACTCAAAGCCGATCAAAAACAGTGGCTGGACCCACAAAGCACAGCACAAGATCCACTGGAAGTCCCGGCTCATACCAAAGAAATCAGCATTCACTTCAGCTTTCTGGAGTATTTTTTCACCGATGGCCATCAGTATCAGTACAGATTCTCTGGCTCAGACCGCGAGTGGCATTACATAGGCCACCAGCATCAGGTGAGCTTCAACAGACTACCGCCTGGTCATTACAGTTTTGAGGTACGAAATAGTCTGGAGCATTCAGAACACAGCACGGCCAGACTGCACTTTGTGATCCATGCGCCATTGTGGCAGGACAAAAGACTCTGGTTATTTGTTTGTCTGGTTGGATTGTTATCGCTCTGGCTTATGTGGCAAGGCCGAACCCGCAATCTGCATCAGCAAAACTCAAAACTCAACGAGCTTGTACGCCAGCGTACTGCGGATCTCGAGCAGGCGAACCTTGCGCTGAACCAACAAGCCCGCACCGACTTTCTGACCAAATTACCTAACCGTCTGGCGTTTTCTGAACAGTTTGAATTATTGCAACGTCAGGCGATACGGCAAAAGTCGTCTTTTACTCTGGTATTACTGGATATAGACCATTTTAAAAGCATTAATGATAGCTACGGTCATGATGCTGGTGACGTGGTGCTGGCAAAAGTAGCTCAAAGTTTAAGCCAACGCCTGCGTCAGCAAGATGTACTGGCGCGCTGGGGCGGCGAAGAGTTTATTTTATTATTACCAGACACTTCAGTGCAGGGAGCTTTGGTGGTCTGTGAAGAACTACGCCAATGCCTGATGCAGATGGATATAGTCTATGACAAACAACCAATCTTAGTAACAGCCACTTTTGGTGTGGCTCAGTTGAACGATTTGCAACTGGATCTGGTCCGCTGGCAATCTGCTGCTGATATCGCTTTGTACCAGGGCAAAAAAACCGGACGCAACAAAGTCGTAGTTTATCAGGATGACACTGCAGACAATGCTGAATAACGGAAGGCTTGTTCAACGCAGCTCTGTAGCGAGGCATATGGAGTAAAAAACAGCGGTTTTATTCGAGGTAACGCTTCTTCTGCTGTTGTAGATCACTGATCGCCTGCGACAAGTCAGCGCCGGTCAGATGGTGCTGCTGCATCAACTTCTGCATAGCTTCAGACAATTCAGCACTGCTGTACTCTGTCGCAGGAATTTTTGCCTGCCGATAGTAAGTGGTACCAAAATCAATCAAAGCACAAAGCAAATACATCAGCAGAAAAACCGCCGGATACTTTATTTTTTGTACCATGTTTTCAGCTCCTGTTCCCATTGTGTCCGCTCGTCTGGCCATAAATCTCTGGTGGTCGCCTCATCAAACTTATAACGCTTATTAGCTTTGAGTTTTAATAACACAGCACCGGGTAAGGTGTCCAGATCAGCATATTCCAGCTCACCGGCTTTTAATACTTTGGCGTACTCCAGAATTTTGGCGGTGAATTCTTTCGTCAAAGGCGCAGGCGCCATCAATTTAACCTGACACAAGGTATTACGGCATTCACTGGCCAAAATACGCAACTCGTTGTTGGTGGTGGTGACAGCTAAGTGGGCTAACAGGTATTCGGTGGCTTCTGCCCAGCTTTCATCTCTGTCCTGATCATCCCAGTTTGCATGGTGTTCCAGCAAGACTTTTTCTTTGGCGATGAAAGCACGGATACCTAAATAAGCGTGCAGCACCTGCGCAGCTTCAGGATTCTTTGCCTCAAAGTCATTGGCTTGATTTAACTGAGATTGAGTCATAGGTTCAGGCAACAGCACAAATGCCAGCCAGGGTTTGGCTTGATAAGTACAAATAGCAGCACCAGCCAACAGCAGGCAGATCAGAGTCTGTGCTAAGGCGGATTGTAAATTGAGCTGAAACTTTAACGCCATACAAACTCCAATCAAAAGGCGGCAAAGTTTAACAGAGCCTGAATCAGTACTAAAGCGGCTTGTTTAAATGGCGCGGGAAAACAGCAAGGGTTCCACATAATCAAGCAAAGACAATTGTGTTTTACCTTCCAGACTAAAACCTAGTTTGGTCGCAACCTGTTTAGAACCTTCATTATCCGGATGGATCACTGCTACTAAGCGGTTCAGGCCTAAAGTCTGAGCAAACTCAATCACGGCAGAACCTGCTTCTGTCGCTAAACCTTTGCCCCAGAATTCTGGTAAAAAACGATAACCAAGCTCAGTTTCCTGAATTTCCTCAAGAAACTTAATACCACTAAAACCTATTACCTGCCCCGTTGCTTTCCAGACACAGGCAAAACGGCCATACCCATAAACCTGATAATCCCGCAGCGGATGCTGTTGCAGATAATCCAGCACATCCTGTTTCGATTGCGCTGGTTTATTGCCAACATAACGTATCACTTGCGGCACAGTCGCTAATGAATACATAGCATCAACATCATCCAGCGTAAAAGAGCGCAAGATCAAACGTGGGGTTTCAAGTACAATATCCATTGCCATAAGTCTTACCCTTTAGCTTTTTTGCTAAAAGATGGTTTACCGGACGAGCGTTTGATTTTCTCAACAGCTTTAGCCGCAGGGTTTACCCCAGTGTGCCGGGTTAAGGCTACCTGACCTGGTTTTTTACCTGGTACTTTGATAGCACGCAGGAATAGGTCCTCTTTGCCTTCTTCCGGCACCAGACAACCTTTGCTTCTGCCTATCAGGTGTTTTAAGCCCATTTTGACTAAAGCTTCGCGGATCATTGGCCAGCCTTTCGGGTCGTGGTATCGCAGCAAGGCTTTATGTAAGCGGCGCTGACGTTCACCTTTAGGCACAGGCACTACTTCGGTATTGCCTTTGATATTTTTCAGCGAGTTCATCTCTGTGTGATAGATGGTGGTCGCGTTTGCCATAGGACTTGGGTAGAAGTTCTGCACCTGATCCAGTTTAAAATCACGTTCTTTCAGCCACAGAGCTAAATTCACCATGTCTTTGTCGGTAGTGCCAGGATGCGCTGAAATGAAATAAGGGATCAGGTATTGCTCTTTACCGGCTTCACGGCTGAAACGGTCGAACATTTCTTTAAACTTGTCATAGGCGCCCATGCCGGGTTTCATCATCTTCGACAATGGACCTGTTTCGGTATGCTCCGGGGCTATTTTTAAATAACCACCTACATGGTGCTGCACTAACTCTTTGACGTAGTTTGGATCTTCAACTGCCAAGTCGTAACGCACACCAGAGGCGACCAGAATCTTTTTAATGCCATCCACTTTACGGGCAGCACGGTATAAATCCACAGTCGGGCTTTGGTCCGTATCCATATGTTCACAAATGGTCGGGTAGACACAAGAAGGCCTGCGACAGGTTTGCTCAGCTTTTGGATTTTTACAACGTAAGCGATACATATTGGCGGTTGGGCCGCCTAAATCCGAAATCACACCGGTAAAACCCGGTACTTTGTCACGAATTTCTTTAATTTCTTTTAAAATCGATTCCTGCGAACGGCTTTGGATCACGCGGCCTTCATGTTCTGTAATAGAACAAAAAGAACAGCCACCAAAACAGCCACGCATAATATTGACCGAAGTTTTGATCATCTCATAGGCAGGAATTTTGGCTTTACCATAAGTCGGGTGCGGCACGCGCTGATAAGGCAAGCCAAATACACCATCCATCTCTTCAGTGGTCAGCGGGAATGCAGGTGGGTTGACCCATAAATGCCGGTCGCCATGGCGCTGGTAAATAGCGCGGGCGCAACCTGGGTTAGTTTCCTGGTGCAAAATACGAGAAGCATGGGCATACAAGGACTTATTGACACTCACCTGCTCAAAAGCAGGCAGTTTGACATAAGTTTTTTCCCACGGTTTTTGCCGTGGCGGTTGCACCAGAATTGGCTTGGCTTCCACCTCAGGCGCTTTGCTGAGGTCTATACCTTGTTGAGCGAATTCAGAAAAAGTGCCACACCCCACATCATCTGCACCATAAGGATTAGGCACAGGGTCAATTTTTCCTACTTTATCAATAGCCGTTGAATCGACACCACGCCAGCCCGGTAAAGGCTCTTTGCGGATCACAGCAGTGCCACGAATATCGTGCAGCGTATTGATATCTTCGCCATTGGCAATACGATGCGCGACTTCCACCAGCGGACGTTCGGCATTGCCGTAAATCAACATCTCGGCTTTGGCATCAAAAATAATGGAGCGACGAACTTTTTCCTGCCAGTAATCATAATGAGCTATACGGCGCAGGCTGGCCTCAATACCACCTATGATCACGGGCACATCTTTGTAGGCTTCTTTACAACGCTGTGAATACACCAGCACAGCACGGTCAGGTCGTTTTCCGCCTTCATTGCCTGGCGTGTAGGCATCGTCGTGACGTAGTTTTTTATCCGCTGTGTAGCGGTTAATCATGGAGTCCATATTGCCGGCAGAGACACCAAAAAACAGATTGGGTTTGCCAAGGGTCATAAAAGCATCTTTGGACGACCAATCAGGCTGAGCAATCATACCTACCCGAAAGCCCTGACTTTCCAGCATACGGCCAACAACGGCCATACCAAAACTGGGGTGATCGACATAAGCGTCACCCACCACCAGAATAATATCGCAGCTGTCCCAGCCCAGTTGTTTCATCTCGGCCCGGCTCATTGGCAAAAATGGTGCAGTACCAAAGGACTCAGCCCAGTATTTCGGATAAGAAAATAATCCACGCTCGGCCGACATGCGGTCCACTGCTGCGGATTTTCTTAAAGGGACCTGATTCATTTGCATCTGTTGCTTCACTCGGTTTTGCCTGCCAAAAATGGCCGCGCATTATACTTGACTCAGCCGGAGAATACTAACATTAAGGCAGAGTCGGGTTGTTCACAAATTAAACAACAAAAAATCTCAGGCCAGCTTGAAGTTTCAACACGCTGTTACCACCAGATTTTCGTTAAAAACTAAGTCTGGCAATCCAGTGAAAGCATATTCAGTCAAACTAGTACATCAGAATAGTCAGCACCCCCAGCAGCATAAAGATGGCACAGGCCACGCGGCGTGCCCAGTCCAATGAAATACGTTCCAGCAACCAGCTGCCGGCATAGACCACAGGCACATTGGCTGCCAGCATGCCGATAGTGGTGCCAAAAATTACCTGCCAGGTTTCCGGGTAAGTAGCAGCCAAAAGCACAGTGGCCACCTGAGTTTTATCGCCAATTTCTGCCAGGAAAAACAAAATACAGCTGGCAAAAAATGCACCGTATTTTAAAACACTGACTTCTTCGCTGTCGTCTTTATCAGGAATAAGTAACCAAAGCGCCACGGCAATAAAAGAGCCACCTAACAGCCAGGCATGCCAGCCTTGTGGAATAAATTGCGCCCCCCAGGCACCAAACCAGGCTGATGCGGCGTGATTTAATAAGGTTGCCACCAGAATACCGGCAATAATAGCGCCACGGGAGCGAAAGCGGGCTGCGAGGAACAAAGACAAAAGCTGGGTTTTATCGCCAATCTCTGCAACAGCAACAGAAGCGAAGGAGGCAACAAAGGCATCAAAAAACATAAACTGCACCTGGCGGGAAAACTAAACATAAGACAATAAACCAACTCCCGCCTGGGGTTAGTGCATTGTCTTAGGTCTCATTAGTACCTGATCAGCGATGATCAAACGGGACGTTGTTGCCATGTACAGTGAGGTACAAGTATGTTGACAACAACACAAAACCTGGCGGTTTTGTAAATTACTCCCCTAAGCGCGGGCAGAAGTATAACCGCGCCATCAAAGTTCAGGCAACCAGAAAATCACGCGCAGTTGCTCTAGCTAACCTTTTAAGTGCCTTGCATGAAAACGCAGATGTTCTTCAATAAAGCTGCTGATAAAAAAGTAGCTGTGATCATAGCCGCTTTGCAAACGGATTTGCGCCCCACTCTGACTAAGCTGATTGGCTTCGATTAAGGATTCAGTGCGAAGCTGTGAAGGGTAAAACTGGTCAGCCTCACCCTGATCGATCAGCATTGGCAAACTGTTTTGTTTTTGCGCCAGTAAAAAACCCGCGTCGTACTGCAACCATTGGCTTTGATCTTTGCCAAGATAAGCGGTAAAGGCCTTTTTGCCCCAGTCACATTCTGAAGGTTGACAAATAGGTGAAAAAGCCGAAACAGAGCGGTAAGCACCTACTTCACGTAAAGCTATCACTAAAGCACCATGGCCGCCCATCGAATGACCGCTGATAGCTTTGGCGGAGGTGACAGGTAAATGCGCTTCAATCAAAGCAGGCAGTTCACGGCTGATATAGTCGTACATCTGATAATGCGCAGCCCATGGCTCTTGGGTCGCATTGACATAAAAACCTGCACCCTGACCTAAATCGTAAGCGGCATCGTCTGCTACATGCTCACCTCGAGGGCTGGTATCCGGGATCACTAAGGCGATGCCCAGTTCAGCCGCAACACGCTGCGCTCCGGCTTTGATCGAGAAGTTTTCATCTGTGCAGGTTAAGCCAGACAACCAATACAACACAGGCACTTTTTGCTTTTCAGCCGCTGGTGGTAAATAAACAGAAAAGTGCATCACACCTTTGACGGAGTCTGAGTGATGCTGATATTTAATCTGCCGGCCGGCAAACAACTTATGTTCGGACAACTGAATTAACGTCATTGCTTTATCCTTGTGCTAAGCCCGGCGAACCGGGCTTTTAATGAATGACTAAAGACTCTGGTTAGAAATGGATCACAGTACGAATTGATTTGCCTTCATGCATCAAATCAAAGGCTTCGTTGATTTGCTCCAGTGGCATGGTATGGGTGATAAAGGTATCCAGTTCAAACTCACCTTTTAAATAACGCTCCACGTAGTCCGGTAATTCAGAGCGGCCTTTGACACCACCAAAAGCAGTACCACGCCATACCCGACCAGTGACTAACTGAAATGGACGGGTTGATATTTCTGCACCGGCAGGTGCTACACCAATAATTACCGACTCGCCCCAGCCTTTGTGACAGCACTCTAAGGCTGAGCGCATCACGTTGACATTACCAATACATTCAAAAGAGAAATCAACGCCGCCGTCCGTCATTTCAACAATCACATCCTGAATAGGCTTGTCGAAACTCTTTGGATTGATCACATCAGTCGCACCCAACTGACGGGCGATATCAAACTTAGACTCGTTGATGTCTATTGCAATAATGCGGCTGGCTTTGGCCATCACAGCACCAATAATGGCGGATAAACCTATGCCACCTAAACCAAAGACAGCAACAGTATCGCCTTCTTTTACTTTGGCAGTGTTCATTACAGCGCCCATGCCAGTGGTCACACCACAACCCAATAAACAAACCTTTTCCAAAGGCGCGGCTTTATTGATTTTGGCTAACGAAATTTCCGGCAGCACAGTGTATTCAGAAAAAGTAGAAGTGCCCATGTAGTGATAAATAGGCTGGCCGTCTTTGGAAAAACGTGTAGTGCCATCCGGCATTAAGCCCTGACCCTGGGTGGCGCGAATAGCCTGACACAAGTTGGTTTTGCCAGATAAACAGAATTTACATTTGCCACATTCAGGCGTGTATAAAGGGATCACATGATCGCCCACAGCCACGCTGGTGACGCCCTCGCCTATGGCTTCAACTACACCACCCCCTTCATGGCCCAGAATGCAAGGGAATTTACCCTCAGAATCCTGCCCCGACAAAGTGTAAGCGTCGGTATGGCAGACACCTGTCGCGACAATACGCACCAGCACTTCGCCCTTTTGTGGCGGCATTAAATCCACTTCTTCAATTTTTAACGGTTGACCCGGACCCCAGGCTACAGCTGCACGCGTTTTGATCATTTTCATTCTTGTTCTCCAAACCAGAGTAGTAGTTACTATAGCTTATTGTAATTTTTTCTTATTCGATGATAATCCCTGCAAATAACAAATGAGTTTTGCATAAATGAAAGAATGGCAAGGCATCAGCGAATTTGTGGCCGTGGCAGAACTTGGCAGTTTTTCTAAAGCGGCCAAAGTCTTAGCAATTTCTGTGGCTCAGGTCAGTCGCACTGTGCTGCAATTAGAGCAACGGCTGAACTGCAAACTGGTGCTTCGCACCACCCGTCAGGTGCGTTTAACAGAGCAAGGGGTGATGTATTACCAGCATTGCCGCGCTTTGGTTAATGGTTTGCATCAGGCCAATCAGCAGCTTACCAGCTTACAACACGAACCTTCGGGCGCGATAAAAATTACCGCCCCTGTTTATTACGGCGAGCAATTTATTGCGCCTTTGCTGCATGAGTTTTTATTACGTTACCCCAAAGTGCAGCTGGATTTGCAACTGACTAATGATCAACTGGATTTAGTGCAAGGTGGTTTTGACTGCGCCATCCGCTTAGGAACTCTTACCGATTCCAGTTTACAGGCCAAAGCCTTAGGCAAACGCACCTTGTATTTATGCGCCAGCCCCGACTACCTGCAAAAATTCGGCACACCAGAAACAGTAGCCGAACTGCATCAGCACCGCTGTTTGGTTGGCTCTGTCGACTTTTGGCGTTTTGAACAGCAAGGCCAAAAGCTGCAATTTAAACCCCAATCTTATTTACGTTGTAATAGCGGCGTGGCATTAACAGATGCGGTACTCAAAGGTTTAGGCATTACCCAATTACCGGATTATTACTTGCAGCCTTATTTAGAGGATGGCCGTTTAGTGGCTTTATTATCAGAACAACAACCCTCCGACGAAGGCATCTGGGCTTTGTATCCACTGAACCGGCATTTACCGGTTAAAGTACGGTTATTGCTCGATTGGTTGCAGCAAGGATTGGAAAGCCTTCCAAAGGTGGCAGGCTAGATCTGTATTTGTCGTGCTTTTATTTGTCGTACTTTTATTTGTCGTGCCAGGGGTTAAAAGTTACTATGATTGGCAGAACAGATGCAGCAAACAAGCGATTATGTTGAACTTTCCCCTTATCGTTAAACTATTGCAGCAGCGCTTGCCAGATCTTATGGCTGTGTATGCTTTTGGCAGTCAGGTCGCAGGCACTGCAGACAAACACAGCGATTTGGATTTAGCAGTACTGGTGCCAGGTTATGCCGATGTGATTGATTTATGGGATATCAGTAGCGATCTGGCAGAGCTGCTGCACTGTGAAGTGGATTTGCTGGATTTTCGTGCAGCATCTACTGTTATGCAATACCAAATTTTGACCAAAGGACAGCGCCTTTACGCCGTTGATCAACAGGTTGGCAGTTATGAAGCCACGCTGCTGTCAGCAATGACCACACTAAACGAAGCCCGCGCCGAACTTTTAGCTGATATTAAAAAGGATGGGTCTGTTTATGGCCGTTGATCACAACTCGCTCCCAGATGATGTGCTGCTCAATAAAGCGGCCACTATTGAGCGCTGCATCCTTCGCGCCCCGGAATAATACAATAAAAACCCTGCCACTTTTGCCACAGACTTGACCCGTCAGGACGCAGCTATTCTGAATATTCAACGCGCTTGTGAAGATGGGCCAGCATCTGATCCGCCTGCATAAGCTTGGTGTGCCACAAAGCTCCCGCGATGTATTTACCCTGTTAGCCACAGCTGATTTTATTCCGGCTGAACTTGCCGACAACCTGAAAAAAATGATTGGTTTCAGAAACATCGCTTTACATGAGTATCAACGCTTACAACTGGCAGTCACCGAACATGTGATTTTGTAGCATTGACAGGATTTTCAGCAGTTATGCAGGATTTTGATTGGGGGTAAATACGGTTAATAATTGAACTAATTAAACCGCCCAGAGAAATGGTCATGCAAACGTAATTTGTAAAATAGATGGCTCAAAGATCACTTTTTTTGTAAAAAATGACAATCCGTTTTGACATCAAGTATGTCAATAAAATCGGAACTCTCTATTTTTTTGTGCAATCCAATCTTAAATGTTGCACTATTAGAATAAAATACATCCAAATGATTGAGTGGATGCAATGACCCATTCTCGTTTTTAGAGTCATGATCGAACCTGAGATAGGAGTCTTCTAGAAATAACAATTCTTTCAAAAAACTCCAAAGCTCGGGTTTGCTGTACGACATATCGATAATGAGATCTGCGAGTTGAGCTACACAAGACTCACTTCGCAATTTTTCACTGTTCAAAACACTCAAAGCATTGGAGACAAGAATACTATCAATAATCCCTGAAGTTTTTGACTCAAACAAAACAGAATCATCCTGAAAGCGAACAGTAAAAGGGAGAGAAACTGAAAAAATTTTTGATTCCAACCGGCATACAACTCGCCTCATTTTTTCAGTAATAATACAGATTTCTCCATAACCACTCTTTATATTTAAAGCGTATGACAACTTAACTGAGTTTACTATATTAAGGATAAGAACTGCGTAATCAAATTTATCTCTGATAGCAAAAGATATGTTTTTTGCTATTGTTTCATCAATGTAAAATATTAATTCTTTCCTCATTTCCTAATAGCCATTTTATCAGCAGTAGAAAGAACAAACTCCCGAACGACTTCATAACTAACATTTTCTGGATCCATATTTTTCACAAGATTAAGCAGTGGTTCTCTCCATAGACCTGGAATCTCAAGCTCTTCAAAAACCGCATCAGTCATATCAAATATAGACATTTTCGATTCATCAACATCTATACTAGTTCTAATTTTTTCCAAATCTTTTTCATTTGGAGCTTCTATTTTCAAATACCCATTTTTCTTAAGGAACGACAAGCCATTTTCTATACTCTCTATTTTATCCTTTGATATTTGATTTGATATTATAAGATATGACTTTATGAACGAACGTGTAAGTAGCATATATAATGCATTTCTCTCATGTTTCATATCTGAAATTAACTCACTCACACATATAACAAAGGGAAATTCCAGTCCTTTCACATTATTTTTATTACTAATAAACACAGAGTCTTTTACTGTATTCTTTGACTCCCAGGCTTTGTTTAATCGCCAGTTTAGCTGTCTACTTATCTTATACTCAAGTATGTTAGCTAGATCAAATCCCCTTGAATTGGGACCAGTAAAAACAATCCCAATGTCGTTAGCACTCAACGTTGGATTCTCATTTTTTATTTTCTGTATTACGCTAATGACTAAATCTGATTGTTTATCTTGGTCAAAGTCGGTTTTAGCAATATCAATACTAGATATGTTATCAGTCTCTAAATCTTCAAATCGCCGTAAAGGTTCTCGTCTAAGATTATAGATCTTACTAGACATTTCTTTATCAACAAGGTAGCCACAAGTACCCCACTGATCATCATTCAGCCATCTTAATTTATTCTTTTCAAATAAACCCATTCCAAGTGCATGAGCAAACATCAATGTCCTTGGATCAGTTCTATAGCACTTATTCAACAGATAGTCTGGAGTAATTTGACTTATAATATTCTCATCAAAAATACCTTGGAAAATATCTCCAGCTACGTAAACTTTATCTTTTGTAACAATTGAGCAAAGCTCAATAAATTCCTCTGGAAAGTCTTGACTTTCATCTATAAGCACATAATCAAAAGCAAACTTATGATCTTCTGAACTCAATTTTTTAATATGATCAATGGCAAGACGACATGCTCTAGCAAAAGACATAGTGTAAGAATATCGTTGGAATTTTATATCGAAGATATGGCATATATACCTGTATGCTCCAGAGCATTCATCTGACGATGCTCCCCAAGCATGCACACACCATAATCTCTCATCCCATTCGATCTGCTGCTCGACTTTCATGAAATTGAAAAATTCAGGGATCCTTTTTCTTAAACTAGCTGCGAGTATCTTGTTGTGACACGTAAGCAATACCTTTGATGATTCCTTATTTACATATATATCCCTCAATTTATGGAGAAGCAACTCTGTTTTACCTGTACCAGATAAACCTTGTATTTTCACCACTTTTTTATCTAACTCATGGTAGATAAACCTTGTTTGATCACCATCAAACAAAATTATTTTTTGTTTTATTTTATCCAGTATACTCTCAGGGACATCGTCTTTGACTCTTTCTATATCATTGATACTTCCGGTAAGCAGAGAAATTACCAACTCAGACTTTTTCTGTATGAGTAGATTTTCAATTTTATTCTCATTTAATAATGATTTTACACTTTCTATCTCAGCCGCTTTTTTAAATTTATAGGTAGATACTAAATCATCTTTCCAGTTCCGAAGTCTACCAAGTACTGACTTATAATGGTATTTATCTGAAATAGATGCTATATCTTCCAACAAATCCAGATAATAGTCTTCAAAATCATCATCACTATCTTCAAAGTTAATAATCATTATTTTATGCTTGGGTACCAAAAGAATAATTGCACCAGTATAACTGTAGTTATACCTACTCTCCCCCAGCGGCTTATTTATTACAAATATCTGTGTTTTGTTTTCGTTGGAAAAATCATCCAAACGCCTAATAAACTTGCCATTGTAGTTGTTTTGGTCTGCTTGAAGAAAGAAAAACCCATTAGACATTTCTGATACCCAATTAAAATTTTTTTCTGAAAGGCTGGTATTCAAACGCCAATTTCAGTCTGAATCCATTTAGTTATTTAATTTTTCTATTGTTCGTAAGGCTTACCCAAAATAACTAATCGGTCAAGAGATTATTTCTTTGTGTAAGACCAAAATTTTTAGTTGAAAATACATTTGAGGAGATGCATAGCGTTTTGCCGTATACTCAAAAACCTATGCCACCAAAACTACCTACTCGCCACCAACTGCCGTGGTTTGGCTGTTAACTGCTGTGCCAGATCATCAACTTGTTCCTGTAGTTCTACTGACTTGCCGTTGAGTTGTTCAAGCTGAGTGCTTAACTTTTCGACCTGCGTGCTTAGCTGTTTATTAGCGCTTGCCTGCTGCAGGTTGGCGTAGCCCATCAGTAACAAAGCGGCTATAGCTGCGATGGCGATCAGTGCGGTTTTATCTTTCAGAATATTCATGATCTGTCCTTAAATGATGAAATGGCGTGAAATTTAATAAGCAGCCTGACTGTATAAAACAGCCAGGAAAACTGGATTTCAACATACAATGACTCGCCTGTACCTGTAAAGCTTTGGAGTTTTATCTGCTACAAAGCTACTGCGCAAAACGTATGCTAAAACAACTACCGCTTTGATCTGCTGGTTTGTATTCCAGCTGAGCATCCTGCACCTGCAACAGCGCCCGTGATAAAGGTAAGCCAATGCCTGAACCTGTTGCCTTAGTGGTAAAAAACGGAATAAAAATTTGCTGTGCAACTTCGGGTGCAATACCAGATCCGCTGTCGTTGATGTTCAGTTGCCATTGTTGTTGTGCATTGCGCTCGAGCATCACGGTAAGTTGTTTTTGCTCGCTGTGCTGCATCGCATCCAGTGCATTTTGCAGCAGGTTAATCAGAACCTGCTCCATTAGCGCTTCATCCAGCCATAACAGAGCCTTAGCGGGGAAATCCGTCTTTAGCTCAACTCCGGACTGACTGATGGCATCACGCTGTAAGGCCAGACAATTTTTGACAATAGCTACCAGATTGGTCTGTTTTAAATCTGCTTGTACCGGCTGGCTTAACTGTTTAAACGACAGAATAAAATCGGCCAGATGCTGGCCACGCCTGTTTATAGTGGTTAAGGCTTCACTGAGATCCACATGATCATCCTGACTTAATACAGTGCCTGCTGCTGGTAAAATCTGCTGGCAGCTTTGTGCCAAAGACGCCATAGGGGTAACAGAGTTGGCAATTTCGTGCGTCAGCACTCTGGTCAGTTGCTGATAAGCCTGCACTTCCTGCTGAAGCAGTGCCTGATTAATACTTTGCAGCGTTACCAGTTTACGCAGCTGGCCCTGAATTCGGGTGCATACAATGCTAAGCGCCAGCCGGTCTGTGTAGCCTGGCTGTTGCCATTGTAACTGGCCCTGATAATGCGTTGCAGTGCTCTGTAATTTAGCGGCAAGCAGGGCTAAGTTAACCTCATCAAAACGGCCTTGTAGCAGCTGTTGATACTGCACTGTCGACAACAGGCGCATAGCCGCAGGGTTGGCTTGCAGTAAGTGACCATCCGAAGCAAATTCCAGCACAGCGACATCCAACTGACTCAGCAAAGTTTGCAGATACTGCGATCGTGCCTCCGCTTGCTGGCGGCTATTGCCCAGTTGCTGCTGAACCTGGGCCAGTAACTTTTGCAGTTCTGGCTGGTCGCGCAGATTTAACGAAGTATCCTGATTTGCCAAAGCTTTAAGCACCAATGCAGTCTGGCGCTGGCGAGTGCTGCAGTGTTGCCAGATCAACCAGGCTGCTAACACTGTAACCAAAGTTAAGACGACGGCAAAGGCCGATGCTCCGCTCTGCCACTGTCTGTAGGCTAAAATCAGCAGCACAGTAAAACTGCCAAGCAAGAGCAGTAAGCGGGTATTAAAGGCCATATTTTTCCAACCGCCTGTATAAAGCGCCGCGGGTTAAACCCAGCGCTTTCGCTGCCTGACTGACATTGCCCTGATAATACTGCAGCGCCTGACGAATGGTTTTTTCTTCAACAAATTCAAGGAAAAAATCTGTCTCCGCAGTTTGCTCCGTCGTTGCAACCGGCGCTATTGTCGTACTTTGCAACTGACTGAAATCCAGCATGCTGCCTTCTGCCAATACCACAGCGCGCTCTACTGCATGTGCTAATTGACGTACGTTACCTGGCCAGTCGTAACTCTGCAGAGTACGCTTATCGGCAACGCTTATCTGCAAACCATCGCGCTGATAACGCTGGGAATAATGCTGCAGATACCAATCCAGCAGCAAAAGGATATCTTCTTTGCGATCTCTAAGAGGTGGCAACACCATCTCCACCGTATTGATACGGTAGAGCAAATCCTGGCGGAAACTGCCCTCTGCTACCGCCTGATAGAGGTTTTCGTTGGTGGCGCAAATTAAACGAATGTCCACAGCCACAGCCTGACTGGCGCCCACAGGCACTACAGTGCGGTTTTGCAGTGCTGTCAGCAGTTTGGCTTGTTGTGGCAAAGCTAAATTCGCCAGTTCATCCAGCAACAGACTGCCGCCACTGGCCTCGACAAAACGGCCTGCATAATCGCTTTTGGCGTCGGTAAAAGCACCTTTTTTGTGACCAAACAACTCACTTTCAAGCAAGCTGGTACTTAAACTGCCCATATCCACACTGACAAAAGGTGCGGCCGCACGTTTGGAGGCCTGATGAATAGCCTGAGCGACCAAAGCTTTACCTGTGCCGCTTTCGCCCAGCAGCAATACATTGGCATCAGTGGCCGCTACTTTTTCAATGGTGCGCAGCACCTGCTGCATGGCCGGGCTGTCACCTAAAAGTGGAATAGTGTCAGTGGCAGTGTTTTCGGATGCAGCGCGCGAGGCTTGGCTCTGTTGAACAGAGGTGTGCTGAGTTGGCTGTTGCAACGCCTGTTGCAGCGTCTGCAATAACTGCTCATTCTGCCAGGGTTTTGCAATAAAATTAGCCGCCCCACTTTGCATAGCTTTTACCGCCAACGGCAAGGCCGCATATGCTGTCATCATCACTACTTTTAGCTTTGGTTGCGCCTTTAATGCCTGTTTTAAATAAAACAAACCTTCTTCGCCACTTTGGGTATCGCGGCTGAAATTCATATCCAGCAACAGCACATCAAAAGGCAGGCTGTCTGGCGGATCCTGCAGCGTACTGACTAATAAAGCAGGCTCATGTAAGGTCACGACCTGAGCGAAATGCTGCTTTAAAAAAATACGGCTGGCGATCAGAATGTCGTGGTTGTCATCCAGTACCAGTACCTTGTAGGGCTGTTTCATTGATACATCCTTGCGGTTTATTTCTGCACCCTACCGAAAACGTCATTCCTTCGCAACAGTCTTTTAAATCCAATAGCTTAAGGTTTTTTCAGACTGTCCATTTATGGACAGTCTGTTGTATCACCAGCGGACACTTTCAACTAACCAAAAACAATAAAGCATTGATAAACAATAACTTACCTTTTGGCACAACCATTGCGTTATAAAGCTCACAACACAGGTTTTTTTGGAGCATACCCATGGATAAAAAAATCACGCCCACAACCCGCCGTCGCCTGACAGCACCAGCTATCGTGGTTGCAATGCTTGCGGGCACAGCCTGGTTTGGCAGTACCTGGCAAGCCAGTGCTCAAATGTCATTGGCTTTGCCACTAAGCTCAGTCAGCACAGCCATAGTGCAACAGCAAAGCCTGCAGGAAAGCATAGCGCTGCGCGCCAATGTGATGCCACAACAGACGGTGTATCTGGATGTGATTGAAGGTGGCCGGGTCGAAGAAAAGCTGACTGAGCAGGGTCAGTTTGTTACCCAAGGCCAGCCTCTGGTCAAGCTGAGCAACACTGCATTACAGCTGGATCTCATCAGCCGTGAAGCTCAGGTCACAGAGCAGATGAATTTTCTGCGTAATACCCAAATGACCATTGAAACCAACAGATTAAACTTAAAACGTGATGTGCTGGATATAGAACATCAACTGGTAACGCTGAAACGCAACCTGGCCCAGACAGAGCCGTTAGTCAAAAGCGGCGTGTTGGCCAAAGAAACCCTGCTGAATTTGCAACAGGATTTACGTTATCAGCAAGAGCGCCTGAAGCTGACACAACAGCAGCAGAAGCAAGACGAGGCTATTCGTAAACAGCAATTAAACCAGTTAAGTGAAAGTGTGGCTATGCTGACCAAAAACCTCGAATTTGCCCGCCAGAATGTGCAAAACCTGTTGGTGCGGGCTCCGGTCAGCGGTTATTTAAGCGAGTTTAATGTGGAAGCCGGTGAATCCCGCGCTCCGGGCAGCCGCATGGGTCAAATTGATATACCGGACCGCTACAAGCTAGTCGCCAGTGTGGATGAATTTTATTTAAGCCGCGTCAGCACAGGCATGCAAGCCAATGCCAGCCTGAATCAACAGGACTTGCAACTGACAGTCAGCCGGGTTGACAGCCGGGTCGTCAATAACCAATTTCAACTTGAATTTACTCTGCCGGGCGAACACAAGGTGAAACGTGGCCAGTCGGTGAACTTAACACTGCAACTCGAAACCCAGCAGCGTGATGCTCTGGTGCTGCCACGCGGCACTTACCTGACCGACAGTGCTGGTCAGTATGTCTATGTGCTCGACAGCAAAACAGCCACTGCACGTAAACAAGCCGTCACTTTGGGTAAACAAAGCGCCAACCAGATTGAAATTGTCAGCGGCCTGAACGCTGGTGATCAGGTGATCATTTCCGGCTATCGCGATTTCGCACAAGCCGATACTATTCAACTACAACACTAAGGACAGCCTTATGATCCAGTTACAGCAATTAAACCGTGTATTTCGTACCGCAGAACTTGAAACCACAGCGCTGAATCAGATTGATTTAGTGATTGAACAAGGTGATTTCGTCGCTATTATGGGCCCTTCCGGCTGCGGTAAATCCACCTTACTGAGCATTCTGGGCATGCTGGACAGCCCAAGTTGTGGCGCTTATTTGTTTCAGGGCACCGACATCGCCAATTACAGCGAAAAACAATTAGCACAGCTGCGCAAAACCCAACTTGGTTTTGTCTTTCAAAGCTTTAACCTGATTGATGAGCTGACCGTATTTCAAAATGTTGAGCTGCCGTTGCAGTATCAGGGCATAGCCGCTTCTGAACGTAAAAGCCGGGTGGAAGCCATCTTAAAACGCATGCAAATTGATCATAGGGCCGATCATTTGCCATTACAGCTATCGGGTGGTCAACAACAAAGGGTTGCGGTAGCCCGTGCTCTGGTGATTAACCCTGCGCTGATTTTAGCCGACGAACCTACAGGTAACCTGGACTCCAAAAACAGTGAAGAAGTAATGCAGATGCTGCGCCAGCTCAACCGCGAAGGCACTACTGTGGTGATGGTGACTCACTCTGAACATGAATCACGTTATGCCAGCCGTATAGTGCGGATGCTGGATGGCCAGATCATTACCGAACGTGCGCTGGAGGCCAAATATGCTTAATTCACTGACGATGCTGGGTAACTATTTCATCACTGGCGTGCGCGCCGTATTGCGGCATAAAACGCATTTGGCGCTGAATCTGCTGGGGTTAACTACAGGTTTGGCTTCGGCCTTGCTGATTTTACTCTACGCCAGTTATGAGCTGGGTTATGACACCATGCACCCGAATGCCGAAAACAGCTACCGGCTGGAGCAGTTTTTCCTGCCGGTGAACCAGCGCTTCCCGGTTTCCAGCCCGGCAATGAAAGCTGTGCTGGAGAACTACGACAAGCGGATGAAAGTGACCCGGATCAACACAGGGGCGCCAGAGTTAAGCTTGGCAGGTTCAAACCAGAAACTATCTCTGGAATGGGCTCAGGCTGTGGATGCCAATATCACAGATTTTTTCCAGATTGAGGTGCTACAAGGCGACTTAACTGCGGCTTTAACCCAGCCAAATCAAATCGCCTTATCTGAACAAGAGGCCTTGCGGTTATTTGGCAACACTACTGTACTTGGCCAACAATTGCAGCTTGGCGAGCAGCGTTATAGCGTCAGCGCTCTGTATCGTATGCCTGAACAAAGCCATTTTCAGGCGGGCTCATTGCGCCGGATCAGCGATGAAGTGGCGGCCGGTCGCCTTGCGGTGAATAACGTCTATAGCTATATCCAATTGCCAGCAGGTTTTGATCAAACCGCTATGCTGCGCGAATTAACCACTCAGTTGAATCAGCAAGCTTATGAAGGCGGCAAAGTGACTGAACTGCAACTGCGCGCACTGACGGATATCCATTTGCATTCCAGCCTGGCTTATGAATTTAAAGTCAATGGGTCAGCAGCTACTGTGAGTATCTGTCTGGTATTGGCGGCCTTACTACTGCTGATTGCTGCCATCAACTTTATCAATATGAGCACTGCACGAGCGGCAATGCGTGCCAAAGAAGTAGGAGTGCGCAAAGCCTTGGGTGCCAGCCGTAGCCAGCTGTTTGTGCAGTTTATGCTGGAATCCTTATTAATTGCCTGCTGTGCCGGTTTACTGGCTGCAGTTGTTGTAGAGCTGGTATTACCAGAGTTTAATTTGCTGGTGAACCGCCCTCTTCAGCTGAATTATATCGGCAATTTTGGCCTGATTTTACTGGCGAGTGTGTTTAGTGTTGGTGTGCTGGCAGGTGTCTATCCGGCGGTATTTATCTCAGCCTTTGATGCGAAAAAAGTACTGAGTGGTGATTTTCAACGTGGCAACACAGCTATCTGGCTGCGTAAAGGCTTATTGGTACTGCAGGGCGCTATTACTATAGGTTTACTGGTATCAAGCGTTGTGCTGCAACAGCAATTACAACTGTTGCAAAACCAGAGCACAGGCTATCAGCGTGAAGCCAGATTAATGGTCAATGGTATGGATAACAGCCTGTTGTTTCACGCAGACAACCAAAACCTGTTACAAAGCCTGCAAAAGGTAGAAGGCGTCAATGCAGTATCTCTACTGGATATGCAAATCACCGATACCATTTCTCAGGCCATGGATATTCAGCTGCCAGGCCAAACTGTGGACTCTGCGCTGCCCCCTATTTCACAAATGGGCACAGGTTTTGATATTGCCAAAACCGCAGGTCTGACACTACTGGCAGGTCGCGATTTTAGCGAAACCTATCAAAGCGACTGGTACCAAAGACATGGCGATCATGCCACAGCGGCAGTGATCATTACCGAATCGCTGGCACGTAAAGCGGGCTACGAAAATCTGCAGGATGTGATTGGTCAGCAATGGCTGCTGCCCGGAGATGTTCCTGTACTGCGTATGCAGGTGGTGGGAGTGGTTGCAGATATTCAGATCGGGTCCGCCTTAAAACAACAAGAGCCTTTGATTTTGATTTGTGGCCGCTCTCCTATGACGTACGCCAATATACTGCTCAGTATGCAGCCAGAGCAGGCCCTTACCGTCCGCGCCAAAGTACAAAACCTGCTGACTGAGCGCCTGCAGCGCCAGGACTTAAAACTAAGCTGGTTGAGTGATGACTACAATGCGATTTACCAGAACCAGCAACGTCAGGGCAAAGTCATAGCACTATTCGCCACGCTGGCCATAGCTTTAACCTGTGTTGGCTTATTTGGTCTGGCCGCTTTTAGCGCCGAGCAACGTTCACGCGAGGTGGCAATGCGTAAAGTACTGGGCGCAGGACGTTTTAATCTGGTGAATTTACTGGCCAGCGAATATATCAAGCTGATGGCTGTAAGCGCAGTACTGGCAATACCTGCCACCTTTTGGGCGCTGAACAGCTGGCTGAGTGAATTCAGCGTACGTATCAGCCAGAACCCGTTGTGGTACCTGCTGGCCGCGGCAGCCACTTTTGCCATTTGCTGGTGTACAGTTGCGGCATTAGCCTGGCAAGTTGCAGGGCGAAAACCAGCCATGGTATTAAGACAGCAATAATGGAAAAACCAATGATACATAAAGGATTATGCATGAAACTCAGTCTTATTTCATTAGGCGTGCTGCTTGGCAGCACGCTAATACTCAGCGCTTGCAGTACAGCAAACAAGGTCCAACGCCACTTAGGCAAAGATGCAGTAACAGAGCAATTTACCGAAGGTAAGCATCAAGGCACCTATCGTAATTTGTATCGTACCCCAGTGGAGCAGCGTCAGTATCCGGCCAACTGCGAAGTCGACTGCTATCCTGCGCATCAGGCCGTTGAGTGTAAAACACCGGGCCAGGATTGCCGGTATACTGGCGTGCAACAAGCGCCTCTGTTGAACAGCGGTTTTAGTCTGCAATGGCTTGGCCATGCCAGCTTTTTAGTCAAGACGCCGGATGGCCAACAATTGCTGTTTGATCCAGTGTTTGGTCAGTTTGACTGGCCAGTAAACTGGGCTCAGCATTTGGCAGGTATTATAAAACGGCCCTACACCCCCACATTGAGCGCAGAGCAGCTGGCTGCCACAGACGCTGTATTGTATTCGCACTTGCATTACGATCATTTTAGCCATGACAGCATAGAGCAAATAGGCAACAGCCCTACCTATTACCTGCCTTTGGGTATGGCCGATTATATGCCAGAAGCTGGCTACAACATTGTTGAACAAGCCTGGTATAGCCACAGCACATTAGGTGAACTGAATATCCATTTAGTACCGGCACACCACTTTAACAGCCGCAAATTGTTTAACGATCATAATCAGGCTATGTGGGGAGGCTGGCTGTTGGAACAAAACGGAAAAACATTGTTTTTTGCGGGTGATACCGGTTATTCAGCCCACTTTAAAGATATTCAGCAAAAATACGGAGATATTGATATTTGTCTGCTGCCGATAGCCTCTTATCATCATGACACAGATGGTGACTGGTATCGCTATGTCCATACCACGCCTGAGGATGCCTTGATTGCCGCCAATGAACTCGGCTGCAAAGTGATGATCCCCTGGGGCTATGGTAATGCCAGCTGGCAGATGGGGGACATTAGCTCACACTCGCCACTGTTACGTTTACTGCATATGCAGCAGCAACTGGATAGCCAGATGCCGCTGCTGATTTTGAATGAGGGTGATAGCGTGCAGTTGTAAACCCCTGACTATCAGGCGACAGGCTTTAAACTGGCTTTTGCAGCCAGTTTATCACCCAGTTTGCCTGTAACAGCCCACACCACTAACGCAACCCAGGCTATCCATGAAAAACCTGCAGGAATATTGAGTAAGGCAATTTTAGCTGCATGCTGGCGATTCAATGCCAAAGCCAGCAGGCTTGGCAAAAACCAGACTATTAAAAACAACAGCCCAAAAACCACTAAAAAAACCAGATCCGCTTGTTGCCATGCTTCAGTAAAAGCCGCTAAAAATTGTTGTAAAGTTTCCATGTCTTACTCCTCGTTATTGGTTTCAAATTTGTTTTGCAGTACAGAGGCCACAAGCCATAACACGATAAACAGCACCATAAATTCAGCATCACTGGAGTAAAGCTCAGTCGTCAGTTCTGAGACGCAGTAGTTTAAAGTTTCCATCAAATAGTCCTCGTTGTTGATCATCAGGTCAGTTTTTTACACGCTTAAAGTTTTATGCCAGACAGGGCTGCCAGCTGAGACTTCAGTTCATCCACTGACCAGGCCTTGCCTTGCTGCACTACTGTATGCAGTGTATTTAGCGCTTTCAGGTCGTGCAGTGGGTTGCTTTTCAGCACAATAAAGTCGGCGACATAACCTGTTTTGAGCTGACCATGATCGGCCAGGCCCAGATGATGTGCGCCGCCGCTGGTCGCCAGTTGCAAAACCTGCCAGTTTGTCAGGCCTGCAACCTGGCTAAGTTGCAGTTCGCGCAGGTAAAATGGCCCGCTGGCCACGCTGTCAGTACCAATTGCCAGTGGTACACCAGCGTCATAAAGGCGCTTAAACAGTTGCAGTACCTTGGGTATTTGTTGCTGCGCTGTAGCTAATTCCTCTGCTGACCAGTCATAACTGGGGGCTGCCAATGTTGCGCGCCAGCGCTTGCGCATTTGTGGGTGATACACCCACATATCCTGTTCCGGGTATAAGGTTTCCAACTCGCGGGCGAAGTACATCAGTTCATTCGCGACTAACGTCAGATCAATCCGGGTTTGTTGGCGGGCCAAAGTGTGGATAAGCTGTTGCATAGGTGCGTTGTCATAATCAACGTGCTTAAACCAGCTATAAACAAAGCGGGCGCTATGCGGAATTTTACGTTCGGCTACATAAGCAGCTTTGCCTTCACCGGTTAATAGTTCTGCACTGGTAGGCAAGGCATGAGTTAAAGCATCAATCCCCAGATCGGCGGCATATTGCCAGCTCACAGCGTCCAGATGCGCTATGGTTTTCAATCCAGCCGCTTTGGTCAAATCTATCCCCATTGCCACTTCTTCTTTGGTTAAGCCCTGATAGAGTTTGATGTACTCTGCACCCAGCGCCTTTTGTCTGTTGATTTCAGCTCGCCAGCCAGCTTCATCTTTTGGATGCACAGATCCCCCTAAAATGGGAGTAGGTTCAAATACAAAACCGGCATAACTCAACTTTGGACCAGGCCAGTGTCCAGCTCTCTGCTGTTTGGCGTATTCAGCGTTAGCCTCTGGTTCACCTGCAGGGCTAAAAGCGGTAGTCACACCAGTAGCCAGAGTGCTCAGTGCATGATAGCGGGTCAGTTCGCTATGACCTTTTAGCGTCATAACCGGTCTACCATCCTGCATTTCAACTCTGTGTGGCCCTGCGGTCAGATGCAGATGCACATCGATAAGGCCAGGCAACAGATACTGATCCTGTACATCAATCTGCTGAGTCGCTGCAGGTAAGCTGCCATCACCTTGTTGCTGCTGGCCCATTTGCACTATGCGACCATCTTTGACCAGCAACCAACCATCGCTCAATTGCTGCTCTGTAGCGGGATTTAATAAAGTGGCATTGTGGTACAGCACTGTCCCGGCCTGCGCAGCTGGTTTTTCAGCGACTGCCTGTGACAGAGAACAGCTTGCCATCAGACAAAACAGCACTGATTTTTTTAAAGTCATTGTTTTCAAAGTAAGACTCCTTAAAGCCAAGGTAAGTGAACTTGTTGTGTTTGCTTAAGAAGTCGTGCAGTTTTTGTCAGCTGTTACAAAAATTTTTTTATTTATTTTTGTAACACTTTGCCAACAGGGGCAGACTTACTAAGAGCAGAGTGATAACTTTGATAAAAACTATAAGATATTGAACAGGGAGGTTTTTTTGACTCTATCTACCAGCAGCCTTGCATCGCCTGAGCAGTTTTTACTTGAACTATGGCAACAAAATCAGGCCGCGATCAGCCGCACCCTGATGGCATCAGAGGCAGACCCGGCAGCACGGCAGGATTTAAAGCAGGATATTTTTCTGGCGCTGCATCAGTCGGCTACGCGCATTCAGAGTGCAGAGCTGCCACGCGCTTACCTGTTTCGTATTGTGCACAACGTCACTGTTGATCACATAGCCAGGGCAAAACGCCAGCAATGGCAGCCGCTGGATGAAGACCATCAACAGCTGTTAGTTCAGGACTGTCCTTCGGCTGAAGTCGGTGAGCAACAGCAAAGCCAGCAGTTAATGCTGGCAGTGCGGCGCTTATCTGCAGCCAACCGTCAGGTTATTTTGCTGGCGATGGAAGATTTGGATGCCCCTGAGATTGCAGAAATTCTGCAGTTAAGCCAGGGGGCGGTACGGGTGCGGTTAAATCGCGCTAAAACAGAACTGATGGAGATCATGCAAAATGGCAGATAATTTTGATTTTGCCGCCCTGACAAAAAGCTGGCAACAACAGAAAACCCCAACCGAGCAGTTGCCCAACGAGACGGATCTGGCACAAGCAGCACAACGTCAACGCCGACAAAAATGGCTGATGTACGGCGAATGGCTTAGTGCAGTAGTGATGCTGACTACCGCTTGCTGGTTAGCCTTTACTATGCCGGGATGGCTGGGGTATCTGGCTGCTGTGTTCCTCACATTCGGGGCACTTAGCACAGCTTATATCGGCTGGACAGTGCACAGACCTATACTGGCTTATGACAACTGGAGCAGCAGTGGTTTAGTGCAATTTCGCGCCCGGGCCTGTCAGCTCACACTGCGTTACTACCTCTATACCCAATTGTCCTGTGTTGCCTTGATGTTATTTTCCGGTTTGTTGTGGCTGCTAGAGTGGCGAAAACTTGCAGAGATCCCCACAGACTTGCTGCTGTTTTACAGTCTGGTGGTATGCCCACTTTGTCTGCTGATGATGTTGCGCTTGCAGCAAAAAAAACGGCAAAAAGTAACACAACTACAAGAACTCACCCGCTTAGCGGATGACTTTCAGCGCAGCGAATAGTTGCGCTCAGTCAGGGATGCACCACCTTTAACAGGTGCAAACAAAGCATTCAAAAGTATCGGCAGTGATTGGCAAAGGTGCACAAATCAGCTAATGTAACTTTTTTGCAACTTTTGTTTCTTTTGAGGTAGTGATGAATAAGTGGTTGTTGTTGGGTTTGCTGAGTACTGGTGTGCATGCCTATGAGCCGGACAGAGATCAGGTGCTGCGGTTTGAACCTACACCATTCAAAGATGTGCAGCTCAATTGTCAGCGTGACAAAAATATTGTGCCCAGACGCAGTGACCTGATTTTGGATAACTATGCTTTGCTGGCCGCTGATAACGGCGAGCGCGTTGCTATTATCACTGTGACCAATGGCGCTGGTGGTCAGCGTATGTTTAATCAGGAACATTTAGTGGCTTTGATGGCAGACTGCAGCCGTATTTTTCCACAAGCCTTTGAGCTTAGTCTGGCGTCAGGTCAGCAAACCACAATACAAATTTATTTTGGTCGTCGGGTACAACCTGTACTGCAGTTAATCAGCAATAACTGACAGGGCACCAGAGCTTATTGTAAAAACCGCTCTTTATCCTCTATCGTGCATTGGGCTACTGGTATTGGGTTATTAGCGCGGTTTACCATCCAGCATTCGTCATAAATAGAGCAATAACAAAGCTCTATCTGTAAGTTGTCTTGATCTGCAAGTAACTTCGCCACTTCGGCATCACGCAGTTCCATGGGTTTAGTGGACTCTCCTGCCGACAAGACTATGGAACCTATGTGTGATTGCACATGACCTACGGTACGACCACTGCGCAGTTGCAAATAATCTGGCCAGCTTTTTACCGCTTTATTGTCATAGCTCAGTCTGGCATGTTTAACAACCGCAGGTCCCGTTCCTTTGTTACTGACTATATAATAAAAAAAGGAACGGCTATCGTTGTAGCTACGTTGAATTTCCACTCTTGGCCATACCGAAGCTCTGGCATAAGCTCTGTCAATAGAGGCCGAATAAATACTGACAAAGGCGGTAATTAAACTGACGATCAGTGCGGAACCGGCGATAATCATTTCCGGATTCTTAAAGCTGTAACCTGTTGTCATCTCTTGATAATTCCCTTTACCTTAACCTTATTGATGCCACTTACTGTAAAACATTTGTGACTGAAACAACAAGAGTGCAACAGAAAAAATGGCTTGCTCCAGTGTCTGGCCATTTCGCCTCGGGCAAAGCCAGGCTAACTCTATCCGCTCTATCTGTCGATTAGCCTTATCTAGAACCTACTACTTCCAAATTTGTTTACATTTGCCGACACTTTTAGTCGGGTAAAAGCGTTAAACTAGCCACGCCTTTTTTGGGCCGTTTTAAACAAGGAATGCTGTACATGTCTGATTACTCCACTCATGCGCCAAAGTCGCGCATTTCTACCGGCGAATTTACTTTGCTGGTGGCGCTGTTGATGTCTATTGTTGCCATCTCTATTGATGCCTTATTGCCAGCGCTGGATGCTATTCGTGCTGATATTGCCATGAGTCACCCGAATCAGGCGCAACTGGTGATCAGTGCTTTGTTTTTGGGTATGGCCATAGGCCAGCTGATTTGTGGGCCTTTATCCGACGCCACTGGCCGTAAAAAAGTGTTAAACGGTGGTATAGCGCTGTTTTTAGTAGGCACTGTCATTTGTTATTTCGCCACAGATATCAACACCTTATTGTTTGGCCGTTTTGTGCAGGGTTTAGGGGTATCAGGCCCTTATGTATCGGCTATTTCTATAGTGCGGGACAAATACTCCGGCAATGATATGGCGCGTATTATGTCGCTGGTGATGATGATTTTTGTGATGGTGCCGGCTTTAGCGCCAAGCCTTGGCCAGGCCGTGTTATGGGTAGGCACATGGCGCGATATTTTTGTGCTTTATGTGTTTTATGCATTGCTTATCGTAGTGTGGATTTTTATGCGCTTAGAAGAAACCTTGCCAAAAGAGCACCGTATTGCCATGAGCACAAAGGGCTTTTCTGAAGGCTTTAAGGAAGTGATCAGCAATGTGCCAACAGTGTGCTATATGATTTGTATGGGGTTGTTTTTTGGCAGCTTTATTGGTTATCTGAACTCATCACAACAAATATTTCAGGACTTATTTAAAACAGGCGAGTTGTTTACCTTGTACTTTGGTTTACTGGCTATAGTCTTTGGCGCAGCCTCTTTGGTGAACTCCCGTCTGGTGCAAAAATGGGGCATGCAGCATTTATCCAACCGCGCTGTCTGGGGCATTATTAGTAGCTCAGCCTTATTTTTAGCACTTCATTTAGTGATTGAAATACAGCTGTGGACTTTTGTGCTGTACGCTTCTGTGCTGTTTTTCTGCTTTGGTCTGGTGTTTGGTAATATCAACGCTATGGCGATGGAACCTATGGGCCATGTGGCGGGAATAGCAGCAGCTATTATTGGCTCAACCTCCTCTGTTATGTCGATGAGCATAGGCACAGTGATAGGCCAGATGTATAACGGCACAGTGATCCCTGTGACCGCTGGTTTCTTAATTTTTAGCTGCATCAGTATGGCTATTTTAACTTATGCGCAGAAGTACAAACTGAAGAACCCGGAGCAACAGTAAGTTTCTGCGGCAAATTCCTGAGCTAGAGCTCTTCACTATCCGAGACCCGACAAACCGCTTGAGCGTTGTCGGGTTTTTATTATCTGAACCTTGTCATCTAAACCTACCTGCTTTTTTCTGCCATTTTCATATCTTCTGCTAAGCCTTTGAAAAGCAAAACTGAAATTGCCGACTATCCTCTAAGCAGTGGTAGTTCTGTTCTTATGAACAGTTCAGCCCTTGCGCTAAAACATCACCAGGCCAAAGCTTTTCAACAGGCACTGGTATTCGCTTTGCCGGATCAAAAAAATAAGACAAGAGGTCAGGATGTTTATTGCTATCCCCAAAGAGACTCTTCAAGACGAAACCAGGGTGGCGGCTACCCCTGTTACCACAGAGCAACTGCGTAAATTAGGTTTTACTGTGCTGGTAGAAACTGGCGCTGGTACTGCCGCGGGTTTTACCGATGAAGCTTATATTCAGGCCGGTGCCAGCATAGCAGAGGGCCCCCAACTCTGGGGCTGCGAACTGATTTATAAGGTCAATGCCCCAACAGAGCAGGAAATCAGCCAACTGCAAAAAGGCAGCACATTGGTGAGTTTTATCTGGCCGGCACAAAACCCGGATTTAGTAACACGCCTTGCCGCCCAAGGCATTAATGTACTGGCGATGGATATGGTGCCCCGTATTTCACGGGCTCAGTCGCTGGATGCCTTGTCGTCTATGTCGAATATTGCCGGCTACCGCGCAGTGATTGAAGCGGCTCATAGTTTTGGTCGTTTTTTAAGTGGTCAAATTACAGCTGCAGGTAAAGTACAGCCTGCCAAAGTGCTGGTGATTGGTGCTGGTGTAGCAGGTCTTGCCGCTATTGGCGCGGCACGTTCATTAGGTTCTATAGTGCGGGCTTTTGATACCCGGCTTGAAGTGGCAGAACAAATTGAGTCTTTGGGCGGTGAATTTTTAAAACTGGAATTTGCCGAAGATGGCTCCTCTTCCAGTGGCTACGCCAAAGTGATGTCGGATGAATTTATTGCCGCTGAAATGGCGCTGTTTGCAGCTCAGGCCAAAGAAGTCGACATTATCATTACGACAGCTCTTATTCCCGGCAAACCAGCACCTAAGCTGATCACTAAAGAGATGGTCGATTCAATGAAACCCGGCTCTGTCATTGTTGATTTAGCAGCGGCAACTGGTGGCAACTGTGAATACACTCAGGCGGGTGAGATTTTCCAAACCAGTTCAGGGGTTAAAGTCATTGGCTACACCGACTTGCCAGGCCGCTTAGCCGCTCAGTCGTCACAGCTCTATGGCACTAACCTGGTGAACTTAGCCAAACTTTTATGTAAAACCAAAGATGGTCAGATACTGCTGGATATGCAGGATGTAATTATCCGCAACATGTCTGTGGTGCATCAGGGCGAAGTCACCTACCCGCCTCCAGCTATTAGCGTGACAGCTACAGCTAAACCAATAGCTGCCACCACAACAGCCCCGGCAGCCCCTAAAAAATCCATTCATTCCAACTGGTTTATAGCTGCCGCCGCTTTGTTGTTACTTTGGATAGGGTACTCCGCCCCCAGTGACTTTTTAGCACATTTCACAGTATTTTTATTGTCCTGCGTGGTGGGTTTTTATCTGGTCTGGAACGTCACTCATGCTTTACATACACCGTTGATGTCGGTCACCAATGCCATCTCTGGCATTATCATTTTAGGGGCTTTGCTACAAATCAGCAGCGACTCACTGCTGGTGCAGGTACTGGCATTTTTTGCCGTGCTGATTGCCAGTATCAATATAGTGGGTGGTTTTACCGTCACACAGCGCATGCTGAAAATGTTTAGTAAAGGCGGGGAGTAACAGCCATGACACAAGGATTAATTACAGCATCTTATATAGTGGCAGCCGCTTTTTTTATCGCGAGTTTAGCCGGTTTATCTAAGCAGGAAACTGCCCGTCGTGGTAACTGGCTGGGTATTTTGGGCATGACCATAGCCCTGCTCGCCACCATTGCAGGCGTCAGCATGGATGCAATGCTGCCGTTATTTATCGCTTTGGCTATAGGTGCTGCCATAGGCCTTCGGCTGGCACTGAAAGTTGAAATGACGCAAATGCCGGAGCTGGTGGCTATATTGCACAGCTTTGTCGGTTTGGCTGCAGTGCTGGTGGGTTACAACAGCTTTTTTGAGTTCGCCACCACTACGGGCGCAGAACTTACCGTACATTTAACTGAAGTGTTTTTAGGGGTATTTATCGGAGCTGTCACTTTCTCAGGTTCAGTGGTGGCTTTTGCCAAGCTTCGGGGTATAGCCAGCTCTAAACCTTTGAATATTCCGCATAAACATAAACTGAATTTACTGGCACTAATCACATCTGCTGTATTGCTGGTTTATTTTGTAAGCTTTGATGGCGCAGAATCTGCCCTGTTGATTATGACGCTGATTGCTTTGGTATTTGGCCTGCATCTGGTGGCCTCCATTGGCGGCGCTGATATGCCGGTCGTGGTGTCTATGTTGAACTCCTACTCAGGCTGGGCCGCTGCAGCTGCGGGTTTTATGCTGTCCAACGACTTGCTGATTGTCACTGGTGCTTTGGTTGGCTCTTCCGGCGCTATCTTGTCTTACATCATGTGCAAAGCGATGAACCGCTCTTTTATCTCAGTGATAGCCGGAGGTTTTGGTCAGGTCGATGCAAAACAAAGTTCGGGCGACGAAGAGCAAGGCGAATACAGGGAAATCAGTCCAGAAGATGTGGCGGATTTGCTTAGAAACTCCAGCTCTGTAGTGATCACCCCTGGTTATGGTATGGCTGTGGCACAGGCACAATACCCGGTGGCGGAGATCTGCCAGAAGCTCAAAGCCCGTGGCATCAAAGTGCGTTTTGGCATTCACCCTGTGGCCGGTCGTATGCCAGGCCATATGAATGTGTTGCTTGCCGAAGCCAAAGTGCCTTACGACATAGTATTGGAAATGGATGAAATTAATGAAGATTTGTCCGATACAGATACGGTGCTGGTGATAGGTGCCAACGATACAGTCAACCCCGCTGCAGCTGAAGATCCAACCAGCCCTATAGCAGGTATGCCTGTACTGGAAGTCTGGAAAGCTCACAACGTCATTGTGTTTAAGCGCTCCATGAACACAGGCTACTCTGGCGTCAATAACCCATTGTTTTATAAAGACAACACTCAGATGTGTTTTGGTGATGCCAAAGCCACTGTGGATGCGATTTTAAAAGCATTGTAGTTTTTAGTGGGCTAAACAGCTGAGCTGGGCGTATTAAACTGCATCCAGTTCAGCCTCATCTTAAGAGCCATCTATGTTCAGTTTTTTAAAGCGCGACCCTGTGAAAAAATTACGCCAGCAATACGATACCAAAGCTGAACAAGCCATGCTGGCACAGCGAAAAGGCGATATGCGTTTATTTGCCGATTTAACTTCAGAAGCAGAAGAGTTATGGGCTCAGCTGGAAAAATTGCAGGCTGAAAAAAATAGTTAGACGCAAAAACCATCCACTTTTTTAGCAAAAAAGAGCAATGCATCTCTGCTTTGCTCTTTTTTCATCTACAACTATTCACCTATGTTAAAGGCTTAGCTTCATCTATCCGCAGCTTAGAAGCAGCTACTTCGCTGGAAAATAAAAGCTATATTCCTGCTGTAACTCTTTAAAAGCCGGAACAGTTGCCAAATCTTTTGCGAACAAGGCTGGTGTGGTTTTCGCGAAATCCAGCACTTCTTTACTCGGCTTATGGTCCATGGTGTACATATTTTTTGCTTCAGTGGTATTGATACTGTAGCTAAAGCTTGCGATAGATTTGGAGTGAACTCTTAATTCATAGGACACCACAAAATCGTTGTTCTCCACAATAGGCAATATACCCAGTGAACCTGCTGCAAGCATTAAAGAGGTAAAACTGGCAACATCACCTCCGGCAGTGCCCTGATCATGGTAGGTCACCAACAACTTAACCGGAGTACCGTAAGTCTCAGCGCCAAGATTCGTCAATTGAGGCAGTTGCTTCAATTGTTCTTCAATGCCCAGTTCTTTATCAAAGGTGGAGATAAACTGGACTGGCAGATCGGCGGCATTAACCTGTAAGGCAAAAGACATCATCACGAATAAACCAAGGCTATATTTCATTACAAAGTCCTTATTGGTAGCAGGATAATTTAACAACAGTGGCCAATGCAGCATCATTGCCAGTGCGGAAGTCAGCTTTAAAATCGGGCTTTGAATTGCTGTAGGCTATCTGATGTTTATCTAAAAAACGGCGAATATGATGCCGCTTTAATGCAAAGTTTACGTTTTGAGGCACTATGCCTTTTTCGATCAAACTGGTGACATTAAGCGTGCTTACCGCCATTCCTAATAACTCACCACCATCAGAGACTATAGGGCCACCACTTGAACCAGGCTGGATAGGTGCGGAAAATTGTAAATGCCCCATAGAGCCCGGTATACCATCAGCAGCACTGACATTTCCTCTGGTTAAATTGGCGCTTTGAGCCAACACACCTTGCAAGGGGTAGCCTACATTTGCCACAGGTTCACCCACTACGGTATCGTCCCCTTCTCTGACAGGTAAAAATGGCACCTGAGTAAATTCAGTATTCAATACAGCTGTATCCAGCAAGATTGAATTAGCCAGCAAGGTCGCATAAGAGTCTTTTTTGCCAAATGTCGCTTTGGTCACCAGACAATCGTCCAATACGTGAGCTGCGGTGAGAACCTGTCCATTTTTATTAACGAAAAAGCCTGTACCAGTACTGACTGGTTTTTTCATATCAGCAAGCGTTTCTTTTGCAACCGAATCAATCTTCGCAAGTTCTGGAAAGGTGCTGAGGCTGGGGTTCAGCGCATTCAATACTTTTACACTGATCACCTGAGTTGTCTTCAATGCGGTGTTATAAAAGGCTGCAGTTTGCGCTATATCGCCAATGTCAGCCTTATCAGTTTCTTTACCTTCCAGCAGTACCTTTCCTTTGCTGTCAAACACCTTATAACTCAGCTCAAAATTTAACACTCCACTACCTGGCTTCCATTCAGGTGCAAGCGCAACAAGCAATGCGTACTCATCATTTGCATTAAACTTAGCTAAAGCAGAGTCAGAAAAGTGGCTCTTAAACGCTGCATCAACACCTTGAGCAAGTCCTTGCCCGGGGCTCACCCATAAGCCACGCCAACTGGCAAAAAACTTAGAGTCCAGAGCGGCTTTAGGAACATAGTAGCGAAGTTTTACCGGGTTAGGCACCTGAACAGATTTATTCACAACAACGCCTTTAGGCAGAGCTGTTGGATTTTTTTTTGTGGCAGTACAACCAGATACCAAAAGTGCCAGACAAACCAGCACAAAACCAAATTTTATATTCATTATTGTCCTTATTATGAACCAATAGAGCTACCGGATCGCCGAAGCAGGTAATCAGTTGATGATTTGTAATTTTACAACGGGGTGTTAACTACTATAAAAAAATAGCGGACATCAGTACAAGCAGTATTTTCAACGCCACACTACCAAAGTTATCCCAAACCGAAATATTCAAGCAGTTAAAAGCAGACAATTGCTGAGCATCTGCCATTAACGTAAAGGCGATATGCGTTTATTTGCTGATTTAACCACAGAAACGGAAGAGTTGTGACTGCAGTATCAAAACTATAACAAATCACAACATCAGAGCAGAAATGATGTTTGGCCTGTTTTACGTTTTTTTATCGTAGTGACATACGGCACAACCTTTATCAAACACCACTTTCCAGATCCCTGGTTGTTCCTGGCGCCAAACGGATGAAAAAGTCGCTATTACTTTGCCGGACGGATCTTTGACAGGTCCGCTACTTAGCGCCAAAGACCCATCATCCAACACTTCAACTTGTGTCGGCTCCCACGAAAAAGGCGCTGTTTTGTGCTGGTAAAAGGATTTCCAGCCTGCAACAACAGCAGCTTTACCCTTAAGCACTGCTTCACCGAAAAAAATGGCTTCATTGGATAAATGCTGCTCAAACGCCTTTAAATCACGGTCAGCCATAGATTTGGCAAAAGCGCGTTCTGCAGCAAATACCTGTTGCTGCTGTGTGCTTAATGCCTGCTCTGCCTGAATGTAGCAGCACCAAAAACTGAGCAGCCAGACTACTGTTGTGAATAGTTTCATATCACGCCCCAATAAAAAAGGGCGGTTAAATACCGCCCAACACTAACAATATGCTTGGTTAATCATCGTGCAATTGAAAGTAAACACCCGGCAGTTCACCTGCGCTATCAGACTGGGACAAAAGGACGGAAAAACGGCCTGAGCAAGGGCGAGCCCCAGTTCATTTGCTCCTGGTCAGCAATCACTGCTGGTGCTGGACTACTTCGACCTTAGCTCAACGAGTCAGGTATTGCCTTTCGCATGACAGATGTGTTTATGAGTTTTTTCATAAACAATTTAACTCAATCCATGAAATGTTCAAGACCTGACCCTGTTGGTTAAAACTTGAAGCCAAGTCCGCCCCAAAGACAGAAACCGTTGTAAACTTACATAGATAGATGTTATAAATATGATAACAGAATAAGGCTGTTTTAGCTTTACTTGTTTCTTTACTGACGCGACTAAGCAGAAAACTGCTTATAAAACATAATAAAAAGAGGTGTATATGAAATTGAAGTTGTTAATACCTGCCCTGTTACTCTCTTGTACCAGTATCCAAAGCTATGCTCAAAGCTCTCCTAACGGCGATGCAAAAGTAAACTGTACTACGAGCACCGTATCAACCCCATATTATTATGGTTGGGCAAGTTGCTCCAGCCGTGGGCGCTCCTTGTCGTCCTATATACCCAGAAGCGCCACACAGTGGGTGACGCTTACTGAACGTCATCGGGATGGTAATAATTACGTGACCTATCAATGTTCCGGCTATTTACCTGCGGTTGGCAATGATCAGCGTACTGTGGAAAATTGTCAGTACACGCCAAGAGCTGTTATTCGTCAGCATTATATTCAGGAGAGCTACGACAGCAGAACTGACACTACCTATTACCAGGCTGGAATAGCAGTTGCCGCCTTTGAGTACTCGGATCGGGATGGACATATTACCCAGGTTGAAAAATGGGTTAATGGAGTCAGTGTGACCGACCACCATATTGATGTGTATGAACCTACTCACGTCAGGTTACGAGTCACTGATAATCATGGGCATGTGACCGACACATCAAAAACCATTACCCCGTCACCAGAACAAATATGTATGCGTGGGGGTATGCTGATTATTTGTGATGGACCGATTTAACGAAATTAAATACTAAATCCTGCCAAATAACTTGCCTAAATAACAGCTATGTTGAGAACAAACTGGAAGCAGTTATGAGTCATTTTGCTTCCAGTTTTATCAAGTCTAATTGCAGAATTCCTCAGGGGCCGGCCTGGTGTATCACAACTCATTTATGAATTTTTCCATGATTGATTCAACGCAATGCGCACAACATTCGAGACCTGACTCAATGCGTTCCTATGCGCCCAACCTCCAGTTCTCTTGCAAAACTTCAAGCAATTCACTTTGACGATTTTGCAGGTGTTCCGGTGTCCACTGCACACTGTTCAGAACTTGTGTTGTAAGTATGTATGACGACACACCTTTATTTCCGGAAAAATAAGCCTCCTTTTTCTTTGAGAAGTCATAATTCTGTGCTTGAGAATTACGTCTTCTATTAAGAGGAACCAGATTTGCTATCCGATGCACCCACTCTTGGCGTTGTTGTTCATCTGGCCACAATTTTGACCATTCCGTGTTGTCATCTATCGTTTGAGGTAGAACGTGCTCAATAGTCAGTATACTAGGATCATATGACGCAGCGCCGTCAGACAGAAAAGCATCAAGGCGAAGAATCAGATAATTTCTTCGCCTTGGTGTAAGTTCGTATACATTCCCATTCAATACCTCACGCATTTTCTCCTTTTCTGTTCCAATCAATTCCACAGCTTGGGCTGGCGAGTCAAATGAGTGCTCATCCTCCAACGCTCTTATGACATCGTTGTAACGTTCAATCCTTTCGTTGATATTCAAAGCGCATACATGCATATAAGCAGCTAAACGTTCAAGCCTGCTAAAAAACCATTCAACGTATTTTGGTATGTTTTTATTTCTTGATAGAAAGAGTATCGCCACAGGCATCCAGTCTGAGTTGTCAATACGATTAAGCCAACGCAGGTATCTGTTGATTTCTTCAGCATGAGAGACTGCTTCGTAGTTTGCCTTACGAACCGTCGCTAATGCACTCGCATAAGGCTCCAGAACGTCGCTGACAAGCTTTTCTGGATCATTGGAAACTTTAAGAACATGATTTCTAAATTCATCTAAAAGAGATTTTTTTGCTTTCTCTTTCGCGTAGATCATTCGAACATAGGTAAACAGGTCATTGAAACCACCACGACCCAATTCAACTTCCATGTCTTCCCACCGCTCGTTGTATGCATCTCGCTGTTTGTCAGTGGTAAGCTTACCAATAATGTCCGCCTTAATAATATCCGTTGGCTGAAGATCTAACCCACGACTATTCATGACTGAGAACACACGAAAAGCAGACTGCTGGTTTGGCGTGGATACGGCGACAAGAAAACATCGTTGAAGCAAGAAGGCAACAAACCCTTTTATGCTTTCGCCGTTATTTCCGAGATTTTTCTCGATTAATTGAAGAAAAAGTTGGCTATTTTTCTTGATATTTATTTGAGATTCATTGTCGAGACTCTTCTCGTCCAGATCACCTAGTTTGTCAAAATTCAATGCTTGCACATACTTTGCAAAAAACGTCTTATCTCTTTCACGTAAAGTCAAACGAGGTTTAGGCTCCAAGCCTTCAAATTCATTTCCTGGCTCTTGAATATACTTGGAAAGAGTATCTCGCTGCTTCCCTTCCAAGATCGAAGCAAGCACGGATAACAGAATAGTTAGCGTCGTCAAGCGCTGCTGGCCATCAATCACTTCAGAAAAAGGCGAAGTTTCTTGCTTAATCAGAACTATACTTCCGAGGAAATAACCGTCCTCTGGCTCAGAACTATAGAAAGTATAAAGATCATCATAGAGCTCCGCTGCTTGATCGACTGTCCACGCATATGGTCGCTGATATGACGGAATTACATATTCAAAGTCTGAACTGAAGATCTTGGCTAGAGGGTATTCTGCACCACTGATTTTTTTACCCATTTTTACTCCGCACTTATACAACTCTGAAGGACATTAGGCTTAGTACGCATATGTTCGTTTCAAAAACCAATCGTACTTTTCAAACCGCAACGAACTAGCAAGTCATTGCATGCGTTGAAAGTAATTATTATTTCAAGCTATCCGTTTTTTGAAGCGAAATCAACAATATATAAACACTAGTTACGGTAAATGGAGTAAAAGAAAGTTTTGTAGTCACGAGACACTAAAACAATAACGTATGACTTACTTTTGTATCTGGCATAACGCCAGTCAGTTAAAGCGCATACTTTTCGCCATAGTAGATAGAGAAAGACCAGTCCGCCAAAGCGAGAAAAGTAATGATGCTAAGCAAACCCTGACCTGCAAGGTTGCTGGACTGGGTCCGATAAGTATTCTGCCCGTCGTACCTGAAACTGCAGACTACTCCATCACACCACAGGAACATAAGGCTACTATGTTCCTGGGGTCTGGCTGGCTTCTCGCCTCCCTGCATCTCCAAGATACTTGGATAGTAACAGCGAGTCTGCGTGCACTATGGCTTTTCCGCTGCCACCTGAATCAATCTGCGAATCACAGCTAACCTTAACTCGCAACTCGCCATTTAAGGCGCCGTAATCACCTTATTCGCAAGCCCTCTGGCTTTGCCTAAAAAGCCAGACCAGCGGATGGTAAAGCGAATTAAACCCCAGTAAGTTAATGGCACCAGCAATAAACTGGTTAAAGTCGAGAACACCAGTCCGCCAATAATAGCTATGGCCATAGGCGCATAACTTGGGCCGTCGCCACCTATAGCGGCATCACCAAAAGCCAGTGGTAATAAACCCAATACAGTAGTAGATACCGTCATCAAAATAGGTCGTAACCGGGCTTCACAGGCTTCAATAATTAAGGGCACCAGCTCTGCATCCGGGCTTTCGTGGCGTAATTGGTTAATACGATCCACCAGTACTATACCGTTATTGACCACTATACCCATCAGCACCAGCATACCTATCATGCCCATAATACCCATAGAAGTGCCAGTGAATAAAAAGGCCCAAAACACACCAACAAAAGAGAACAACAAAGAACCTATAACAGCTGTTGGCATAATTAAGGATTCAAACAAAGCCGCCATCACCAGATAAATCATAGCCACAGCCAGCAACATATTAATTTGCATTATGCCCTGAGCTTCATCCTGATACTGGAAACTGCCTTCAAAAGACCAGGCATAACCTGCAGGTAATTGCAGCTGATTTAAACGGGTTTTCAGCTCTTCTTTGGCCTTGTCCATAGTCAGTTCTTTGCCCATATTCATACCTATGGCAAGGGTAGTCTGACGGTTAAAGCGGCGTATTTCCGAAAGCAGTGGCGCTACTTTCAATTCAGCCACCTGAGCTAAAGTAATGACTACATTGTCTTTCACCATCACAGGAATAGCGGCCAACTCTGCAGGTGAATGACTGACTTTTTCGTCATACAAGACCCGAAGCTGCACTTCACCCTGATCTTCAGAACGGAAGGTGCGTAAGTTGGTGCCACGCAGTGCCAAACTCACAGCCTGAGCTACTGAGCTCGCATCTAACCCCTGACGTTGTAACTCTTCATTATTCAGCAGAATTTGCATTTCAAACTGACCATCTGATATCTCAGTGCGCACATCTTCCAGGCCTTTGATTTGTGAAACAACAGGTACTATATCAGCGGCTAATTTAGTCAGTATTTCGGTGGATGGACCAGATAAATGCACCTGCATGCCACCACCACTGTCACTCCAGCCAAAGGTAGGTTGAGAGCGCACCAGTTTCGGCCAGTTTTTACGGATCTTTTCTTTAATTTCAGCCACAGGTTTGATCAACGGATCGTTAAACATAATGATAGAAATCGCATGATTGGCTCTGTAGTAGCTGTACACAGACTCAATTTCATACTCTTCTTTATGCTGATACAGATAGGCTTCCATCCGATCCACTTCCTGCTCTACCTCGGCCAGACTGTAATTGCCTTGCACGTTGTAGTTCAGAAAAGCCCTGCCACTGTCTCCGCCATCTTCATCACCACCAGAAACAGCGCCTATAGGAATGGCGATACTGAATAACAATAAAAAGGCGATGCCAGTAGCCGCTTTAGGTGAGCGCATCACCCAGCGTAAGCAGCGGCCATAAAACAGCTCAAGCTTGCCAGGTGCAGCGTTATCACTGCTGTGAATTTGCTTAATTTTGGTGGTCAAAAATGGAATTAAGGTTAACGCCATCAATAAAGACACAGCCAACGCTATGGTTATCGCAATAGCCACATGTTCTAAAAACACAGTGACATCCACTTTCTGCCCAATGATATTAGGCAAAAATACGATAGCTGTAGTGGCAGTACCAGCAAGCACGGCCAGACTGACGCGGTGCACACCCAGTTCAGTGGCCTTTTTAATGTCAGGATTTGCAGCGCGTTCACGGAAAATACTCTCAGTAACTACTACCGAGTTATCGACCAGCATACCTACGGCCAGCATCAAGCCCATCATACTCAGTATATTTAAGCTGTAGCCGAGGAAATACATAGCGCCGAGCGTAATAGCCAAAGAGACTGGTACAGACAACACCACCACTAAAGTGGTTGGGATGTGACGTAAAAACAAATACAACACGCCAAAAGATAACAAAGCACCAATAGCGCCTGAACTTAACAGGTTAGACAAAGAATCCGTTACCCCTTTGGCAGTATCGTCCATCAGGAATAAGTTTATACCGTTAAAAGCCGGATCTTTACCTGCAGCATCCACCACAGCTATAGCTGCGCGGGATACATCCACCAGATTGGCATTGGATTCTTTAAATACGTTCATACCTACAGCATAAGTTTGATGTAAATGCCGGCCTTCAGTACGTTTTGGCAACTCCAGTATCACATCGGCCACAGCACCTAGAGTTAAACCTGCCCGTATAGGCAAAGCACGAATTTCATCCAGACTGGTAAATTCACCTACAGGTTTCACCAGAATGCTTTCATTTGGATTACGCAGCTCCCCTGCTGTCATTGCAAAGTTACTTGCCTGAAGCAGCTGCACCAATTGCGCCGGATCAACCTGCAAATTGCGCATACGTTGTGGGTCGAGGCGAATAGTCACCTGACGTTTATCCACACCATAGAGCTCCACCCTGGATACACCAGGCACCCGTTCCAGCGGACGCTTAATCACACGCTCAATCAAGTCATAGGCCATAGCCAGGTCACGGTCACTGGAAATACGCAGCTGGAAAATAGGCATATCGGCAGTATTAAACTGATACACCATCACCCGCTCCACATCGCGTGGCAACAAATGACGCATATTGTCTAAACGCTCGCGTACTTCAATACTTTTGGTATTGATGTCTTCTTCCCAGTTAAATTCCAGCGAAACACCTGCGCTGTCTTCTCTGGAGAAACTACGCATTTTCTTAATACCAGTGACTGTGGCCAGCGCTTCTTCCACTGGTCTGGTGATTAAGCGCTCTATTTCACTGGGAGTCGCGTTTGGGTAAGGCACATCCACATAAATTTCAGGTATGTCGATGCCAGGGAATTTCTCCAGTGGCAGCATGCGGCTGGCTATTAAACCAAATACCAGCAAGGACAAAAATAACATACATAAAGTCACAGGCCGGGTTAAAGCAAAACGGGTAATGACTAAAGGTTTATGATCCATAGTCTTACTCCTTAACCGCTTGTACGTCACGCGCAGTCAGGCGATACAACACAGGAATAAATACCAGTGTCAGTAAAGTAGACAGGCTCAAGCCCCAAATCACAGTAATAGCCATAGGGGAGCGTATTTCTGCACCATCGCTGCTGCCAAGCACCATAGGCAGCAAGCCCAGCACTGTGGTTAAGGTCGTCATCAACACAGGGCGTAAACGGGTGGCGCCAGCCTGCACTATGGCGTCATTGAGCGCTATGCCTTCAGCACGTAACTGGTTGATACGGTCAATCAGTACTATGGCGTTATTCACCACTATACCGGCCAGCATAATCAGACCAATAAAGACGATCACAGAGACACGGGTACCGGTCAGCCATAAACCAAGCACAGCACCAGCCCCGGCCAAAGGCACAGTAAATAAAATAAGCAAAGGCTGCAGCAGGTTTTCAAACTGGGACGCCATCACCAGATACACCAGAAACACCGCCAGCAACAAGGCCATCATCAGGGAATTAAATGAACGTTCCATTTCTTCACTTTGGCCCACTATAGTGGCGCCCACACCATAAGGCAGAGTCAGCTCTGCCAATGCAGCTCTGGCCGCTGCTGTGCCTTGTTCCAAATCTCCATAAGCCAGATTCGCACTGACTAAAGCCACCCGTTGCTGACCTATACGGGTAATTTCGCTTGGGCCAATTTCACGTTTAATATCAGCAACAGCAGATAAAGGCAGTGGATTTTGGCTATTTGGATTGATGATAATTTGCGACAGTTGCTGCGCTGAATTACGGAAGTTTTCCGCCAGACGCACGCGAATATCTACTTTGCGGTCGTTAATTGAATACTGGCCTGCCACTTCACCACCAATATAATTGGCCACACGCTTGGACACATCAGCCGCAGTTAAACCCAGCTGAGACAATCTGTCGTGGTGGAAATGCAAGGTAAGTTCCGGCTGACCTGAACGTAACGAGCTTTTGATGTCCGTAAATCTGTTATTGGCGGCTAACAGCTTTGCCAGTTGATCGGACGTGGCTTTTAAGCTGTTTAAATCATGGCCTGACAATTCAATTTCCATTGGAGTGCTGAAACTGAACAGCTCTGGTCTGTCAATTTTTGCAGTCAGATCAGGCATCGAACTTACGCTATCACGGAACAATTGAATTAAACGTTCTTCATCCGCCTTAGTGGCGCTGTCTTTTAAAATAATATTTAAACGGCCCCAGTGACTGCCCCCCACATTCGGATCCACAGTCATCTGCTGCCCTGTACCTGCCTGAGCATAACTGCGGTCAATTTCAGGTTGCAGTGAAGCCACAGCGGCCAGCTGTTTCAACACTCTGTCGGTACGTTCAATGGCACTGCCCACAGGAAGCTGCACTTCAACATAAAACTCGCCCTGACTCATACTTGGGATCACATCAAAACCTAAACCCGGGATCAGTGAATAAATCAGTGCTGTGATGCCTATAGTAGCGGCCACCACCAAAGCTTTTACTTTCAGAGCAGCCGTTAATACCACACGGTAACCCGACTCCAGCGCAGCTAAAAAGGCCTGCACCAGATAAAGCAGCGGTTTAAACACAAAACTTAAGGCTTTAGCCACCACACGAAACAAAATGGTCAGCAAGGTAAATACGCCTAAAAACAAAAAGCGCACAGCCAGATACAGCAGATGGAAAGGCACCAGCGGCCATAAATACCAACGGGATGGTTTAATAGTTATTTTGCTTGTTTCACCAGTAGAAGCAACAGCTGAAGCAGAACCAGTGCGCTCACGGGCTGCCATAGCGGGAATAAGTGTTAAAGCCACCAGTAATGAAGCCAACAAGGCATAAGTGACAGTTAAGGCCTGATCTTTAAACAGCTGCCCTGCCACACCTTCCACAAACACCAGCGGGAAAAACACAGCCACTGTGGTTAAAGTAGAAGCAGTTATCGCCATCGATACTTCACTGGCACCTTTTTTTGCCGCGTCCATAGGCGCCATGCCCTGCTCTTTGTAACGGGCAATGTTTTCGAGCACCACTATAGCGTTATCTACCAGCATACCTATGGCCAGGGCAATACCACCTAAGCTCATAATATTTAAGCTGATATCCTGCGCATACATCAGATTGAAGGTGGCGATCACCGACAAGGGAATAGACACAGAGATCACTAGCGTGGTCCAGACATTACGCAGGAACAAATACAACACCAGCATAGCCAGAATACCGCCGGCAAAAGCAGCTGATTTCACTTCATCTATGGCTTGTTTAATAAAAGTAGACTGGTCATAGACTAAGGTGAGTTGATAATCGGCCGGCAGATTTTTTTGTAAATCCCCCAGTTTTGCAGTCACAGTTTTTGCCACCTGAACTGTATTGGCATCACCCTCTTTATAGATAGAAATTTCAATGGCTTCTTTGCCATGCACATAAGTAATGCTCTGACGGTCCACAAAGGAGTCACGCACTTCGGCTATATCTGACAAGCGAATTTGGCTTTCGCCCACTTTGGCGATATACAAATTGCGGATTTCATCTAAATTCGAAAACTGATTAATAGTGCGGACTAAATAATCATGACTACCGGTTTCTAAACGACCTCCAGCCTGATTAATATTTTGCTCTTTTAAACGCTGGTTTACCGTATTGATATCCAGTTTCAGCTGGCTTAATTTTTCATTGTTAACCAGAATTTGAATTTCCTGAGTTAAACCACCGTCAGGCCGCACTGCAGCCACGCCAGGCAAAGACTCTAAACGACGACGTAAATCTTCTTCAGCAAAAGTACGCAAGCTCACCAGTTGAGTCGGGGTTAAATCATTTTTTTCATCCCGGCTTAAGGCTAAACGAACCACAGGATCTAAATTCGGGTTAAACCGCAGCAGCAAAGGCTTTTTCACATCTAACGGCAGATAAAGCACGTCGATTTTTTCGCGCACTTCAAGGCCTGCCAGATCCATATCTGAGCCCCATTCAAACTCCATAATCACATCAGAGCGACCCGCTCGGGATACGGAATGCACTTTACGAATACCTTTAACGATACCCACAGCTTCTTCTATTGGCTTACTGACCAGTTGCTCTACTTCAGCCGGAGCTGCCCCCTGGTATTCAGTGCGAATGGTTAAAGTGGGATAAGACAAGTCAGGAAGTAAATTGACGGCCAGTCGCCCCATAGCAACTAAACCAAATAACATTATGCCTAAAGTGAACATCCACATGGTGACAGGACGTGCAACGGCTATATCCACTAGTTTCATAGAAGATCCCTAAATTATTTTTATTTATTCATAACGGTGGGGCTTTCGCCCCACTGCTGAGGGAGAATTGATTAGCTCTTCGCAATGACCTGAACAGGGCTTTGCTCTTTTAAACTGGCTTGACCCGCAGTGACCACCTGATCACCTTCAGCTAAACCTTCCACCACTTCAAACATAGTGTCGGACTCATAGCCAGTCGTGATAGTTTTGCGTTCAACTTTACCGTCTTTGTTCACTAAAAAGACTGAACTATTATTGTCCATCGCCATCACAGCACGTTTTGGCACTAATAAAGCAGCATCTTTTGCATCGTATTGCACTTCAACCTGAGCAAACATACCGGCTTTTAATGTCAGATCGCTGTTGTCTACAGCGACTGTGACACGGGCTGTTCCTGTAGCTGCATCTACCACAGGAGAGATACGGATAATTTTGGCCTGTTTAACTGGCATAGCGGCAAAATGCAAGTGTGCCACCTGCCCCACTTTAGCGTTAGGCAGCTGATGCTCAGGTAAATTGATCACAGCTTCTAAGCGTTCTTGTGACACAATTTCAAACAAAGCTTTGGAAGAAAACTCAGTGATCAGCTGACCCACTTTGACATGACGACGGGCAATAACACCACTGATAGGCGCAATGATCTGAGTTTCTTTTAATGCCAGCTCGGACAAAGCCACTGAGGCTGACAAAGATTCAACCTGCCATTTTAGTTTGTCGTACAAGTCAAAACTGACCAGTTTTTTCTGATACATAGTTTCTAAACGCGCCAGTTCACTTTTTAACTGACCCAATTCAGCTTTGCCTTTGGCTAAATTCAGTTGCTGACGTTCAGTGTCTAAAATCGCCATCACCTGCCCAGCTTTGACCACATCACCTTCTTCCACAAACAACTGCTGCACTATGCCAGTGGATTTGCTGTTTACTTCAGCATCCTCTTTGGCTTCCAGTGTGCTGGTGGTGCGGTACAAGCTGCTGATCTCACCGCGACTGACTACAGCGGCCTCAACAGGAATGCTAATTACGGTTTCCACTTTAGCAGCATCAGGACTTCCTTCAGCGTTGCCGCATCCGGTTAATACCAAAGAACTGGCTAATAAGGCAGCGGTTACAGCAGTCGCAAGCAATGAGCGGGTTTTCATAATTAATCCTTGAATAAACAAAATCGAATCAGTTGCAGAAGGATTGCATCCCCTGTGCCATTTCGAAAAATATAAATAAATCCGTTTAAAAACAACTAGATAAAATAATAAAACATAAAATCAGCCTGAGTTCATTTTTAACCTTTGGCAAATTTCACTACTTTTTAGTCAATGAAAGATCAGACCAGTAGCGGATTTTGCCAGACTTAGAGCATGTACTCTAAGACCTTGTCCCCCTATAATGCCGCGAAATTCATTACAGGGTACAAAAATAATGTTACGAAAAGCTTCATTACCTTTGGCAATCAGCCTTGCCTTGGTTAATCAGTCCGCATTCGCTGAAGGCTACAAACTGTTTGAACAATCCGTCAGCGCTGCCGGTAACGCTTATGCCGGTCGTGGCGCTCAGATCACCGACGCTTCTTTGCTGTATTCCAACCCTGCTGCATTAACTGAATTAGAAGGCGCGAATTTCTCCGGTGGTGTAAACCTGATCTATGCAACCAGCCGCTACAGTGACGCATCAGCCCAAAGTGCAAATGGTATGGCAGTTTCTGGCCGCGACTCTGGCAAGCTCACCTTAGCTGAGTTAGTACCTTTTGTATTTTACACTGACCATATCAGCGATAACTTAAGCTGGGGTATTGGTGTCTATGCACCTTTTGGTTTGTCGTCTGACTACCATGACGATTGGGTTGGCCGTTATTTTGCCGATGAAACCGCCATCAAAGTGGTCGCCATGCAGCCTACTGTGGCTTATAAACTAAATGAAGCCTGGTCTGTTGGCCTGGGTATCAACATCAATTACGCCGAAGGCACTTTATCCAAATACAAAGACCACTCAGGTTTATGTGAACTGGGCACCAATATCAATGCTTTATATGGTGCAGATGTGTACAACGCAGCTTATTGTGACAGCCACTACGAAGTAAGTGGCGATGATGTGGCAGCCGGTTACAACTTTGGTGTTCATGCTGACTTAGGTTCAACCAAACTGGCTTTGGTGTATCACTCAGAAGTGAAATACAATTTAAAAGGTGACTCTGAAATCACCAACACTCCTATTACTGGCGCAAATGTGGCTGGCAACCCTAATTTTATAATCGCTCGTCCAGAGCTGCCTGCCGTCAGTGTAGCAACAGGCAAACTGGCCGCTAACAGCTATCTGTCAGAGCAAAGCAAACTGGATTTAACCACTCCTGCCAACCTGGCTTTTAGTGCGGATCAGAAAATCACAGAGCTGTTCTCTGTGCAAGCCAGTGTAACCTGGACAGGCTGGAGCAGCTTCGAGTCTATCGATATCGTCAGTGATGACAGCACACCAAGTATTTCTTTAAGCACTCAGATGCCGCAAAACCTGAATAAAGCAGGTTACATTGGCTATATCCCAGAGCATTGGCATGATACCTGGTCATTTTCTTTAGGTACCACAGTCCACTACAACGACGAGCTGACGTTAAGAACTGGTTTGGCTTACGATGAAAACCCTATCTCCACCAGCCATAAAACAGCCAGAGTGCCCACAGCGGACCGGATTTGGTGGACCTGGGGTGCAACCTGGGATCTGAATACCGCTCAAAGTGTCGACTTTGCCTATGGTTATATGTGGATGAATAAAGTCAGCATTGATGAGCATGAATACAACGCCAACGGCGACCGTATTTATAACTCAGGTGTACAAGCGAACTACCGCAACAATGCCCAGGTGCTGGCGGCGCAGTGGAACTACAAGTTCTAAAGCCAAAACAGCCTTAAACCCGTTTACCAAAACCACCGTTTTTACGGTGGTTTTTTTATCCGCATGCAACAAAACTCTTCCCGGTTTTTATTCAAATTTTCATCTTTGATAAAAACTGCATAATTTTGTACTCAATCTAGTGACAAATACTTTAGTCTGAGACATCATAATGTTTACATCAAAGGGACTGGTGTTAGCCATCGTTTTCCCTGCCCTGATGTACTACTCACCGTTAACTTAAGGAAAACGCAGCTTTACCCGCTGCTCAAGCCAAAGCAGTTGAGTTATACGGCTATTCATCTGCAGCCTTTGGCTGATTACTTAAGGAGAAGCATATGACTCAACCTATTCAACTGGATATTGCCATTATAGGCGGCGGAGTATCGGGCTGTTACAGCGCCTGGCGTCTGCAGCAGGACAGAGGCCACAACAGCGCTATTGCGTTATATGAATACAGCAACAGAATTGGTGGCCGCTTATACAGCCGTAAATTACCTGGTTTACCCAATGTGGTGGCTGAGCTCGGAGGTATGAGGTATATTCCTGGTTCCCATCTGATGGTGAAAAACCTGGTGACAGAGCTGCAACTGCCTACCAAAGAATTCCCTATGGGTTCAACTTTGCCTATCGAACCCGACGGCAAAGCTGCGGGTGCAGACAACAATTTGTTTTATCTGCGTGGTCAGTACTTCCGTTACCGCGATTTCGCCGAGCATCCGGACCGTATTCCCTATAACCTGAGCTGGTCAGAGCGTGGTTATGGTCCGGAAAACATGCAGGTCAAAGTGATGAACTTAATCTGTCCGGGTTTTGCCGATATGAGCCTCAACCAGCAAATGCAGGTGAAATTTTTTGGCAAGGAGATCTGGCGTTATGGTTTCTGGGATTTACTGTACAAAGTACTGAGTAATGAAGGTTACCAGTTTATGAAAGATGCTGGCGGTTACGAAGCGAACGTGGCTAACGCCAACGCAGTGACTCAGTTGCCCGCCACCGAATACAAAGATGACACCGAGTTTTTAACTTTAAAAGATGGTTTTCAAAGTTTGCCACTGACGCTGGCACAACAGTTTGCCGATATGCCGGGACAGCTTGCGTCATCAGGCCGGGTGCAAATGAACCAACGTTTGACAGAAATTCGCTACAACCCAGACTCTGACTACCGCTACAACCTGATATTTCAGGCCACAGAAACCAATGAAGCAGGAAAAACCACAGATAAGCCTGACTGTGCACCAACAGAAGTACTGGCAAAACAGATCATTCTGGCTATGCCACGACGCTCTCTTGAATTAATTTCTTCGCCCTTTTTTGAAGATCCCTGGCTGAAACAAAACATTAAATCTGTGCTGATCCAATCTGCCTTTAAAATGTTTTTGGCCTACGAAAAGCCCTGGTGGCGAAGCCTGGGCTTAGTGGCTGGCCGCTCTGTGACAGATTTACCCATACGCCAGACCTACTATATGGGCACTGAATGTGAACAGCCAGGCGGCGAATCCACCTTGCATTCCTTGTTGATGGCTTCTTACAACGACATAGGCACAGTGCCGTTCTGGAAAGGTCTGGAAGCGGGCAAAGCCTTTACCGGTTATGTGCCACAGTCTTTATCCTGCGCTCCGGAACAGGTGGTACTGAAACACGAATTCCAAATCACCGAAGATATGGTAGCAACAGCTCATCAGCAGGTCACAACACTACATAATCAGCAGCAACTGCCACCGCCTTATTCTGCTGTTTATCAGGAATGGGGTGATGATCCTTATGGCGGCGGCTGGCACGAATGGAAAGCGAATTACCGCCTGGATCAAATCATGTGCCGGATGCGCCATCCTGTCGCGGATCAGGAAATTTATATTGTCGGCGAAGCTTATTCCTACGAACAAGGTTGGGTAGAAGGTGCACTCAATACAGCTGAGTCTATGCTGGAACAGTTTTTTGGCCTGAGTAAACCCCAGTGGTTGTTAAAGGATCCTGCCTTTGCCAAAATTCTGCAGGACAATCCTGATTACAATTTCCTGCCGACAGCCTGCCCTGCGCCTGATCTTCACTCTAACAGCAACAGCTGTGTCTGCGGCGATTGCTCTGAAGTACTCAATGAAGTGACAGAATTTGCATATGAGGGCATCAACAATGTCGAGCATTAATTCTTTTACTGTCGCCGACTATTTGTTAACCCGCTTGCATCAACTGGGCCTGCGTAAAGTATTTCAGGTGCCAGGCGATTATGTCGCCAACTTTATGGATGCACTGGAACAGTTTAACGGCATAGAGGCAGTGGGCGATCTGACTGAACTGGGCGCTGGTTATGCTGCCGATGGGTATGCCCGTTTAACGGGTATTGGCGCCGTTTCTGTGCAGTTTGGCGTTGGCACTTTTAGTGTGCTGAACGCTATTGCCGGCTCTTATGTCGAACGCAATCCTGTGGTTGTGATTACAGCAAGTCCCAGCACTGGCAACAGAAAAACCATCAAAGAAACTGGTGTATTGTTTCATCACAGTACAGGTGATTTATTGGCTGACAGCAAGGTGTTTGCCAATGTCACAGTAGCAGCAGAAGTATTAAGTGATCCCTCAGATGCCAGACAGAAAATAGATAAAGCCCTGACTTTGGCTATTACCTTTCGCCGCCCCATTTACCTGGAAGCCTGGCAGGACGTCTGGGGCTTAGCCTGCGAAAAACCCGAAGGCGAACTCAAAGCTTTGCCGTTGATCAGTGAAGAAGGCGCACTGAAAGCCATGCTTGCTGACTCGCTGAAACTGCTGAATTCAGCCAGACAACCGCTGGTTTTGCTGGGTGTGGAAATCAACAGATTTGGTCTGCAGGATGCTGTGCTTGATTTGTTGAAAGCCAGTGGTCTGCCCTACAGTACCACCAGCCTGGCGAAAACAGTGATCAGTGAAAACGAAGGCATTTTTGTCGGCACTTATGCTGATGGAGCATCTTTCCCGGCTACAGTGGAATATATCGAAAAAGCCGATTGTGTGCTGGCGCTGGGGGTTATTTTTACCGACGATTACCTGACAATGCTAAGCAAACAGTTTGACCAGATGATCGTCGTCAATAATGATGAAACCTCACGACTGGGCCATGCGTATTACCATCAGCTGTATCTGGCTGATTTTATTCTGCAGTTGACAGATGAGATTAAAAAATCCTCTTTGTATCCACGACAGAATAGTGCGCTGCCGCTGTTACCGCCTCAACCGCAAATCACTCCGGCTTTGCTGCAACAGCAATTAAGCTACCAGAACTTTTTTGACTTGTTCTACGGCTACCTGTTACAGCATCAACTGCAGGACAACATCTCGCTGATTTTAGGGGAAAGCTCGTCACTTTATATGTCAGCCAGGCTTTATGGTTTACCGCAGGACAGCTTTATTGCTGACGCAGCCTGGGGTTCCCTGGGCCATGAAACAGGTTGTGTGACAGGTATCGCTTATGCCAGTGATAAACGCGCTATGGCCATAGCAGGAGACGGTGGTTTTATGATGATGTGTCAGTGTTTATCGACCATCAGCCGCCATCAGCTGAACTCTGTGGTTTTTGTGATCAGCAACAAGGTTTATGCGATTGAGCAGTCTTTTGTCGATATCTGTGCTTTTGCCAAAGGCGGCCACTTTGCGCCTTTTGACCTGTTGCCGACATGGGATTACCTGAGCTTAGCCAAGGCATTTTCTGTAGAAGGGTACAGAGTTCAAAACGGCGAAGAATTGCTGCAGGCGTTGGAGCACATCATGACGCAAAAGGACAAGCCAGCTTTAGTCGAAGTGGTTATTCAGTCTCAGGATTTAGCGCCAGCTATGGCGGGACTGGTGAAATCCATTACTGGTCATACTGTAGAGCAATGCGCCATCCCCACATAAAGAACGAAGATATAAAAAATGGCCACGTCCTGTGGCCATTTTTTGCGTTACAACCTATCACCTACCAGTGAATTATTTAACCAGCGTGATTTTGTAACCACTTGGCGCTGCAGCAGAGGGTTCTGCGGCCAGAATATAGTTTTTGCCTGCTTCCAGTTGCAATGTCTCTGTTTTATCCAACAGGCTGATAGTGCCGTTGTCTGCCACATGAACCAGAGAAATAGAATAGAAATCTTTTGGCAAAACTAAACTGGCGTACTTTTTAAATTCCAGTGCTTTGACATGAAACTTAGCGCTTTCAATAGTTTCGTTCTGACGGACAAAATAGAAATGCAGATTTTTGAAATCAGGCACCAGGTTAGCCACATTGATTTCATGTTCGTGAACTTGTGGCAGATTTTTTTCAGTGAAATTCACTAAACCCACTTTTTGCTCTGCATCACGGAACAACAACACAGATTTGCTTTGACCTGCGTTAATAGTCAGTAACACGTTGTTTAATAACAACTGGTTGTTTTCGTTTAACACAGCGATGCTGTAATCGTTTTTGTCTAACTGGATATAATCTGTCAGCGTATCCTGTACTAAGTCGGCCACAGGCAAGTTGTTGATGGCGATCTGACCTTGCTGATTGTCCAGGCTGTTATAAATACGTACCTGCCCTTTCGCCAGACGATGCTCTAATGCCTCTACAGTGCTGGAGTTGCCAACCATGTCTAACGACACCTGCTGTTGCATTGGACCTAACTTGTCACGCACCACCATCACATAACTGGTGGTGTACTGGAAGTTATAAGCCGCAGCTTCAAAAAATGGTGTGTTGCTGCCCGCCGTGGTCAGAAAAAGTTTGTATTTACCACGCTTGAGCATTTTACCGCTGGTGGTGATTGTGTTTGTAGCCACAGACTCTAACAAAGTCGCTTTGCTGAAATCATCAGTTTCAGCAGCAGTGTAAATATCTACTTTGTCGTAATTGGACGATAAGTTAGCAACAAAAACCCGGAACTGGTCATCAAACTTTTCTTCACGCTTGTGAGTTAAGGTCAAAATGCTTGGATTTGCCGCATCACCGGCCATTAACAACAATGTTTTGTCACCTTTATTCAGCGTGATATCCGCTTCTTTGATCAAAGCACTGCTGGTTGCGTTTTTCAGCTGATATTTGTAACTGCCAGGTTCAATCGCCAGCATATTCGAGGCATCACCAAAAATGGCTGAACCTGCAGCTTTCTCGTCGACCGTTAAAGCGCTGTTTGCGCTATTAGCCGCGCCATTGTAAAACTGCACATAACCCTGATTAAACCCTTCTTCTGCTTTATCATCTGAGCTGCCACCGCAGGCGGCCAAAGCGATCAGCGAAAACAAAGGCAAAGCCAGACGACTGGCGCGCTGTATCATATTCATAAAGCTATCCTGTAACTTGGTTGTTAGTTGGCCAAGAGATTATGTATAGCCTTATGAAAAACCTAGCGTTTTTACCAACACCAACAGTTAATAACAGCTTTTAACAAATCAAATAAAACTGAGTACCCTTGGGCTATTGCAAAGTTATGTAAAGATAGTGATCTAAATGAAGGCGGCAGGCTCAAGGCCTGCGCCATTTTTGATTTAGTTTGATTGCAGCTTCAGTGAACCACTGACAGTACTCATTTCTACGCGGCCTTCACCTTTGCCAGTGCTGAATTCAAGACTGCGACGTGGGCCATATTTCGCTTTTTCCGCTTTCTGACTGGTCAGCTCATTTTTAATCGAGCCTCCGGCATTAGCGACCAGATTAAATTTAGCATTGATGCCTTTATCCAGCTTCAGTTTGGCATCACCACTGACAGTGCTGACTTCTATACGTGGTGTCAGGCTACCTTTGAGTTCAGCATCTAAAGAACCATTTACCGAACTCATTTCCAGTTGCTGCACATTGGTTAGCTCCAGATCGGCTTCCCCGTTCACCACTGACACCGAGACCTCAGAGGCTGACGATTTGCTGTCAATACTGCCATTCACTGCATCTATGCTCAGCCGGCCTTGGGAGCCACTGTCTTCAATTTCACCATTAACTGTGCTCAGCGTAATACGGCCATTGTTATTGACGCTGGTCACTTCACCGTTAACGGTTTCGAGCTGAATAAACTTTTGCAGCTTTTCGCCATATACAGAACCATTCACAGTACTGATTTTGGTGCTGCCCTGAACACCGGAAACACGTACACTTGAGTTCACACCCTGGAACTCCAGCTCTGCCCCCAGCGGCACTTCAATTTTTAAACGTGAGCCCTGGTTATCTTTATCGTCCCAGTCCCAGCCACCGTAATTACGCATATTCGGCATTTTTACTTTAAAGCTGGTAAAGCCATTTTTTGACTCCATGCTATAACCATCGGCTTTTTCATCTAAAGTCCCTGATACTTTAAAGCGGTTTTCAGCTGTGGCTATTATTTCAACTTCCCCACGCATATTTTCAATAAAAATCTTTTCATTGTTGGCCACCTGCAGATTTTCGTTTACAGACTCTGCTGCCCACAAAAACTGGCTGAATACAGATAAGGCGAGGCCTAAAATCAGTTGTTGTTTCATCATGCTACTCCAGATTAAACCAGGCCCGATTGGACCACTTTTTGTAAGTAATTCTGCTGTTGGCTATACAATTGTTTTAATTGTTTTAACAACAGCGCTTCATTCGGATTGTATCTCAACGCCAGTTGCACCAGGGTTATGGCCTGTTGCCACTGCGCCAGTTGTTGCTGCCAGTCGGCATAGGCCGGATCTACTGTTTTCATGCTGGCCAGTTGCTCTGCTTTGGCTTGCTCAAAGCTGTAAACTATAGCGGTTTCTGCATCCAGCATCTGAGGGTTAAACACCTGTGGTTGCACTGGTGCCGCTGGTTGCCAAAACAAAGTCACAGCGAATAAAACCGAAGCAGCACTGGCAACATAAGCGCTGGCAAAAGGCACAGACAACCACGGATTTGGTTTTAACTGCACCACTTTTTTCGTCATGGTTTCAGGGTCAGTTAAGCGCTGTTCCAGCTCTGGCCATAAATCGCGGGATGGTTTTAACTCTGCAGATAACCCGGCGATCAAAGCATCCAATTCATGTTCAGTTTTCATCTAACCACTCCCGTAATAACTGCCGCGCTCTGTGGTATTGCGATTTTGAACTGCCTTCGGCTATGCCCAACAATTCTGCAATTTCCTGGTGCTGATAGCCTTCTAAGGCAAAGAGCACAAACACAGCTCTTGCCTGATGGGGCAAGCGTAAAATTAATTGCTCTAACTCACGACTCTGGCCTAATTCAGCGCCCGCCACTTCGGGCAGATCTTCCGTAGCCAGTCGCAGTAGTTTGTCCTGACGCCATAAGTCGATTGCGGTGCGACTTGCAATGCTATGCAACCAGGTACTGAAACTACTCTCCCCACGAAACACTGACAGTTGTTGCCAGACCTTTACAAATACTTCCTGGCAGGCATCTTCAGCTTTGCTGCGATCCGCCAGCAGCCGCATACAAACCGCATAAACCCGGCCACAATGCTGTTGATACAACTGCCTGAACGCTACCCGGTCGCCCTGCTGTGATAAGCGCACCAGATCATCCATGGGCAACACTTTCTGTTCCGGACATTCAGACCTTAACATCCTGTTCCTGTTGTTTTATTGCTGTTGTTATCTGTTTAGTCGCACGCACAGTGGCAAAAGGTTTAAATGCACTGATAAAAAACTTTCAAACTGCCGGACAATACTGCCCATACTATAGCTGAGTGACTGATTTTTAATATAAATTTTGTTTGGTATCAGACCGGATAATCTGACAGACTAACGCCATATCCACAGATAAACAGGAGCTTCAGGTGCAGACAAAGCTTCAAAAAAGCAGCTTGCTGTTACTTTGCCTCTTTCTGTTTGCGGGTTGCAGCAGCCCCCACTTTTTAAAACTCTTGCCATCGACTAAAAGGGCTTTGGAAGCTAATCAGCTGTTTAGTTATCAATATGCCCGTATGCAGCAGATGAGCGCAGAAGAGTTGGCTTTGTATTGCCCTGATTTATTAAGCTTGCCGGACGACACAGCCAATAAAAGTCTGTTGCAACTCAGTTGCGCTCAGTTTTGGTTATCCTCTTCCCAGCTTTCAGGCTCAGAGCTACAACAAGCCACTACTTTATATAACCAAAGCCTGACCAGCTTTTTACAGCTGATGCTGCCAAAACAAAAATACCGTCATCCGGCGCTGCGTATCGCCCTGGAACCCCCTCTGGATGAGGCTGGATTGCCCTTTGAAAACTTCGTTTTAGCCAGCGAATTCAGGGCTATTAAAAGCCATCATCAAAAAACTTCTGACGCTGGTTTAGGTGTCAGTCTGGTGGGTGGGCGGGAAAATACCGGCAAAGGCTGGGATAAAAATTATCCGCCAGAGGGAGTATTCCGCTCTGTCACTGTCAGCCTCAAAGAGCTTAAATTTACTAAAAAAATGCAGGTTCAACTGATATTGCAAGGGCATCTGATGCAAGATGCAACACAACTTCAACTGGCCTCAGCCTCTTATCCACTGTTGTACGACGCCGCCAGCAGCTATTTATGGTTGATGCAGCAGGCCAAGCTGGTGGATTTGGAACTGCCGGGTTTGTTTAATGCAGAGCGTGCAGACAATAAATTGGGCATTTACAGCGTGACGCCGCTGCAAAACAACAAGCAGCCGCTGCTGATGATCCATGGTTTAAATTCCAGCCCACTGATTTGGTATGAGCTGACAATGGCTGTACTGCAGGATGAAGAATTAAAACAACGTTATCAGATTTGGCATGCTTATTACCCTTCAGGCCCTCCGCCTTTTTATAATTCGATGCGGCTACGCAAAAAACTCGATGAGCTGCATGCCATGCTCAAAGCCAATGGCGGCACAACAGAGTTGGATCAACTGCTGGTGGTGGGCCACAGCATGGGCGGTATAATCAGTAAAACCCTGATCCAAAATACCGGCTATTTGCTTTGGGATCTAAGTTTTACAGAGCGGCCGGAACAACTGGGGTATGCACAGCAGGAACTGGATAAAGTGCAGGATATTTTTATTTTTAACACCAGAGCCTATATCGACAAAGTGGTGTTTCTGGATACTCCGCATGGCGGCTCTGGATCTTCTGAATCAGTGCTGGCCAAAATGGCAGGCTGGTTTATTAATTTACCGAAAAACTTTACTTCATTAATGAGCGACTTTATCCAAAAACTGGGCCCGGATAAGGTCACTTTGCCCATGCGTGAATATTTGGGCAGCGGCGGCCCCCATTCAGTGCAGGTGCTGTCGCCCCGCCATCCATTACTGCAGGGCTTAAATAAACTGGATTATCAACGACCTGTGTATTCTGTGATTGGCAGCGATGGTGCTTTATCCTGCAAGGACGAAAAAAGCTGCAGTCAAATCACTGATGGCGTGGTGCCATTTTTTAGCGCTCATCAAAGCAAAGCTGTGCAGGAAATTATAGTGCCATCGCGCCATAACTCCTATCAGTCTCCCAAGGCTATTGAGTTTTTACTGCAAGTGCTCAGGCAACCTGCCGGAGAGGCCAAAATCCTGCCTCTGGCGCCTGACAAGCTCCCTGATTAACGCTATACTCGCCGCCCTTTTTTCTGACAGGTGGTGTTATGTCCTCTCCTTATCTTGCTGTTGATTTTGGTACATCCAACTGTGCCGCCGGTTTTATGCTGGACCAACAGCCGCATTTATTAGCTTTGGAGCAGGACGGCAGCCGTTATTTAAGCTCAGCTTTGTATATCGAACGTCAGCGTGATCCGGAAGACGAAGACGCCTACCTGTCTGCCAGTCTGACCCGCTTATTAGCGCAAAAAAGTACAGTGCTGGTGGGTAAAGCCGCGCACGAACGTTATAGCATGGACCCTTTAGGTGGTGTGTTTATCCGTTCCCCTAAGTCGATGCTGGGAAGCCGTTTAACGCCAGCTCAAACTGAAATTTATACCCAGGTGGCGACCTTATTGCTGGGCCGAATCAAACAAGGCGCTGAGCAAAAACTGGGGCATCCCGTTGAACGGGTGCTGATTGGCCGCCCTATCCATTTTCAGGGTATAGACCTCGCTTTAGGTGATGAACGGGCTTTAACGATTTTAAATCAGGCCGCAAGCCGGGTTGGTTTTAAAGAAGTCGATTTTGCCTATGAGCCTGTAGCAGCTGCCATTGAGTACGAGAGGCATTTAACTCAGGAGCAACTGGTGCTGGTGGTGGATATTGGTGGCGGCACCAGCGATATCAGCCTGATCCGGCTTGGGCCAGAGCATAGTCAGAAATTTGATCGCAGCAGCGACTTATTAGGCCACAGCGGTAAACGTATAGGTGGCGTGGATATGGATATCAAGCTGACTATTTACGGCTTAATGAAACTTTTTGGCCGCCAAAGTCTGGCACTGGATGGTAAACCTCTGCCTGGCGCTTTGTTCAGCGATGCGGTGAATATTATTGATATTCATGCGCAGGAGCGTTTTTACGCTGAAAAAACTTATGATGAACTGCTGGATTTAAAAGACATAGCAGCAGAACCACTGCTGTTGAACCGTTTTGTGCAGGTGTATCAGCAGCATTTAAGTTATTACCTGAATCAAAAAGCCGAACAAGCCAAAATTGGACTGACCGAAGATGCAGCAGTGGATGTGTTGCTGGAGCGTATTGAGCAGGGCCTTTCGCAAAACCTGTCGCAACAACAGCTGATGGATGCCTTGTATCAGGAGTTATCAGGTATCAGTAAGCTGATCCAGCAATGTTTACATAGCGCTGGCGTGAAACCTGACAGTATTTTTGTCACAGGGGGCGCTTCTGCTGTGCCTGGCGTGCAACAAATGCTGCAGCAGTTATTACCTGATGTGCCGGTGATCCGTGGCGATCAGTTTGGTTCTGTCGCTATGGGCTTAAGTAAACTGGCTTCTCTTCGTTTTGGTTGAGGGCGATTTGGCTAACAGGCTCACTAAATCAGCGTTAATTCCACTCAATTCACTAAACTGCACAAAAAACCAACAATAGCGCTGGTCGCGCCAGTGCTTTCCCGTTACAATGCGCGGCTTTTTGCGTGGGCCAATTGGGGTTCGCGCTTTTATTTGAGAAATTTAATGTCATTTTCTGCTTTGGGTTTAAACCCTGCTTTGGTTGAGGCCGTACATCAGGCCGGTTATACCCAACCTACCCCTATTCAACAACAGGCCATTCCCGCTGTGTTACAGCGTCGTGATCTGTTGGCTGCCGCTCAAACCGGCACAGGCAAAACTGCCAGCTTTGTATTACCTATACTGCAAATTTTATCAGCACAACCTATCCAGAAACCTCGTCCGGTCAAAGCGCTGATTTTAACGCCGACCCGTGAACTGGCGGCGCAGATTGAAGAACAAATTCAGAAATACGGTAAAGAGTTAAGCCCTAAATTAAAACACCATGTGGTGTTTGGTGGCGTTAGCATTAACCCACAGATGATGGCGTTACGGGGTGGCGTGGATATTTTAACCGCAACTCCTGGCCGTTTACTGGACCTGTTAAGCCAAAACGCCTTAAAACTGGACCAGGTGCAAATGCTGGTGCTGGATGAAGCCGACCGTATGCTGGATATGGGCTTTATCCGCGATTTGAAAAAGATTCTGGCCCTGCTGCCAAAAGTTCGTCAAAACCTGCTGTTTTCTGCCACCTTCAGCAATGAAATTAAAGGCTTAACTCAGGGGTTATTGCAAAACCCGCTGATGATCCAGGTCACACCGGAAAACACCACAGTTGAAAAAATTGAACAGCAAGTGTACTTGCTGGGCAAAGGCCAGAAAACTGCAGCTTTGTGCCAGTTAATTACTGAAAACAAATGGCAACAAGTGCTGGTATTTATGCCAACCAAACACGAAGCCAACCGTTTAAGCGAACAGTTGACCTTTGCAGGTATTCCGTCTGCTGCTTTGCATGGCAATAAAAGCCAGAATGCCCGCACTAAAGCTCTGGCCGATTTTAAAGCCAATGAACTGCAGGTGTTAGTGGCCACTGACGTTGCAGCCCGCGGTATTGATATTTCCCAACTACCTTATGTAGTGAACTTTGCATTACCACGTTCACCAGCAGATTATGTGCACCGTATAGGCCGTACCGGTCGTGCCGGTAAATCGGGTTTAGCTGTGTCTTTTGTCGCTCCTGATGAAGTACCACAATTAAGACAGGTCGAGCGTTTAATTGGTATGAAGCTGCCAAGTCAAAGCATGAATCCGGATCCATTGCCGGATGCAGTGACTGCTATTGCTAAAGCACCTCGCCCTCCTCGTCCTGTGCGTAAGCCACAAGGTGAAAGCGCAAACAGCAATAAACCAAGAGCCAATGGCGGACAAAAACCAGCCTCAGGTCAAAAGCCTGGTCAAGGTCAGGGTCAGGGCCAAAAAACAGCTCAGGCTCCAAAGCCACCACGTCGTTTTGAAACACCAAAAACACCTGGAATTCAGACTCAGGCCGCTGGTCATATGGCCACACCTGCTGCTGAACACAACAATGGCAACGGTCAACGTCGCCGTTTTAAGCCAAAGCCTAAAGCCGCCACCGCAGCCTAAGTGACTCAGGTATAGCAGGTAAGAAGCGGATGAAAATTCGTTTAGCCAAATACCTGGCCGACCATGGCCTTTGTTCAAGACGAGCCGCATCCAGGCTGATTGACGAAGGCCGGGTTCTGGTAAATAACAGACCCGCCAATCATATTGATCATGTAGATGCTGACGACCCTATTCTGGTCGACGGACAGCCTTTCAATGCATCCACTGAAAAACACTATGTTCTGTACCACAAGCCTGTGGGCATAGACTGCAACCTCAATCCAGATAAAGCCGACAGCCTGTACCATCTGCTGCAGCAATTTCCAATGCGGCTGTTTCCGGTTGGACGACTGGATAAAGACTCCTGTGGTTTAGTGCTGCTGACCAATGATGGTGAACTGGCGCAGCGTTTGTTACATCCTGATTTTTATCATGAAAAAACCTATCAGGTGACAGTGGATAAAGCACTGACAAACCAGGCTTTAGAGCAACTGGCATCCGGGGTCAGTTGGACAGTAGGCCCTCATAGCTATCAATCCCGCCCTTGTCAGGTGACTCAATTGAGCTCCGATAGCTTTGAAATTGTGCTGACCCAGGGTTTAAACCGCCAAATTCGCTATATGTGCCGTACTCAAGGTTTCAAAGTGCTGCAACTCAAACGTATTCAACTGGCACAGTTTAGCCTTGCTGATTTAGCTGAAGGTTGTTTTCAAACCGTCAGCCTGAGCACTGACTAAAGCGGGTTATCAAACTCCATTTTGTGTTGTAGAGTCAGTCTTTGGAAAAATGACTGAAAAAGGAGACAAAATGAAGAACTTAGCACTCTGGATCTTTAGCGCTTTTTGCTGCTTAGCTTTCCCCTCACTGGCATCAGAACCTGCAACACTACAAGGCAGCTGGACACTTCAATCGGCGGTTTATACCAAAGCAGATGGCACTGTGATCACCCTGTCAGATGGCGATCTGAAGTCCGTCAAAATTTTATCTAAAGGACACTTCAGTTTTGTCACTGTCAATAAAGACGGCAGTTTCAGCAGCGCCTTAACCGGCAGCTATCAACACAATGGAGAGTCCTACAATGAAACGCCTCTGACGGGTTCAGTCCCCACTATGCTGAATAAAACCTACGAATTTAAAGCTGAACTGAAAGACAATCTCTGGCTGCATAGCGGTATGGAAGATGGAATGAAAATTGAGGAAGTCTGGGTAAGACTGGATTAATCCAGTCTTACCAAAACAGAGACATCAAGCTGCTGCCACTGTGCTTCCTGATGAGTCACCAGCATAAAACCCGCCGGATACCTCTGTAAAAAGCTTTTGAGCATAGCCAAAGCCTGAAAATCCAGATGATTATCCGGCTCGTCCAACAGCAAAAAAGGGGCATAAGGCTGCAATGCCAGACTAAGCAACAGCAGCTTCATCCGCTCTCCACCACTGAGTTGCTGCGTAGGTACGGCAAAGCGCTGCGCACTTAGGCCAATACCCGATAACAAGGTACGGACCTGCGATTCCTGCCGCTGTGCAGTCAGGCCTTTGATGGCCTCTACACCATCCTGAAAAGCATCCAATAAAGACAAATGCTGATCCAGATACCAGGGCTTTTGTTTAACCTGCACCACACCTGATTTCGGCTGAATAAAACCCGCCAGTACTTTAAGTAATGTCGATTTACCACTGCCATTGTTTCCTGTGACTAAACAGCGCTGCTGCATACTCAGTTGAAAAGACAACTCTGCTTTTGAGCCATAAGGCAACACCAGGTCGTTGCAATACAGCACTGGCCCGCTGCAGGCTTTCACTTTGGCAAGATGCGGCAATTTGGGCAATTCCCGGTAATCCAGTTGTCGTTGCAGTTGTTGACGTTGGGCGCTTAACTCCTGCTGCTGAGCCTGCACCTGAAGCTGTAAACGACCCTGACTTTGTTCAGCCTGTTGCGCTTTTCTGCCAAGCAGAATGGCAGCCTGATTAGTATGTGCTTTGTTTTTTTTCGCCTGCTGATGTTTTTGCTGTTGCTGCTCAAGCAAACGCTGTTGTTGCTGTTGCTGGCTTTTTTGTTGTTGTTTTAGCTTGTCATTTTGCTGTTGCAACTGCTGCTGTTGCCTAAGGCTTTGCTGCAAAAAGTCCTGGTAGTTGCCCTGATATTTCTCCAGCCCTAAAGGTGATAGCTGGTAGATAAAATCGACTGTCGATAATAACTCCACATCATGGCTGACCAGTAAATACCCTGCTTTATAGCGTTTTAACTGCTGATGCAGCCATAAACGAGTGTGTTGATCCAGATGATTTGATACTTCATCGAGCAGCAAAAACTGCTCTGTTGCAAAAGCCTTTGCCAGCCGCAATTTCATCAACTGACCACCACTTAAAGCCCGCAGCGGCAAAGCAGGATCAGTGGGCAGGTTTAAGTCGTGCAACCACTGCCAAAGCTCAGCTTTCGCTAACCAGCGATCGCCAATGCAATCAAAATCGGTTTGAATCACACCACCCGCTTCCACCCTGTCTAAGGCGTCGAACAACGCCTGTACCCCCAGATAGCAGCTGATTGTTTGGCTAAGATCAGGCTCTTGTTGTGACACATAATAAAATGGCTGAAGCCAATGCAGTTCGCCGCTGCAGCTCAGCTGAGTTTCCTGACCAGCCAAAGCACTTAAAAATAAGGATTTACCACAGCCATTTAAGCCCACCAAAGCCTGAGCTTTCGCTTCCAGTTGCAGATCAATAGCAGGGTGCAATAACTCCAGACCAGGATGGGTCCAGTGGAATTGGCGACATAACAATACGGCAGATAATTCAGACATACAGACTCCTGAAATACAGGACGACTGTGTTCACAGACAACAAGACAAAAGCGACAACTACCTGTTAAACAACAGCATTCCTGATGATTTGTAAAATAACGGCTACAAATTTTCGGGAATTTAGTTGTTCATTTCAGCGGTACTCATAGTGGAAGTAGCCTTATGCTAACAAGCCAGACAAAGTGGTGGCAAGTTATTTTAATGCGCTTTTAACGCACAACGTTTCAACCACAGGCTTAAAAACAAAGTCAGCATAAACATCAGCAAAGAGCCAAACACCACGCCATTCCAGCCCCACTGCTGCCAAAAGGGTGATAAATACAAACCACCTGAACTGGCGCCCAGATAATAAAAAACCAGATACAAAGCGCTGGCGCTGGCTTTGGCTTTCACCGCCTGCTGATTAACCCAACTGCTGGCCAGCGAATGGCAAAGGAAAAACCCAAAGGCGCTGATAAAAAATCCAAACACAATCAAAGGCAACGAGTTAAATACCGTCAGTACAGTGCCTAGCATCATAATGACAATGCCCAGCGCCATACCTAAAGCCGGATGAATACGCTGCCCTACTTTGCCGGATAAAGCCGAACCTACAGTGCCGGTTAAATAGGTGATAAATAACAAACCTATCCAGCCGCTCGATAATAAATAAGGACTGTCGGACAAGCGGAAAGCCACAAAAGTGTACTGATTTAAAAAGATAAAAAAGTTAAGGCCACCAATCAGATAGGTCAGTAGCAAGGTTTTCTGACGTAAATGAAACCAGTTGTCTGACATGGCTTGTTTCAACTGAAAGGGCTGTTTTTGAAAATAAGCAGATTCAGGTAAATAACGCCAGACCAGATAAGTGCAGAGCACACTGCCCAACCCCATAGGCCAGAACACCCATTGCCAATGATTCATTTCAGCGAACCAGCCGGACAATAAACGTCCGCTAATACCGCCTAACGAATTGGCGCTAATGTAATAACCCACAGCCACCACCATAGCTGTTTTGCTGAATTCTTCTCCCATATAGGCGATAGCAATAGCGGGCAGGCCACCTAAACAAAAGCCCTGCAAAGCCCGAAGGACTAAAAGTGACTGATAAGACTCCACCTGAGTCAAAGCCAGAGTGCTCAGCGCCATACCACCCAGACTCCAGAGCAACAGAGCACGGCGACCGTAGGCGTCCGACAAAGCCCCATACACTAATAATGACAAACCTAAAGCCAGAGTACCTATGGCGTAGCTCCAGCTCGTTTGCAGTGGGGTCAGTTGAAATTCGCGGCTTAACAAAGGCAACAAAGGTTGCAGCATATGCAGGTTGGCAAACACAAATACAGCAGCCAGACAAAGCGCAAAACTGGCGGCATAAAAAGCGGGTGTGTTTTTTTCAATCATAGTGTTCGTCAGCAACATTGAGCCGGAGAAGCGACTCACCAAAGATGGCTAAGTATACCGCGAACAAGCCAATTTTTACTTTGTTTTAACGCAAATGCCTGCTGCACTGTCACAAATCAAAGCGTAAGATAAGCCCCAGTTTACGCACCCAAACCAGAAGGAAAAAAATATGCGTTTATCTCTGCTCACAATAGCCATCAGCGGCTTGATGCTGACGGCTTGTAAGGATGCACCTTCAACAGCACAATCCACTGCAGCAACGCCGCCAGCTGCTGTTGTTGCTCCTGCAGCTAAAACTGCAGAGCAACTCTATCAACAAGGCACACAACTGCTGTTTCAGGCCCGCGCTTTAAATGCCTCGGCTTTAGGTTTATCTGAAGAAGTGGTAGGTAAAGCTTTTAATACGGAACTGGAAAACTACAGTGCAGAAGCAGAAGCTCAACTGCGCAAACAACTGAATGCAGTGATCAGTCAGCTTGCAGCTTTACCTGTACCGGCAGATGCTGTTGATGCAGAAAACCAGGCCGTGATGCTGAATATTATGCAGTACTACGCGGGTAGCGAAGATTTCCCTCAGGGTTATATCGACTCCTGGATGGGGCACTCGGCTTTTGTGGTCAATCAGATCAACGGCCCTACTATTGATATGGCAGGCGCTATACAAAATTCCCATCCAATAAGCTCTGAGCAGGATGCCAAAAACTATTTAAGCCGGCTGGAGAAATTTGGTGCCGCTTTAAAAGCTGTGGAACAACGTTTTGTTTCAGACGCTGCCAGCGGCTGGATAGCACCTAAAGTACTGCTGGAAAAATCCCTTCCTATTTTAGATGGCTATGCCAGCGGCGACGCCACAGAGCATGTGTTGTATAAAGACTTCGCTACAAAGCTGGATAACCTGAAAGAGCTGTCAGCAGAAGCAAAACAGCAGTACCTGACCTCAGCAGCCCTTCTGGTGCAACAGCAGGTGCAGGCGGGTTATCAGCAATTAGCAGCAACAGTGCGCGCAGAATTGCCAAAAGCCAGAGCTGAATCCGGCATTTGGGCTCAGCCGAACGGCGAGAAGTTTTATGCCTGGTCAGTCAAACAACTCGGTGATACCGAGCTTACGCCAGAGCAAATTCACCAGACAGGTTTGGATGAAGTGGCCCGTATAAGCCAGGAAATGGACAGCATCTTAAAAGCCCAGGGCTATGCAGAAGGCTCTGTAGGTGCACGAATGACAGCTCTGAATGGTGAAGCCCGTTTTTTATACGAAGACTCAGATGCAGGCCGTCAGCAGGTGCTGGATGACTTAAATAAATACATAGCCGAAATTAACCAGCGTATGCCGGAGCTCTTTGCGACTAAACCGCCTTATCCGGTGGAAGTGCGCCGTATTCCGGTGGAGATCCAGGACAGCGCTGCTGGTGGCCAATACAGCTCACCCGCTATTGATGGCAGCAAACCTGGCATTTACTGGATTAACCTGCGCGACATTAAAGCCAATGCAAAGTTTGATTTAAAAACCCTGACCTACCATGAAGCCAATCCGGGCCACCACTGGCAAGTGGCATTAAATTTAGCTCAGGAGCATTTGCCACTGCTGCGCCGTGTTGCCCCTTACAATAGCTATGTCGAAGGCTGGGCTTTGTATTCAGAGCTGGTTGCCAAAGAAATGGGCATGTACCAGGACGACCCTTTTGGTGATTTAGGCCGCCTGAAAGCCGAGTTATTCCGCTCTGTGCGTTTAGTGGTCGACACAGGCCTGCATGCGAAAAAATGGACCCGTGAACAGGCGATTACTTACATGGCCGAAACCACAGGCACCACAGAAACTGATGTAGTGTCTGAAATTGAACGTTATATGGCATGGCCTGGTCAGGCCCTAGGCTACAAGCTGGGTATGTTGAAGATTGTGAAATTGCGCGCTTATGCTAAAGAGCAGCTAGGCGACAACTTTGATATCAAAGCTTTCCACGATTTAGCGCTGCTTGGTGGTGCTGTGCCTATGTCGGTGCTGGATACTAAAGTGAAAAACTGGGTGGCGGGTCAGAGTTCCGCTTCAAAATCCTGACCCTAAGTCATCACTCACAACGACTGTGAGTTCAGTCATGGAGGGTCAGGGCTTAAGCTCTGACCCATCTTCTGCCACTTTGACTTTAGTCACCAGCAACTGGTCAATTTTGTAGCTGTCGATATCAACTACTTCAAACTTGTAGCCCTGAAAGATCACAAAGTCGGTGCGTTTTGGAATTTTACGCAGCATATACATCATAAAACCGGCAATAGTTTCGTAGTTCTCATCATCCGGGAAGCTGTCGATATTAAAGACCCTCATCACATCATCCAGTGGCGTTAACCCCTCAACCAGCCAGGATGCTTCATCACGTTGTACTATTTGTTCTTCATCCGAATTCACCAGCTCGCCCATCACAATGCTCATTACATCTTTCAGGGTCACCATGCCCACTGTTAAGGCGTATTCGTTCAGCACTACGGCAAAGTCGATACCGCTGGATTTAAAATGCGCCAGTACTTCGTACAACGACAAGGAGTCAGGCACTATTAACGGCGTGTGGATCATGCCTTCTTTGAGTAAGTTAATAGGCTGCTGATGCAATACCTGCATCAAAATATCGCGGCTGTCGACATAACCTACCACTTTGTCCAGACTGTCATCACAGACAATAAATTTGGCATGGGGATGTTCGGCAATTTTGTTTTTAATACTGTCAGCGGTTTCTTTTAAATTAAAGTAAATTAAGCTTTCGCGTGCTGTCATCGCCGAAGTAACAGTGCGGGAGTCCATATCAAACACGTTCTCGAGCAAGGTGCGTTCCTGCTGTTGTAATACACCAGCCTGAGCCCCTTCATCCATCATGGCCACTATATCTTCTGGCGTAATTTGATCGATACGCTGCATCGGCACGTTAAAGAGTTTAAATACCAGATTGGCTAAGCTGTTAAAAAACCACACCAAAGGTTTAAAAATAACCAGCATCAGCAATACCAGATTGACTAAAGATATTGCCACTTTTTCCGGTGATAACATCGCCAGCCGTTTTGGCATTAAATCGGCAAACAAAATAAACAGGGCCGTCACAAAAAACACCGATAAACCAAAAGCTATGCCCTCGTTGGCCGGATTTTCAAAAATTAAATTCAGCAAACTTAAGATATAAGGGGTAAAAGCAGCTTCACCTAAAATACCACCCAATATCGCCACTGCATTTAAGCCAATCTGCGCTATGGTGAAAAAACTACCGGGATTAGACTGCAGCTGCAACACTAAAGCGGCACGGGGTTCACCGTCTGATGCTAATTGCTTTAAACGTATTTTGCGTGAAGCAGCTAAAGCTATTTCAGACATAGAAAAGAAGGCGCTGGCACTGATCAGCAGCAACATAATCAGTAAATTTTCTAGCAGGGACATAAAAATCACTCTTGTTAAACTGGCTTTGGCATAGAAAAGCCGTCAAGTTCGGTTGAAAACCACTATACCGCTTGTCAGTATACGACTTAAACTGTGTTTTCCCAGCATAAGCACTCAAAAAATGTTTAAATTTGAACCAGTTACCCTATGGCTGATTTAGTACCACGCATTCAGCAGACCTATTTTCGAAACGGTCCGGAGCACAGATCCGGTGCCGACGTCAGCTTTTTGGATATAGTAAAAATTTTTGGTTTCCAAAGTATTAAAATAGGCCGCTGGGTAACTGCAGTCGAACAGCAACTGGCGGCCAACCTGTTTTTTGACGCTTTATCCGATTTGATGCTGCTGTTACAGGTACCCAAGCAGGTGATTTCACTGAATCAAAGCCTGAGTCTGAATTTTGGTATTGGTGGTCAACAAGGCAGCTGTGCTTTTTATCAACCCCAGGGCCGTTTACTGGCTTTGGCGAAAAACGCCGGTGGCGGCAGTTTAGCGCATGAATGGTTCCACGCCTTTGATCATTACATTTGCAGCAAATTATTCAGCGATGAGCTTCCATCTTCGGCTTTTGCCAGTTCCAGCTGGCTGAATAATGCCACTCTATCCCCTCACCCGCTGAATCAGTATTTGGATCAAAGCTTTGCCGCATTGTTTTTATCCGCCGACGGAGCTGGATCCAACAGCTATGTCAAAACTTGTGCTGCTTTTGATCAGGCTCATGGCATTTATTATTACGCCAAGCCGGAAGAGATGGCTGCGCGGGCTTTTGAGCATATGCTGCAACAACAACAGCTTAAAAACAGCTTTTTAGTCAGTGGCACCTTAAAAAGCAAAGCAGCCAAAGCGGGTTTGTACCCTGACTCGGCGTTGTCTGCACAATTAGCTCAACATTGGCTTGGCTATTTTTCTTTGCTGGGCCGCGCACTGCGTTAAGTTCTTTTGTCTGTTAAGCCATGGCACAAATATTGAACAGCATACTGTACTAAGCAGAGACTGTCGGTATTTTGACTAAAGGACGCGAGTATGAGTACAACATGGCGCACAGAGCAATTACGTCGCTTGAATCAGACGATGAAAGCTATCGAAATATTGGCAGAACAGCCTGATTTGGCGGTAATTTACCAGGGCAAAGCCTGGGTTTACCGCGACTTACTTGAGCTCTCTGTCAGGATCTTTAGACTGGCACAACAAGAAGGTTATGATGTCCAGGCTTTTGAGTTGTGGTTTGCTAAAGATGCAGAGCTATTTGCACATTATGGTCTGGAATGGCGGGTAGGTTGAACCAGCTGAATTACAATAGCAGCAAGCCCATAGCTGGCTTGCTGTATCAGAGTCACATCAAGAGCTTTACTGATCATTCTTCTCTGCAATTTTTTGCAGGTTTTCATGGATCTTAAATAATACAATCAGCAACTCACACCAAATACGGGCACCAACAGCGCCACCGATCAAGATACCCAATCCAACTAAAAAACCACCACCATAGTCGGAAAACATTGCGCCTAAACCACTGAATACAGCAACAGCTAACAGCAGCCAATACACCAGGGTAATAATTTTTGGCGTCAGCATGGAGTCAAAGAAAAATATACTTTTCATTACGAAGTCCTTTTATTCATTATGTTATCCCAAAAATCCTACGATCGTCGCTACAGCAAAATCAGGATTGGAGTCAGTTAAAGTAAACCGACTTGTTTTAAAGTAATAAAAAAAATGATTTATTTCAATTACTTTGTTAGATAAGCCTTTTTGACCAAGACACAGCATGGAGTCATTACGCATGAGTAATTTAACTGGATAAACTTAAGCCCAAATATTGTATCATCGCGATTTTAGACGTGATTTAACCCTACAAGCGAGTCCTCTGCATGTGGCTGAATGAACAGCAAATTATCCCTTCTGCGATCCGTGCTTATCGAAAGGCTTTAGTACGCTCAACTCCTCATCATGTCGTTATTGACGGCTTATTTGCTCAGGCCAAACTCGACCTGGTAGCTCAGGCATTACAGCAAGAAAAGCAATGGAAGACACAAAAACACAGCTACTCTGCGCTTTATGTGAATAATGCGACCTGGCAAGAAACTCCTGATACAGAACGTTTTGTACAGCGTGATCTTTGGGAGCGTACCGGGCATCCTGCAGATAACCCTGAGTCTGCTATTGCTCTGGAGTTTTTATCATTTTTACGTAGCAATGAATTCATGTCGTTGTTATCACGTATATTTGATGTGCAAATAACCGATATCAATGTGGCTAAGCCAGAGGTTAATACCAATTTTTTCCGCTTAAGCGCCAGCGATTTTGTTAATCAACACGCGGATGATTCGCCAGGCAGAGAAGTCTGTATGCTGCTTTATTTAAATCAAAACTGGCAAAGTGATAACGGCGGCGAACTGATGTTTATGGGAAAGGATAATGGCCCTGTGACTATCGCGCCCCTTTACAACCGCTGCGTGTTGTTTGATCCTTCATCAGAGGGCTCAGAGCACTGGGTCAAAGCGGTGACTGGTGAAACTGCTGGCTGCTACAGGTATAACATTACTAGTTGGTATTGGTCGGAGTGATATTTTTTCTGATGGTCAGGACTCAAGAGCTTATCCAATCACCAAAAATCAGCTAGCTAAAAATCAAATCGAGATAATGGTCGCAATAAGTACTTTCGCGTTAGCCAAACAATCAGCGTTGACCTGATCCACCTTTTGCAGTCTTCGGGCTTGTGCATCCAAAGACTTCAGCTGATCGGTCAGAATAACACCTTGTGTTTTTTTTGAGCCTGTAACAGCCACTTCGAAAGGATAACCTTTCACCTGACTGGTGATTGGACACAACCAGACAAAACCAGTGATCTTATTAAACTGTTTTGGACTTAATACCAATGCAGGCCTTTTACCAGCCTGTTCATGCCCTGCCTGAGGATCAAAATCGATAATGACAATATCACCCGCATCAGGCATGGGGCTCATAACAATTCCCTACCCTGTGCATCATGAACAAGTGATTGGTGTTTATTTTCAGCTGTAACCCGGGACAGCAAATCTTCCAGCGAGGGTTTGCTGGGCGTAATCACTATCTGGTTACCTTGTTGCTGTATTTCAACCTTGTCGCCAACCTGCAAAGACAACCTGTCCAGTAAGTCTTTTGGCAAACGAAGTGCAGCGCTGTTACCCCATTTGGCTATGGTTATGGACATAAATACCTTTAGTGATGGATATACATTGTAGATACTTGCGAGTATAGATTAGGGGGGAGGATGGGGCAAATAAAGATTAAATTGGCTGCAAAAGTTTAGCTGTATGCCTGCGAAATACGCTACATTGTAGAAAACAAAGCTCAATGCGAAATGGATAGGAAAAATAAAGTTAACAAGGGGATAGCATTGGAAACTCACACTATTAATTCAATTTCTGAGTTGATCAACTATACAAATTGGCATGCATTAATGGATGTAACTCTTTACCGAGGTCAACCATCAACCAAGCGAAATCTTTTACCCGGTATCGCAAGAAAAAGTCCGGTAACCAACTCTCTTGTTAAAGAACAGGAACAACTCCGCCAATTAAGACTACTCGCTGGTAATCTCATAGAGAGGCCTGACGTTTCGGATTTAGAGTTGATGGTCTTAGCCCAACATCATGGATTAAAAACACGTCTTTTAGATTGGACAACGAACCCTTTAATTGCACTTTGGTTTGCATGCCAATCAGACTCTGCAGAGAATACTGATGGTTGGATGTATTCCTTATATACACATGGTGTATGTAATTGTAGTGGTCAACTAATTTTGGCCACATCTTTGTAGCCAAGCCAGTATCTGCGCTCGGATTCATTTGGAGCCAAACCACCATTGTAGTGATGTGGCCTGAGCTGGCTGTAGTAGCCCAGCATGTAATCCAGTATTTCCCGTTCAGCTTCAGCAAAAGAGCTATAGCCTATTGTTGGCACCCATTCCGTCTTTAAGCTTCTGAAGAAGCGCTCCATTGGGCTGTTGTCCCAGCAATTACCACGACGGCTCATGCTTTGCGTGATTTGGCATCGCCAGAGCAACTGCCTGAATTTACGGCTCGTGTAATGACTGCCTTGGTCTGAGTGGAACATCAGTCCTTGTGGCCGGCCTCTGGATTCAAATGCATGGCTTAGTGCCTTGCAGGTTAACTCACTGTCAGGCGAGAACGACATCGCCCAACCTACAGGTTTTCTTGCAAATAAATCCATCACAACCGCCAGATAAGCCCAGCGATTGCCCGTCCAAATGTACGTGACGTCGCCACACCACACTTGATTTGGCTGTGTTACAGCAAACTGCCTGTCCAACAGATTCGGGATTTCAACATGCTCACGGCCACCTTTCTTATACGCATGGCTTGGCTGCTGGCAACTGACTAATCCCAGTGCTTCCATGCATTTAGCGGCAAGGTAACGGCTCATCTTCACGTCTTGTGCAGTCGCCATTTCTGCAATACTGCGTGAACCAGCAGAGCCATGGCTCGCGTTGAACAGCTCTTTGACTTTACTCAGTCTCAGAACCTGTTCAGGCTTGATGACCTCAACGCGTTGGTTCCAATACTTAAAACTGCTTCGATGGACTCCAAAGACCTGGCATAACCGCGCCACTGCATAGCTCTGCTTGAGCTTCCCAATTATCTTTAATTGTTCAGCGAGTCCGACATCAAGAGAGCTGTAGCCTTTTTTAGAATTTCCTTCTCAAGCTCTATGCGCTTGATTTTCTTCTCTAACTCACGGATTTTAAGTTGGTCTGGCGTCATCGGCGTGGCTTTGGGGCTAATGCCCGCACGCTCTTCGCGTAGCTGCCGAACCCATTTATCCATAGTTGATTTACCGACATTCATCGCTTCAGCGGCATCGGCTACTGAGTAGCCTTTATCAACCACCAGTTGGGCACATTCCAGACGAAATTCGGGGCTAAACGTAGGTCTTGTCTTTTTGTTCATCATGTCACCTAATTGCTTACGAGGTGGATCATAACACCTCTAATCAGGTGGCCAAATTCAGTGTGCCACTACAAATTCAGAGGAGATAAACGTTTCTCCATTTGATGTAGCGAATACTCTCGCGTTTCAGCCAAGAATCAATAACGACAGAGTCAAAGCTCAATTCGGCTGGTTCACTCTGCATGCATACTCAGAAAAAGATAAGATGTTTATTCCACTAGAAATTGAGAGAATAAACTATGTCGAAGGTATTGAGCGTTTCATTGAGTTTAAAATTCCGTCTTCCAAGAAGAGCTTCTTGTTATATGAGCTTAATATACTTGGAGTAAATGCCAGAACTATATATCCCGACTTATCAGGCCTATGTGCATATTTAAATACTCATAGCTGACAATCCCTCTGATATCCGATCTAAATTCAAAGACTTGTTACGTATCTATACAGAAAGCTACTTATGGATAAAAGCTAGGCTCTTTAATCCGCGACAGCAGCACCACGGGATTGCCAGCACCATCCATGGTGCTGGCCCTGCGGGCCGCGCTAAAGCGCGTCCAAATTAGCTCCCGGCGAATTTGTCGAACATAGGGTTCGAACCAAATCCTCGCTCTCCGGATTAAATGAAAAAGCCCCGAACTTTCGTCTGCACTGAGGGATTGACTCGCACCATCCATGGTGCTCGCCCTGACGGGCGTGGCTACGCCACGTCCCAATAGGCCGTCATGGCCTATTGGTCGAACTAAGGGTTCGAACCAAGACCTCGCTCTCCGGTTTAAATGAAAAAGCCCCGAACTTTCGTTCGGGGCTTTTTCATTTAAACTGGCGGAGAGAGAGGGATTCGAACCCTCGTTAGGGATTAACCTAAACACACTTTCCAGGCGTGCGCCTTCAGCCACTCAGCCATCTCTCCGGGGCTTGCTACAGCAAGCGCGGCTATCCTATTGAAAATCACCGCGCCGTGCAACAGTTAAATACATAAGCCTGTTCTTTTGCTGGAATTTTCAGCAACTATTGCCACCACGGACTTAGGCGTTGCCTTTTACCGGCATTTGCGCTGATTTTGCAAAGTTCAGCATTCGATCCAGCGGGATTAACGCCTGTTCGCGTAAATCTGCATCCACAAAAATTTCGTGACCTTCAGATTGCAGCAGAGCGTCCTCAATCGCCTTCAGACCGTTCATTGCCATCCAAGGGCAATGAGCGCAGCTGCGGCACGTTGCGCCGTTACCGCCCGTTGGAGCTTCGATAAAGGTCTTATCTGGCATAGCTTGTTGCATCTTGTAAAAGATGCCACGGTCAGTTGCCACGATAAAGGTGTCGTTTGGCATGGTCTGGCTGGCTTTGATCAACTGACTGGTAGAACCTACAGCGTCAGCTAAATCGACCACATTGGCTGGGGACTCAGGGTGAACCAGCACAGCGGCATTTGGATATTGCTTTTTCAGCTCCACCAGCGCTTTGGCTTTAAACTCATCATGCACAATACAAGCGCCTTGCCATAACAGCATGTCGGCTCCGGTTTGTTTTTGTACATAAGCACCCAAATGGCGATCCGGGCCCCATAAAATCTTTTTGCCTTCGCTGTCTAAGTGCTCTACTACATCTAATGCGATAGATGAAGTCACCACCCAGTCAGCCCGGGCTTTTACCGCAGCAGAGGTATTGGCATAGACCACAACAACACGGTCAGGATGCTCATCACAAAAAGCGCTGAACGCATCTGCAGGGCAACCTAGGTCCAACGAGCAAGTAGCTTCGAGCGTTGGCATCAATACGGTTTTTTCCGGGTTCAGAATTTTGGCGGTTTCGCCCATAAACTTCACTCCGGCAACAATCAGTGTTTTCGCCGGATGTTTATTACCAAAACGCGCCATTTCCAATGAGTCAGACACACAACCGCCTGTCTCTTCTGCCAAAGCCTGAATTTCAGGATCAGTGTAATAGTGCGCAACCAGCACAGCATCACGTTGCTGTAATAAAAGCTTGATACGTTCTTTGTAGGCAGCTTTTTGATCCGCATTTAACGGCAAAGGTTTTTTCGGGAATACAAAGTCAAGTTCGTTGAAGTGCAGTGCTTGATCCATAACGGCCACCCGGTTTTAAAAAGTGCGGCATTATACACAAAAAGTGTAGCTGGAAACATAAAGAAGACGATGATTGCATGGTGGGTCATGATGGATTCGAACCATCGACCAACGGATTAAAAGTCCGCTGCTCTACCAGCTGAGCTAATGACCCATGCAAGGAGAATCGAGAAAGTGGTGGGTCATGATGGATTCGAACCATCGACCAACGGATTAAAAGTCCGCTGCTCTACCAGCTGAGCTAATGACCCAGAGTAGGTTTTGAATTGGTGGGTCATGATGGATTCGAACCATCGACCAACGGATTAAAAGTCCGCTGCTCTACCAGCTGAGCTAATGACCCAATTCAAATTGTACCTGGCGCGGGAG